>JADCJE010000099.1 GCA_020247305.1 Phycisphaerales bacterium | reverse complement strand
GCCGAGATCAGGCTGCCAGAGGATCGCGTCGCCTTGTTCGCCGCGCCGCAGGCCGCGCCGTGGCGGCGCCAGCGCCGACCACGCGCCGTCGGCGGCGCGGGCCCACGCGGTCACGTAGCCGCTGGCGTGCAGCACGAGGCAGCGGCCGACCAGGCTCGTATCGGCGGCGACCGGCGCGCCGAGGTCGCCGAGCGGCAGGCTGCGCGCCCCGCCTTGGCCGTCGAGCCAGTGCATCGCCTGCCCGTCGCCGACCAGGGCGCTGGGCGCGCCGGGGAACAGCCAGCGGCGACCCGCGGGCGCCGCCGGCGTGCCGAGCAGCGTGCGCCGCACGGCGACGCCGCTGACGACATGCTGCGTCATGGTGTTGCCGAGGCGGTCGGCGGCGGCGAACAGGCGCGCGAAGGCCCCGACGTGCTCGATCGGTCGCAGCAGCAGGCGGCGACCGTCGACGCCGAGCATGTCGCCGCGGAAGTCGTTCGCCGACCCGGCGAGCGCTTCGTTGCACGTGACCGCGAGCGGCGCGCCGACCTCGACGATGGTCGGCGGGTACGCCGTCACCTGCGGCGGCGTGCGGTCGCAGACGACGTCGTCGAGATCGGCGTCGCGCACCCCGGCGGCGTTGCTGGCGTGCAACCGCCAGCGCAGCGTGCCCTCGGGCAGCGGCAGCGTGCCGACGAAGGCGTCGCCCAAACGCACAAGCGCGGCGATGCGCCGGTCGTCGGCGCGGTCGAACACGGCGATGGCGTCGGCGCCTGCCGCCACGGCCTCGACGCGCAGGCTGTTCGCGTTGGTGGCGGCAGGCAGCGCGCCGCGCAGGCGCGGCGGGTCCGGCAGCGTCGTCGCGACCTGCTCGGCGGCCGCAGGCGCGGCGCGCACGCGCAGCGTCCCGCGCAGCGGCGGGCTGGCATTGCCGCAGAAGTCGCGCGCCCGCACTTCGAGCGTCGCCTCGCCGGGCGTCACGCCGAGGACGCGCACCTGCCAGGCGCCGTCGGGCAGCGGCGTCGGCGCTGTGCAGCGCACGACCTCGGGCGGATCGGCGAGGATCGTGGTCGCCGGCGTCGCGTCGCCGCCGATCGCCTGCGCATCGTCGACGACGAACGCCAGCGTGGCGGCGGCGCCGACGTCGAGGTCGGGCAACGCGTGGGACGGGGCTGCCGCCCGCGCCGAAGCGGTCGGCCCGCCTTCTGCCTGCGGCGATGCGGCCTGCAGCCAGCGCAACGCCGGCGGTCGGTCCTTGCGTCGCAGCGCCGCAGGGAGCACGTATTCGACGCCGTCGCGATGGCGGCAGACGAGGCCGACCTCTGCGGCGACGCCGTTCGCCAGCGGCGCGCCGCCGGCCGCCGTTGCCGCGGGCGGGCCGTCGGCGAGGCGGAAGGCCCAACTCGCCGCCGGGTCCGGGTCGATCGGTGCGCCGTTGCGCTGGCGCAGGCCATCGGCGGCGAGCACCAGGCCGCGGGCCGTCACTTCCTGCTGCAGGCGCGCCGGCACGCGCGCCGCGGCGGCGGCGACGACGGTCGCCAGCTCGACCACCGGCCGCAGCGCCTGCGCTGTCGTGTGCAGCAGGTCCGCATCGGCGTCGTCCCAGGAGCGGGCGCGACCGGCGATGGCGGCGAGCGCGGCGCGACCGGCGGCCACGGCGTCATGCCGCAGCAGGACGCGCCGGAAGCCGTCCTCGGCCTCGGCGAAGCGACCGGCGGCGAACGCGCGCACGCCGTCGGCGATGGCCGCCCGGTCGCCGCGCGCGACCCAGGCGAGCGCGCCGGCGCCGAGCAGCGCGACGCCGGCCGCGGCGCGCAGCAGGCGACGGCGCCACGCGGCGCGGTGGCTGGCGCGGATGCGCGCGGCGAGCGCGTCGGCCGCCTCGTCGTCGAGGCCGACGGCCCGCGCCGCGCGCAGGCCGGCCTCGGCGGCGCGCACGTCGCCGGCGCGCAACTGTGCCGCGACCGCCTCGGCGCGCGCGGCGCGGGCTGTGGCGACCGCCGTCGCCAGTCGCCGGCCGAGGTTGGCGCACACCGCTTCGTCGGTCGCATCGGCGGCGAGCGCGCGCAGCTCGTCGAGCACAAGGCCGGCGGCAGCGAGGTTGCCGCCGGCGAGGTTGCGTTCGGCGTCGGCGCGCAGGCGGGTTGCGGCTTCGCGTCGCGCCTGCGCCGACAAGGCCGCGTGCGAGAGCACGACGCGGTGGCCGCACGCGGCGCACTGCCGCTCGCCCGGGCGCAGCGGCGCGGCACAGACGGCGCAGCCCCCCGTCGCGCCCGCCGCCGCCGTGCGGCACGACGCGCAACGGGCCGCGCCGGCGGCCATCGGCTGGCCGCAATCCGGGCACGGGATCGACGAGGGCATCGACGAGGGCGAGGTCAATACGCGGGGCGCGGCCGCTGCCGCGACCGGTGAGCGTACACGCCGCGCGCACCGCGGTGGGCGCGGCGTGCCCCGTCCACCGCGGTGCGCACGGCGTGGAGGGGGACGTGCACCGCCGCGCACTCGGCGCCGCAGCACGCCGCGCCGCCCGGCCCGCGTCCTGCGCGTCCCGGAGTTCGCCGCCGAGCTTCGGTGACTTGCTCGATCTGCGTCCGGTCGAGGTTGTCCCCCCGACCGCAACCCCACGCACCGGCTCGGCGCGCGTCCCGTGGCGCAGACGCCTAGCCCAGCGTCTTCAGCGCGTCCTGCACCAGCTTGCCGTCGGCGAGGCCTTTGTACTTCGCCATCCACTCCTTCATGAAGCGGCCGGTGTCCTTGCCGCCCTGGTAGCCGATCGCGGCGGCGATCTCCTTGACCCTGGCGGTCACCTCGGCGGCGTCCATCTGCTTGGGCAGGTAGCCGGTGATCACGTCGATCTCGAACTGCTCCTTCGCGGCGATCTCGGGCCGGTTGGCGGCCTTGGCCTGCGACACCGAGTCGGCGCGCGTCTTGATCGCCTTCTGCAGCACGGCCGCCTCCTCGTCGTCGGGGAGGTTGTCGACCTTGGCGTCGATCGCCTTCTTCTTCAGCTCGCTGATGAGCATGCGCAGCACTTCGAGGCGCGGCTTGTCGCCGGCCTTCATCGCCGCCTTCATGTCGTTCGTGAGCTTGTCGAGGTAGTTGGCCATGGCTGGGGTCACTTCTTGTCGGCGGCTGCGGGTTCCTGGGCGACCGGCTCCTCGCGCGGGATGCGCGCGACGCTGACCAGCTTGTCGCCCTCGTTGAGGGCGATGCAGCGCACGCCCTGCGTGTTGCGGCCCACGACGCTGATCTGGTCGACCTTGGTGCGGACGATCTGGCCGTCCTTGGTGATCAGCATGACCTCGTCGTCGTCGGCGACGGCGAGCAGGTTGACGACCTTGCCGTTCCGGTCGCTGGTCTTGATGTCGATGATGCCCTTGCCGCCGCGGCTCTGCGACCGGTAGTCCTCGACCGGCGTGCGCTTGCCGTAGCCGTTCTCGCAGACGGTCAGCAGCGAGCCGGTGCCGTCGGTGACGACCATGTCGCGCACCTCGTCGCCGTCCTCCAGGCGGATGCCCCAGACGCCGACGGCGCTGCGGCCCATGGCGCGCGCGTCCTCCTCCTCGAAGCGGATCGACATGCCGTCGGCGGTGCCGAGCACGATCGACTGGCCGGCGCGGCAGAGGTTGACGCCGACGAGGCTGTCGCCCTCCTCCAGGCCCACGGCGATGATGCCGCCGGCGCGCGGCCGGCTGTACTGCTCCAGCGCCGTCTTCTTGATCAGGCCCTTCTTCGTCGCGGTGACGAGGAAGCGGTCGTCGAACGACTCGACGCGCAGGATCGCGGTGATCTTCTCGCCCTCCTGCGCCTCGACGACGTTGGCGAGCGCGCGGCCCTTGGCGGTGCGGCCGAGGCTCGGCAGCTCGTAGACCTTCTTCCAGTAGACGCGGCCCTTGTCGGTGAAGAAGAGCAGGAAGTCGTGCGTGCTGGCGACGAACAGGTTCCACAGGAAGTCGCCTTCCTTGGTCTCCGCGCCGCTGACGCCCTTGCCGCCGCGGCCCTGGGTCCGGTACTGGTCGAGCGCGGTGCGCTTGATGTAGCCCTGGTGCGTGACGGTCACGACCATCATCTCGTCGGGGATGAGGTCCTCGGCGACGAAGTTGCCGACCTCCTCGTCGCTGACGATCGTGCGGCGCGCGTCGCCGTACTGCTCGACCATCTCCTTGAGGTCGTCCTTCATCAGGCCGGCCAGCACCTTCTTGTCCGCCAGGATCGTCTTGTAGTAGGCGATCTTGTCGGTCACTTCCTTGTGCTCGGCGTTGAGCTTGTCGATCTCCAGGCCGGTCAGCTGCGACAGGCGCATGCTGAGGATCGCGCGCGCCTGGATCTCCGACAGCTTGAAGCGCGCGACGAGCCGCCGCTGCGCCTCCTCGGCGTTGGCCGACGACTTGATGATCTCGATGACCTCGTCGATGTTCTGCACCGCGAGGCGCAGGCCATCCAGGATGTGCAGCCGCTCCTCGGCCTTGCGCAGCAGGTAGCGGGTGCGCCGCTTGATCACGTCGACGCGGTGATCGCGGTAGCACTCCAGCATCTGCTTGAAGCCGAGCGTGCGCGGGCGGCCGTCGACGATCGCGAGGTTGATGATCGAGAACGTGCTCTGCAGCGGCGACAGCTTGAACAGCTGGTTGACCGTGATGATCTCGTCCTCGACGCCCTTCTTGAGCTCGACGACGAGGCGCAGGCCGACGCGGTCGTTGCTCTCGTCGTTGGCGTCCGAGATCGAGTCGATCTGGTCGGTCTTCACCAGGTGGTCGATGCGCTCCAGGATCGTCGTCGTCTTGATCTGGTAGGGCACCTCGGTGAAGACGAGCAGCTTGCGGCCCTTCTTCTCCTCGACGTGGTACTTGGCGCGCACCACGACGTTGCCGCGACCGCTGGCGTAGGCGTTGCGGATGCCGCTGCGGCCCATGATCGTGCCGCCGGTCGGGAAGTCCGGTCCCTGCACGACCTCCAGCAGCTCGTCGAGCGTGACGTCCGGGTTGTCGAGCAGCTTCTCGATCGCCTTGGCGACCTCGCGCAGGTTGTGCGGCGGCAGGCTCGCGGCCATGCCGACGGCGATGCCGGTCGAGCCGTTGCAGACGAGGTTGGGGAAGCGCGCCGGCAGCACGACCGGCTGCATGCGCGTGCCGTCGTAGTTCGGCGTTTCGTCGACCGTCTCCTTGTCGAGGTCTTCGAGCAGGTGCATCGCCGGGTAGCCCAGGCGCGCCTCCGTGTAGCGCATCGCCGCGGGCGGGCTGCCGTCGATGGCGCCGAAGTTGCCTTGGCTGTCGACCAGCGGGTAGCGGGTCGAGAACGGTTGCGCCATGCCGACGAGCGTCGGGTAGACGACCGACTCGCCGTGCGGGTGGTAGTTGCCCGACGTGTCGCCGCAGATCTTCGCGCACTTGCGGTGCTTGCTGCGCGGCCCGAGGTTGAGGTCGTTCATCGCGACCAGCACGCGCCGCTGGCTCGGCTTGAGGCCGTCGCGCGCGTCGGGCAGAGCGCGACTCAGGATCACGCTCATCGAGTAGTTGAGGTAGCTCTCGCGCATCTCCCGCTCGAGCAGGAGATCGGTGATGCGGCCGTCGGCGGGCGGGATCTTGTCGGTCATCGGGGCGGTCGCGGCGGACGGGGGTCGGTGCGGACGAAGGGGGCCATTCTGCGCCCTTTTCCCGACGCTTCAACAACGCCGGGGGGCGGCTACCATGCGATTTCGCGGGCGGTCCCGGACCGCCCGGCCGCCCCCCTCGGCGCACCCCCTCGGGACCGTCCCCGGAGCCTTTTTCCTTGTTCGACAAGAGCGTCATCGTCCTGGTCGTCTCCCGCGAGATCCTCGAAGGGTCGGTCGTCGACCGGAACGCCGCCTTCATCGCCAACCGGATCGACGACATCGGCTACCGCGTCCGCACCATCCAGGTCGTCGACCGGGTCGAAGCCGAGGTCACGGCGGCCATCAAGTGGGCGCTGGAGCAGAAGCCGACCTTCGTCCTGCTCACCGGCGGCATGGGGCCCAACTGGGACGACAGCTCGCGCGCCTGCCTCGCCCGCGCCGCCGGCCTGCCGCTGGCGGAGGATGCAAAGGCCCTGGAGCACGTGCGCAGTTCGTACCGCCGGCTGCACGCCAAGGGCGCGGTCGACGACGAGACGATGACCGACGAACGCCGCGGCATGGCGATGGTGCCCACCGGCGCGATCTGCCACGAGAACCTCGTCGGCACCGCCCCGGCGGTGCAGCTGCGCGTCGGGTCGACGACGGTGTTCCTGCTGCCCGGCGTGCCGGCCGAGATGCAGCGCTTCTTCACGCTGCACGTCATGCCGGTGATGAGCGCCGAGGGCCCCAGCACGGTGCGCGGCGAGCGGCAGGTCGACTACCACGGCCATGACGAGTCGGTGATCAGCAAGGCGCTGGCCGAGCTGACGCGCAAGCACCCGTTGGTCAGCATCCGCACGCGCGTGCAGGGCGTCGAAGGCGCGCGCACGATCCGGCTCAACCTCGTCGCCGAGCAGGAGGACCCGGTGCAGCTCGCCGACCTGCTCGACAAGGCCGAACAAGACCTGCGCGACCGCCTCGGCATCGAGCTCCGCAGCCGGCCGACCGACGCCAGCATGCTGGGCGATTGAGCGCACCGCGGCTGCCCATGACGACCGGCCGCGCTCCTGGCCCAGCGTTCGCACCGGGGAACGGACGCTGACGATGGCGCGCCGGGCCGCCGATGCAGCGCCGTTCGCGGCGCGGCTGCTGCGCTGGTTCGCGGCCGCGCGCCGCGACCTGCCGTGGCGGCGCACGCGCGACCCGTGGGCGATCTGGGTCAGCGAGATCATGTTGCAGCAGACGCGCGTCGAGGCGGTGAAGGTCCCGTACGAGCGCTTCCTGGCCCGCTTCCCGACGCCGGCGAGCTTCGCCGCCGCGAGCGACGACGAACTGCTCGTGGCGTGGCGCGGGCTCGGCTACTACCGCCGCGCCCGGCTGCTGCGCGACGGCGCGCGCGCGGTCGTCGCCGCCCACGGCGGCGCGGTGCCGGCCGACGCCGGCGCGCTGGCGGAACTGCCCGGCGTCGGCGCCTACACGCTTGGCGCGGTCGCCTCGATCGCGTTCGGCCTGCCCGCGGTCGCCGTCGACGGCAACGTCGAGCGCGTGGTGGCGCGCCACCGCGGCGTGCGCGAGCTGGTCGACGCCGCGCCCGGCCGCCGCGCCGTGCGCGCCCAGGCGGAGGCGTGGCTCGACGGCGCGCAGCCGGGCGACTTCAACCAGGCGATGATGGAGCTGGGCGCGACCGTCTGCACGCCGAAGTCGCCGCGCTGCGGCGACTGTCCGGTGGCCGTCGATTGCGTCGCGCGGGCCGAGGGCCTCGCCGGCGAGCTGCCGCGCAAGAAGCCGCCGCGTCCGGCGGTCGCGGTCGAGGCGCGGGTCGCGCTGGTGGTCGGGCCACAGGGCGCGCTCGGCCGTCGCATCGCCGCCGGCGAGCCCAACGCCGGCCAGGTCGAGCTGCCGGGGCCTGGTGTGCTGACGAGCATCGACGCCGACGGCCTCGCCGCCGACCTGCGCGAGCGCTTCGGCGCGAAGCTCGCCGTCGCCGGCGTCGTGGCGACGGTCCAGCACGCGATCACCCACCACCGCATCACGTTGCGCGCCCACGCGGCCGCGGCGGCGACGCCGACGGCGATCGGGGCGCTGCGCTGGCACGCGCTCGACGGCGACACGCCGTGGACGACGCCGTCGCGCAAGGTGTTCCGCGCGGCGCTCGGGGCCGACGGCACGCTGCGTGCGTGACCCGCGGCGGCTGTTCGCTATCTTGGCCCTTTTCCGCACCGCATCCGCAGAAGCAGAACGAGGCAAGAAATGGGTTTGATGTCCGGCAAGAACGTCGCCGTCTTCGGCGTCGCCAACAAGCGCTCCATCGCCTGGGGCATCGTCCAGGCGCTGCACCGCGAGGGCGCGCGCATCGCGCTGAACTACCAGAACGAGCGCATGGAGGAGCCGGTGCGCAAGCTCGCCGCCGAGCTGCCCGGCGAGACGTTCCTGGCGCCGTGCGACGTCACCGTGCCCGGCGACATCGACAAGTTCTTCGCCGGCGTCGGCAAGGCGTTCGGCCACCTCGACGGCCTCGTGCACTCGATCGCCTTCGCCAAGCGCGAGGAGCTCGGCGGCCACTTCGCCGACACCTCGTGGGAGGGCTACGCGCTGGCGCAGCAGGTCAGCGCGTGGTCGCTGATCGGCCTCGTCAAGGGCGCGCTGCCGCTGATGGCGGGCCGGCAGGCCGGCGTCGTGTGCCTGAGCTACTACGGCGCCGAGAAGGTCGTGCAGAACTACAACGTCATGGGCGTCGCCAAGGCGGCGCTGGAGTCGAGCACGCGCTACCTCGCCGCCGACGTCGGCGAGCGCGGCGTGCGCGTCAACGCCATCTCGGCCGGCCCGATCAAGACGGTGTCGGCGATGGGCGTGTCGGACTTCGGCTCGCTGCTCGACACCATGGCGAAGAAGGCGCCGCTGCGCCGCAACGTCGACCAGGCCGACGTCGGCAACGTCGCCGCGTTCCTGCTGTCCGACCTGTCGGCGGGCGTCACCGGCCAGACGATCTACGTCGACGCCGGCTACAGCATCCTCGGCGCGTGAATCCTCGGCGCGTGAGCGCGCCGCTGCGCTGGCGCTCGCCGCGCGGCCTCAGGGCTGCGCCAGCCGCTGGCGCAGCCGCTTGCGCTCGGCGTCGGTGAGGCACGGCGCGGCGGCGTCGGCGGCCAGCGCGCGCTGCAGCAGGGCCTTCGCCAGCGGCGCGTCGCCCGCTTCCTCGGCCAGCGCCGCGCGGTGCAGCAGCGCGCCGGGGTGCGCCGGTTGCCGGGCCAGCGCGGCGTCGAACGCCGTCGCGGCGGCGGTCGGATCGGCGCTGCGCTCGGCGATCACGCCCAGCAGCCACCACGGTTCGGGGTCGGCGGGAAACCGGGCGGCGAGCGTGCGCGCCTGCGCGGTGGCAGCGGCCAGCGCGGTTGCGCGTTCGCCCGCGGCGTCGCGTTCGGCGGCGAGGTCGGCCGCGCGCAGCCAGGCGGCGGCGACGGCGCGGCCGGCCTCGGCGTCGTCCAGGCGCAGTTCGAACGCGCGCTGGAACGCGCGCGCCGCGGCTTCGGCCTGCCGCTGCGCCAGCAGGAACGAGTTCGGCGCCGGGCCCTCGGGCAGCGCGGCGATCGCCAACTGCGCCGCGCCGAGCCGGTACTGCATGTCGGCGTCGTCCGGGCGCGCGGCGACGTACGCCTGCAGGTGCGGCAACGCGGCGCGTTCCTCGCCGAGCTCGTAGCGGCACGCGGCGGCGACGGCGAGCAGGTCGATGCGGTCGGCGTCCGTGGCGGCGCGCGTCGCGCCGAGCGCGGCTTCGGCCGCCTCGGCGGCGGCGCTCAGGTGGTCGACGTCGCCGAGGAACGTCGCCAGGGCGAGGCCGGCGAAGGCGTCGCGCGGCGCGGCGGCGACGGCGCGGCGCAGCGCGGCCTCGGCGGCGTTGGCCGCGGCCAGCGCCGGCGTGCGGCCGCCATCGGCGGCGGCATCGGCCTGCGCCTGCCGCCACTGCAGCAGGCCGCGCACGGCGAGGGCGCGGCCGCAGCGTGGATCGGCGGCCAGTGCGGCGGCGACGTGTTCGGCCGCCTCGGTCGTGCGGGTGGTGCGATAGGCGGCGACGGCCGCGTCGGCCGCGGTCAGGGCCGCGGCCCGCGCGGTGTCGTCGGTCGCGGCGGGCGGCAGGTCGTCGACCGACGCCGTGCGCGGATCGGTGGACACGCCGGCACAGGCGGCGGCGAACAGCGGCAGCAGCAGGCACCAGCGACCCTCGCGCATCGCCGCATCATCGTCTGGCCTGCACCGGCGGCCAAGCTACGCTTGCGCGTTCCCGCATGGCCGACGATCCGCAGCGCCGCGCCGCCGAACTCCTCCCCAAGGTCGAACACCTGCGCGCGCAGCTGCGCGCCCAGGTGCTGGGCCAGGACGCGCTCATCGACGACCTGCTCGTCGGCCTGCTCGCCGGTGGCCACGTCTTGCTGGAGGGCCTGCCGGGCCTGGGCAAGACGCTGCTCGTGCGCTCGCTGGCGCGCGGCCTCGGCCTCGACTTCGCGCGCATCCAGTTCACGCCCGACCTGATGCCGAGCGACGTCACCGGCACGCAGGTCATCGACGAGCAGGGCGGCGCGCGCCGCTTCCGCTTCCAGCCCGGCCCGGTCTTCGCCGGCCTCGTGCTCGCCGACGAGATCAACCGCGCGACGCCGAAGACCCAGTCGTCGCTGCTGGAGGCGATGCAGGAGGGTTCGGTCACCGTCGCCGGCGTCACGCACCCGTTGCCGCAGCCGTTCCACGTCGTCGCGACGCAGAACCCGGTCGAACTCGAAGGCACCTTCCCGCTGCCCGAGGCGCAGCTCGACCGCTTCCTGTTCCGGCTCGAAGTCGCGACGCCGTCGAGCGACGCGATGGCGGCGATCCTGGCGGCGACGACGGCCGCGCCGGTGACGCTCGAAGTCACGCGCATGGCGCCCGCCGACCTAGGCGCGCTGCAGGCGCTGGTGCGCGGCGTGCTCTGCGGCAGCCACCTGCTGAAATTCGTCGCCAACCTCGTGCTCGCGACGCACCCCGACCGCCCGACGAGCGGCGAGCGGACGCGGCGTTTCGTGCGCTACGGCGCCAGTGCGCGCGCCGGCCAGGCGATCGTGCTCGGCGCCAAGGCGCGGGCGCTGCTGGCGGGTCGGCCGGCCGTCGTGCGCGCGGACATCGACGCGTGCCTGCAGCAGGCGCTCGGCCACCGCGTGCTGCTCAACTTCGAAGCCGAAGCCGAGCGCGTGCGCGTCACCGACCTGCTCGCCGAATGGCGCGCGGCGGCCGAACGCGGCGCGTGAACCGCGCACGCGGCGGAACCACCGGTCCGGTACAGCGGTCCGATACAGCGGTCCGGTACAGCGGCCGGACAACTCGCTACGGCGGATGTCGTAGACGGGGCCGGGAATGCGGCAGGCAGCGTGCCCGCAGCCGCCGTCCGCGCCGAAAATTCGCGCAGCCTTGGAACGAATCGCGCCCTGGAACGTCTACAGGGGCGCATGGGACGAGTGTCCCGGCCGCGCGGCGCCGGCAACCGCAAGGAAGCTGGCGCAATCGAGAGGGCAAAAGACGCGGCCGGGACCCGTGGCCGGCGATTCTGGGAGAGAATCGCCGGCCACTCTTTCTTCCAGCGCATCGCTTTGCAAGCCCCTCCGGCATGTCGTGCGCTGCTCGGGCATGCCGGATCGCCCGCCCGCCGGTTCCCGCGCCCCCCTGGCGCGTGCCGCGTCGCCGTCCCACGATGGGCGCCATGACGGCGAGCGGCAACGCGGACTTCCTGCAGCAGGCCGAGGCGTGCTTCCGGCGCATCCTGGCGGCGCTGGATCGCTTCGATCCAGACGAACTGGAGGCGGACCTCGCCGGCGGCGTGCTGAAGATCGCCTTCGCGGACGGCAAGAACTGCGTGCTCAACCGGCAGGCGGCGGCCAACCAGCTGTGGCTCGCCGAGGGCGCGTCGGCGTGGCATTTCGCCATGGCGGAAGACGGGCAGTGGCTCGACACCAAGGGCCGTGGGCCGCTGCCCCAGGTCCTGGCGGACGTGCTGTCGCGGCGCCTCGGTCGGCGCGTGGTCGTCTGACGCCGCGGCCGGGCTTGGCCCGGGGTCGCGGTCAGCCGGTTGCCTGGCTCGGCGCCGCGTCGGTCGGGAACTCCAACCGGAACGTGGTGCCGCGACCGACCTCGCTCGCCACCGACACCGCGCCGCGGCTGCTGCGCACGAAGCGCGCCACGGCCGTCAGTCCGAGTCCGGTGCCCTGGCCGGGCGGCTTGGTCGTGAAGTACGCCTCGAAGATGCGCGCCCGCACCTCGGGCGCCATGCCGCAGCCGTCGTCGGCCACTTCGATCCAGGCGCCGCGCGGCGTCTCGCCGGCGCGCACGGTGATGCTGCCCTCCCCGGCGATCGCCTGCCGGGCGTTGATCACCAGGTTCCAGAGCGCGTGCAGCAGGCCTTCGGCGTCGAGGTGGGCCGTGCGGTGGATCGGGCTGATCTCGCCGATGAGCCGGATGTTGGCCGGCAGCACGTGCCGCGCGTGGTCGAGGAAGCGCGCAACCACGTCGCCGACGTCGATGTCGCCGGCTTGGCCATCCTCGGGATGCGACATGCGCATCAGGTGGTCGAGCAACGGCTTCGCCTGCTCGACGGTCTGCTCGATCAGGGCGAGGCGATTGCGCCGTTCGGCGTCGTCGGCGATGGCGCCGAGCGTCACGTGACCGAGCAGCACCTGGAAGGTGTTGCGCAGCTGGTGGCAGACCATGCCGGCGAGTTCGCCGACCGTGTCGACGCGCAGCGCGTGCCGCAGCAGCTTCTCGCGCCGGCGCAGCACGTGCGTCGACTCCAGCGCGTCGCGGCGCTCGGCCTGCGCGGTCAGCAACGTGACGTACAGCAGGCGATTGGCGAGCGCGCCCGCCAGCGCCATGCCGAGCACGAGGCCGGCGAGGCCGAAGGCGAAGGCGATGTCGCCGTCGGCGGCGCTGGTCGCCGACGCCGGGCCGAACCGACCGGCGAGCAGCGCTGCCGCTGCGCCCGCGATCGCGAGCGGCAGGCCGCGCAGCACGCCGAGCCCGAGTCCGGCGAGCAGGGCGATCGCCGGCAGCGCCAGCCACGTCAGGTCGCGTACGCCGCGCGGCCAGCCGGCGAGCGCCGTCAGCAGCAACAGCGCCAACGCCAGCCACGAACCGGCGCGCAGCAACTGCTGCCGGCGCGCATCGAGCCAGGCGACGAGGAACCACGGC
This sequence comes from Phycisphaerales bacterium, assembly GCA_020247305.1. Classification (GTDB taxonomy): domain Bacteria; phylum Planctomycetota; class UBA1135; order UBA1135; family UBA2386; genus UBA2386. Next base: position 1,178 of record JADCJE010000099.1, on the reverse strand, counting down.
GTCGCCGACAGCGCCGGCAGCGCGCCGGACAGCGGCAGGTGCGCCGCCCAGAAGCCGTTCGCGTCGACCAGCAGGCTCGCCGCGCCGAGGACCGCGCAGACCGCGGCGCCCAGCAGCGCGATCCGCCGGGTCCAGTCGCCGATCCGCGACACCATGGGCAGGCGCGTGCTGGCCAGGAAGCCGAGCAGCGATCGCTCCGAGAATTCGATGGGCACGCGCACGCGGGGCGCGAGTCTACGGCGCGCGTGCGCGTGCCGGCGCCGGGAAATCGCGCCGCGCTCAGGGCGCGAGGGCGGCTTCGGGCGGGGCTTCGATGGCGAGCGCGGCGCCCGTCACCGGATGCGGGAAGGCGAGGCGCCAGGAGTGCAGCATGACGCGCGGGAAGCGTTCGTCGCCGCGCGCACGGAAGCCGTACTTGCGGTCGCCGGCCAGCGGGCAACCGAGCGCGGCGAGATGGGCGCGGATCTGGTTGCGGCGGCCAGTCTCCAGCCGGCAGCACAGCAGGGTGCAGCGACCGCGGCGGGCTAGGGTCTCGTAGTGCGTGACGGCGCGTTCGCCGCCGCTGCGCACGACGCGCACCACGCCGCTGGCGTCCTCGGCGAGTTGCGATTCGATGCGCCCCGCGGGTGGCGACGGCGCCGCCGATGCGAGCGCGAGGTACTCGCGGGTGGCGGCGTGCTGGCGGAACATGTCGTCGAGGCCGGCGCGGGCCTCGGCGTCGAGCGCGAAGACCATCGCGCCGGTGGTGTCCTCGTCGAGGCGGTGCACGGCCTGGACGCGCACGCCGAGTTGCCGCGTCAGTGCGTCGACCAGCGTCGGGCCGCGGCGACCGGGCGCTTCGACGACCAGGATCCCCGCCGGCTTGTCGACCACCACGAGGTGATCGTCGCGGTGCAGGATCGGGATCGCGCGCATCGCCGGCAGGATAGCTGCGGCGCGGCCCGGAGCGATCGCGGCGTCTTCGCCGCGGTCAGCGCAACGGCAGGTGGTACTGCTGGATCTTGCGATACAGCGTCGCGCGGCCGATGCCGAGCAGTTGCGCGGCGCGGCGCACCTGGCCCTTGGTCGCGCGCAGGGCGCGCGCCAGCAGCCGCTTCTCCTCCTGCTCGAACGGCAGGATGTCGGCCTCGGTCAGTTCGCGGTCGGCGGCCTCGGTCGCGCGCGGCGCGACCGGGTCG
>JADCJE010000098.1 GCA_020247305.1 Phycisphaerales bacterium | reverse complement strand
GTCGAGGGCCGCCGCTGGTCGATGGACCAGTGGCCGGGATACCTGCACGAACGCGCGGAGTTGCTGCGCTTCCTCGCCGAGCGCAAGGTCGCCAACCCGATCGTGCTGACCGGCGACATCCACGCGCACTACGTCAACGACCTGCGCGTCGACGACCACGATGCGAAGGCCAAGGTCGTGGCCACCGAGTTCGTCGGTTCGTCGATCAGCAGCGGCGGCGACGGCGTCGACGCCGCCGGCGAGTTGTTCGAGTTGCGGCAGCACAACCCGGGGCTGCGTCACCTGGAGCGCCGGCGCGGCTACGTCGCATGCGAGGTCACGCCGAAGGAGTGGCGGGCCGACTATCGCTGCACCGACGTCGTGACCAAGCCCGGCGGCAGGACGAAGACGACGGCGACGTTCGTGGTCGAGGCTGGCCGACCCGGCGTGCGCTGAGCGCGGTCGGCCTACCGGCGTGACGCGAGCAGCCGCACGGCGTCGTGGCGGACGGCGGCGCCGCCGAGCAGCGCCTTGCCGAGCAGGCGCACCTGCATGCCGACCGACGGCCGCGGCGGGGGCGACCCGCCGCCCGCGCCGTCGCCGTACAGCGCGTCCCATACTTCCTGTTCCTTGGCGAGCCAGTCGAACTGCCGGGCGAAGCCGTCGAACTCGAAGCCGTCGACGGTCCACCCCGTCGCCGCCGCCATGGCGCGCAGGCTCTGCGGCGTGAAGAACCAGAGGTGGCGGCCGGCGTCGGTGTGGAACCAGCTCGGGCCGCTGCAGGCGAAGCCGGCGCTGGCGTGGTTGGGCACGTCGCACACGAGCCGGCCGCCGGGTCGGACGAGGCTGTGGGCGTGGCGCAGCGCGCGCAGCGGATCGCGGCAGTGCTCCAGCGAATGCGACATGACGACGACGTCGAAGGCGGCGCGGGGGCAGTCGGCCGGCAGGTCCTCGGCGGTGCCGGGCAGCACGCGCAGCCCGGTGCGCTGGCCGGTGGCGATCGCCGTCGGGTTGGGGTCGACGCCGAGCACGTCGTGGCCGAGCGCGCGCAGCCCGAGCAGCAGTTCGCCGGCGCCGCAGCCGAGGTCGCACACGCGGGCCGGCTTGCCGTCGACGAGGCGGTGCACGCGCGCCGGCGTCAGCGGCTCGCTGCGTTCGAAGGCGGCGGCGATGCGCCGCAGCACGCGCGTGGTCGGCGTCGGGCGCGCGGTCGGCGCCGGGCTGGCGCCAGCGCCGCCGCCGGCGCGTTCCCCCATGTACGCCGCGTACGAGGTCGTGTCGTAGAAGCGGGTGAGTTCGTCGGCGCCGGGTTCGGGAAACAACCGGCCGAGGCCGTCGCGGTCCGACCAGTAGAGGCCGAACGGCCGGCGGTCGGCGGCCGCGCGCTGCGTCCAGACATGCGGCAAGCGATGGCGCAGGCGCAGCGGCGCGCCGCCCGGCAGCGGCGAGGGGATCTCGATGGGCAGGTCCGGCGTCATGCGACCGGCGCAGCAGAACGCCGCCGCGCGGATGCCGCAAGCGCGCGGCGGCAACTCGCGGCGATCTTCGGACGCCGTACGCCGTTCGCGGGCGCGCGGCGCCGCGGTACGGTGCGCTGCGGCCATGCTGCTCGCCGATCCGCCGCTTGCGTTCGTGCACATCCCGAAGACCGGCGGCACCAGCATCGAGCTGTTCTTCTGCGGCTACGACTGGATCGTCGCCGACGTCGCCGACTACGCGACATACCAGCGCGAACGGGCGCGCTACAGCCCGACGTGGGGCGGCACGCTGTGCGCGGACGACCCGGACTACTTCACCAAGCGCCTGTGCGTGAAGCACGCGACGCAGGCGGCGATGCGGGCGGCGGCGGGGCCGGCGTGGGCGGGGCTATGCAAGTTCACCTTCCTGCGCAATCCGTGGGAGCGCCTGCTGTCGATCCATGCGCACGGCCTGCGCGACGGGCCGGCGCGCATGCTGCCGTCGTTCCGCGACTGGGTCCTGCAGGACGAGCCGCGCGACCACATGGGGCAACCGGTGTTCCAGCGCTGGATCGACGACTGGGACGAACTCGCCTTCGTCGGCCGCTTCGAGCGCTTCCAGGCGGACTTCGACGCCCTGTTGGCGCGCATCGGCTGGTGCGGTCCGCGGACGCTGCCGCATGAACGCCACGGGGGCGGCGGCGGGCACGCGGTGGCGGCGGTGTACGACGACCGGTCGCGCGCGCGCGTCGCCGACCGCTGCGCCGACGAGATCGCGCGCGGCGGCTATGTGTTTCCGGCGGGCTGAGCACGTGCTCAGGGGGCGTCCGGTCGGGGGGGGGCGCGCAACGCGCTCCCGTTGGCTGCCTCCCCGGTCGGGCCCGGCGCGCTGCCGAGCGGCCATCGCCCGCCGAGGCGTCAGCCGGCAGCGAGTTGCGCGCGACGGCCTTCGAGCGGCGCGCCGACGTAGCGCCACAGCAGCGCCGCGAGCAGCAGCGAGGCGGCCGCGACGACTTCGCCGCGGTGCGCGGCCAACCACGGGGAGCCGATGGCGCTCGTCGCGTCGAGGCAGAGGAAGTGCACGAGGTAGACGGGATACGAGAGTTCGCCGACGGCGCGATCGAGCCTGCTGCTGCGCGTCGCCGCGAAGACGAATGGCAGCAGGCAGGCGAGCACCGGCACGAGGCCGGGCGCGCCGTAGTGGCCCTTCCACACCTCGTCGCCGAGGTGCGGCGCGGCGATCGGCAGCGCGAGCGCGGCGGCGAGCCCGGCGCGGCACAGTGGCCGCGGCAGCAGGTCGCGCGCGCGCAGCGCGAAGTAGCCGCGGCAGGCGAGTGCGCCGAGCAGGAAGTGCGCCAGTTCGAACGGGAAGAACCGGTAGGTCCACGGATCCCAACCGACGCCGAACGTGCGCATCGTCCACGCACGGGCGAGGTAGCTGAGCAGCGCGAGGCCGGCGAGCAGCCACACCGGCCGGCGCACCAGCAGTGGCGCGACGACGTAGAACATCAGTTCGACGCAGACGGTCCAGGCCTGCGGCACGAGCATGAACTGCCACGCCGGCGCTGCCTGGGCGAATGCGTTGGCGTGCCAACCGAGCCGACCGGTCGCCGGGTCGAACGCGGCGAAGCACAGCGCGTCCTGGCCGAGCAGCAGCGCGTTGCTCGCCACCAGCAGCGCCGTGTCGGCGGGTGCCAGTCCCGCGCCGGCTGCCTGCCAGCGGGCCAACGAGCCGGCCGGGCCGACGGCGGCGATCTGGAGGAGCAGCCCCGCGACGACCGTGGCCGCGGCGACGACCGCGTACAAGGGATAGAGTCGCAGCAACCGCGCTCGCAGGAACACGCCGTACGTGCCCGGGCCGACGTACTTTTCGTGCAGGACCAGGGTCATGTAGAAGCCGCTGACGGCGTAGAAGGCCTGCACCGAGCGGGGCCCGTCGGTCATCCTGAGCCACTGCCAACCGAACGCCGGCCCGGCATGGGCGGCGACGACGGCGAGGGCGAGCAGCAGGCGCAGGAATCCCATGGGGTCGCCGCCGATTGTGTGGGGATTCCCGGGCACGTCCAGGGCTGCGTCCTCGTCGGCACAGTCCTGGGTCGATCAACCCATGAGCATCGGGGGCTGGCGGGTGTTCGATGTGGGCACAGAGGAACCGCCATGACCATGCACGAATCCCGTCGCGACCTTGGCTTTGCCCGCGGTCGCCGTCCCGAACGCTTCGCCCTGCAAGCCAGCGGCAAGATCAGCGACGCCGCATGCCCCGGGTGCGGCGCCGTCGCCGCGCACGGTCGGTGGTCGTGGGGGCGGGCGACGGCCGGCATGGCGGTCGTCGTGTGCCCTGCGTGCGTGCGCATCCGCGAGCGCGCCGCCGCCCACGTCCTCGAACTGACCGGCGACCTTGGTCGTTGCTGGAACGAGGTGAAGGGCATCATCGCCAACGTCGAACGCGCCGAAGTCGAAGACCACCCGCTGGAGCGCGTGATGCCGTTCGAGGTGCGCGACGACCGCGTGTTCGTGCCGACGACCGGGCTGCACGTCGCGCGCCGCATCGCCGCGGCGATCGTGCGGCGCTGGCGCCACGGCGTGCAGTTGCGGTTCACGGATCCGTGCACGCGGATCGAGTGGTTGCCAGCCGGTTCCCGCCGAGGGTGATTGGGCGCGGTGGCGGTGCGCCGCGTGGGTGCGGTGGCGGTGTTTCGTCGCTCCGCTGCCGTGTAGGTCTCGCCGCAGCGGAATCATCGGTGCAGTAGCCGCCGCGGGCGAGGGCTCCGACGGGACGGGCACCACGATCCCCCGGCGGTGCTGTTGCAACTTCCAGACGTTGGTGCGCATTGACGGCGCGCCGGCCAATGGTGCAATGAAGCGGTACGTGGACGTCCTCGGATCCACGCTTCCCTCTCTCCTCATCTCAACATCATGCGCAACTTCACCATGCTCGCTGCGGCCACGATCGGCCTCGCGGCGGCGACCGTCGCCCAGAACTGCAGCGTGCCCTCGCCGGCGCGCACCCTCAGCAACCGCGAGGAGTTCGGCGCGAGCTTCTACTACAACCTCGCCAACCACTTCTTCGACCTCGACACGGGGCCGGGTGTCACGCTGAACTCGTTCAACACGTGGCTGTACGACCAGGGCGCGGGCAACCCCGTGGTCCCGAACCAGGTCGGCGCCACCGGCACGGTCGAGGTCTACACGTGCCCGACCACGCGCATCGGCAACGAAGCGCTCGCGCCGGGCTCGGCTGGTTCGCCGTGGACGCTCGCCGGCACCGGCACGATCACCGTCGTCGCCTATCCGGGCGAGTCGACGTGCGTGTTCACCCCGGCCGTGGCGCTGCCCGCCGGCCAGATCGGCGTCGCCTTCCGCTACCTGCCGACGACCACGGGCCCGAATCCCGGCCCGCTGCACTGCATCGGCCTCTCGCCCAATCCCAACACGCCGACCAGCGACCAGTTCCTGACCTTCAGCAACGACGGCATCCAGGGCAACCCCTGGACCGGCAACCCGGTCGACAGCCCGAACCTGCGCATCAGCTACACGCCGGACCCAAACGCGGCGTACTACACGACCATCGGCGAAGGCTGCTACTTCCGGCCGCAGGCGTTCTTCGAGAACTTCCCGGCCAGCGCGACGGCGCCGGACCTCGCCAACACGTCGCAGCAGTGGATCAACCTCGGCACGAACTACATCGTCGTGCCGGCCGCGGTGCCGTTCGTGCCGCCGACGACACCGAGCCTGACGGCCACTCCGCCCCCGGCGAGCTCGTCGAACAACTGGGACGACGCGCTGTCCGCGCCCTTCACCCTGCCGTTCACCTTCACCGCGCCGGGCGGCGTGTCGACGAATTCGATCACGATCTCGTCGAACGGCTCGATCTACCTCGACGCGGTCACCAACGGTGCCTACACGCCGTTCACCGGCGCGTCCTACGGCGGCTCCTCCTTCCGTGACGGGCCGCCGCGCATCGCGGCCTTCTTCCACGACCTCGACGCGTCGTCTGGCGGCAGCATTCACTACGAAGTGGACCCCGCCAACCAGTTCGTCCGTGTCTCGTGGGTCAACGTGCCGGAGTGGCCGGTGCCGACCGCGCTGAACACGATGCAGGTCACCCTGTACGCGTCGGGCAGCGTCGACGTCCATCTCGGCGCGATCGCCAACACCGGCGTCGGCAACGGCAACAACGCGTACTACGGCTACACGCCGGGCCTCGGCGCGCGCCTTGGCGCGTCGGTCGACATCTCGGCCGCGCTGCCGCTCACCACGGGAGACGGCGCCATCCCGCCGGTCCTCGGCATGAGCGCGCGTCCGGTCATCGGCACGACGCCGAGCATCGTCACGACGAACATCACCAACGGCACGATCGTGCAGGCGCTGGCCGGCGGCGCGTCGCTGCAGCCCTTCCCGATCGACCTCGCCTCGATCGGCATGCCGGGCTGCGCGCTGACGATCAACCCGTTCGTGTTCCTGACGAACGTCATCACGCCGAACAACACGTTCGACAACCCGCTGTCGATCCCGAACAACCCGGCGCTGCTCAACTCGCAGCTGGTGTTCCAGGCAGCGCCGCTGACCCCGGGCTACAACCCGGCCAGCCTGCTGCTGTCGAACGGCATCTGCGTCCGCGTCGGCAACTGACCGCGCGTCGGACCGCGCGGCGCGCAGGCGCCGCGCCGGCCGCGCCCGACGGGCCCGGCGGTGGGGGAGACCCCGCCGCCGGGCCCGTCGGCGTTTGCGGGCCGTGGCGCCGGGGCCCTGTGGGCGCATGCGCGCGTGCTACGCTTGTCCATCGCGCCGGCTGGTCTGGCGCCCTCGCCGCCTCCCGCACCGCGCCAACCACCATGCGCCACCTGCCGCTCGCCGTCGCCGTCACTTCGTCCCTGCTCGCCGCGCAAGGCGTGTTCGACCTCGACCGGACGACGTCCGGCACGCTCGGCTCGACGCTCACGCTCCAGGCCCGCTCCGGCACGCCCAACGCGCCGTGGCTGACGATGGTCAGCGGCACGACCGGGCCGACGCCGATCGCGCTGATCGATCCGCTGGACGCGCGCTCGCTGTCCGTCGGCATCGACCTGCTGCCGCTGTGGTCGGTCGGCTTCCTTGGCGCGACCGGCACGGCGACGTACAGCGTGGCGCTGCCCAACGATCCCGCCGTGCAGGGCGCGGTGCTGTACTGGCAGGGTGCGACGCTGTCCGGCTCGCCGACCCTGTTCGGCCAGGTCAGCAACCCGCTCACCACGCACCATGCGCTGATCAACACCAGCGCCCTTCTGCCCGGCGCGCTCCTCGCGCCGGCGGCGGCCTCGGCGGTGGCCCCGACGCCCAACCGCAACCTCGGCGGCGGCGACTTCCTGGTGGTCACCGGCGGCACGAACCAGTTCTTCTCGGCCCGCCGCCTCGCCACGGAAGCCGCGCCGGCGCTCAGCACCGCGCGCACGCTGTTCACGGCGGCTCGGCTCAACGACGGCCGCCTGCTGGTCACCGGCGGCGTCGACGCGCTCGGCGCGGTCATCGCGAGTTGCGAGGTCTACAACCCGACGACGAACGTGTTCACTCCGGTCGCGAGCATGAACAACATCCGCGCCGGCCACGCCGCCGTGACGCTGGCCGACGGCCGCGTCATGGTCGCCGGCGGCACCAACAACTACACCGACCTGACGACGGCGATCACCAACGCGGTCAACACGGTCGAGATCTACAACCCGGCGACCAACGCGTGGACGAACGCGCCGGCCCTCGGCGGCCGCCGCGTCGTGCCGGCGCTGACGCTGCTGCCCAACGGCAGGGTCATGGTCTCCGGCGGCGTCGAGGTGACGCTGCTGTTCGGCATCCCGATCGGCGTGACGTCGACCAACAAGACGCAGCTGTACACGCCGTCGACCAACTCCTGGGCCAACGGCCCGGCCATGCCGTCCGGTCGCGCGTACCACCACGAGAGCCAGGTGACGCTCGCCGACGGCCGCGTGCTGATGACCGGCGGCGTGTTCGTGCCGGATCTCGTCAACGCGCTGAACGCCACGTCGATCGCCGCGGCCGACGTCTACAACCCCACGACCAACAGCTGGACCGCGACGACGATGAGCCGTCAGCGCACGGGCCACTCGGCGACGCGCCTGGCCAACGGCGACGTCATCGTGTGCGGCGGCGCCGAGGGCGTCGTGAACTCGCAGGTCGTCATCAGCGCCGTCGCGCGCTTCACGCCGGCCACGAACAGCTGGGTCGACCTGCCGGCGCTCGCCGAGCCGCGCGCGACCCACGTCGCCCGCCTGCTGCCGGACAACTCGCTCGTCCTGCTCGGCCCGGGCACGACGTCCGAGCTGCTGCACTTCTGAGCTGCGTCCATCCTGCTGCGATGGGCCTCGTCTACGACTCGGCGACCGGCGGCACGTGCCCGCGCTGCCGCAAGCGCCTCGATCGCTGCGGCTGCGCCCGGCAGGTCGCCGCCAACGCGCGGCCCGCGACGGACGGCGTCGTGCGCGTGCGCCGCGAGGTCCGCAACGGCAAGCCGGTGACCGTGGTCTTCGACCTGCCGCTGCGCGCCGACGAGGTCGCAGCGCTCGCCAGCAAGCTCAAGGCCGCGTGCGGCAGCGGCGGCACGGCCAAGGACGGCTGCGTCGAGATCCAGGGCGACCACCGCGACAAGGTGGCGGCGTTCCTGCAGCAGGCCGGACACACGGTGAAGCTCGCCGGCGGGTGAGGACGCGCGCAGCGAGCGTGTGCGATCGGTTCCCGGCGCCGTCGGCGCGCCGATGCGCTACGGTGCGCCGATGAAGCCGAGGGAACTCGTCGCCAGCGCCGCCATTCCCGGCCACGCCGGCTCGCTGCAGTGCTGGCGCCACGACGGCGCGTTCGCCGTGTGGGTCGGTCGCACCGAGCTGATGAGCAGTCGCGTGCACGAATCGGAGGAACTGCTCGCCGACGTCGTACTGCAGTCGCTCGGCGCGCGGCCGGCGCCGCGCGTGCTCGTCGGCGGGCTCGGCATGGGCTTCACGCTGGCGCGCACGCTCGCCGGCGTCGACGCGCAGGCTCGCGTCGAAGTGGTCGAACTGGTGCCCGAGATCGTCGCCTGGAACCGCGACCTCTACGGCCACTGCGCCGGCCACCCGCTGGCGGATCCGCGCGTGCACGTCACCGTCGGCGACGTCGGCGCCGCGTTGGCCGATGCGGCGGCCGCCGGCGCGTACGACGCGATCTTGCTCGACGTCGACAACGGCCCGGAGGCGCTGGTTCACCCCGACAACGCGCGCCTCTACGCGCCCCCTGGCCTGCTCGCGGCGCGCGCGGCGCTGCGCCCGGGCGGAGTGCTCGGCGTCTGGTCGTCGGCGGAAGCGCCGACATTCGCGGGCCGACTGCAGGGATGCGGCTTCACCGTCGCCACGCACCGGACGCGCGCGCGCGGCCACAAGGGGCCGCGGCGCACCGTCTGGACCGCCGTGCGGCGGTAGGCGCCAGCGGCGAGCGTCACGGGACGCGCGCCGGGCGGCGTGGCCTGCCGTGGCGCAGACTCCTAGCCGCGGTGGCCTTGCGCGCCACGCCGGCCACCGCCGTGGTGGCCGCCGTGGCCGTGGCGCGGACCCTGCGGGCGGCCGCCGCCGTGGCCGTGGCCGTGCGCCGGGCCCTGCGGTTGCGGCCGCCGGTGCTCGGCGTCGCGCTCGCGCCGGACCTCGGGATCGACCGCGAACGGCATCGCCGGCCGGCCGCCGCTGCGCCGCTGGCGCTCGTGGCGCGGCTTCGGCGGGCCTTCCGGACGCGGCGCGCGCTGGCGCGGGTCCGGCTCATAGGGACCGGGCGCGCGGCGCGGCGTCGGCCGGAAGCGGTCGGGCACTGCGCGCGGCGCCGGGGCCGGCTGCGCCGCGGCGGCCTTGTCGTCGGTCGCCTCGTCGTCGCGGCGGTCCTGCCAGGGATTGCCGCCGCGGGCCGCGTCGGCGGCGACCGGCTGCTTCGCCGGCGTCGCCTGCGGCCGCGGGATCTCGGTCGGCGCCGGGCGGCCGCCGCCGGCCTGCTTGCCGGCCACCGGGATGCGCTTGCGGATCAGCTTCTCGATGTCGCGCAGGTACTCCTGCTCGGTCTCGTCGCAGAACGAGATGGCGATGCCGTCGCGGCCGGCGCGCGCAGTGCGGCCGATGCGGTGCACGTAGCTCTCGGGCACGTTCGGCAGGTCGAAGTTCACCACGTGGGTGATCTCCGGCACGTCGATGCCGCGGGCGGCGATGTCGGTCGCCACCAGCACCGGCGCGCTGCCGTCGCGGAAGCCGTCGAGCGCGCGCTCGCGCGCGCCCTGCGACTTGTTGCCGTGGATGGCGTGTGCCTCGATGCCGGCCTTGGACAGCGACTTGGCGACGCGGTCGGCGCCGTGCTTGGTGCGGGTGAACACCAGCGTGCGCACGAACTGCGGGTCGCTCAGCAGCTCGACCAGCAGGTCGCGCTTCTTGTCCCGCTTGACGAAGTGAACGCTCTGCTCGATGCGGTCGGCGGTCGCCGCCGGCGGCGTGACCTCGACGCGCAGCGGGTCGCGCAGCAGGCTGTTCGCCAGCTGCGTGATGTCCGTCGGCATCGTCGCCGAGAACAGCAGCGAATGGCGCTGCGGCGGGATGCGCTGCAGGATGCGGCGCACGTCCGGCAGGAAGCCCATGTCGAGCATGCGGTCGGCCTCGTCGAGCACGAGGATCTCGAGGTCGCCGAGCTCGCAGTGGCGCTGCTGCATCAGGTCGAGCAGGCGGCCGGGTGTGGCGACGAGCACGTCGACGCCGCGCTGCAGCGCCTGGACCTGCGGCGACTGGCCGACGCCGCCGAAGACGATGGCGACGCGCTGGTGCAGGTGCTTGCCGTAGGCCTCGAACGAGTCGGCGATCTGCGTCGCCAGTTCGCGCGTCGGCGCGAGCACGAGCGAGCGCGGCATGCGCGGCCGCGGCCGCAGGTTGCTCTTGGTCAGCAACTGCAGCATCGGCAGCGCGAAGGCGGCGGTCTTGCCGGTGCCGGTCTGGGCGATGCCGAGCAGGTCGCGTCCCTGCAGCAGATGCGGGATCGTGCGGGCCTGGATGGGGGTCGGGGTCGTGTAGTTGCGGGCCGCGAGGGCGCGCAGGATCGGCTCGGACAGGCCGAGCGCAGCGAAGTCAGTCTGGGTCATTCTGTGCATGACCCGCCTCGGCGTCGGTCCGCTCCTGCGGTAGGCGCCGCGAAATCGTTCAGGCGGGTCGGTCTCCCCTTCGGGGCACCTGTGTGCGCCGAAGGTCCTTCGGGACCAAGGCGGGTGCGCGGGGCGATTCGATACACGGGCAGCGTACCGCACCGCGCGCGCCGTGGGAACGGGGAGGGAGGGCGTCGTGCAGATGAGGCGCGCGGCCGCGCCGTCACCAACCGCCGAATCGCGGCCAAGTCGCGACGGCATCGGCGCCGTGGACGACGTCGTAGGCGGCGTGCTGGGCGGCGGTGGCGCACGCGTGGTTGGGCAGGATGCGCAGCAGCGTGCCGACCGGGAACGCGCGCGGATCGAGCGGGCCGCCGCCGCGCCGCGACACGATGCCGTGCTCCTGGTTCGCGCCGGACACGATCAGATCCTCGATCGGTTCGCCGGCGAGCGAGCACACGGCGCCGTAGCCGTGGTCGATCACATGGCCTGCCGTGCCGCGGTCGCGCGACAGCGCCATCCAGCCGCCGTCGGTCAGCAGCCAGCCCTTGTCGGGCTGATGCCCGATCACGCTGACCAGCACCGACAGCGCTACGTCGTCGACGGCGCAGACGCCGAGTCCGGCCATGACGAGGTCCATGAACACGTAGACGCCGGCGCGGACCTCGGTGACGCCGGTGAGGTCCTGCGCGAACAAGGCGGTCGGCGTGCTGCCGACGCTGACGACGGGGCAGCCGTGCCCGGCCGTGCGCAGCCGCGCCGCCGCGGCGACGACGGCCGCCCGCTCCTGCGCCGCCATCGCCGCGATCGCCGCGGTCGAGCGGCAGTCGTACGAGCCGCCGGCGTGCGTCATCACGCCGCGCACGACCCCGCCGTCTGCGATCGCCGCCGCGGTCTCCAGCAGCGCGCCGTCGCCTGGCGCGAGGCCGGCGCGGTGGCCGTCGCTGTCGATCTCCAGCAGCGCCGGGATGCCGGCGCGCCGCGCCGCCACCGCGGCTGCCGCCTGCACACCGTCGACGACGACCGTCAGGTCGCAACCGCGCGCCCGCAGGTCGACGACGTGGTCGAGCTTGTTCGGCGCGATGCCGACGGCGTAGAGCACGTCGCGGACGCCGGCGGCGAAGAACCGTTCGGCCTCGGCGAGCGTCGAGACGGTGATCGCCGGCCGCGCCGGATCGACCATGCGCCGCGCGATCTCGACCGACTTGCAGGTCTTGCCGTGCGGCCGGGCGCGCACGCCGAGGCGCGCCATCTGGGCCCGCATGCGGGCGAGGTTGCGCGTCATGCGCGATTCGTCGAGCAGCAGGCGCGGCGTGGCCAGCGAGGCGAGCGCGGTCGATGTCACCGCCGCAGTGTACGGCGGCTCGCGTGGCGCCCGCACTGCCGCCGTCGCATGATCGCGGCGTGCCCGGCGCGCCCGACCGACTGCCGTTGCTCGCCCTCGCGGCGCTCTTCGTCGGCTACTGCTGCAGCTACTTCCACCGCGCCGATCTCGCCGCCCTGGCGCCGGTGTGGACCGGCGACGGCGGCCACGCGGCGCTGCGCGCCGCCCTGCCCGACCTCGCGTCGCTCGGCATGCTGGTCTACGCCGGCGGCAAGCTGCTCGGCGGCTGGCTCGCCGATCGCTTCGGCGGCCGCCGCACGTTCGTCGCGGCGCTGGCGGGAGCCGGCGTCGCCGAGGCGTTCGCCGTCGGGGCCGAGACGCCGGCCGCCTTCGCGACGTGCCGCGTGCTCGGCATGCTCGTGCTCGGCTGCGCCTGGCCGTCCGTCGGCCACGTCGCCGCGGCGATGACGCCGCGCGCGCGGCTGGCGACGACCATGGCGTTCCTGTCGCAGAGCTACCTTCTCGGCGACGCGGCGGTGCGCGCGGTCCTCGCGGCCGTCGTCGCCGCCGGCGGCGGCGCGCACGGCGTGCTGCGCACGTCGGCGACCGGGTTGCTCGGCGGCGCGGCGCTTGTCGGGATCGTGCTCGCGGTCGACGCGCGGCGGCGCGGCGTCGCGAGCACGGCGACGCCGCGGCCGCCGGCCGCTGCGGGCGGCGCAGCCGAACGGCGGGCGCTGCGCGTCGTCGTCGTCGCGCTCGCCGCCATGAATGCCGCGATCGCCGTCGTGCGCGAGTCGATGGCGCTGTGGTTGCCGGCGCTGTGCGTCGCCGCGGCCGGCGTCGGGCCCGCCGAGGCCGTGCGCGCCAGCGCTTGGCTGCCGTTTGCGAGCGCCGTCGGCGCGTTCACTGCCGGGTGGCTCGCCGACCGCGGCGGCCGCTGCGTGTGGTGGGCAACGGTGCCGCCGGCGGCCGGGGCGGCGCTGCTGCTCGCCGCGCTGGCGCGCCATGGCGACGCCAGCCTGCCGTGGTTGCTCGGCGGCCTCGCGGGCGCGAGCGCGCTGCTGGCGATGCCGATGTCGCTCGCCAGCGGCGTGTTGCCGCTGCGGCTCGCGCCGACCGGCGGCGCGCGGCGGCTCGGTGTCGTCGACGGCGCCGGTTCCTTCGGCGCGGTGCTGGCGGGCGCGGCGCTCGGGCGCACGCTCGACGTGGGCGGCGCAGCCGCGTTCTGCGCCGTGCTCGCCGCCAGCGCGGCCGCCGCCACGCTGTTGGCCGAAGCCGCGTGGCGGCTCGGCGGCCGCGGCGTCAGGGCGTGATCGTCTGTTCGATCGCGCCGCCCAGGCGCAGCAGCTCGCCGCGCGCCGGCCCGAACGCCTGCAGCGCGAGCGTCGCGCCGACGAGCGCGGGCGTGTTCGGCACCGGGATCGTCGCGTCGAGCCGCCGGCCGGCGTCGGCGGGGCCCGAGAGGAAGATGTAGGCCAGCGCCGGATCGAGCCGCAGGTCGCCGAACGGCGTCGGCGCCGGCGCGATCCGCGGCGCTCCGGCGGCGGCGAGGCCGCCGAAGCCCGGCTCCAGGCCGGCGGACGCCCGCACCGTCGTGCCCAGGCGCAGCCCCGCGCTGGTCCACGGCAAGGCCCGCGCGAACTCCTGCTGCAGCGCGACGAGGCGCGTGTCGGCCTGGGCCGGCGGACCGACGGCCTCGTCGAGGCCGTTCGGCGACAGGCCGAGCGCGTGGCGGAAGAGGCCGAGGCCGAGCGCGGCGACGCGGTTCTGCACCGCCGTGCCGGCGGCCGACGTCACGAACAGTCCGGCGAGGTTGGTGTGCGACGCGTCGCCGTTCAGCAGGTAGTAGAACTTGAGGTCGGCGAAGTTCGCGACGCTGTTGTAGTAGGGCGACGCGTTCGTCGCCGGCGGCGTGATCGTGTCGCCCTGGCCGGCGACGATGCCGAGCGGCGTCGTGACCAGCGCGCCGTTGTTGTCGCGCGGCGTCACCGGCGCGATGGCGAAGCCGCACCGGTAGCCGGGGTTGTTGCGCAGCACGTTGGCGACGTTGCCGCCGCCCATCGAGTGGCCGGCGAGCACGACGCGGGTCGTGTCGAGGCCGTTCTGGAACGGACCGCCGGCGGCGTTGGCGGCGACGACGGCGGGAAACAGCGCGCGGCCGTCGTTCTCCTGGCCGACGTTGTCGAACTGCGACGTGTTGCTGAGCACGACGACGAAGCCCTGCTGCGCCCACTGCGTGCCCAGCGGCACGTAGCTCGTGCCGGTGATGGCGAAGCCGTGCAGGAGGACGACGACCGGCCAGCCACCGGCCTGCGGCAGCAGCGGCGTGTTCGTGCCCGCGCTCGCCGCCGGGTAGAGCACGCGCGCGGTCAGCGACCCGGCGCCGGCGCCGGTGGTGTTGGCCCACGCGACGTCGCGCGCGCCGACGGCATAGGGCGCCTGGGCGACGACGGGCGCGACGGCGAGAAGGCCGCAGAGGAGGCGGTGCAGCATGGTGGTGGGCGCGGTGGTGGTGGTGCCGTTGGGCATCGTAGCGCAAGTCGTCGAGGGGGCCCTGCGCGGGTCGCGCGGCGTGGTCCGCCGCGGTGGTGGCGGCAGTTGCCGCAGCGTCCAGGAGCATTGGCACGGCATCCCGGCTAGGTTGCCGCCGTGACGTCGTCGTCGTCGCCTGCGCCCGCCGATGCGCCCCTGCTCGCCGCCAAACGCTCCGGTTGGTGGTCGCTCGCCGTATGGCTCGCGCTCGGCCTCGTGCTCGAGGGCCTGCACGCGTGCAAGCTCGGCTGGTACCTCGACGTCGGCAACGACGCGCGGCGCTTGCTGCTGACGCTCGCGCACGCGCACGGCACGCTGCTCGCGCTCGTGCAACTCGCGTTCGCCGCGACGGCGCCGCCTGCGGCCGGCGCGCGCCTGCGCCGCGCCGGCGCTTGCCTGCGCTGGGCGGGCATCCTGATGCCGCTCGGCTTCCTGGCCGGTGGCGTGTTCGCGCTCGGCGCCGATCCCGGCTACGCCATCGTGCTCGTGCCGATCGGCGGCATCCTGCTGCTGGCAGGGGTCGTGGACACGGCGAGGGCGGCGTCGACGTCGCGCTGAGCGCCGGGAGTTCGCAGCCGCACCAGTCCGGGCGCGTTGCGGTGGCCATGCCGCCGCGGCTAACGTGCCGCGTCCCTCCGACTCCGCGCCTGCGTGACCTCCTCGCCGCCGACCCCTGTCCTCCCTTCCAGCGCGCTGGACCTCGCGCGCGCCGCCGAGAACAAGGCCGCGGCGCGCGGCGACACGTGGGCCCGTCGCATGCTCGGCCGGTTGCACATCACCGGCACCTTCTGGCTCGACGCGCTCATGTGGGTCGCGCGCGGCGGCGAACTGCGCGTCGTTTCGATGGTGTGGCTGTGGAGCGGAATCTTCTTCTGCCTGCTGGTGCGCCCGCGGCGCATCGTCACGCGCCACCTCGACCACATCCTCGGCAAGGCCGGTTTCTTTCGCCGGCAGGCGCGCATCTTCCGGTACTTCCGCGAACACGCGTGGTGCCTCGTCGAGCGCTTCGAGCAGTTCCGGCCGGACTTCAAGCCGCAGGTGGAGTTCGAGGGCGACGAGTGGCCGGACCTGCTCGCCGACCCCAAGGGCTTCATGATCGTGACGGCCCACATCGGCATGTGGGAGATCGGCCAGTTGATGCCGGTGACCGACGGCAAGCGCCGTCTGCACGTGATCCGCGAGCGCGAGGAGCATGCCGGCACGCAGAAGAAGGTCGCCGAACTGCTCGACGCGCATCCGCACGTGAAGATCGTCACGCACTTCCTCGACGACGACGCCACGCTCGGGGCGTCGCTGCTCGGGGCTCTGCGCCAGGGCGACGTCGTCTGCCTCGCCGTCGACCGCGCGAAGAAGGGCATGCTGGCGACGACGGCTTCCTGCTTCGGCAAGCCGGTGCAGATGCCGGTCGGCCCGGTCGCGCTGGCGCGCGCCGCCGACGTGCGGATCGTGCCGACGTTCGTCTATCGCATGGGCCGCCGCCGCTACCGCGTCGTCGCCCGGAAGCCGTTCCGCGTCGCGCGCACCGCCGACCGCGACGCCGACCTGCGCGCGGCGATCGAGCGCTTGGCCGGCGACGTCGAGGCGGCGATCCGGCGCGATCCATTCCAGTGGAAGCGTTTCGAGCCGATCTGGTGACCGGGCCGCGATGAAGGTCCGCCTGCTCACCGTCTCGCACAAGCAGCCGTCCTGGGTGCAGCAAGGCTGCGCCGAGTACGAGAAACGGCTGCCGCGCGAATGGGGCTTCCAGCTCGTCGAGGTGAAGCCCGAGGCGCGCACGAGCGGCGCGACGACCGCCAAGGTCCAGGCGGCGGAGGCCGCGCGCCTGCTCGCCGCCGCGCCGAAGGGCGCATGGCTCGTCGCGCTCGACGAACGCGGCGAGCCGTGGTCGTCGCCGCAGCTGGCCGAGCGCATCGGCAGGTGGCAGCAGCAGGGGCGCGACGTCGCGCTGCTCGTCGGCGGCGCCGACGGACTCGATCCGGCGCTGCGCGACCGCGCCGACCAGCGGCTCTGCCTTTCCGCGATGACGCTGCCGCACGGCCTCGTGCGCGTGTTCGTCATCGAGCAGCTGTATCGTGCAGCGACCCTCCTGCAGGGGCGCGCCTACCACAAGTGAGCCGATGACGCCGCAACGGGCCGCGCTCGCCGCCGACGTCGTGGTCGCCTGGCTGGTCGATCGCAAGTCGCCGCGCGACGCGATGGCGGCCTCGCCGCTGCTGCGCGACCTGCCGGCGGCGGAGCTCGCCGCCATCGGTCGGCTCGCCACCGCGGCCATCGCCGGCATGCGCCGCCACGAGTTCGTGCTCGGCGGGCCCCGCGGGCTCGCCGGACTGCCGCCGCCGCGGCGCGCCCTGGCGCTCGTGCTGGCGGTCGCCGTGGCCACCGACGCGCTGCTGGCGGACGGCGCCGAGCGCTGGTTCGCCGCCGTCGACGCGCCGCTCGGCTTCGCGCGGCTGCTGCGCGCCGAGGCGATCCTGGCGGAGACGGCCGATCCGCAGTTGCGGTTCGCGCGCCGGCACTCGGTGCCCGACTGGTTCGCGGCGCGCGTCCTGGCGGCATTCGGCGAGCGCGCGGAAGCGGTCGCGACGGCGCTGGCGCAGCCGGCGCTGCGCACGCTGCGCGCCAACCTGCTGCGCGTCGCCGACCGTGCCGCGCTGGCGGCGGAACTGGCGGCGGAGGGCGTGGCGACGCAGCCCGCCCGCCATGCGCCGACCGCGCTGCACGTCGAGGGCGACGCGGACCTGTTCGCGACGGCGGCCTACCGGCGCGGGGCCTTCGAGCAGCAGGACGAGGCCAGCCAGCTCGTCGCGCTGCTCACCGCGCCGCCGCCGCGCGGCAAGGTGCTCGATGCGTGCGCGGGCAGCGGCGGCAAGACGCTGGCGCTCGCGGCCGCGCTCGGCAATCGCGGCGTCGTCGCCGCGGCCGATCCGCACGCCGGCCGGCTGCAGGCGCTGCGCGTGCGCGCCCGCCGCGCCGGCGCGACCAACCTCGCCCTGCACGAAGTCGGCGAGACGGCGTGGCCGGCCGACGTCGCCGCCTTCGCCGCCGCCGCCGACCGCATCCTGATCGACGCGCCGTGCAGCGGCACCGGTTCGTGGCGCCGGCGGCCGGAGGCGCGCTGGTTGGTCGACGAAGGCTCCTTGGTCCAGCTCGCGCGCGCGCAGGAGTCGCTGCTCGCGCGCGCCGCCGCGGCGCTGCGGCCCGGCGCGCGACTCGTCTACGCCACCTGCTCGCTGCTGCCCGAAGAGAACGCCGACCGCGTCGCGGCCCTGCTCACTGCGCAACCGGAGCTGGAACTCGTGCGTAGCGCGGAAATCCTCGGCTCGGCCGTGGCGGCGCCGATCACGGGGCCTGACGGCGCCGTCCTGTCGGTGCGTCCGGACCTTCAGGGCTGCGACGGGTTCTTCGCGGCGGTCCTGCGCCGCCGTCGCGCCGGCCGGGTCTAATGACGCGTCGGCGGCAGGTTCGATGAGCCGGCGATGCCTCGTCGCTGTCCGACCACCGAGTCGTTGACGTGCGCGTTCAGCCGGAACGCGGGCAGCGTCATCCGCCAGCACATCCTCGTGGGCATGGCGACGGTGTCGGTCGGGCTGCTCGGCGTCGCCGCCGGCGTGATGTTCGGCGGCTGGTCGGCGTGGACCTTCGCGCCGGCCTTGGCGATCGTCGTCGGATTCGTCGCGGAGACGTTGTCGCTGCGCAAGGTGCTCGCCGACCGCTTCGGCATGCTCGAGGCCCAGCGCACCGCGGCCATGCAGGAGGCGCGGCTCAAGGCGCAGTTCCTGGCCAACATGAGCCACGAGATCCGCACGCCGATGAACGGCATCCTCGGCATGGCCGAACTGCTCATCCGCTCGCGGCTCGACGGCGAGCAGCAGCAGATGGCGGCGACGATCCAGGGTTCGGCCGAGGCGCTGCTGGCGGTGCTGAACGACATCCTCGACTTCTCGAAGATCGAGGCCGGCAAGATCGATCTCGAAGCGGTGGAATTCGACGTCTGGCGCATGGTCGAGGAGTGCACCGGCCTGATGCACGGCAACGCCGAGCAGAAGGGCGTCGAGATGCTGACCTTCATCGACCCTCGCATCGCGCGACGCCTCTGCGGCGACTCGGTGCGCTTGCGGCAGGTCCTGCTGAACTTCCTCAGCAACGCGGTGAAGTTCACGCTCAACGGCGAGATCGTCGCCAGCCTCGACCTCGTCGAGGAGGACGCCACGTCGCAGTCGATCCGTTTCGCCGTGCGCGACACGGGCGTCGGCATCCCGCTGGCGGCGCGCGCCAGCTTGTTCCTGCCGTTCGAGCAGGCGGACGTGTCGACCACGCGCCGTTTCGGCGGCACCGGCCTCGGTCTGGCGATCTCCAACCGGCTCGTGACGATGATGGGCGGCGCGATCAGCGTCGACAGCACGGTCGACGTCGGTTCGGTCTTCAGCTTCACGCTGCGACTGCCCCGCGGCAGCGAAGCGCGCCATCCGGCCGACGATCCGGCCATCGATCTGTCCGGCCACTCCGTGCTGATCGTCGACCACAACGAGAGCAACCGCCAACTGCTGGCCATGCAGCTGCTGCCGACGCGGATCGGCATCGACGTGGCGAGCAACGCCACCAGCGGACTGGAGGCGCTGCGCGCGGCGGCTGGCAGCGACAAGCCGTTCACGATGGCGATCCTGGACATGGCGATGCCCGGCGTGAACGGCCTGGAGCTCGCGCGCGCGATCCGCAGCGATGCGTCGCTGACGCCGCTCGCGATCTCGGTCACCAGTTCGCTCGGCGCGCGCCCGTCGATGACCGACATGGCGAACGCCGACGTGTTCCGCTGGCTCAGCAAGCCGTTGACCGCCAACCGCCTGTTGGAGGCCATCGGCGAGATGGCCCGCCTGCGGCAGGCGTCGCCGGCGCCGGCGACGCCGCCGCCGGCCGCGGCGACCGACCTGCCGGATTCGGTCGTGGCGACGCCGGTCCTGGTCGCCGAGGACAACGAGATCAACCGCCGCGTGCTCGCCGGCATGCTGCGGCGCATCGGCTGCCAGCCGACGTTCGCCGTCGACGGCAAGGAAGCCGTGCAGTTGGCGCAGCAGGCCGAGTTCGAGATCATCCTGATGGACTGCCAGATGCCGGAGCTCGACGGCTACGGCGCCACGCGCGCGATCCGCGCGCTCGGCGGCCGGTACGCGCACGTGCCGATCCTCGCGTTGACGGCGAACGCGATGCCCGAGGACCGCGAAGCCTGCCTCAAGGCCGGCATGGACGAGTTCCTGACCAAGCCCGTCAAGCTCGACGTGCTGCGCGCGGCGACGCAGCGGTGGCTCGCGCGCCGGTCGCCGGCGCAGGTCTAGGAGCCTGCGTCACGAAAGGCTGCGCCGCCCGGCACGCGTCTTCGCGCCCGGGGACTCGCGGCCGATCCTCGCCGAATCCACCGATGCGCCTGCGGTCGTCCGCTTCGCCCCGGACGCGGGACGCGCGCTACAGGTCGTAGAACGCGAGGTCGCGCCCCGTCGCCTGCTTCGTCCACGCGTAGACCTGCGCAGCGTGGCCGGAGCAATGCTCCAGCACGTGCAGTACGGCGGCGAGTCCGGTTTCGCGGTAGCGGCCCTGGATCGTGCGTTCGCGCAGCAGCTCGTCCACGCTCAGGCCATCGACGACGTCGCATGCGCGGCGCCAGCAAACGTCGAGCGCGGCGACCAGTTCCGCGCCGTCCGCACCGTCGCGGGCCGCGAACTCGGCGGCGCGATCGCGCGCGTCCGCCGTCGCGCCGAACGTGGCGAGGATCCACTGCGTCGTGTTGCCGCGCAGGTGCAGCAGCAGGTTGCCGACCGCGTTGCAGGTCGGGCCTGGGCGCCGCCACACGCCGACTTCGCCCAGCAGGTCGGCGCAGGCGCGCAAGCGCGGCAGCATCTCGCCCAGCAGCCGCCGGCGGAACTCGGTGGCAACGACCTTCGCCAGGTCGGCGCCGCGGTCTGCCGCCATCAGGCGACGACGTCGCGCTGGCGCGCGGCCGCCGGCCGTTCGGCGACACGGCGCTCGACGGCTCGGTCGGCGGCGGCCTCTGCCGGCGCATCTGCCTGCCCGCGCAGCTTCAGGACCTCGGCTTCGAGCAGCGCGAGGCGCTGACCGAGCGTCCGGTGGCGGTGGGTGAGCCGCGTCAGGCGCACCGAGAACTGCAGCGCGAGTGCCAGCAGGAACACCATCGAGCCGAAGAACAGCGTCCAGACCGGGCTCGACGAGCCGACCCAGACGCTGATTGAAGTCAGCAGCGTGCCCTCCAGCGCGAGGGCGGCGACGACGACGGCCGTCGCGATCCACACCCACGAGTACTCTTCGCGCAGCTTGCGCCGGCGGACGAGTTCGAACACGACGACCACGACCGCGGCCGCCACAGCGAGCGCGACGTAGCGCTGCCGATCGAGCAGCGGGGTGACTTCGGTCGCGGCTTGCTGCAGTTCGGCGATCACGTGCACCTCGCCACGGTGTCGCGGGCGCGCAGTGGCGTCGGCCGGCGGATCGGAATCAGCATGAGGGTCAGCAGCATCTTGTAGCCGTAGTACGCGATGCGGGCGCCACGATGCATCGACAAGCCGCCCTTGCGCGCGTGCATCCGTACAGGAACCTCGGCCAACTTCAATCCGGCTCTGTGGTGTTCGACGAGTACGTCCGTGTCCGGATAGTCCTCGGGAAAGCCGTCGTTGACTACGCACTCCAGCGCGGCGCGCGAGAGCCCCTGGAAGCCGCTGGTCGGGTCGGTGATGCGCATTCCGGTCCACCGCGTCGCTATCGCCGCGAACACGCGGGTGGCGAGGCGCTTGGCCAGCGAGGTCGGCGGCGGCTGGTCGTCGAGGTAACGCGAGCCGAGCACCACGTCGGCGCCGGCGTCGAGCGCAGCCACCAACCGCGCGAGCATCGCCGGCTCGTGCTGGCCATCGGCGTCCATCTGCAGCACGCGGTCGTAACCGGCCCGCCACGCCCGGCAGTAGCCGGTGTGCAAGGCGCAGCCGTAGCCGAGGTTGTACGGGTGGGTCAAGACGTCGGCGCCCGCCGCGCGCGCTTCGTGCGCGGTGGCGTCCGGGCTGCCGTCGTCGATGACGACGACGTCGAGGCCGAGTCCCAGACCGAGCACCTCGCGCACGACGGATCCGACCCGGCCGGACTCGCGGAAGGCCGGAATGATCACCACCGTCTTGTTGGCAAGGGTCGAATGCCGCACGGCGGGCGAGCGTAGGGCGCATCTCCGCGCGACGCCACCAAAACGGCCGCCAGGACCGAACGCCGGCGGGGCGGTTGCGCTTGCGCGCGCCATTTGCCCGGCGCATCGCCAGGGTTGCCCGGCGGCAGATCCCGCCCCACGATTCCGACCATGTCCATCCGTTCCGTTTCGACCGGTCTCCTCGCTTCGACCCTCCTGCTGTTCGCTGCCTGCGGCGGCACCCGCGACACCCGCGTCCGCGCGGACGCCCCCGACACCGTCACAGGCACCGGCCTGCAGAGCCAGGACATCCGCACGATGGCGGTCGACATGGCCGCCAAGATCAAGGCTTCGGGCGTGCTGGCGCCGGGCAAGGAAGGAGAGCGCTCGTCGTTCTTCATCTACGAGCTGCGCAACGACAGCTCGGACGCGATCGACAAGGAGATCATCCTGACGAAGCTGCGCACCAACCTGTTCGAGGCCTTCGGCCGGCAGGTCAAGATCATCGACCGCTCGCCGCAGGCCAGCGACCTCGTCGACGCCGAACGCCGCATGAAGGACCGCGGCCAGGTCTCCGGCACGAACGACCGCAAGGTGGCCGGCAGCGACTTCGTGCTCAAGGGCACGATCAAGAGCCGCGACCGCCAGGCCGGCAAGCTGAAGTCGAGCTACATCCTGGTGACGTTCGAGCTGACCGACCTCGTCACGCAGGAGCTCGTCTGGACGGGCGACTACGACATGAAGACGGAGTCCGAGAAGTCGGTCATCAACCGGTGAGCGGATCCGCGGCGTTTCCGGCCGCGCTGCGGCGCCTGCGCGCGCTCGCATCGTCGGCGCTCTGCCTGCTGGCGACCGGCTGCGCGATCTCGCAGCCGGCCGTGCCGCTGCGTCAGTTCATCGACGGGGACCTCGGCGCCGTGCGCTCGTTCGCTGCGGCGCAGGCGTCCGAAGGCCCGGCGGAGAACCTCGCGCTCGTGCTCAACGTGCAGGCGCAGTGCGACCTGCTGCTCGGCCGCTTCGACGAGGCGCGCGCCGGCTTCGTGCGCGCCGGCCAGATCATGGGCAGTTGGTCGACCGGCAGCGGCGAGGCCACCGGCGCGATCCTCGGCAGCGAGAGCAGCAAGACCTGGAAGGGCGATCCGTACGAGAAGACGATGAATGCCTTCTACGTCGCCTGGGCCTTCCTGCTGCACGGCGAGCCCGACAACGCCCGCGCCGCCTGCAAGCGCGGCATCCTCGCCGACGCCGAGGTCGAGGACGAGCGCTACCAGGCCGACAACGCGCTGCTGTTCTGGCTGGCGGGTCGCATGAGCCGGCTGATGGGGTCGCCCGACGCGGACGACTTCTTCAAGGAGGCGCGGCAGGCGCACACCTTCGCGCTCGAGCACGGCGCCCGCGGCGAAGCCAACGTGCCGGTGCTCAACGAGCCGCATCGCGGCAACGTCGTCGTGCTCGCCGAGTGCGGCATGGGCCCGGAGAAGTACGGCGACGGCGGCCAGGACGAGCTGGCGCGGTTCCGTTCGCGGTCGCATCCGGCCGTGCGCGCGCGCGTGTCGCTCGACGGCCGCCCGGTCGGTCCGACGGCGCTGCTGGTCGACGTCGACTACCAGGCGCGCACGCTCGGCGGCACGGCCATGGAGGGCATCCGCAAGGGCAAGGCGGTGTTCAAGTCGGCGGCGACCGTCGCCGGCATCGTGCTGCTCGACCAGGCCGCGCGCGCCGGCCGCCGGCACCGCGAGGCGGCGCAGACGCAGGCCATCGTCGGCGGCGCGCTGCTGCTGGCCGGCCTGCTGACCTCGACCGCCGCCGACGTGCGCCACTGGCCGACCTTGCCGTCGAGCGTGCAGGCGCTCGCGTTCGACGCGCCGCCCGGCCCGCACCAGCTCGACGTCGAGTTCCTCGACGCCTCGGGCCGGTCGCTGCCGGGGCTGCGCCAGGTGCGCGACATCGTCGTGCCGCCGGCGGGCGAGTGCTGGCAGCTGTTCCGTTCGCTGCCGATCGACGGCAATCCGAGTCCCGCGCCATGACGGCGCGCGTCCGCAACCGCGCCGAGCCGCCTGCGCTCTGCCGCGTCCGTTTCCCGACGCCATGAACCACTTCGCCACGCTGCTCGTCCTCGCCTCGCTGTCGCCGGCGTCCGTCGTCGCCCAGGACGCCCCGCCCGCCGTCGCGGCCGCGCGCGACGGTTGGACAAACGGCGCCGGCAGCGGCCCCAACTATCGCACCGCGCTGGCCGCCGCGCTTGAGGACGCCATCGAACGCCGCCACGGCGTCCGCATCGTGCGCGGCGCGGGCGTGCGCAGCCGGCTCGCCGTCGTCGCGCGTCCGGCCGGCGACGCGGACGCCAAGGCCGCGCAATTGCCGGCCGAGGCGGAGATCGAGCACGAATGGGTCGCGCGCCAGCTCGACGGCGTCGTCGAGACGTACGAAGTGACCCGCAAGGATCGGCACGACGACGGCCGCGTCGACGTCGAGGTGCGCGCCAAGGTCGCCGCCTTCACGCCGGGCAAGGAGGCCTTCGTCGTCGACCTCGTCGACGACGACCTGCGGCAGTGGCGGCTCGAACGCTTCGAGGAGGGCGCCGAGGGCGGCCCCTTCGACAAGCTGGAAGGCGCGTACGAGGCGCCGTCGATCCGCGACAACCTGCGCGCGACGCAGCGCGTCAAGTTCACGGCCCGCAGCGCCGGCGTGAAGGCGGGCGCCGACGCGGCGCTGCGCGAGCGCGGCAAGGTCGGGCAGCAGTTGGTGCCCTCGCACCGCGTCGTCGTCGGCTGGCAGCCGATGCAGTTCCGCAGCGAGGTCGAGCGCCCCAACCGCGCCCGGCCGACCAGCGGGCCCCGGCCGCAGCGGTTGATCGCGGGCGCGGTGCGTGTGTCGGTGAAGGTCGTCGACCTCGTCGAGGACGTCGACGTGCTCGATCGCACGCTGACGATCGACCTCGCCGTGCCGCCCGGGACGCCAGTCGAACGCCTGGACGCGATGGCGGTGCAACTGGGCGACCAGGCCAAGGCCGCCGTCGCCGAGGCGATCTTCTTCGCGCTGCAGCCGCCGGTCGTCACGCGCAAGTGGACCGACGACGCCGGCTCGTGGCTGGTCGAGGCCGCCGTCGGTCGCCGCGTCGCCAGCGCGTACGAGGGCTTCAGCGTCGGCGCCATGGGGTCGCTGGCGAGCCCCGACTGGCGTCCCGTCGGTCGCGCCGTCTGCGTCGGCGGCGACGACGCCACGTGCACCTTCCGTCTCGTCGACGTCGCCGATCCGTCGCTCGTCGAGGTCGGCGTCAGCGAGGTCCGTCCCGCCCGCAAGTGAGGCATCCCATGAAGTCGCTCCGCTCCATGTCGTTCGTCGCCACCGCCGCGCTCGCCGCGGCCTGCGCGTCCCCGCCCTACGCCGCGTTGTCCATCGACGCCGACGCTGAACTCGGCAGCAACGTCTTCGTCGTCGACGGCGAACTGCTCGACGTGCTCCGCATCGGGCGCGTCGGCGTCGAACGCGTGCCGGGCAGCAACCAGCTCAAGGTCGTCGTGCCGATCCGCAACATCGACGACGAGGAGCACAAGATCCTGGTGCAGACCAGCTTCCTCGACGGCATGAAGGCGCCGATCGGCGACGACACCAACCAGCAGGTCAAGCTGCTCGGCCCCGGCCAGACGCTGCCCGTCGTTGTCATCAGCAAGCTCGACGCGGCGCAGGACTGGACGATGACCATCACCTGGAACCGCTGAGCGCGTCCGATGCGACTCGTCCACACGCTCGGCATGCTCGGTCTGGCCGCGCTCGCCGCCTGCGCGGGCGCGCAGCCGGCCCGCCGCCTGCCGCCGACGCCGCCGGCCGCGCCCGCGGCCGTCGCCATGGAGTCGCGCGTGCGCGCCGACGCCGATCGCGCGCCCGCGCCGCCGGGCGCGACGTCGCCGTTCGTGTCCGACCCCGAGGTCCGCGTGCTCTACCGCGCCGCGTGGGCGGAGCCGGCGGCGCCTGCCGCGGCGTCGGTCGCGGCAGGGACGGAATCGCCGCCACCGGGCTGGTCCGATCCGGCCTACGCCACGCCCGCGCCCATGCCGCAGCGTCAGCGCCAGCCGTTCCTGCCCATCGGCACCGTCCTCGGTGCGGGCATCGGCGGCGCATTGTCGACCCGCAGCCACCGTGGCGAGGGCGCGCTGCTGGGCGCCGGCATCGGTCTGCTGTTCGACCTGCAGCGTTCGGCGCGCTGACGCGTCGGACCCGCGGCGGTCAGTTCGCCCTGGCGACGAGCACGACCTCGACGAGGTCGACGCGCAACTCCGCCCTCGGTCCGGCGGGCAGGTCGGCGATCGCGGTGACGCGCACCTGCCGCTGTGCCGTGACGTGTCGCAGGCTCGCCGAGGCGAAGGCGAGTTCGATCGCGCTCGTGCTCGCCGGCCGTTCGACCGCCGTGTCGAAGCGTTCGTCGACCGGGTTGTAGAACGACGTGCGCAGGATCGCGTCGCCGTCGGCGCGCGAACTGCGCAGGCGGATGCGCACCCGCAATTCGAGCGCGTCGGCGGCAGCCGCCACCGGCAGGTCGAAGCGCACGTTGATGCCGGCGATCTCGCGGCCGTCGATGGTCGCCGTCGTCAGCAGGTACTCGTCGCCATCCGCGTCGCGCAGCGCGGCACGGTCGCCGAGCGCGCTCGACGCCGTGGCGACCTGGACCTGCGCGGCGGTGACGTCGAGCCGCGTCGGCGCGGCGGCCGCCGGCAACGCGGGCAGCGTCGGCAGCAGGTCGAGCCCGACGAGGCGCCAGCGCTCGTCCGGCCACAGCAGCGTCGTCGTGCCGTCCGCCAGCGTGTGGCGGGCGAGCCGGTGCGTCGCGCGCCCGGCCGCCGGTTCAGCGAGCCCGAACAGGATGCAGTCTTGCGCTGGCGCGACGCGCGGTGACGTCGCGTCGCCGTCCGCGACGAGCACGGTCACGGTGCCGGTGGCGACGTCGCAGAGGCAGAGCGACGCCGAATCCGCGGCGACGCGGCGCACGAATGCGACGCGCAGGCCGTCGGGCGCGAACGCCGGCTCGCGGTCGCCGTTGCCGCCGCCCGTCGCGCCGCCGCCGGTCGTCAGCGGCAGCGCGCCGCCGCCGTTGGCGTCGCCCAGCCACAGCGCGTGCGCGCCGGCGCCGGACCGGCGGCTCCACACGACGAGGCCGGTCGCCGCGTGCCAGTCCGGCTCCAGGTCCGTCGTTCCCGCCGGCACGCCGGTGAAGGGGCGCGCATCCGTGCCGTCGGCAGCCATCGTCCACAGCCCACCGATGCCGTCGCGGTCGCTGGCGAACAGCACGCGCGTGCCGTCGGGCGACCAGCAGGCGCCGTCGTCGCGGCCCGGCCGGCTGGTCAGCCGGCGCTCGGCGAAGGCGCCGGTGCGCGAAGCGACGTAGATCTCGCGGCTGGCGGCGTCGCCGTTCGTCGTCTCGCGCACGAGCACAACCGCGTCCTGGTCGGCGTGGCCGCGGGCGCTGCGTTCGACGCCGGCGCGGTCGCCGAGCCGCGACGTGCCGAGGTTGCGGCCGTCGCGCAGGGCCACCTCGGCGAAGTTGGCGGGCTGGTCGACCCGCTGACGGCACGCCAGCACCTCGATGGTCGCAGCGCCGCCGACCGGATCGCTGCTGGCGCCGCCGCCGCAGGCCGCGACGGCGGCTGCGGCGACGGCGAGCGCAGTGGTGGAGCGGACGCGGTCGGCTGGCACGCGGTCATCGTCGGCGGCCCGCGCGCCGGCGGCAAGCGGTCCATTTGTTGCTTCCGGGCGCCGTGCTAGAAGCGGCGCGTGCTCGTCACCGACTTCGACTTCGAACTGCCGCCGTCCGCGATCGCCGTGCAGCCCGCGGAGCCCCGCGACCACGCCCGCCTCTTCGTGCACGAACGCGCCAGCCGCCGTGACGAGCACGCGCACGTCTTCGACCTGCCGCGATTCCTGCGGCCCGGCGACCTGCTGGTGCTCAACGACACCAAGGTCATGCCCTGGCGCCTGCGCGGCCGCCGCGCGACCGGCGGCGCGGTCGAGTGCCTGCTCGTGCAGGTCGAAGGCGAGGCGGGCGAGGCCTTCGTCAAGCCGAGCAAAAAGCTGCGCGTCGGTGAACTCGTCGCGATGGAAGGCGGCGCGATCGAACTCGAACTGCGCGAGGCGCTCGGCGGCGGCCGCTGGCGCGTCGGCCTGCGCGCGGCGACGGGCACGGTCGCCGCGGCGCTCGATCGGTGCGGCCGCGCGCCGCTGCCGCCGTACATCGCGCGCGACGGCGCCGAGGACGTGCAGCGCGATCGCGAGCGCTACCAGACGGTCTACGCGCGCGTGCCCGGCGCCATCGCGGCGCCGACCGCGGGCCTGCACTTCACTCCCGGCCTGCTGCAGCGCATCGCGGCGATGGGGGTGCAACTCGCCTACGTCACGCTGCACGTCGGCGAAGGCACGTTCGCGCCGATGCGCAGCGACGTCGTCGAGGAGCACCGCATGCACTCCGAGCGCTACGAACTGCCGCCGGCGACCGCGGCCGCGATCGCGGCGACGCGGGCCCGCGGCGGGCGCGTCGTCGCCGTCGGCACGACCAGCTGCCGGACGCTGGAGACCTGCGCCGACGGCAAGGGCGGCGTCGTCCCCGGCGACGGCGCTTCGGACCTGTTCCTGCGCCCCGGCAGCCGCTTCCAGGTCGTCGACGCGCTGTTCACCAACTTCCACCTGCCCAAGTCGACGCTGGTGATGCTGGTCGCGGCGTTCGCCGGCCGCGACGAGGTGCTCGCCAGGTACCGCGACGCCGTCGCGCGCGGTTATCGCTTCTACTCGTTCGGTGACGCGATGCTTCTCGTGTGAGCGGCGCCCGTGGCCGCCGCCGCGGACGGCGTCACAGCATGCGGCGCAGGGCCTGTGCGGCGGCGCGCGGGTCGTCGGCGGCGAGGATCGCGCTGCTGACGGCGATGCGGTCGACGCCGATCACGCGCAGGCCGGGCAGGCGTTCGGCGGTGATGCCGCCGATGGCGAACAGCGGCAGGCCGTGCCTGTGCGCAGCCGCGATGGCGGCTTCGATCTCGTCCGACGACTTGCCGTGCTCGTAGCCCTTGGTCGCCGTCGGAAAGCACGGGCCGAAGCCGACGTAGTCGGCGCCGTTGGCGGCGGCCGCGGCGATCTGCTGTGGATTGTGCGTGCTGATCCCGAGCCACTGCTCGTCGAGCAGCTTGCGCGCCGCCTCCGCCGGCAGGTCGTCCTGGCCGACGTGCGCGCCGTGCGCCTGCGAGCGCACCGCCAGCATCACGTCGTCGTTGACCAGCAGCGGCACGCCGCGGCGCCGGCACAGGTCGCGGCAGCGCAGGTACCCGCTCGGGTCCGCTGCCTTGCTGCGCCACTGCACGAGGTCGACGCCGCCAGAGATCGCGCCGGACAGCGTCGCCCAAGGGTCCTGGCGGCACAGCGACGGCGTGAACAACAGGTACAGGCGGCCGGGAAACGACATTCGGCGGACAAGAGCCTAGCGCGAGGCCGTCGCCAATGCTCCTGCGGGGCGGCGGCGCTGTGGTCGGCGGGCGCTCAGGCTCGTAGGCTGCCGCGCCGTGGCCCCGTACGCGTTCCTGCCCAACGTCGTCGCCTTCCTCATCGGGCAGGTGGCAGCTTGGCACTACCTGCGGACGGGACGTGCCTGGGTCGGCGGCCTGGTGACGCTCGGCATCTGGTCGTTCCTCGATGCTTGGCTGTTGGCCCGCTACGTCTACGCTGCGGATGTCGCGACCCTGCGACTGCTCGCCGGTTCGCTGCAGGTCCTCGCTGGCGGCGCCGCCTTGCGGTTGCTGCAGCAACTCTGGCGGCGCCACCGTTCGCCGGCGGCGCGCCAACGGATCGACCGCCATCGCGACGCGCTGGGGGCCTATCTGCGCGGCGATTGGCGCGCGGCGATCGCCAGCTACCGGGCCCTCGTGCGCACCGATCCATGGGACGCCGCGGCGTGGATCGGGCTCGGCGACGCGCTCGCGCGCACGGGCAACCGCAAGGCCGCCGATCGCTGCTACTGGCGTGCGACGGGCGTCGACGTCGGCAAGGCGCACGCCGACCTGCTGCAACTGCGCCGCGGTCGCCGTGCGGCGGGCTGACCGCGGCCGGGTGAGTCGGGCCTGTCGATCCGCTGGCAATGGCGCTTCGCCCGGG
Source organism: Phycisphaerales bacterium (assembly GCA_020247305.1). Lineage (GTDB taxonomy): Bacteria > Planctomycetota > UBA1135 > UBA1135 > UBA2386 > UBA2386. Next base: position 37,804 of record JADCJE010000098.1, on the reverse strand, counting down.
GACGGCTGCCGACGAAGGTTATTCCGCGCCGTTGTGTGACGGCTACTGGCAGCGCCGTTATCGCGACGTCGGCGGGACACATGTCGTGTCCCTGTCCCAGCGACCTTCCCACCAAGGACGCCCATGAACGCCCGCGCTCTGTTCGGCATCTGCCTGCCGATCCTCGCTGCCCACGCTGTGGCGCAGAACCAACCGCTGCCGCCGCAGCCCGTCCCGCCGCAGAACCCGACCACCGCCCAGAAGGCGATCCTCGGCAAGCTGCTGTTCTGGGAGGAGCAGATGTCGGCGAACAACCGCGTCGCCTGCGGCACGTGCCACAGCTTCGGCCAGGGCGGCGGCGACCCGCGGCGCGCCCCCAACCCGGGTCCGGACGGCATCACGCCATCGCCGGACGACAGCTTCGGGTCGCCGGGCGTGGCGCGCAGCGACGCCAACAACCTCTACATGCCGGACGCCGTGTTCGGTTTCGGCCGCCAGGTCACCAAGCGCGCGTCGCCGTCGTTCCTGATGGCGGCGTGGTTCCCCGACCTGTTCTGGGACGGTCGCGCCCGCACCACGTTCGTCGATCCGGTCAGCAACACGACGATGATCCCGACTGGCGGCGCGCTGGAGAACCAAGCCCTTGCCCCGCTGCTCGACCACGGCGAGATGGCGCACGATTCGCGTCCGCTGCAGGCCGTCGTGCAGAAGCTGCTCGACGCCAAGCCGATGGCGCTGGCGACCAACCTGCCGACCGACATGGCGACGGCGATCGCCGGCGGCACGACGTACCCGCAGCTGTTCCAGGCCGCGTTCGGCACCAACGACATCACGCCGAGCCGCATCGCCTTCGCGCTCGCGGCGTACCAGCGCACGCTGATCCCGAACCAGACGCCGTACGACGCCTTCGTCACCGGCAACCCGACGGCGCTGACGCCGCAGCAGCAGAACGGCCTCAACGTGTTCAACGGTCCGGGCCGCTGCAACCTCTGCCACACCACAGGCCTGTTCAGCGACCGCCAGTTCCGCAACCTCGGCCTGCGCCCGATCGCGCAGGACATCGGCCGGCAGGCCGTGACCGGCCTCGCGACCGACGCCGGCAAGTTCAAGGTGCCGAGCCTGCGCAACGTCGGCCTGCGCACGTCGTTCATGCACAACGGCCAGTTCACCTCGCTGCAGCAGGTGTTCGGCTTCTACCTCAACGGTGGCGGCCCGAACCTGCCGAACAAGGACGGGCTGCTGATCCCGCTCAACGTGCCGCCGCCGGCGGCCAACGACCTGATCAACTTCCTGCAGAACGGCCTGACCGATCCGCGTGTCGCGCAGGGCCTCGCGCCCTTCACGCGCCCGACGCTGCGCAGCCAGTTGCTCCCCGAGGGCGGCGCGCTGTACGGCCTGGGTTCGCCGGGCACCGGCGGCCGCATCCCGCTGGCGCTGGCGGAGGTGCCGGCCAACCTCGGCAACGTCGACTTCAAGCTCGGCGTCAGCAACGCGGTCGGCGGCGGCATCGCGACCTTCGTGCTCTCGACGGTGCCGGCCGTGGCCGTCCTCGCCGGCGTCAACGTCAACGTCGGTCTCGGCGCCGGCGAACTGATGGCGAACTTCGCGCTCGCCGGCGCCCCCGGCGTCGCCGGCGCGGGCTACGCCACGCTGAAGCTGCCGGTGCCGGCGATCCCCGCGCTGTCCGGCCTCACGATGTTCAGCCAGTGGTTCGTCTGGGACGGCGGCGTGCCCACCGGCGCTGCCACCAGCCGCGGCGCCGAAGTCCGGCTGTTCTGATCCCGCGGCGACCTGCTGCGCCCGCGTGACCGCGGGCGCGCGCTACCATCGCGGGCATGGTGCACTTCGCCGGTCCGTTCGCCGCTGCGCTCCTGCTCGTCGTGCCGCCGCTGGCGGCGCAGGCCGCAGCGCCCGCGCCCGCGCCACCAGCCGTCGCTGACGGCCGCTCCGAGGTGCGCGTGCAGGCCGGACCGGTTGAACTGCAGGTTTTTCTGTACCGGCCGGCGAACTGGTCGCGGCAGCGCATCCTGCTGGTGATGCACGGCGTCGAACGCAACGCCGACGAGTACCGCGACCACGCCGTGCCGATGGGGGATCGCTTCGACGCGCTCGTGGTCGCGCCGAAGTTCGACAAGCAGCGCTTCCCGAGCCGCCTCTACCAGCGCGGCGGCGTCCTGCGCGAGGACGGCACGGCGGCGCCGCCGGCCGAGTGGACCTATGCGCGGCTGCCCGAGGTCGTCGCGGCGGTGCGCCGAGACGCGGCGGCACCGGACGCGAAGCTCTACGCCATCGGTCATTCCGCCGGCGGGCAGTTCCTGGTCCGGTGCGCGGCCTTCTTCGAACTCGGCGCCGAACGCATCGTCGCGGCCAACCCGGGTTCGGTGTTGTTGCCCAGCGTGGAGCAGCCGTTCGGCTATGGCTTCGGCGGCCTGCCCGCGGAGTTGTCGAACGACGAGCAGCTGCGCCGCTACCTCGCGGCGCCGCTCACTCTCTACCTCGGCACCGGCGACGACCGCCACGACGAGTGGCTGGACACGAGCGCCGAGGCGATGGCGCAGGGCAGCGGCCGCCACCAGCGCGGGCTGGCGCTGTGGTGGGCGGGCAAGGCGCTGGCGGCGCAGCGCGGCTGGCCGCTGCAGTGGCGGCTCGTCGAGGCCCCGGGCGTCGTGCACGAGCACGCGGACATGTTCGCGCACGACAAGTGCGCCGAAGCCCTGTTCGGCGCGCCGGTGGCCGCCGCGCCGGCGAAGCCCGCGGCGGCCGGCGCGACGGCGCCGGGCAAGTGACGCCTTCGTCGCCGCCGCGCGTCAGCCGAGTTCGAATGCGCTGCGGTAGCGCGCGTGCTGCTGCAGGTGGTCGACGAGCGCTCGCAACTGCCGGTCGTGCGCCAGCGTCGCGCTGTCGCCGACGACCGTCAGGTGCCTGCGCGCGCGCGTCAGCGCCACGTTGAGACGGCGCAGTTCGGCGAGGAAGCCGACCTCGCCCTGCTCGTTGCTGCGCACCAGCGACACGACGACGGCCTCCTTCTCGCGGCCCTGCAGGCCGTCGACGGTGCCGATCTCCAGGTCGGCTTCGCCGCCGAGCCGTTCGCGCAGCAACTGCACCTGCGCGTTGTAGGGCGTGATCACGGCGAGATCGGCGGCGGCGACGCCGGCTTCGCGCAGCGCCAGCACGACCTTGACCACGACCTCGGCCTCGCCGGGGTTCGCCTTGCTGCCGTCGTCGTCGCCGGCCGACTCGTCGAAGCCGCAGCCGGCGGTGTCGACGTAACACAGCGGCTCGCTCGACCAGTCGCCGGCGGCGACGCCAGGCAGATCGGTCAGCAGGTGCGACTGCACGGCCGGCGCCGCCGTCAGCGCGCCGCCGTACAGCGTCGCCGACGGCCAACCCATGATGCGCTCGTGCATGCGGTACTGCACCGTCAGCATGCGGCCGAGCGCCGGCCCCTGCGGCGAGTGCATCAGGCGCTCGAACATCGTGCGCGCGAGTCCGCCGGCGGCGGCTTCGGCCGACTGGATGGTCGGCGGCAGCTGCTTGTGGTCGCCGGCCAGCACGAGCCGGCGGCCGCGCTGCAGCGGGATCCAGCACGCCGCCTCGAGCGCCTGCGCCGCCTCGTCGACGACGACGCGGTCGAAGGAGCGTTCGAACAGGCGCTCGTCGGCGGCCCCGGTCGTCGTCGCCAGCACGACCTCGGCGCCGTCGACGAGGCCCTTGGTGATGGCGGCCTCCAGGTGCCGCAGTTCGGCGCGCAGCGCCCGCACCTCGTTGCGCGCGGCGAAGCGGTCCTGGCGCGTCTTCGCGCGGTGCACCTTGCGCAGCCCCTGTTCGACCTCGCGCTTGACATCGCGCAGCAGCTTCTGCTCCGGGGCGTCGGCGACGAGCGACGCGAGCGACACGTCGCGCACCGCGGCGTGCACGCGGGCCGGGTGGCCGAGTCGCACGACGCGCAGGCCGGCGCGCAGCAGGCGTTCGGCCAGGTTGTCGACGGCGACGTTGCTCGGCGCGCAGGCGAGCACGCGTTCGCCGCGGCCGACGCATTGCCGGATCAGTTCGACGACCGCCGTGGTCTTGCCGGTGCCGGGCGGGCCGTGGATCAGCGCCACGTGCTCGGCGCGCAGCGCGTTGCCGACGGCGGCGCGCTGGGAGGCGTCGAGCGCCGCGTCGAACCACGCGATCGCGTCGTCCGCCGGCTTCGGCGCGAAGGCGGCCTCGCGCTCGCCGAACACCACGTCGCGGAAACGCGCGTCGTCGCCCTTCACGTCCTGCTGCAGCGTGCGCAGGGCAGCGTCGAGCCGGCGGAAGGTGACGTCGGTGACGATCTGGTCGAGGCGCACGACGCCGGGCAGGTCGGCGTCGTCGTCGTCGAGGGCGACCACGACCGTGTCGCCGCGGGCCTTCACCAGCACGCCCGTCGCCAGCGGCCCGTCCTCGCGCCGTTCGCGCAGCGCGACGACGTCGCCCGGGCCGAAGCGGTGGGCGGGGAGCGGTCCGCCGCGGCTCGGCCGCAGCACGGCGTGCAGCCGGCCGCCGAAGCCCGGTTCCAGGTCGACGACCTCCAGCCGCGCGATCGACACGCCGCGCGCCTGCAACTCGGCGTCGCTGCGCGTGCGCAGCAACCGCTCGGCCTCGGCGATCTCCGCCGCGCGTTCGAGCTGCAGCAGGCGCCGGTGGTCGCTGGCGAAGGCGCGGGGGTCCATGGGTCGTGCGTTCCGGCGTCCTCCTACGACGCCGGCGGGGCCGTCAAGAGACCTTCTCGCTGATCGTCTTCGCCTGCAGGAACTGCAGCAGGTAGTCCGGGCCGCCGGCCTTGCTGTCCGTGCCCGACATGTTGAAGCCGCCGAACGGGTGCGCGCCGACGAGCGCGCCGGTGCACTTGCGGTTGATGTAGAAGTTGCCGACGTGGAAGCGCCGGCGCGCTTCGTCCTTATGCTTCTCGTTGGTCGTGAACACCGAGCCCGTCAGGCCGTACTCGGTGTTGTTGGCGATCGCCAAGCCATCCTCGAAGTCCCTGCACTTCACGATCGCGAGCACCGGGCCGAAGATCTCATCCTGGCAGATCGTCGCCGTCGGCGCGACGTCGGCGAACACCGTCGGCACGACGTAGTGGCCGTTCTTCGGACCCTCCGTGCCGCCGACCAGCAGCTTGCCCTCCTTCTTGCCGGTGGCGATGTAGTCGAGCGTCTTCTTCTTCGCCGTGGCGTCGATCATCGGGCCGAACTGGACGCCCTTGCCGCCCGGGTGGCCCGGCTGGATGGCCTGGGCCTTCGGCGCGAGCCGGCGCACGAACTCGTCGTAGACGTCCTGGTGCACGATCGCGCGGCTGCACGCCGAGCACTTCTGGCCCTGGTAACCGAAGGCCGAGGCGACGACGGCGTCGACCGCCTTGTCGAGGTCGCAGTCCTTGTCGACGAGAATGCTGTCCTTGCCGCCCATCTCGGCGACGAGGCGCTTCATCCAGATCTGGCCCTTCTGGGTCTTGGCCGACTGCTCGAAGATCCACAGGCCGACGTCGCGGCTGCCGGTGAACGAGATGAAGCGCGTCAGCTTGTGCTTGACCATCGCGCCGCCGACCTCGGACCCCGGGCCGGTGACGAAGTTCAGCACGTCCTTCGGCAGCCCGCACTCGTGCATCAGCGCCACGAAGTGCGCGGCGATCGCCGGCGACTGCGACGCCGGCTTCAGCACGACGGTGTTGCCCGCGAGCAGCGCCGCGCTCGCCATGCCGGCCATGATCGCCAGCGGGAAGTTCCACGGCGGAATGATCGCGCCCACGCCGAGCGGGATGTAGAGCATCGTGTTCCGCTCGCCTGCCACCGGCGTCACCGGCTGCGGTTCGGCCATGCGCAGCATCTGGCCGGCGTAGTACTCCAGGAAGTCGATGCACTCGGCCGTGTCGGCGTCGGCCTCGGCCCACGACTTGCCGACCTCGTGGGTCAGCAGCGCCGAGAATTCGTGCTTGCGCTCGCGCAGGCGCTTGGCCGCCTCCAGGAAGATGCGCACGCGGTCCTTCACGTCGGTCGCCGCCCACTTCGGGAACGCCGCGTGGGCCGCCTCGACGGCGCGATCGGCGTCGGCCGCGGTCAGCAGCTGGTACGTGCCGATCCTGCGCGTCGTGTCGCCGGGATCGAAGCCGTCGTAGGTCTTCTTGCCGGCGACCTGCTCGCCGCCGATCCAGCAGGTCCACGTGCGGCCGAGCACGTCCTTCTGCACCTTGGCGAGCGCGCGCTCGAAGGCCTGCTGTTCCTCGGGGCGGGAGAAGTCGGTGAACGGTTCGTTGCGGAACTCGGGCAGCTGCACGGCTTGCGGTCCTCCGGTCGTTTGGTGCGGCCAGGATGGGGACCCGTGCGCCAATACGCAACGACCAGCCGGAGTCGCTCCGGCCGGTCGCTGCAGGGATCAGGGAAATCGGGCTCGAGAAGGTTGCGGGCGTCGGCGCCGCGGCGCGGTCAGGAGGCCTGCCAGCGGTGGCGCTGCACGCGCTCGCCGAAGGCGCTGCCGGTTTCGCGCCGGAACATCGTGACCGTTTTGCCGCAGTCGACGCAGAAGCTGTGGTTGACGCTCATCAGGAACCGGACCTCGCGGTCGCAGGCGCCGCACCACTTCGTCTCGTCGTAGTAGGGGGGCGACGAGGCGCTGCGGGCGACGGCTTGGCGGTTCTTCGTGTTCACGCCGGAATGGAGCACGCGCCGTGCCAGGTCCGGCGCGGCGGCGCGCCGCTGGCGGAGACCGCGGTGGCATCGGCGGCGTGCGCACGGCCGCGCGCCGCGCCGCGCCCGCGCCGCGGCCGCACGGCGTCGACGGCGCGCGACCCAGGCTGCGGCAATCGTCGCCGCGGCCGCGGTCGCAAGGGCGCGATCGCGCCACCGTCGCCGTGGCGCGACGGTCGCGCGATCGCGACGCCGCGTCAGCCGCGCGCGAGCGCGTCGTCGATCTCGTCGCGCACGCGGCCGGCGTCTTCACGGGCGCGTGCCGCCGCGAGGGCCGGATGCCGCGGCGCGATGCGTCCGATCGCCCAGGCCGCGTGGCCGCGCACGACGGGATCGGCGTCCGCCAGCGCAGCGACCAGCGCCGGCAGAGCCGCGTCGTCGCCGCGATTGCCCAGGACCACCGCTGCGTTGCGCCGCAGGCCGCTGCGCGTCGCCCGGCGCATCGCCGTGCCGGTGAACTCGGCGTTGTAGCGGGCTTCGTCCAGCGCCAGCACGTCGACGAGCGTCCAGGTCTGCACGATGCGGTGCGGCCGCAGGTCCGGCGGCCGGTCGTCGCCGATCGCGAGCGCGCCCCGGCTCTTGCTGGTGAATGGACAGACCTCCAGGCACACGTCGCAGCCGAAGAACCAATCGCCCTGCGCGGCGCGCAGCTCGGGCGCGACGAAGCCGCGCTGTTCGATCGTCGTGTAGCTGAGGCAGCGGCGGGCGTCGATCTCGAACGGCGCCGTGATCGCGCCGGTGGGACAGGCCTGCAGGCACGCGGTGCAGGTGCCGCACGAACCCGGCGCCGGCGCGTCGGGCGGCAGGTCTTCGCCGGTCAGCAGCTCGGCCAGTTGCAGGTATGGCCCGTGCGTCGGCGAGATCACCATCGCGCTCTTGGCGAGGAAGCCGATGCCGGCGCGCACCGCGAGCGCGCGCTCCAGCACCGGCACGGCGTCGGCGCCGCCGTTCATCGAGCCGTAGGGCAGCCCCGCCGCCTCCAAGCGCTCGCGCAGCGTGAACACGCGATCGCGCAGCCAGCGGTGGTAGTCGCGGCCGACGGCGTAGCGGGCGACGCGGCCGCCGCCGGGCAGTTCGCCGGCCGGCCCGCCGTAGTCGACGGCGAGGGCGATGGCGGACCGCACCCCCGGGCGCCACTTGCCCGGGTCGACGATGCGTTCCTTGTTGTCGGCGAGGTAGGCCATGTCGCCGTGCCGGCCCTGCTCCAGCCAACGCAGGAAGCGGTCGCCGTACTCGCCTGGTCCGGCGGGGCCGAAGCGCACCAGGTCGAAGCCCACGTCGTGGGCGATCGCGCGGATGGTCTCGGGTCCCAGGTGGCTCACGACGATCCTCCGCGGCGCGGGCGCGTTGGCGCGGTCGACGGCGGCTCCGAAGGGCGCGGCCGGGCCCGATGCGGCGATGGCATGGCGGCGATCCTACCCGCCCTGCCTCAAGGCCAGCGCGAGCGGCCGCCGATGACCTCGCGCCGGCTTCCGGGATCGCATCCTCGACCGGCGGAGTTTCGCCATGCAGACGCGCAATCCCCAGACTCTGGCCGCCGATCCGACCTACGTCCTGCCGACGCGACCGCCGACGCCGCCCCGGCTCGTCGAGGTCGCGCCGCCGCTGCCTGACGTCGCCGCGGACTTCGGGCGCGCGTGCCGTCGCGGCGGCGAGGTCGCCAAGGCGCTCGGCGCCCGCTTCGTCGCCGCGAGCGAGAACCTGCGCGTGTTCACGACCGAACTGCGCAGCCGCCTCGAAGAACTCGACGGCGCCGTCGCCGAAGCCACCCGCGCCCAGATCAAGGGCGCGCTGCGCGGCGCGTTCGACGTGCTCGACTGGTGCGACGTCGCGCAGGGCGACCTGCTGGCGCAGTCGCAGCGCGCCGCGGTCGGCGCCGAACCGATCCACGTGCTCGCCATGTGCGAAGAACTGGCGGCGCAGGAGCACCGCGCCGATCGCCCGGTCCACGTCGCCGGCGTCGCGGGCGCGGTGTGGTGGGGCGCCGCCGAGGGGCTGGCGACGGCGCTGCGCGGGGCGCTGCGCCTCGCGAGCGAGCGGGCGCTCGGCCAGGGTGCGCGCAGCATCGAAGTCCGCGAGACCGCGCAGGCGGTGTTCGTCGAGTTCCGCGCCAATGGCGACACGGGTCCGGTCGCGCCGGAATCGGTCGACGCGTTCCGCCGCGCCGTGGCTGCGCTCGGCGCCGCCGTGCTGCCCACCGCCCTCGGCGTCGGTGCGCCGGCCCTTGTGGTGGCGCTCCCGAAGGCGCCCGCCGACATCGCCGACTGATCGGCGAACGCGCCGCGGCGGGGCGATGGCCCGGTGCCAGGGGAGCGCAGGTTTTCGCTCGCGGTAAGCGCGACCCCCCTGTGCGATCGCCGGTCGCGTACTAAACTCCGGCGACCGCCTCGCGTCGTTCGCCATGACCCAGCCCACTCCGTCCACGATCGCCGGTGCCGCGCTGCGCGCGCGGCTCGCGGAGCTGTGGGAGCGGACGGGTGACCGCGCGCTCGGCGAACTCGCCGCCGGCCGGCCGCCGCGGCCGGATGCGTCGATCGCGAGCGCGCAGGAGTTTGCCGACTGGACGGGCACGTGCCTGATGGCCGCGTACCAGCGCACGCGCGACGACGCGGTGCTGGCGCTGCTGTTCGAGTGCAACCGCGACTCGTTCCTGCAGGCGATCCAGCAGGGGCTGCGGCGGACGTGGCTGCGCATCGATCCGCAGGACGTGCTGCAGGAGGTCTTCCTCAACATCTGCCGTTATCCCACGCGCTTCGACGCCGACAAGATCGACGCGTTCCGCAACTGGGGCCATCGCATCGTGCGCAACACGCTGCTGCGGGCGCTCAAGGGCCAGGCCCGTCACGCCCGGTTGCGGGCGATCGACGAGGAGACGTTCCAGCCCGAGGACCTGCACAACCCGCGGCCGGATCGCGCCGCGAGCGATGCCGAGGACGCCGCCGACCTCGACCGCACGTACGTGCTGTACCTGCAGCTCTACCTGTTCCACTTCGCGCAGCTGTCGGCGCGCGAGCGCATGGTGCTGACGATGGTCGAGATCGACGGCATGCCGTACCGCGACGCGGCCGCCGTGCTCGGCATCCGCCCCGAGAACCTCAAGATGGTGGTCTTCCGCGGTCGGCAGAAGATCCAGCGCGGCATGGCGAACCAGCTCGCGCGCGCGGCCCAGGACGCCGGCGCGGTCGCCGCCGATCGGGCGGGCCGGTTGCCGGTTCGGGCGCCGGTTCGGGCGCGGTCGCCGCACGGTGACCTCGCCGTCGACGCGACCTAGAGGCTCCGACCATGAGCGGTGACGGCGCGGACGAACTCGACGACCAGCCCTGCCTGCAGATCCAGATGGATCTCTCGGCGATGGTCGACGGCGAGCTCGACCCGGCCGGCGTGCGCCGCGTGCTCGTGCACGCCGACTTCTGCGCGTCGTGCCGCGCCTTCCTCGACGGCGTGCGCGCGCAGGTGCGCGTGCACCGTGCCGTGGCAGCCGCACCCGTGCGCCAGCACGTCGAACCGACGGTCGTCGCCGGACTGCGCGACCAGCTGACCAACGACTGCCGCAAGCTGTCGCGCGTGCTCTACGAACTTGGGCGCGGCTTCGTGCTGATGGGGCTGTCGCCCGAGTTCTCGCGCGAGGTCGCCAAGGAGCCGGTGCCCGTGCCGGACATGGCGCAGAAGGGGCGCAACCTGCTCGACGAGGTCGCCCGTCGCCCCGCGGGCGGCGGCGAGCAGTCTTGGATCGCTGCCAAGGACCTGTTCGACGCGACGATCCGATCGACGGCCGACAACCTCGCGCAGGGCGATCGACTGCTGCGCGAGTGCCTCGCGCTCGACGAGAGCTGCCACGAGGCCCGCATCTACCTTGGACTCGGCCACCACGTGGCCGGTCGCAGGCACGACGCGAGGCGCGCGTTCCAGCACGTGCTGGTGCACGCGAGGGACCGGCGCATCCGCGGCTTCGCGCTGCTGAACCTCGGCAACCTGATGCTCGACGAAGGCGACACCGACGGCGCCGTCGACTTGCTGCTGCAACTCGTCGACTCCGGTGCGATCGCCGAGCAGCCGCAACTCGGCACGGCGTACTTCAATCTCGGCCTGGCGCACGGCTTCGCGGGACGCTTCCGGGAGTCCGCAGCGTGGTTCCGGCGCATGGCCGACGAGATGCCGCACAAGCAGTCCTGGATGCGCCGGGAGTTGGCGCAACGTCACGACTTCGTCGCGATGCTGCGCGGCCAGCCGGAAGCGAAGGTCGTCGCCGAGGCATTCCCCGACTGGTTCGGTTGAGCCAGCGGGCGGTCGGACGCGTCCGGTTGCCCGTCGCTGTGGCGGCGTCAGGCTGCGGCCTGGCTGGCCGACCGGCGGCCAAATCCTGCCGTCGCCCCTTCGCACGCCGATCGGCTCGGGCTACACTGCTGGTCGTCGCCGACCCGATAGACCCATCGCCCCTCGACCCATGAAGGCCATGCTCCGCTTCGTTGTCGCCAGCCTGCTCGCCATGGCGATGGCGTTGCCGGGCATCGGTGGGGACGGCGGACCCAACGGCGGCGGCACCGGGGTGTGGGTCCTGCCGGCAGCGTCGTTCGTGTCGGCTGCGCCGGCGACGAACGCACGTGACACGCACGTGAGCGTGAGCACGTCGGAGCCGCTGCGCTTCAAGGTGGGCGATGAGGTCGGCGACGTTGTCGCGCTGTTCATCGACGAACTCAGCGGCGTCCCGATGGCTCTGCCCGTGAACGGCCGCGAGGTCACGGTCCCGCTGGCGGTGCTCGGCGCGATGGCGCAAAACGTCGGCGCGCGCGCCGACATCGTCATCGTCGATCCGACGCTGCGCGGCTACGTGATCAAGGTCGCGATCGCAGCGGATCGCACCGCGGTCGTGCGCGTCTACTGACCGCCCGCGACGTTCCGCGAGGGCGTCGCGCGACGGTTGCTGCCTGGGCCCCGACGCCCGGCTCGCCCTTCCGGCAACTTCGCTGCGGCGGATGCGCGTCGGACCCGGCATGATCGCCGCATGGATCCGACCTACTACAAGCTCATCCACGTCGTCGGCGCGTTGCTCCTGTTCTGCGGCCTCGGCGGCATGCTCGCCGGCAAGGGCGGCAAGCTCGCCGGCATGCTGCACGGCATCGGCCTCTTGGCGATGCTCGTCGCCGGCATCGGCTTCGCGCACAAGTCGGGCTACGGCTGGCCGGGCTGGTTGTTGGCCAAGATCGGCGTCTGGGTGCTGCTCGGCGCGCTGCCGTTCCTCGTCAAGCGCGGCATCCTCGGGGCGCTCGGCGCGCTCGTCCTCGCGCTCGGCCTCGGCGCGACGGCCGTCTGGCTGGCGCAGGCGAAGCCGTTCTGACCGCCGGTCGCACGCTCGCACCGCGATGCTGCCGCCGCCCGAAGTCCTGCTGCTCGGCCCCGGGCCGTCGCCGTCGAGCCCGGCGGTGCAGCGGGCGCAGTCCTGGCCGCAACTCGGCCACCTCGATCCGGCGTTCCTGCCGATCCTCGACGGCTGCCAGCAGGGGCTGCGCGAGCTCTTCGGCACCGCGAACGCGCTGACGCTGCCGCTCGCCGGCGCGGGCACCGCCGGAATGGAGGCGCTCGTCGCCAACCTCGTCGCCCCGGGCGATCGCGTCGTCGTCGGTGTGCACGGCGTCTTCGGCCAGCGCTGGGCCGAGTCGGTCCGCCGCCGCGGCGGCGAGGTCGTCGAAGTGCGCAGCGACTTCGGCCAGCCGCTCGACCCGACGGCGTTCGCGGCCGCGGTCGCCGGCGGTCCGACGGCGCTGTGCTGCGTCGTGCACGCCGAGACCAGCACCGGCGTGCTGACCGACCTCGCGCCGTTCGCCGCGGCCGCGCGCGCGGCGGGCGCGCTGTTCGCCGTCGACTGCGTCACCAGCATCGCCGGCGCCCCGCTCGCCTTCGACGCGCTCGGCGTCGACGCCGCGTTCGCCGGCACGCAGAAGTGCCTGTCCGTGCCGCCGGGCCTCGCTCCGGTGACCTTCTCGCCGCGCGCGCTCGCGAAGGCGCGGCAGAACCCGGCGCCCGTGCCGTTCTACTTCGACACCAGGTTGCTGACCGGCTACTTCGGCCCCGACCGCGCGTACCACTACACCGCGCCGATCACGCTGCTGTACGCGCTCGCCGCGTCGCTGCACGAGATCGCCGTCGAGGGCTTCGCCGCCCGCTGTGAACGGCACCGCCGCGTCAGCCGCATGCTGCGCGCGGGCCTCGCGCCGCTCGGCCTGCAGCCGCTGGTGCCGGCCGCGCACGCGACGCCGATGCTGACCACCGTCCGCCACCGCGACGGCGTCGACGACAAGGCCTTCCGCGCCTGCCTGCGCCAGCGCCACGGCATCGAGGTCGGCGGCGGCCTCGGGCCGCTGGCCGGCAAGGTGTTCCGCGTCGGCCTGATGGGGCACGGCGCGCGCCCGGAGAACGTGCTGCGCGCGCTCGCCGCCATCGGCGACGCGCTGGCGGCCGCCTGCCAACCGGCCGACGTCGCGGCGGCGCTGCAGGCCGCGCACGCCGCCGGTTGAGCGTTCGCCCGGCCGGGCCGCCGTGGCGGGAGCCTGCGCCGCGAAGACGCGCGCGGGGCGGCGTGGCCCTCCGTGGCGCCGACTCCGAGGAGTCTGCGTCGCGGGACGCGCGCCGAGCGGCGTGGCCTTCCGTGGCGCCGACTCCTAGAGTCCGCGCCGTGACCGACGCCGCCAAGATTCGCGCCACGATCGAAGAGAGCATCGCGACCAAGCAGCGCCTCGCCGCGCAGTGCGTGCCCGCCATCCAGGCGCTGTGCGACCTCGCGGTCGCCACCCTGCGCGCGGGCGGCAAGATCCTGCTGTGCGGCAACGGCGGCAGTTCGTGCGACGCGGCGCACGCGGCCGGCGAACTGGTCGGCTGGTTCGAGCACAAGAACCGCCCGGGCTACGCCGCGATCGCGCTCGGCCACCAGACGCCGGCGCTGACGGCGATCGGCAACGACGCCGGCTACGAGCACGTGTTCCGCCGCGAGGTCGAGGCCATCGGCCGCGCCGGCGACCTGCTGATCGGCATTACGACGTCGGGCGGCAGCAAGAACGTCGTCGCGGCGATGCAGCAGGCCCGCGCGATGGGACTCAAGACCGCGCTGCTGTGCGGCGAGAAGCGCGGCGCGGCGGTCGAACTCGCCGACGTCGCCGTGCAGGTGCCGTCGAGCAACACGGCGCGCATCCAGGAGAGCCACCTCGTCTGCGTGCACGCGTTGTGCGCCGCGGTCGAGGACGCGCTCGGCGGCAGCCGCTGACGGTCGGGGCCAGACCGTCCATCGCGTGCGGTCAGCGGCCGGCGGGGGGCGGCGCGGCCTTCGGCTTGACGCGCCAACCGCCGACCCACACGCCGGCCAGCACCGTGTCCGGCGTCAGCGGGCCGTTGCTCATCGTCGTCGTCCGCGCCAGGTCGGCGGCGCGTTGCAGCAGCGGACTCGGCAGCGGCCCACCCGACGCGCCGGCCGCGACCGCAACGCCGTCGGCGGGCGCCGCTGCCGGCGGCGGCACATCGGCGGTCGCCGCGCTGCGCGCGCGCCGAAGCTTCGGCAGCAGCACGTCCAACTCCGCCACGGGTCCTGCCGCCGCGACGACCACGAAGGTCGTGGCGTCTGCCGGCGTCGCCCAGACCCGGTCGACGTCGTTCGACGGGCCCGGCAGCCAAGCCGCCGGAGGCGGCACTGGTTGGTCGACGCCGCCCGGCAGCCCGGGCGCGGGGTGCAGCAGCACCGTGCCGTCGACGTCGCCGTGGCGGACGACGTAGACGTGGCGCGGTTCGCCGCACTGCACGCGCAGCCGGAACGGCGTGCCGGCCGCGAGTTCGTCGCCGGGGCGGCCGAGCGTGTACCCGGGGCCGGCCCCGAGGCACCACGACGCGGCTGGGATCGCAGTGGGCGCGCCGGCGCGGTGGTTCGACCACCAGAACGCCGCGAAGGCGACGGCGGCGACGGCGGGCAGGACCAATGCGCGGCGTTCCATGGCGCGCACGCTACGGCGGTCGCGGCGGGGATGCGACTTGCCGCCGTGCGCGCGCCTGCGTTCGATTGCGCGGAACCCCGGAGGACCCATGCCTGCCCGCTGGTTGCTCGCGCTGTGTCTCGCCGTTCCGCTCGCTGCCCAAGGCGAGCCGTCGAAGAAGTCCGCCGCCGGCGATGGCGGGCCCAAGGCCGCGCCCGCCGCCGCGACGCCAAAGCGCTTCACGGCGTTCCCGGTGGCCGACGCGCCGCCGCTCGACGTCGACGCCGCGACCAAGGACGCGATCGCCGCGCTCGTCGCGCTGCAGCAGGGCGACGGCGACGATGAGTGGCCGTACCAGGGCGTCTACCGCGAGGACGACAACCTGTCGCCGGTCGGCTACCGCGTCGGCGGCACCGCGATCGCGTGCCTCGGCCTGATCGCCGCGCCCGGCCTGCCGCAGGACGAACCGCGCCAGCAGGCGCTGCGCAAGGGCGTCGCCTTCGTGCTGAAGGGACTCGACCACCCGCGCATGCAGGACGACTTCGTCGGCCGCTACGACGTGCGCGGTTGGGGCCACGTCTACGCGCTGCAACTGCTGCTGTCGGTGCAGGACCACAAGCTCGTGCCGGCCGACCTCGCCGAGGCCGCCGCCGCCAAGACCAAGTGGCTGGTCGCGACGCTGTGCAAGTCGGCGATCCCCGAGGCCGGCGGCTGGAACTACTCGCGGCCGGCGGGCTACATGAGCCCGCGCAACAGGGCCTCGACGTTCATGACCGGGCCGGCGCTGCAGGCGCTGTTCCACGCGGAGGCGCGCGGCCACGCGGTCGACGCGACGGTGGTGGAGCAGGCGCTCGCCGCGCTCGACCGCGCACGCGCCGAGCCGGGCGGCTACTCGTACGGTGCGCCGGCGCAGCCGATGGCCGGCACGACCGAGGACCAGCTCACGATGATGGACAAGACGCCGAGCTCGGCGGCGCGCGCGGCGGTCTGCGAGACCGCGCTGCTGCTCGCCGGCCGCGGCGACCCGACGCGGCTCGAACGCGCCGTCGACCTGTTCTTCGCGCACTGGGACGACCTCGCCGTGCGCAAGAGCCAGACCGGCACGCACATCAAGCCGTACGGCATCGCGCCGTACTACTTCCTGTTCGGCCACGTCTACGCCGCGCAGGCGATCGAGCAGCTCGCCGACGAGGGCAAGCGCGAGGCGCTGCGCGCCAAGATGCGCGCCGTGCTGGCAAAGTCGCGCGAGGAGGACGGCAGCTGGAACGACCGCCAGTTCGGCCGCTCCGGCGGCTACGGCACCGGCCTTGCGCTGCTGACGCTGCACATGCCGCGGCTGCCGAAGCCGGTGGCATGGCCGGGCGCTTCGGCGGCGAAGGGCGAAGCGGCCGAGAAGAAGTAAGCGGGCGCCAGCGCGCACCCGCACGGTGCGCTGGGCCCCGGCGCCCTGGCGCCAAGCAGTTCGTCGGGCTCTGTGTGACTGCGCGAGCGGGCACCAGGACCGAACTGCGGGTCTGCGGAGCGGCGTCGTCGCCGCCGCTCAGTCGCGCGCGAAGAACACCCGCACGCCGCGCTTGTTCGCCACCGCGACGTCGAGTCGACCGTCGCCGTCGAGGTCCCGCGCGACGAAGCAGGTGCCGACGCCGCTGCCGACGTCGATCGTGTGGACGGTGAACGTCGGCTCGGCGCCGCGTGCGATCGCGATCCAGCCGAGCCACGGCTCGGCCATCGGGTCGACGTCGCCCTGCGGCCCGTGCGCCCACCAGCGTTTGCCGGTGATCAGGTCCTTCTCGCCGTCGCCGTCGACGTCGGCGAACGCCAGCGCGTGCGTCTGCGTGACGTGGTCGGCGATCGTGCGCGGCGCGAAGCGCTGGCTGCCGTCGGGATCGCGCAGATTGGCGTTCCACCAGATGCCGCGCGCATGCGCCGAACTCGCGAGCACGTCGACGCGGCCGTCGCCGTCGACGTCCGTGGCGTGCAGGTGCGCGCTGTCGAATGCGACGCGCTGCAGGTGCGCCGGCCACGGCCCTTCGGCGGCGCGCCTCTGCGGCGGTTGCGACCACCAGCCGTGCGCGCTCAGCACGTCGATCCGGCCGTCGCCGTCGAGGTCGCCGACGCCGAGACCGTGCGCGTAGCGCGCCGCCGCGGGCTGCGCGGGTTCGCTGACTGCGTGCGCAGTCCACGGCTGCGTCGGGTCGCTGCCTGGCGCGAGCCACAGCAAGCGGTCGCCGTCGCCCAGCAGCAGCACCGGGTCGCCGTCGCCGAACAGGTCGACGTAGGCGGGGGACTCGTTGCATGCCGACGGATGCACGACGAACTCGGTCCACAGCGCGCCGGCCGCGAGGCCGTCGGCGCCGGGGTTGCGCAGCCACGTCGCCGGCGCGCCGGGCGTGCCGATGACGATCTGGTCGGCCCATCCGTCGCCGT
The DNA here is from genome assembly GCA_020247305.1 of Phycisphaerales bacterium. GTDB lineage: Bacteria > Planctomycetota > UBA1135 > UBA1135 > UBA2386 > UBA2386. The sequence goes on along the minus strand of JADCJE010000098.1, from coordinate 20,739 downwards.
CGACGTCGTCGGCCCAGCACGCAAAGCACCGGCTGTAGCTGGCGCTGCCGTCGCCGTGGTCCTTCGCGGCGCGGATCGGGCGCTTCGCGAACTCCGGCGCGGGGTACCAGAAGTCGCCGACCAGCAGGTCGAGATCGCCGTCGCGGTCGACGTCGGCGGCGGCGATCGCTTCGCTGCGGAAGTTCGCGTCGACGACGACCTGCTGCCAGCGGCCCGGCGGCCGTGACCCGCCGGGAGCCGTGCACGCGCCGAGCGCCAGCGCGACCGCGAGCCCCGCCGCCGCGCCGCGCGCCTTCATGCCTTCGGCGCGCGGTGCACCATCTGCGGGCTGGCCTGGTCGGTCGGCATCACCACGATGGTGTCGAGGTTGACGTGCGGCGGTCGCGTCGCGGCGAACACCACGCAGTCGGCGACGTCGTCGGCGGTCAGCGGCCGCACGCCGTCGTAGACCTTGGCGGCGCGCTCGGCGTCGCCCTGGAAGCGCACCAGCGAGAACTCGGTCTCGACCATGCCCGGGTCGACCGACGTCACGCGCACGTTGCTGCCGAGCGTCTCCATGCGGATCGCCTCGCAGATCGGCTGCAGCGCGCGCTTGCTGGCGCAGTACACGCCGCCGCCGACGTAGGCCTTGTGGCCGGCGATCGAGCCGATGACGACGACGTGGCCCTGCTTGCGCGCGATCATCGCCGGCAGCGCGCGGCGGGTGACTTCCAGCAGCCCGATGACGTTGGTCTCGATCATCTCGCGCCACGCCTCGCCGGTCGCCTCGGCGATCTTCTCGACGCCGCGCGCGAGGCCGGCGTTGTTGACCAGCACGTCGATCGGGCCGTGCGCAGCGATCGCGGCGGCGAGGAAGCGTTCGATGCTGGCGGGCTTGGTGACGTCGAGCGCGTGGCAGAACGCGCCCGGCGCGATGGCGGCGAGCCGGTCGCTGCGGCGGGCGCCGAGCGACAGCGTGTGGCCGAGCTTGCCGAACGCGCGCGCGCAGGCGGCGCCGATGCCGGAACTCGCGCCGGTGATGACGACGTGGGTCATGGGCGGCGCAGGATAGGCGGCTGGCTGCGAGCGCGCGAGCGCGGGGCCGACGCGCGGCCGGGCCGCGCGGACGGTTGGGCAGCGCGGTTCGGGCCTATCATCTTGCGGCGGCTCGGCTGCAGTCGCGAGTCCTCGCGCGATGGCGCTGGCGGCCAAGCGGGGCAGTGGTCGGGAGGGCGCCGCACGTCGCGTGCTTTGCCGTGGCGGCGCGCATAACTTCGCGCGCTCCTCTCTCGTCGCGCCGGACCTTTCCCGATGACTGCAAATCGCCGTTCGATCGTCGTCTCGCTCACTGCGGTCCTCGTGGCCGCGCTCGCCGCCTGGTTGTGGTTCGCGGGCGCCCAGCCGGTGGCGCTGCCGTCCGATGCGGCAGCACCCGCGCCGGACGCGCCGGCCCCCGGCGTCAGCGCGCCGGCGGCCGTCGAAGGCGCCGCGCCGACGGCGTCGCCGGCAGCGCCTGCCAGCGAACGCGAAGCCGTGCCGGCGGCGGCCGCACTGCCTGCGCCCGGTCCCTTGGCGATCGTGCGCGGTCGCTGCGTCGACGCGCAGGGCTCGCCGCTCCCGGCCTGCCGCGCGCTCGTCCACGGTTGGGCTGCCAACGAGGCGCGCATGGAAGCGTGGCTGCGCGACCACGCGCGACCGGATTGGCAGGATCCGCCCGTCGTCGCCACGGCCGCCGACGGCCGCTTCCAGCTGGCGTTCTGGCCGCCGCCGCCGTTCCAGTTCACGCTCGACCTGGCGCACGATCGGTTCGCGCAGCAGTCCGCGCGCTGGAGCACGATCGCCGCGGGCGCCGTGGTCGACGTCGGCGACGTCGTCATGCAACCCGGCATCCGCGTGCAAGGCCGCACCGTCGACGAGGCGGGTCGGCCGGTCGCCGACGTCACCCTTCGCGTCCTGTCCGGTAGCGACCGCAGCGCGGGCGCACGAGCGATGCCGTCGTCGCCATGGTCGGTGTACGCGAGCAGCGGCGCCGACGGGTCGTTCACGTTGCAGTCGCTCTTGCCGCCAGGACCGTTCCGGGTCGAAGCGGAGGGCGACCACGCCGGCAGCAAGCCGGTCGAAGGCGTGCTGGTCGCCGAGCGACCGGTCGAAGTGGTGACCTTCGTCGTGGCGCCGCGGCCCAAGTGGCCGACGATCGCCGGCAAGGTCGTCGACGAGACCGGCGCGCCGCTCGCCGGCGCCTCGGTGTTCGCGCGCAGCGACCGCGGCGAGTGGATCGGCCGCAGCGCCGCAGATGGAGCGTTCGTCGTCAGGATGACGAGCGCCGCGGCCGCCGCGGGCGAGCCGGTGCGGCTCGAGGTCCAGCACGATCTCTGCGAAGCGGCCGAACCGACGGCCGCGATGCCGTGGGGCTCGGCCGACGTGACGCTGACGGCGCGCCGCGCCGGCAGCTTCGCCGTCCACGTCGTCGACGAAGCGAGGCAGCCGGTGGCCGACTTCTCGCTGCGGGTCGCACCGCGGCGCCGCGGCCCGCTCAGCAGCACCGACATGCGCGTGCGGCTGCGCGGCCCCTTCGCCGATGGCGTCGCCACCCTGCCCGGCCTCGGCCGCGGCGCTTGGACCGTGGTCGTCGAGTTCCCGACCGCGGCGGGTCGCGCGCCGGCGATCGTGCCGATCGAGGTGGCCGGCGGCGGCCCGACGCGCGTCGACGTGGTCGCGCCGCGCGACGTCCGGCGCACGCTGCGGCTCGTCGACGGCGCCGGTCAGCCGGTCGCCGGCAGCACGGTGCAGCTGGCGCTGCTGGCGGACGGCAGCCTGTCCGAGCAGACGCCGCTGCTGCCGCGCGAGCAGTTCTTCGCGATGGGGGGGCAGGGCCGCGCGCTGGTGTTGATGGCCGCGACGAGCGACGCGGCCGGCGAGGTGGCGTTGGTCGGACCGCCGGGCGTCGGCTTGGTCGTCGCGGCGCTCGGTCCGGGCCACGTCCCGACCCGCCGCGGCGACGTGCGCCTCGACGCGCCCGGCGACTTCGTGCTGCCCGTCGCCATCGGCGCGCGCTTGCGCGGCCGCGCCGGCCCGCCCGAGGCCTTGGCGACGCTGCGCCGTCTGGGCGAGCCGTCCCCGAAGCCGTTGTCGCTGCGCCTCGTGCAGGACGCCGGCGATCGCAGCCAGCAACTGCCCGCACGCGGGGGCGACGCGCGCTTCCACCTCGCCACCGACGGCGCCTTCGACGTCACCGGCCTGCCCGCGGGTGCGTGGCAGGTCTGGCTGCAGCATTGGCATCGCCAAGAGGACGCCAACCTCGGCAAGTCGTCGTTCCTCGGCAGCGTGACCCTGGTCGACGGCGTCAGCGTCAAGTTCGAGCCCGACCTGGGACCCGTGCTGCCCGGCACGCTGCGCGGCACGGTCAGCAAGAACGGTGCGCCGTTCGCCGACGCCTGGGTCGAAGTCGAAGGCACGTTGGCGCGCACGGCCGGAAGCCGCCCGGAGCGGGAGCAGGTCGCCGCGAAGACGGACGCGGCGGGCCGGTTCGCGGCGCCGCTGCCGGCCGGCGTCTACCGCGTGCACCTACCGGGCAAACCGCGCGTCGCGTGCGCCGAATCGGTCGCCGTCCCCGCCGGCGGCGCCGTCGACCAGCCCTTCACGGCCGCGAGCGGCACGCTGGAGATCACCGTGCGCGACGCGGCGGGTTCCGGGGTCGAAGGCGTCGGGGTGTTCGTCGTGCCGGCCAGCGGCGGCGACCGGACGGAACTCGCGACGACCGACGCGCAGGGACGGATCCGCGCCGACCTCGGCGCCGAGCCGCTGCGGTTCCAGGCGCTGCCCAAGCGCCTGCAGCCGATCGCGGCCCGCCGGCAGTACGGGAGCGAGTTCGAGGCCAAGGGGGGCACGGTTGGCGCTGACGGGCTCGCTGCCGTCATGCTCGATCTCGGCAGCGCGACGCCGGTCGCCGGCCAGACCACCGCCGTCGCGCTGACGCTGCCGGCGGCGTGGGCTGACGGCGCGGCGGCGAAGTAGCGGGAGCACGCCGCCGCGGCGGCGCGCTCCGTGTGCCGCCGTCAGTTGCCGAGGACTGCGGCGAGGCCGTTCGACGCGGCGAACGCGACGCCGTCGTAGGTCGTCGCCTGCGCGGCAAGTGCGTACGCCAGCAAGGCGGGCGTCGCGGGCACGTTGACCGTCAGGCTGCTGGCGCCGCCGGCGATCGGCGCGAGGAAGGCGCCGAGCGACGTGTCGATGCGCGCGAAGCACCCGGCCGCGCCGATGGCGGTCAGTTCGACCGGCATCGTCAGCGCAGTGGCGCCGAACCAGAACGTGCAGAACGGCGATGCCGCGTTGGCGTTGGCGGCGGTCAGCGTCCAGGTGTTGGCCAAGCGCGGCAGGTTGCTGGCGAGCGTCAGCGGCTGGTTCGCCGGGCAGCCCGCGCCGAACGTCTGCGCGACCGGCGCGCCCGCGTTGATGGCGAAGACGCTGGTGGCGCCGTTGCCTTCGCAGGTCACCGCCAGCAGGGCGCGGCCAGTGGCATTGTCGCCGGCGGCGATGAACTGAAGGCCCTCCGGCGCGGTGCTGCCGATGCCGCTCGCGGCGAAGACGTTGATCACGTCGACCAGCACGGGCGCCGCCGGGTTGGCGACGTTGTAGACCATCACGGCGTTGGTGCGTTCGAGGCCGACGAACAGCAGCGGCACGCCGTCGACGACGCCAGCGGCGACCGCCTCGGGCTCAGGGCCCTTGTCGTCGGAGCGCGAGTCGACCCACAGGCCGCGCGCCAGCATCTCGCGCTCGATCTGCGAGCCGGAGTCGAACACCTTGACGCCGGCGGTCGTCCACAGCGTGAACGAGCGGCCGCCGAAGGCATACAGGCGGTCGACGTCGCCGTCGCCGTCGGTGTCGCCGCGGGCGATGTCGTAGGTGCTGGTGGCGAAGTTGAGGCGGCCGAGCGCCGCGTTGCTGCTCAACTGCGCGAGCGTGTAGATGCCGGTCTCCGGCGTCGGGTCCTCGGCGTCGAGCACGAAGTTGGCGGCGAGGCTGGCGCCGCGGACCTCGTCGCGGAAGCCGAAGAAGTCGGCGCGGCTGTCGCCTTCGTTGGCGGTGGCGAGGTAGGTGACGCCGCCGCTCGTGAACGACGTGATCGCGTCCGGCATGTAGAGCCCGTAGACCGGGTGGTTGACGAAGTTGCCGTTGATGCCGTCGCTGTTGGAGGCGTCGAACTCGTTGCCCAGCAGGCCGTGGTCCTTGCTGCCGAGCGGCCGGATCTGCGTGACGGTCGCCGTGGCGATGTCGACCTCGGCGATGGCGTTGGCCTCCTGCAGCGTCACGTACGCGGTCGCGCCGGCGGCGTCGATCGTCAGGTACTCCGGCTCCAGGTCCTGGGCCAGCGTGATGCCGTTGTTGTTGACGATGCGCACGCCCGCCGCCTGCAGCGCCGCCTTCTGGCCGTTCCACGGCGCGAAGCTGGCGGTCACGGCGATGCGCGTCGCCACGTCGACGATGCTGACCGAGCCCTCGGGGTTGATCAGGCCGGTGGCAGTGTCCGCCTCGCCTTCGTTCGCGGTCAGCACCTTGCTGCCGTCCGGCGTGAAGACCAGCATGTCCGGCATCGCGCCGACGGTCACCGACGGCCCGTTCGCCGCGCCGGTGGCGGCGTCGAAGAACTTGACGAAGCCGGCGGCCTGGCCGGTCGCGCCCTCGACGGCGGCGGCGACGAGGCCGTTCTTCACCGCGACGCTGTTGGGCGAGCCGCCGAGCGGGATCGCCTGCACGAAGAGGGCGTTGCCGGTCGCCGACACGGCGTAGACGTTCAGCGACTGGCCCGCCCCGTTGGTGACGAAGAAGCGGTTGCTGCCCGGGTCGAAGGCGACGATCTCGCCCGAGTTGTTGGCGGCTTGGACGGTGCCGAGGTGGGTGTGGGAGATCTGGGCGGCCAGGGGGGCGGCGGCACAGAGGGCGATAGCGGCGGTGCGGATGCGCATGGGGCTCCGGGTGTGGATTGGATCGCGACCGCTCCCGCAGCGGGGGCGCTGCTGCGGTCGCCGGGAGAGACGATGCGTCCGACTCGGAAGGTCCCGTGCAGCCGGCGTGAGGAAACCGCGAAGGCGGGACGGGGCGGGCAGGGTGACTGCGGGTGTGGGGGCGGCGGCCGCGGGCGCGTACCCTGGGCCCACCCGACGGTCGGTTCGCCTGATCGTCGCCTGCCGAGCCACCTTCCCGCCCGCCGCGCCACCATGCCGCACGACCGCGTTGCGTCCGTTCTCGCCGCCATCGGCCTGACCGCGTCCCTGCTCGCCCAGTGCACCGACCCGCCGCTGCCCGCTGCGGGCTTCGCGACGACTGCCGCGCTCGACCAGCTCGTCACCTACAGCGACAGTTACCGCACGCGCGCCGACGTGCGCTGGCCGACCGCGGCGCCCGGGCCGTGCGGTTGGCCGCTGCTGGTGTTGGTGCACGGCTGGCCCGCCAACAAGAACGGCGAGGTCGCCATCGTCGCCGCCGAGTACGCCGCGCGCGGCTATGTCACCGTCGCCTACGACGTGCGTGGCCAGGGTTCGGCCATCGCGCTCAACCCGGGCCGCGGCACGACGCTGATGGCGCTGGCCGAGTGGATCGACCTGTTCGAAGTGATGGAGTGGGTGGAGGCGCAGCAGCCCGCGCTCGTCGACTTCGCGCGCATCGGCGTCACCGGCGTCAGCCAGGGCGGCGCGCACTCGTGGGCGGCGGCGGCGTACTCCGGCCGCGTGCCGCCGCCGAACGCGCGGCGCAGCGCGCCGTTCCCGGTCGTGCGCGCCGTCGCGCCGACGGTGATGGTGCCGAGCCACACCGACGCCGCGACCTTCGACGGCACCGCCTTCGTCGACTCGTGGGCCGGCTTCGCCTACGCGCCGCCGAACCCCAACTTCGCGCTCGACGCCGGCTTCCAGGCGACGATGCGCAACTTCGTGCTCGCCGACGATCCGGCCGGCATGCGCGCGTGGATGCGCGCCGATCCGGGCCGCGACTTCCAGGCGCTGTTGGCGACCTCGACCACGGCGACGCTGGCGACGATGGCCTGGCTCGACGAGTCGATGCCGGTGGACCCGACGCTGCGCGCGCTGGCGGCGATGCCGGCGACAACGCCAAAGCGCGCGCTGCTGACCACCGGCAACCACGGCACGCCGACCAACGCCTACGAAGCCGGGCGCGTCGACGAGGTCCGCCGCGCGTGGTTCGACCGCTTCCTCAAGGGCGCGTTCGAGCCGGTCGAACTCGGCCCGCCGGTGCTGTCGGCGGTCCTGCCATCGTCGGCCGCCGAGTACCTGACCGGCAGCACGCTGTGGCGCCATCGCGCGGATGCGGCGTTGCCGCCGGCGAACGTCACGCCGTCGGTCTGGCACCTGCGGCAAGGCGGCCAACTGGCGGTCGCGCCGCCGACGACCAACGAGTCGCCGGAGCTGGTGCAGCACACGATGCCGGCCGGCTACGGCCTGCAGGCGTGGCGCGCCGACGGCGCTGGCGCGAACGTCACGCAGGCGCTGGCGCGCATGCCGCTGTCGAACTTCAGCTACACGACGCCGCCGTTCGCCGCCGCGACCGAACTCGCCGGCGCGCCGAGCGTGCGCCTCGAAGTCACCGCGCAGCAGGCGCGCTTCCTTTTGGCCGCGCGCCTGGAGGTCGTGCCGCCGACCGGCAACCCGCAGATCATCGCGCAGGGCGGCCGCGGCGTGTTCCTGGCGAATGCGCCGACGGTCGCGACCGTGGTCATCGACCTGTCGACGACGTCCTGCGTGGTGCCCGCGGGCGGTCGGTTGCGGCTGTCGGTGCGCAACCACTACCTCGTCAAGTCCGCTGCGGTGGAGGCGTTCCGCTGCATTCCGCCGTTCGTGCCGTCGAGCGTCGCGATCGAGCACCGGCCCGGCTTGCTGTCGCAGCTGACGCTGCCGATGCGGCCGCAGGTCGGCATCGACGCGGCGACCGCGACGCGGCAGCTCGACCTCGCGCAGCCAGCACCGGTCGCGTTCACGCTGCGGTCGTCCGCAGCGTCCGCGGGCAGTCCGTACTGGCTGCTCGGTTCGCTGCTCGGCCAGGGGCCGGCGACGCCGCTGCCGGGTGGCGACCCGCTGTACCTCTGGTTCGACTCGCTGACCAGCAGCCTGCTCGGGGCCGCCGGCAACCCGTTGTTCCCCGGGTTCGTCGGCGTGCTCGACGCGAACGGGTCGGCGACGGCGACGATGGACCTCGCGCCGGTCGCGCCGTTGCCGGCGTTCTTCGCCGGGTGGCGCATCCACTTCGCGCCCGTCGCGCTGAGCGGCAGCGCGGCGTCGGCGGGGCCGCCGCTGGAGATCGTGCTGCGTTGAGCCTTGGCGCGCGCCCGCGACGCTGCGTCCCCAGCGGGCATCAGGGGTTCTTGATGTGTTCGTGCTCGGAATGCCGGCGCAGCAGCTCACCGTGGATGGACCGCTGCGAGACCCCAGCTAGCCTTCACCAGCGGCGCTGTTGCCTGCCCTCGTGCCCGCCCTGAACCCGATACTCCGTTCGATCGCCGCCGCATGGCCGTACTGCGTGTACGCCGTGTTGGCGCTGGTGATGGCGATGATCGCCGACACCGGCGGGTCGGCAGTCGGGTGCGTCAGCGCGACCGGACGGGTCGCGGCGGTCGACGGTCAGCAGGTCGCGCGCGGCCTCGCCATCGCGGCGGATGCGGCGAACCACGAAGAGGCGGCCGTCGCGGAAGCCGCGCCTGAGGCCGGTGAGGATGCGGCGGCATGGACGGGGACGTCTGCCGCGGATGACGTCGCGCACGCCGGCTTGGTCGCTCCGGTCGTCGGTCTGCCGTTGCCGGGGTCTGCCCACGCGCGGCGCAAGCTGCCGCGCGGTCCGCCGACTGCGGTCGCCTGACCCGCCGGGTCGCCCGCGAGGGCTGGTGGCGCCAACCAGGCGCCGCGCGACCGGGACCACCACGCCCTGCTCAGGGCGTGGGCCGTGCCGCGCTGTACGAACCGCCGTCCCTTCGACCGCATCACATTCGACTGTCCCATGTCTGAAGTCCGCACCAACGCGCCGTTGCCAGGGCGCAATTCCATCGCCGCCGACGCCAAGGCCGGGTTCTTCGTCTTTCTGATCGCCTTGCCGCTCTGCCTCGGCATCGCCATGGCGAGCGGTTTCCCGCCCGTCGCCGGCGTGATGACGGCGATCGTCGGCGGGTTGATCGTCTCGCCGCTCGGCGGCGCGCCGCTCACCATCAAGGGGCCGGCGGCCGGCCTGATCGTGATCGCCATCGGCGCGGTGACCGAACTGGGCCAGGGCGACATGGTCGCCGGCTACCACCGCGCCTGCGCCGTCGGCATGGTCGCAGCCGCCATCCAGGTCGTCTTCGCGCTGCTGCGGCTGGCGACGGTGGGAATCGCCATCTCGCCGTCGGTCGTGCACGGCATGCTCGCTGCGATCGGCGTGATCATCGTCGGCAAGCAGGCGCACGTCGCGCTTGGCGTCGTGCCCACGGCGACCACGCCGCTCGGCCTCGTCGCCGAGATCCCGCGCAGCGTCGCGCACGCCAATCCGGAGATCGCCGCCATCGGCGTCTTGTCGCTCGCCGTGCTGTTCGGCTGGGGCTTCCTGCGCGCGCGGCTCGCCAAGGCGATCCCCGCCCCGCTCGTGGTGCTCGCCCTCGCCGTGCCGCTCGGCCTGTTGTTCGACCTGCCGCACCCGCACGCCTACGAGTTCTGGCGCGAGAAGTTCGAGGTCGGCCCGCAGTTCCTGGTGCGGCTGCCGGGATCGCTGCTCGAGGTCATCGCGCTGCCCGACTTCTCGCAGATCCTGTCCGGCGCGTCGATCAAGTACATCGTGATGTTCGCGCTCGTCGGCACGATCGAGTCGACGCTCAGTTGCCTCGCCGTCGACGGACTCGACCCGAGGAAGCGCGCCAGCGACCTGAACCGCGACCTGTTCGCGCTCGGCGTCGGCAACCTCGTCGCAGCGGCGATCGGCGGCCTGCCGATGATCAGCGAGATCGTCCGCAGCAAGGCGAACATCGACGCCGGCGCGCAGTCGGCCAAGTCCAACTTCCTGCACGGCTTCTTCCTCCTGGCGTTCGTCGCCCTGGCGCCGGACCTGCTGCAGTCGATCCCGCTCGCCGCCCTCGCGGCGATGCTCGTGTTCACGGGGACACGGCTGGCGTCGCCGCGCCACTTCGCGCACTCCATGCACATCGGCCTCGACCAGCTCATCCTCTTCACGGTGACCTTGGTCGTCACGCTCGCCACCGACCTCCTGGTCGGCGTCGGCGTCGGCCTCGGGGTCAAGCTGCTGCTGCACTTCGGCCATGGCGCCAGCTGGAGACAGCTGTTCCGGACCGACATCGCGTGCGTCCGCGACGGCGAAACGCTGCGCATCACGCTGCACGGGGCGGCGGCCTTCACCAGCCTTCTGGCCGTTCGCAAGGCGGTGCTCGCAGCGCCGTCCGAGGTGCGCCGCATCGTCGTCGATTGCACGGACGTGACGATGGTCGACCACACGTTTCTGTCGCGCATCGACGCGATGGCCGCCGAGCTGCCGCATGCGACCATCGAGCTCGCCGGCATGGACGGATTGCACCGCATGTCGGGCCATCCGCACGCGACGCGCCGGAGGCTCGTGTGAGCGGCCAGCACGGCCACGACCACGGCGAGGAACCGACCGACGTCGCCGGGATCCTCGCGCACGTCAGCCACTACGTGCCGGAGCAGGCGCCGCTGCACACGTTCGTCCACCACAACACGCTGCACGCCTTCGAGCACCTGCCGTTCGACCGCGCGGTGGTGGAGGCAGCGAAGCTGTTCGGCGCCGAGCCGTACCAGAGCGAGGCCGCGTTCGCCGCGCACCTGCGCAGCGGCCGCATCCTGTCCGTCGACTGCGACGCGGTGCTCGCGGACGAACTCGACCGCGACGGCTCCGTCCAGTGCCTCGCGCGCCAGCGCCGCTTCGACTTCCGGCGCACGCGGCTGCGGCACCTGTTCGAGGTGCCGCGCGGCCCCGCGCTGCAGTGGCAGCTGCACGAGACCGGCCTGTTCGATCGCTGCCATTCCTCCGCCGACGCCGCGCGCCTGCGGCTCGTCGCGGCGTGGGCCGATCGGCGCGGGCCCGGCCTGCCGCCCGCGCTGCGGCTGCCGAACGCGCTGCGCGCCCTGTGGGACCGGCTTGCCGCCGCGGCGCCGATGGTCGCGCGTCCCGCGGCGCTGCGCGGCATCCGCCGCCGCGACCAACTCGTGCTGGCCGGCTCCGACGACGTCGATCAGAGCGTCCACCCGCTGCTGATCCGGCTGTGCGCCGCGTTTCTCGATCAGGGCGTCGCGCTCTGGCACATGCCCGACCGCGAACGCGGGTTCCTCGCCGCGGTGCGCGCGCTCTACGGCTTGCGTGCGCCCGCGCCCGATCTCTGGGCAGCCAGCCTCGCCGCCGAGTTCCGCCGCCAGCAGGAAGCCGGCGAGGACGCCGAGGCGACGATCCTGCGCGCGCTCGACGACCTGGGCGTGGCGCCGGACCGGCGCTGCGCCTTCGTGCGCGACACGCTGATGTCGCTCGGCGGGTGGGCCGGGATGATGCGGCAGTTCGAGACGCGCCCCGACCGCGCCCCGGTGCAACCGCTGCCGGCGCGGCTCGCCGACCACCTCGCCGTGCAGTTGACGCTGGACGCCGCGGCGGCGCGCCAGGCGCTGCGCGATCGCTGCGGGCCGCAGGCGACCTGGGCCGACCTGGAGAGCGCCGTGCCGGCCGCTGCCGAGGAGCGCGACCTCGAGCTCGCCTTCGAGGCCTTCGTCATGGCCCAGGTGGCCGACGTCGACCTCGAAGCGCTCGACGATCCGGCGGGCCTCGCCGCGTGGCTCGACGAGGTGCGCGCGTTCGGTGAGCTCGAGCGCCGTCGCTGCCTTCACCTCGCGTACGAGCGGCGGCTGCGCCTGATCGTGCTCGACGGCCTCGCCAACCACGCCGCGGCGCCGCCGCCGCCGCCGCCGGCGCCGACCTTCCAGGCGGTCTTCTGCATCGACGACCGCGAGTGCTCGACGCGCCGCCACCTCGAAGAGAGCCACGTCGCCGTGCAGACGTTCGGCTTCGCCGGCTTCTTCGGCGTCGCGATGGCGTGGCAGGGGCTCGGCGAGGTGCGGCCGCGGCCGCTGTGCCCGGTCGTCGTCACGCCCAAGCACTACGTCACCGAGCGCGCGCTGCGTGCCGACGAGGAGCAGCGGTGGCTGGAGATGCGCCGCCGCCGCGGCCTGCGCAGCGCCGTCGTCGGCCGCGCCAGCCGCGAAGCGGCAGCCGGCTCGCTCGTCGCGGCCGTCACCGGACTCGCCGCCGCCGTGCCGATGGTCCTGCGCTGCTTGTTCCCGCGCCTCGCCGAGCGGCTCAGTCGCGGCCTCAAGGAGCGGAACCAGCGCGAGCCGGTGACGCGCCTCGTGCTCGAACGTGTCGGCGACGAACGCACCGCCGACGGCCTAGGGGTCGGTTACTCGGTCGCCGAGATGGCCGACGTGGTCGAGAACTGCCTGCGCACCATCGGCCTGGTCACCGGCCTGTGCGAGATCGTGCTCGTCGTCGGCCACGGCTCGTCGAGCCTCAACAATCCGCACGGCTCGGCCTACGACTGCGGCGCGACCGGCGGCGGCCGCGGCGGCCCGAACGCCCGCGCCTTCGCGGCGATGGCGAACCATCCGAAGGTGCGCGAGCTGCTAGCCGGTCGCGGCATCCGCATTCCCGACACGACGTGGTTCGTCGGCAGCTACCACAACACCTGCGACGACTCGATGACGTGGTACGACGAGGACCTGATGCCCGACGCGCGCGCCGCGGCGCTGGAGGCCGCCAAGCGCGCAATGGCGGACGCCTGCACGCTGGAGGCGCACGAGCGCTGCCGGCGCTTCGTCTCGGCGCCGCGCACCGACGACGCGGTGCGGGCGCTGCGCCACGTGCAGGCGCGCGCCGTCGACCTTGGCCAGCCGCGGCCCGAGTGCGGCCATGCCACCAATGCCTACGCGATCGTCGGCCGCCGCGAGCGCACGCGCGGGCTGTTCCTCGACCGGCGCGCGTTCCTGGTCTCGTACGACCCCGCCGCCGATCCCGACGGCGCGATCCTCGGCAAGGTGCTGGGCGCCGTCGTGCCGGTCGGCGCCGGCATCAACCTGGAGTACTACTTCAGCTACGTCGACCCGAAGAACTACGGCTGCGGCACCAAGCTGCCGCACAACATCACCGGGCTGATCGGCGTGATGGACGGGCATGCGTCCGACCTGCGCACCGGCCTGCCGTGGCAGATGGTCGAGATCCACGAGCCCGTGCGCTTGCTTGCCGTCATCGAGGCCGAGCCCGAGACGGTCGCCAAGGTCATGGCGCGCGACGCCACCGTCGCGCAGCTGGTGCAGAACCAGTGGATCCAGGCGGTCGTCTGGAGCCCGAGCACTGGTGTGATGCACGAGTTCGTGCTCGGCGGGTTCCGGCCCTACCGCGTCGACTCGTGCGTGCTCCGCACCGTCGGCGCGTCGCCCGAGTTCTACGGTGGCCAGATCGACAGCCTCGGCTGCGCCCGCACCGCTGCGAGCTTCGGCGGCGGCCGACGGACTGGAGGCCGCCGATGAACGTCGTCTTCCTGCAGGCGTTCGTCGCCACCGCCGTGCTGTTGCCGCTGGCGGCCGCCGGGGTCCTCGCTCTGGCCGGTTGGTTCGGCGCGCGCCTCGGCGAGCGCGCGATCAGCGCCGTCGTCGGCGTCACCTACGCGACGACGACCTTCGTCGCCGCGGCGGCTGCGGTCCTCGGCTTCTTCGACGGCCGGCCGATCGTCGTCGACTTCGGCGAGTGGTTCGCCGTCGGCCACTATGCCTTCCGCTGGACGCTGCTCGGCGACGCCCTGTCGCTGCCGTTCAGCGTGTTCGCCGCCGCGCTGGTCGGCCTGATCGGCGCGTTCTCGCAGCGCTACCTGCACCGCGAGGCCGGCTTCTTCCGGTTTCACCTCATGCTGGCGCTCTTCGGCGCCGGCGTGCAGGTGGTGGTGCTGGCGGGCGGCGTCGACCAGCTGTTCTTCGGCTGGGAAGTCGTCGGCCTCACCTCGGCGCTGCTGATCGCGTTCTTCCACGAACGGCCGAAGCCCGTCGAGCACGGCCTGCGCGCGTTCGTCACCTACCGGCTGTGCGACATCGGGCTCATCGGCGCCGCTGTCTGGCTGCACCACGCCGTCGGCACGGCGGCGTTCGTGCGCCTCGACGGCGCGCCGTGGGCCGGCGTGCACGTGCCGGACGCCGGTTCGGCGTGGATCGCCGGCTTGCTGCTGCTGTGGGCCTCGATGGGCAAGTCGGCGCAGGCGCCGCTCGGCGGCTGGCTGCCGCGTGCGTTCGAAGGGCCGACGCCGTCCAGCGCGATCTTCTATGGCGCCATCTCGATCCACCTCGGCCCGTACCTGCTGCTGCGCAGCGCGCCGCTGCTCGACGCCAACCCGGGCTTCGCCGCGCTCGTCGCCGTCGTCGGCGGCGTCACCGCGCTGCACGGCGCGTTCGTCGGCCGCGTGCAGACGGACATCAAGTGCGTGCTGGCGTACGCGTCGATGACGCAGGTCGGCCTGATCCTGGTGGGCATCGGCTGCGGCTTGCGGCACCTCGCCGTGCTGCACATCGTCGGCCATGCGCTCTTGCGCAGCCTGGAGATCCTGCGCTCGCCGAGTCTGCTGCAGGACTACCGCCACCTCGAACAGGCGATCGGCCGGCAGGTGCCGCGGCCGAAGCTCGCGCTGGAGCGGTTCTTCCCGGCTTCGTTGCGGCCGTGGCTGTACCGCCATGCGCTCGAACGCGGCTACTTCGATGCGATCCTGCGCGACCACGTCGTCGGCCGGTTCCTGCGCGGCTTCCGCGCCCTCGACCGCCTCGACCGCAAGTTCACCAGCTGGCTCGGCGGCGCGCCGGCGACGGAGACCCGCCGATGATCCACCTGCTGCCCCTCGTCGCCGCCGTTGCGGTCGCCGGCGCCTCGTTCGTCGTCGGTCGGTCGGCGGATCCGCGCATCTCCCGCGCTCGCGCCGTCGGCGCGCTGCTGGCCGTCGCCGTCGCGCTCGCCGTCGCGACCATCCTGGTCGCCGCCGCCGGCGTCGCCCACCGACCTCTGCCGGCCTTCGGCCTGCAGTGGGAGCTGGCGTGCCCCGACTGGCACGCCGCGGCTCCGTTCGTGTACCTGCTCGTCGGCGTGCTCGCCGTGGCGCTGGCGCCGGCGGCGAGCCATCCGCCGCGGACGCTCGGCGACGTGCTGCGCCTCATCGCCGTGTCGACCGCCTTCGTCGCCTTCGAGTCGGCGCTGCCGCTCGTTGCGCTGTGGGCGTTGTCCGTGGTCCTGCTCGCGCGCGGCCTCGGCCGGGTCGACAGCGGCCTGCGGCGTGCGTTCCTACGCTACCAGCTGCCCGGACTCGCCTTCGCTGCCGTCGGCGCGGGCCTGATCGCCGCGGGGCGCGCAGCCGAAGGCGCTGTCTGCTGGCTGGTCGCGATCTTCAGCCGCGAAGCGATCGCGCCGTTCCACGGCTGGCTGCCGCTGGTCGCCGGCCGCGCGCCGCTGGGGCTGCTGGCTGCCTTCGTCGGTCCGCAGCTCGGCGTGCACGCGCACCTCGCACTCGTCGCCGACGCCGTGCCGCACGCCGCGGCGCACGCCTTCGCGTGGGCAGGTGGCGTCACGGCGGTGCTCGGGGCGGCGATCGGCCTCGCTCAGTCCGAGGCGCGCGCGGCGATCGCGTGGATCGTCGTCAGCCAGACGGGCCTGGTCGCCTTCGGACTGGAGAACTCGTCCGACGTCGGCCGCACCGGCGCCGTGCTGACGTGGCAGGTCTCCGCCATCGCGGTCACCGGCTTCCTGATGACGGCGGCGGCGCTGGAGGCGCGGCGCG
Source organism: Phycisphaerales bacterium (assembly GCA_020247305.1). Classification (GTDB taxonomy): domain Bacteria; phylum Planctomycetota; class UBA1135; order UBA1135; family UBA2386; genus UBA2386. The sequence goes on along the minus strand of JADCJE010000098.1, from coordinate 4,910 downwards.
GCGCGCTGTCGCTGCGCGAGCCGGGCGGCAGCTTCGCCCGCACGCCGCGCATGGCGACGTCGTTCCTGTTCCTCGGCTTCGCCAGCGTCGGCCTGCCGTTGACGCTCGGTTTCGTCGCCGAGGACCTGCTGGTGCAGGGTTCGGTCGACGAGTTTCCGGCGCTGGTCTTCTGCCTGCTGCTGGCGACGGCGCTGAACGGCATCAACGTGCTGCGCTGCTTCTTCACGCTGTTCTCGGGCAAGCGCGACCACATCGGCGAACAGGACCTCGGCGTGCGCGAACGGCTGGCGCTGACGCTGGCGATGGCGTTGTTGCTGCTCGGCGGCGTGTTTCCGCGCGCGTTCGTGCCGCCGCCGGCGCGCAACGCCGGCGGCGCGCCGGCCCACGACGGGCAACCGCACGGCGGCGCGGGCGCCGGCCACGGCCAACAGGGCTCGCAGCGCTGAGCGCGCGTCGGCGATGCCGGCGCGGACGTTCAGCGCAGCACGGCCGTGATCTCCGGCAGCAGCGCCTGCGCCCACTGTTCGTAGGCGGCCGCCGACAGGTGCAGGAAGTCGGGCATGTCCGCCTTGCGGATCGTGCCGTCCTTCTGCACCCAGCGGTCGCCGATCGGCAGCGACTTCATCTTGGCGTCGAGCTGGCCGCGCACGGCCTGATTGACCTGCAGCACGTCGCCGCGCATCGCGTTGACGCGCTCGCCGCGCGGGAAGATCTCGCAGACCAGGATCGTCGCCTGCGGGGCCTGCGCGCGCAGCGCCGCTAGCACGGCGAGGCAGCCGTCGATCGTCTGCTCGGCGTTGCTGGCGCCGTGGCCGAGGTTGTTGGTGCCGATGAGCAGCACGATCACCTTCGGCGCGAGCCTGGTGATCGGCGCCTGCTGCAGCCGCCACAGCACGTGCTCGGTGCGGTCGCCGCTGACGCCGAGATTGCACGTCGACAACGCGCCGAAGCGCTGCTGCCAAATGTCCTTGCCGGCCTCCTCCCAGCCTTGCGTGATCGAGTCGCCGACGAAGACGACGTCGGCCTTCTGCGTCTCCTTGGCGCGGCGCACGCACTCCGCCTGACGGGCGACGATCCACTGGTCGGCGCGGGGCTGCGGTGTGATCGCGGCGTGCGCCGCCGTGGCGGGGGCTGCGGCGGGATCCTGCAGGCGCATGGCGTGGACGGCGGAGCCGGAGCTGGCGGCGAGGGCGAAGACGAGGGCGAAGCGACGCATGGTGCGGGCGAGGATACCGTGCCGCGATGCCGCCTTCGTCGCTGCGCCGGGCGTTCCTCTGGTCGTTCCTCGGCTTCCTCGGCGTCACCGCGTTGATCGCCATCGCGGTGGTCGTCGGCGGCGAGTTCAACGACACCATGGCGCGCGTGCTCGGCACCACGGGCAGCGTGTCGGCCGGCAGCGTGCTGGCGATGGCGTGCGCGGCGTTCCGCGACCGGCAGCAGCTCGCCGGCGCGATCGGCATCGCGCTCGCGGTCGTCGCCACGGCGATGCTGGTCGCCCTGCTGTGGCGCGACCGCGTCGACGAGGGGATCGGCCGCGCCACGCTCCTGGCCGTCACCTACGCGGTGTCCGTGGCGCACGCCGAGTTGATGCTGCTCGGCCGCCTGCCGGCGCGGTGCCACTGGGTGCAGCAGGCGCTGGTCGCGCTGATCGCGCTCATGGCGGTGATGCTCACGCCGGTGATCTACGGCTGGTTCGACGACCACGAAGGCGTCGCGCGCACCCTCGGCGTGCTCGCCATCCTGATCGCGCTCGGCACGCTGGCGGTGCCGATCCTGCTGTGGATCAGCCGCAGCGAGCGCGCCGATGCCGAAGCGGCGGCGCTGGCCGCGGGCGGCCCGCGCCCGCCGTCGCGGCTGACGCTGGAACGGCAGCCGGACGGCAGTTGGCGCGGCGTCGACGGCGCGGTGTACGAACTGCGCCGGCGCGGGTGAGGCGCTGCGAAGCGAGCGCGTCTGCCATGGCTACATCGCCAGCGTCAACGCCAGCTTCACCGCGGTGTACACGACCATCACCGACGTCACGCCGACGACCACCTTGCGCACCGCCGTCGAACCCTTCGCCATCGCCCAGCGGCTGGCGTGGTAGCTGCCGATCGCGGCGCCGGCGGCGAGGGCCAGCGCCGGCTGCCACGCGATCGCGTCCTCGCTGGCGAAGCTCGCCGCGCTGGCGACGCCGGTCAGCACGACGAGCGTGCTCTTCGCCATGTTGACGGCGAGCAGGTCGCGGCCGAACGACGCGGTGAGCACGAGCGTCGACAGCAGCCCGACACCGACCTGGGCGTAACCCATGTGCACGCCGGCGAGGAAGCAGCCGAGCGGTCCGGCCCAAGGCGGATAGACCTTGGCCGGCGCGTCGGCGGCGACCTTGCGCGTCTGCTGCCGCAGCAGCAGCGCCAGCACGGTCGTCAGGTAACCCCAGAAGCACCAGTCGGGCAGCTGCAGCGCGAGCCAGCTGCCGAGCGGCGCGCCGGGGATCGCCCACGCGCTCGCGAGCCACATGCGCAGCGGCGCGCGCAGGCCGTTGCGTCGGTAGCCGAGGAACGCGAACAGGCCGACGCACAGCGCGGCGACGCGCATCGACGGGTTGGCCTGCGCCAGCGGCAGGCCGCAGGCGTACTCGAACGCCATCAGCCCGAGCACACCCGCGCCGCCGGCGAGGTTGTTGATGGCGCCCATCGCCACGCCGGCGACGATGGTGATGGCGATGGCGAGCGGGTCCATGGCGTTGCTTCCGTTCGGCGCGTCGGCCGCCGTTGCGATGGCGCGCGCGCGGTGGGATCACGGCGCTCGGCGCAGGGCGCCGGGCCATCCGCTCAGCCGAGCAGGTCCTTCACCATCTCGCGCTCGTCCAGCAGTTCCTTCCACGTGATCGCTGCCTTCTGCTTGCTGAACTCGTTCATCGCGAGGCCCGGCACGATCTTCCAGTTGCCCTTGCCGTCCGTCGTGCACGGGAAGCCGCTGACAATGCCCTCGGGCGTGCCGTAGCTGCCGTCGCTGTAGACGCACAGGGCGACCGAGTCGGCGGCGGTGTGCACCGTGTAGAGGCTCTTGGCGTGGTCGACCGCGGCCTGCGCCGCCGACAGCGCCGACGACTTGCCGCGCGCCTCGATGATCGCCTTGCCGCGTTCCTGCACGGTCTTCAGGAACGGGCCCTGCAGCCACGCGTCGTCGTTGACCGCCTGCGCCGCCGCCTTGCCGCCGATCGTGGCGTGGTGCCAGTCGGGGTACTGCGTGTTGCTGTGGTTGCCCCAGATGATGACGTTCTTGACGTCGCTCCAGTGCGCGCCGGCCTTGAGCGCCAGCTGTGCCTTGGCGCGGTTCTGGTCGAGGCGCGTCATCGCGGTGAAGCGCTCGGCCGGCACGCCCTTGGCGTTCTTCATCGCGATCAGGCAGTTGGTGTTGCACGGGTTGCCGACGACGACGACGCGCACGTCCGGGCCGGCGGCCTCGGCGATCGCGCGACCCTGGCCGATGAAGATCTTGCCGTTGTCCTGCAGCAGGTCCTTGCGCTCCATGCCCGGACCGCGCGGCTTGCTGCCGACCAGCAGGCACAGGTCGGCGTCCTTGAACGCGACCTTCGGATCGTCGGTGCAGACGACGCCGTGCAGCAGCGGGAAGGCGCAGTCCTCCAGTTCCATGCGCACGCCGTTCAGGGCGTTGAGGACGGGCGTCACTTCCAGCAGTTGCAGCTGGACCTTGACATTGGGGCCGAAGATGCCGCCGTTGGCGATCAACGGCAGGAGGGAGTACCCGATCTGACCGGCGGCACCGGTGACCGCCACGCGCTTCACGTTGCTCATCGCGGCCATTCCATCGGCGCGCGCGCCGCTTTCAAGCGCGAGCCCGGGCGGGCGGCGGGCGGGCGTCGCGGTCCGGGCAGGATGGGCGTTGGGTGTTGGTCGACCGGGTGCGGCAGGCGGACGTCGGGCGGTGGCGCGATGCCGTCAGTCGGCGAACAAGTCGGCGAGCGAGGCGGCGTCGAGGATGCGATCGGTCCAGCGGTCGAGGTCGTCAGCGGTGGCGCTGTGCAGGCGGGCGACGACGGCGTCGGCGGGGGCGCCGAAGCGTCGGGTGATCAGGCGCAGCAGCGTGGCGACCTTGCCCTCGGCTTTGCCTTCCGCCTTGCCCTCGGCTTTGCCTTCCGCCTTGCCCTCGTTGCGGATCTGCTGCGCGGTCGACACGAACTTGTTCTTCATGGCGGGATCTCGAAAACGATGGATCAACTGGCGCTGGACGACCGGGAGCGGCAGGCCGGACGTCGCATAGACGTAGTCTACCAGGGCATCGAAGAGGTCGCGGCCGCTGCCGGCGTCGCCGAGCCGTGCGGCCTGCTCCTGGACGTCGTGCCAGCCGTCGAGGAAGGCGGCGAAGGCGCGTTCGTCGCGGGCCGCGCGCGGCAGGTACTGCAGCGCGCTCAGCGCGCACAGGCCGAAGACGCTGAGCGCGCGCTGGCGCAACGTCGCCGGCGGCACGTCGCGCAGGTCGTCGAGCACGAAGGCCAGCGACGGCAGGTGCTCCTGCAGCGCCGCCGGCAGGCGCGCGAGGTCGAACAGCTCGCGCACGTCGGTCGGCGACGTCCACGGCCGCGCGCCGGCGTGCAGCACGACGGGCAGCACCGGCGGCAGGTGTGGCTCGCGCGGATGCTCGCGGCGGTGGGTGCGCAGCACGGCCACGACCTGCTCCAGGACCTGCAGCGCGTCGAAGCGCCGGCCCTGCGACTTGTGCTCCAGCACGACGTACAGCAGCAGGTCCTGCTGCTGCACGGTGCGGACCGCGAACAGCAGGTCGCACAGCGTGCGCCGGCCGCGCCGGCCGCGCTGCGTCGGGTCCTGGCGCGTCAGCGTGCGCCAGTCGATGGCAGAGGCGACCGGCGCGGGCAGAGCCGTGCGCAGCAGCGGCACGGCGTGCGC
>JADCJE010000097.1 GCA_020247305.1 Phycisphaerales bacterium | reverse complement strand
GCCAAGTCGCGCATCGTCACGACGCGCCTGACCGACCTGAACGGTGACGGCACCGTGCTACGCCTGCAGCCGCCCCTCGGATTCCATCACCGTGCGGGCGTCGCGGAGGCCTACGCGTTGCACGTGCGGCTCGGCGCCACCGGCGTGCTCGATCTCGCGGGCAGCGAACTCGACGTGTTCGATGATCCGAGCAACCCCATCGACAGCTGGTCGGTCGACTTCACGCTGAGCCCGACCGCGGCGCAGAACCTGAGTGGGTGGGCGGTCTGGCCGTTCGAGGCCGACGACGAGGACGGCACGATGCCCGGCTCGGTCGACATCTTCGGGCAGTTCCGCCGCGAGAACGGCCGCCTGATCGCCGCGAGCGGCGTCCGACTCGGGCGCTCCGCGGACGGCCAAAACCTCGGCACGATCAGTCGCATCAACCGCGGCGAGTGCTGGGATCCGCGAAACCCGGTCGGCAACCCGCCCGTGCCGGCGACCGGCAACTCGCTCGTCGTGCCGACCAACCCGGTCGATCAGGCGGGCGTCCCGCACCCCGGCCGTCTTTACTGGCAGCCGACGATGTTCGATCAGGTGGCGCCGCCGAACGTGCCCCAGGTCTACGAGTACTTCAATACCGTGCCGCAGAAGGTCGGCCGCGTGCTGGAGCCGCTCAAGCCGCAGGGTTCGCGCATGCAGTTGCGCTACCTCGAGGACGACTTCCAGCTCAGTTACCGTCAGCCGACCGACTTCGGCCTCGACGTCGAGCAGCTGTATTGGTCGCCCTTCAACGACGAATCGGTCCTCTACGACGTCTTCGACCGCGTGACGATGTCGCTCAGCCACAGCCGACGCCGTCCCGACGAGAACTGGTTCCTGAACACGCAGCCGGACCCGGCCGAATGCCAGTTGCGCCCGCAGAGCATGAACAGCAGCCTGTCGGCGTTGTTCAGCGACAACGTGCTGCAGGGCACGCAGCAGATTCCGGTGTTCGAGGACGCGGTCTACACGATCAACCCGAACCTTGCGTTCCGTGTCGTCGGCACCAACTTCGTGCCGTACCCGCGCTTCGATCGCACGTATACGTGGCGTGACTCGCGCCTCGTCACCGTCGACGCGAGCGGCAACGTGATCGGCTTGGGTGGCGCCCAACAGCCTGACGCGCTGGCGCCGAACGACGATCGCACCGCCAACATCGACTCGCCGTGGATCGAGAGTGATCCGCGCGATCGCACGGTTGCGCCCCCCGTCGCCGACCCCGAGTTCTTCGCCGCCGGCAACTCCATCTACGTGATGGATCCGGCCGACTTCGACGGCAACCTCCGGCGCGACCACGATCCGATCGCGCTGCCGCTCCTCGTCGACATCAAGGTGTTCCCGGACGACGCCGCCAACGGCATCGCCGCGGGCGCCAATGCCTTCCAGATGGCGCTGCTCGGCCCGCCCAGCATCGGCATTGCGCCCTGGGGCGGCTACTACGATGGCGTCGGCGCCGGCCCCGGCTTCGGCGGGCGGCCGCGTTGGCCCAACACCCGCGTGCAGGCATCGGGTGGGTTCGACCTGATCACGGGCAACCCGATCCTCGTCGACCCGGCCAACCAGCTCACGGCTGCGACGTCGATCGTCAAGGACGCCGGCTACGGTGCGGCGACGACCGCGTTGTTCGCCGCCAACCCGGGCGATGGCATGTTGCCCTGGGCGCGCGCCGACTTCGTGCGCAAGGTCTCGACCATGACCTTCGGGTTCTTCGACTCGCTGCAACCGCAGCGTGCGATCTTCGTCGATGGCGCCGGCGCCGCCACGACAGAGGGCGGCATCCCGGACCTGCTCGCCATCGGTGCGGGCCTTCGCATCTCGGACCTCGTCGTCCAGCTCGATCCGCCGCAGGTGCGTCAGCCTGCTGGCACCGCCGTGGTCGTCGAGGTACGCGGCGCGGACGGCTTCGCCAATTCCGACGTGCTCTACAATCCCGGCTTCACGTCGCCCACGCCCGGCTTCACGCCGAGCGACGCCTTCAACGTGCGCGGCAACCTGCTGAACGTGAATTACGCCTGCGAGGCGTACCGTTACTCGACGGCGAACTTCACCGGCGGCGTGCCGCGCGTCGCCGCCCAAGGCCTCACGCGCTACGTCACCGAGGACCAGTTGGCGCTCATCCGCAACGAGTCCACCAACCTGCTGCCGCGGTTCCTCAATGTCCGCGTGACGATGACGAACAACGTCGACGTGTCGCCGTCGCTGTCGCCATCGCTGCGCAGCATGAGCCTCGTGTACCGCATGTCGGGCAACTGAGAGCCCGAGAAGAAATCAGGATACGGGCTCTCAGATCGCCCCTGGTGGCCGCTACTGCGGCCACGCAGAGCCTGAGAAACCGATTGTCTCTCAGGCTCTGAGGTCCGGAGGCGGGGGCCTGCTGACGCGCCCAAATTGCACCGTGCGGTCGCCATGGCGGCCGCACGGCCGCCATGGCAGCGAACGGGCATGGGGCGCCAAGGGCGCCGACGAGCCAGCCGGTTGTCGCTTGGGGAGCCGAATGCGATGCGGGCAACGGCCCGCGCGCCCTCGTTGGCGATCGGGAGGGTGCGCTGGCATGCTTCGTCACAGGCGACCGCCGCGATCGCGGTCGGTTCGGCTCTGCTGATGAATCTGCTCCGACGCATGCCGACTTGCCTGCTCGCCGTCGTGGCCGCGGCCTGCGGGTCACGATCCGAGCCACCGCCGCAGTTCGAGCTCGCTCGCACGTCGCCGGAACTCGGCGCGGCGGCGCCTTTGCTGCTGAACGACGCGCTGACTGCCTACTTCACTGCGCCGCTGTTGCCGGTCAGCGTGACGGCGGACTCGTTCACGGTGGTCGACGACCGCGGGCATCGCGTGCCTGGGGCCCTGCGCGTGGGTGTAGATTGGGTGTCGTTCCAGCCGCTGCCACCCGTCGCGCCGGCGCTCGACGACGGTTCCTTCCTGCCGGGCGCGGTCTATGAACTGCGCATCGCGGGCTCGCCGCGACCTGACGCCGTGCGCGCGCTCGACGGTCGCCGGCTCGCTGCACCCGTCGTCAAGTCGTTTCGCGCCGCCGCGCGCGACGAGACGCCGCCGGGGCTGCTTGCGCCGCTGCGGCCGCCGGCGAACGACCTGCCGTTCCTGTTGCGCCCGGTCGACGGCATCCCGCAAACGCCGGCCGACGCGCCGCGCCTGACCCTGGCGTTCACCCAGCCGCTGTTGCCGGCGTCCGTCGTGCTTGGGGCGTTCGAAGTGACCCTGCTCGACCAGCCTCCCTTCACGACGCTCGTGCCGCGCAGCGTGCGCATCGTGCCGCCGCGCTTGTCGGCGTCCGCGGGGGAGATCCCCGGCACGGTGGTCGAGATCGATCTCGGCGCCGAGCCGCGTCGGGCCGACGGCTCTGGCACTCGTCCGCTCAAGCCGGGCGACCGATTGTGCGTGCAACTCGCCCGCGGCGCGGCCCGCTTGCGCGATTACCGCGGTGGGGAGGCGCTCGCCTCACCGCCCGTGCTGTGGAGCGTCGTCGCCGGCGCGGAACTCGCGTGCGCCGAATGGCCGCAGGCGGACGACCAGGTCGACGGCGCCGACGGATTGTCGCCCGGCTTCGAAGTGCGAGCAGGCAGTCTGCAGCCATGCCTTCGGCGGGAGTGCGGCGATGGCCGCCTCGGCGTGTTGCGCCCCGTGCGCGACCTCGTGTTGCGTCCGGGCGAACCATTCGACCGCGGCGACGGCGTGTTGGTCGTGAGCGATGGCGCGCGCTTCGCCTTCCATTCGATCGAGGTGCCCGCAGGCGTAACCGTCGCGATCGAACCCGGACCTGCCGGCGCCGTGCTCCAGGCGGTCGGCAGCGCCAGGATCGCGGGACGATTGGTCGTCAGGGGGGCCTCGCCGCGAACGTTGGTCCGCCGCTTCCACGCCCAGCCCGTGCTCGAACTCGCCGAGCAAGCGCCAGTAGCCCTCGTCGCTGCTGGACCGATGGTGATCACCGGGTACGTCGCCGCGGAACCGCCGCCTGGGTCCGATGCGACGAGCCTCATGCTGGCCAGCGCGTCCCGGATCGATCTGCGCGAACTGCGTGGCGAATTGCCGTTCCACACCATCCTGGCCGTCGACGAGGCCATGGCCGGCGAACGGCCTGCCGTGCTCGGGGTGCGGGGCCAGAGCGTGGTGGTGCCGGCCGTCTTCAGCTATGGCCTGCCGCCGGGTGCTTCGTGCTCGGTCGAAGCCGTGCTGTCCTGGCGCGAGATGCCGGCGGACCGCTCGGCGGCGCTGCTGCAGATGCTGGGAGCCGACGGTCGCCTCGCAGCCTTTTGGCAGCTGGCGCCGGCGGATCCGCTGCGCCAAGCGCAGCCGGACCTGACCATCGGGCGCGTCGGTCGCCAGCAGGCGATCCGCAGCGGCGAGGTCGTCGCCTTTCAGCCTGGCGACTTCGTGCGCATCGCCCTGCGGGCGCAGATTGCCGCCGGTGAGCCGGCCCTTGCCGTGCAGATCCGACTCGTCGGCCGGTGACCCAAGCGGGCAGCGAGGTCAGCAGGCGGACGAAACCGTCGAAACTCCGCGATGGACGCGCGTCCGGCGAAGCCATATGATTCGGCGAGCGCAGGGCGTGGCGCTTCGTGGGTCAGCACGGAGCGTGGCGGCCAGTGGGGCCGCAGCGTTGCGTAGGTCATTTTCCTTCAGTGGGGCCGCCGTCCAAGGCGGTGCTGCGGTCGTTCGATGGGCACGGTGTTCGAGGTAGGGGCAGCCCTGCTGGGAGCCTGCGTCGGCTCCTTCCTCAACGTCGTCATTTGGCGACTGCAGGAAGTCGATCCGGCGCGGCGCTCGCTCGGCGGTCGCTCGCACTGCCCACACTGCGGCGTCGCGATCCCGTGGTTCCGCAACGTGCCGGTGCTCGGATGGCTGCTCCTGCGCGGACGCGGCGCCTGTTGCGGCAAGCCGATTTCGGCGCGTTATCCGCTGGTCGAGGCGCTGACCGCCGCGCTCTTCTGTCTGCTCGCCGCATTCGGGCCGGGTTCCCCCTGCGTGACGGTGGCGGCCAACGGCGCCATCGCCGTCGACCCGATTGGACTCGCGACGTGGGTCGCGATGGCGGCCTTCGTGAGCTTGTTGGTTGCGCTGACCTTCATCGACTTCGACTGCCAGTTGCTGCCCGACGTGCTGACGAAGCCGGGCATCGCCCTCGGTCTCGCCGCCGGCCTGTGGCCAGGGGTCGCCGGAGCCTTCGGTGACGATCCCACCGTCGCGGTCGCGGTGCGCACGGCGCTGGCGAGCGTCGTCGGTGCGCTCGTCGGAGGCGGCGTCACGTGGGCGATCCGCTGGCTCGGCAGCATGGCCTTCCGGCGCGAGGCGATGGGCTTCGGCGACGTCAAGTTGATGGCGATGATCGGCGCCTTCGTCGGTTGGCGGAACGCGCTGCTGACGATGCTGCTCGGGTGCGCGCTCGGCGCCGTCATCGGCGGCCTCGGCCTGCTCTTCGGCGGCGCCAGGGTGATCCCCTTCGGCCCGTACCTCGCCCTGGGCGCTCTGCTGACGATCTTCGTCGGTGACGCCATGCTCGAGTTCCTGTTCGTGACGTGGCCCGAGTGGCAGCGTCGTCACGACGGCACGCAATGGGCCTTCGCGGCCACGGCGACGGCCGCCCTCGTCCTGCTCTTCCTGCTCGTGCGACGCAGTCGTCGCGCGGGCTGAACCATTTCGATTCCGACCCATCCAACGACTGGAAACCGACCGACCCGATTGGGAGTCAACATGTTGATCCGCAAGACCGTCCTTCTCCTCTCCTTGGCCCTCGCCGCGACCGCGACGAGTTGCACCACGCGCTACCAGGACATGCTCCGCGAGCGCGACGACCGCATCCGCGAACTGAGCGGTGACAACGCACGGCTCCGCGTCGAGAACGACGAACTGCAGCGGCGCCCCGCCGCGCCGGTCGACGCGGCCGCGAAGCCGGAGACGGACCGCAACGACGAAATGGCCCGGCTCAACGAGAAGCTCGGTGAGGGCGCGGTCGGCCGCTACATCGATGGCAAGCTGAGCATCGGCGTCGACAACTCGGTCACCTTCAGCTCGGGCAGCACGGCGTTGCTCGAGAGCTCGCACAAGGTCCTCAAGCGCGTCGCATCGGTGCTGAAGTCCGACTACGTCGGCAAGAAGTTCTACATCGAGGGCCACACCGACACGGACCCGATCCAGAAGAGCGGCTTCAACAGCAACCGCCACCTGTCCGCGATGCGCGCAGACGCGGTTGCCGCCTACCTGATCAAGCAGGGCGTGCCCGCGTCGGCGATCGCCATCGTCGGCTACGGCGAGCACGCCCCGCTCGACAGCAAGACCAAGGCGGCCAACCGCCGCGTCGAGATCGTCGTCTCCGAAAAGTGATCGCCCGCGGGCGCGGCGGCCCGCACGGGGCACGCCGCGCCGCTTCGGCGGCCGCACACGCCGCGTCGTCGTGCTGCGGTCGCCACGGCCGTCGTGGCATGGCACTCAGGCGCGCTCCCCGAGAGTGACCGCCACCTGACCGGATCCCCGGCGGCGTAGCTGCCGGGCATCCGGCCGAGCCCGGCACTTCCTGCTCAATCCGGCGCCGCCCGACCGCCGATACGTGCAAGCAACGGACCGACCCTCGGTCCCTTGGGAGAGCTTGCATGGTGTTGATGGAAGACTTGCTGAGCCTGCTGGTTCAGAAGGGCGGATCCGACCTACACATCTCGGGCGGAGCTCCGCCCAAGATCCGCATCGACGGCCGCCTCGTCGACACCGACTACGACAGCCTCAGTCCTGAGACCGCGAAGAAGCTGGTCTACTCGGTCCTTGGCGCCGAGCAGATCGCGAAGTTCGAGAAGAACCTCGAGATCGACTTCTCCTTCGGCGTCGCCAACCTCGGCCGCTTCCGCACCAATGCCTTCATGCAGCGGGGCCTGGTGGCGGCGGTGTTGCGGGTCATCCCGTTCGAGGTGTTCGACTTCGAGACCCTCGGCCTGCCGCGGGCCACGTGCGAGTGGATCTGCAACCTGCCGCGCGGACTGGTGCTGTGCACCGGCTCGACGGGGTCCGGCAAGTCGACGTCGCTCGCGTCGATGGTCGACTACGTCAACGAGTCGCGCCAGGGCCACATCATCACGATCGAGGACCCGATCGAATTCCTGCACCGCAACAAGAACAGCCTCGTCAACCAGCGCGAGGTCGGCGGCGACACGCGCGGCTTCGGCAACGCGCTGAAGTCGGTGCTCCGCCAGGATCCGGACGTCGTGCTCGTCGGCGAAATGCGCGACCTGGAGACGATCGAGGCGGCGCTGACGCTGGCGGAGACCGGCCACCTGACGTTCGCGACGCTGCACACGTCGGACGTGCAGCAGACCGTCAACCGCATCATCGACGTCTTCCCGTCGCACCAGCAGCAGCAGATCCGCACGATGCTGTCGTTCACGCTGCAGGCGGTCGTCTGCCAACAGCTCGTGCCGCGCAGCAACGGCCGCGGCCGCGCGATGGCGGCGGAGATCATGATCGTCAACTCGGCGATCCGCGCGCTGATCCGCGACAACAAGGCTCATCAGATCCAGTCCATCCTCCAGACCGGCGGCGCCGCCGGCATGAAGACGATGAACCAGGCGCTCTTCGACCTCTACCGCTCGGGGGCGATCAGCTACGACTCCGCCATCGAGCACACGTCCGACGTCGGCGAGTTCCAGCGCCTGATGGAGCGTGCCGCCGGTGGGGCAACGACTGGGACCGCAGGCGCGACCACGCGCAGGCCGGCGCGCTGACCATGTCGCAATTCGCCAAGAAGCTCCGTGGCATCCTCGAGAAGGCCGGCAAGCTCGACGCCGCGACCGGCGAAACACTGGTCGCCGAGTCGATCGCCCAGAAGCGGCCCTTCACCGAGGTGCTCGTGCAGAAGGGCGTCGCGACCGAGCGCGAGCTGCTCGCGCTGATCGCGCGCGCAGCCAACGTGCCGCCGATCGACCTCGCCAAGCTCCAGGTCAACAAGGAGGTCCTGGAGTCCGTGCCCGAGGGCGTGGCGCGGGAGTACGGCGTGTTTCCGATCGACAAGATCGGCGCGCTGATCACGATCGCCGTAGCCAACCCCTTCGACGTCCTCAAGCTCGACGACATACGCATCATCACGGGTTGCCAGCTGCGCCTCGTGGTGAGCACGGCGGAGGAGATCGAGAAGATCCGGAACAAGGGGTATCAGCGCGAGTCGGAGACCGTCGACGGCATCCTCGGCACCTTCGACGGAGCCGACGTCGAGCTCAAGGAAGGAGACGTCGAAGAGGACGCGACGGACCTCACGGCGCTCAGCGACGAGGGGTCGCCGATCGTCAAGCTGGTCAACAAGATGATCCTGGACGGCTGCAACACCGGCGCGTCCGACATCCACATCGAGCCGTTCGAGAAGAAGGTCGTCGTCCGCTTCCGGAAGGACGGCGCGATGGCTGAGGCGATGACGCTGCCCAAGCGCATGCAGAACAACATCACCTCGCGCATCAAGATCATGTCCAAGCTGGACATCGCCGAGAAACGCAAGCCGCAGGACGGCAAGTTCCAGATGAAGATCGGCAACAAGGCGGTCGACTTCCGCGTGTCGATCCTGCCGGTCGTCTGGGGCGAGAAGACCGTCTTCCGCATCCTGGACTCGAGCAACATCTCGCTCGACATCAAGAACCTCGGCTTCGAACCGAGGTGCATGGAGGACTACTTGTGGGCCTGCGCGCAGCCCTACGGGATGATCCTCGTCACCGGGCCCACGGGCTCCGGCAAGTCGACGACGCTGTACTCGGCGGTCAAGCACATCGCCGCGCCGGACATCAACCTCGTCACCGTCGAGGATCCGGTCGAGTACCAGTTCGAGGGCATCAACCAGGTCCCGGTGAACGTCAAGGCCGGGCTCACGTTCGGCGCTGCGCTGCGCTCGATCCTGCGTCAGGACCCCGACGTCGTCCTCCTCGGCGAGATCCGTGACCAGGAGACGCTGGAGATCGCCGTCAAGGCGGCGCTCACCGGCCACCAGGTGCTCAGCACCCTGCACACCAACGACGCGCCATCGACGATCACCCGCATGATCGACATGGGCATGGATCCTTTCATGGTGGCCAGCTCGACGCTGCTCATCGCGGCGCAGCGCCTTGCGCGCAAGCTGTGCGTCAACTGCAAGCGTCGGATCGAGCTCTCAAAGGACGCGCTGATGCGCCTCGGGTTCACCGAGGAGGACGTGGCCAATCCGATGGAGCTCTACGAGCCCGTCGGCTGCCCGCGTTGCAACAACGGCTACAAGGGCCGCTTCGCGCTGCTGGAGACCATGCGCATGAGCGAGCCGGTGAAGCGGCTCGTGGTCGAGCGGGCGCACCTCACCGACATCAAGAAGCAGGCCCTCAACGAGGGCATGTTGACGCTCCGGCGCTGCGGCCTCCTCAACGCCGCCCGCGGCAGGACGAGTCTGCAGGAGATCGAGGCGACGACGATGGCGGATTGACCGCCGTGCCGGCGCCGGATCGGGAAGCACACTGGGAAGGGGACATCAGATCATGACCACGAAGTTCAAGTACGAGGCCAAGGACGCAGCCGGCAAGCTGGTCAAGGGCATGCTCACTGCCGCGTCGCAGACCGAGGTGGTGGCGGACCTGCGCCGCCGCAACCTGCAGCCGATCGACGTCACCCGTGCCGGTACGTTCGAGGCGATGTTCGCGGGCGGCGGCGCACCGGCCGGCAAGAAGACGGCGAAGCGCGCGTCGGCCAAGAAGGGCGAACTCGACGTGTTCACGCGCCAGCTGTCGACGATGCTCGCGGCGGGCATCCCCATGCTGGAGGCCCTGGAGATCCTCGCCGAGCAGGCCGAGAGCCCTGGCTTCGCATACTGCCTGGACCGGGTCGTCACCGACATCCGGTCCGGCTCCGACCTCAGCAAGGCGATGGAGCCGCACAAGGCGGTCTTCTCGAACATCTACGTCAGCATGGTCCGCGCCGGCGAGGCGTCGGGCCAGATCGACGTCATCCTGACGCGGCTCGCCGAGTACCTGGAGTCGAGCGCGCGCCTGCGCAGCGAGATCAAGGCGGCGATGACCTACCCGGTGATCTCGCTGTTCCTGGTGCTCGGCATCGCGTGCTTCCTGATGATGGGCATCGTCCCGTCCTTCAAGCCCGTCTTCGAGTCGCTCGAGGTCGATCTGCCCGGCCTCACGGTCGCGATCATGGACACGGCGACCTTCATGACGGACTACTGGTACGTCATCTTCGGCGGCCTCGGCGCCGCCGTGGTCGGCTTGCGCGTCGCCGTGAAGACGCCGGCCGGCGCCTACGCCCGCGACAGTCTGTTCCTGCGCGTGCCGGTCTTCGGCATCCTCTTCAAGAAGGTCGCGCTGTCGCGCTTCGCGCGCACGTTCTCCACGCTGATCAAGAGCGGCGTGCCGATCCTGGGCGCGATGGAGATCGTCTCGGCCACCTCAGGCAACCTCGTGATCACCAAGATCGTCGACGACGCTCGCAACAGTGTGCGCAACGGCGAGAGCCTCGCCGACCCGTTCATGAAGTCGACGATCTTCCCGCCAATGGTCTGCAAGATGATCTCGATCGGCGAGCGTTCCGGCGCGCTCGACAGCCTGCTGGAGAAGATCGCCGAGTTCTACGACCAGCAGGTCGAGGCCGAGGTGAACGGCCTCACGGCGATGATCGAACCGATCATGATCGCGGTCATGGGCATCGTCGTCGGCGGCATCGTGCTCGCCGTCTTCCTGCCGATCTTCAAGCTGCAGGAGAAGCTCTCCGGCGGCTGATCGTCGCAGCGTCGATCTCGCCTGCCGCGGGGCGCCATCCGACAGCCGGGTGACGCCCCGCGCCGCTTTGCGGGCAGGGTCCACTGCCACGTCGTCCCCACGCCGCCGCCGTCGCATGGCGGCTCGGGCGCCGGCGGGGGCGTCCGGTACGCACGCGCGGATCCGGCTCAAGTCGCGCCGCAGAACTGCCGATGGCACGGGCGCATGTCCGATACCCGTCGTCGACTGATCCTCTATGGATGCGCCACTGCGGTCCTCGGTGGCCTCGCTGCAATCGGCTTCGCCTCGCGCGATGAGGCGGACGCGTTGACCCTGCTCGGCAGCGCCGACGTGCAGCTGCGCATGGCGTACGCCATGCCGGCGCAGGACAAGGACGGCAAGCCGTTCGGCTCGCGCGCCGACCTCATCGCCGCTGCGGTCGACAACCTGTTGCGCGTGGAGCGCATGGGCGCGGCGCCGGCGTGCGCGGCCGAGATGCGGGGATTCGCCGCGAGCCTGCAGGGTGACTTCAGCGGCGCGGCCGATTGGTACGCCAGGGCACAGGTCAGCTCCGACGTCGAGGCCGAGCAGAAGGACGTGCTCGCATTCAACCAGGCGCGCATGCTGGCCAAGGCTGGCAGGGCCGACGCGGCCCTCGCCTGCTTCTCGCGCCACGCGACGGCGCTCGACCAGCGCTACGGCCACCAGCGGACGCTGGAGGAGGCGGGCATCCTCGCCGGCGCCGGCCGGCGCAGCGAAGCCGAAGAGCGCCTTGCCAAGGTCCTCGTGGCCGCCGACGCCGACGTCGCTGCGCGCATGCAGGCCGGCCAGGTCTATGCGCAGCTCGGCGCCGTCGCCGAGGCGATCACCGTGCTCTCCCAGGTCGCCGGGGAAGCGCCATTTGCGAACTACCTCCTCGCCAAGCTCAAGTTGCAGCGCGGCGAGGTCGATAGCGGTCTCGATCTCCTGGCTGCGGCTGCCAAGGCCCTGCCGACCGAGGTGAAACGTGCGCTCCGCGAGGACGCGCACGTCTGGTCGGTGGCGGCGGCGGATGCCCGCTACCAAGCGATTGCAGGGACGCCGCCAGCCGCTCCGGTGCGCTGAACGTCCCTGGGAGACCGGAAGAAACCACCGGCCGCCATGTCGGCGACCGGCACACGAAACGTCACGGAGAACAAGATGTCCAAGCGGGAACAGGGCTTCACCCTCATCGAACTGATGATCGTCGTCGCGATCATCGCCATCATCGCGTCCATCGCGATTCCGAACCTCCTCAGCGCGCGCCTGAACGCCAACGAGTCGTCGGCGGTCGCCACGCTGAAGAACATCAGCTCGGCCCAGGCGCAGTGCCAGGCGTCGGGCATCATCGACAGCAACGGCAACGGCCAGGGCGAGTACGGCTACTTCGGCGAGCTGTCGGGCCGCACCTTCGTCCGCGGCGCGAACAACGCGGCGACGTCGCTGCGCATGAACCCGCCGGTCATGTCGTCGGCGTTCGGCAACATCGCGCTCGCTCGCGTCACGCGCTCGGGCTACATCTTCCAGATGTACCTGCCGGACCCGACCTCTCTGGCGGTCGCCGAGGCCGCCACGGGCGGCGCCACGGCCGCCACCGGCGCCGGCGCGGTCGACGCGCAGCGCGCGGAGACGCTCTGGTGCTGCTACGCTTGGCCGCAGACGTTCGGCACGAGCGGCAAGCGCACGTTCTTCGTCAACCAGTCGGGTGACGTGCTCGGCACGAACCACCTGACGTCGGCCGGCGCCGCCGGCACGACGTACGACGGCACCACGACGGTTCCGGCCGGTCTCGCCGCCTACGTCAACACGCTGCCCGCGGGCGTGACGGTGCGCAGCATGGCCGTTCCGGCCGCGGCGAACACCACCGGCGCGGACAACAACCGCTGGGTCGTCGTCCAGTGATGCAGCCCGCCTGAGGCGCGCGGCCACGGCCGCGCCCTTGGCGACAGCGAAGCCCGCCCCGGCAGTGATGCCGCGGCGGGCTTCGCCGTTCTCCAGGCGGCAGCGACTACGGTTCCGGCTCGGACCTGCCGATAGCACCGGCATGTCGGCCGACCTCCTGCGCCCCGATCTCGTCACCCGCATCGATCGGCTGCCCGCGTTGATGGCCGTGGGGGAGAAACCGGCCGTGCCCGCCGGCAGCTCGCCCGCAGCAACGTCGGCGGGCGGGGGCGAAGGTCTCCGTCGCCGCGTCCAGCGGCTCTCGGTGGTGGTGCCCGCGCGCAACGAGGAGGCGAACCTCGAGCCGTTGCTGAAGGAAGTGCACGACGCGCTCGCCGCGTCGGGGGTGCCGTTCCGCGAAGTGATCGTCGTCGACGATGGCTCCACCGACGCCACCCCGACGATCGCCGAGCGGGCGGGCAGCAAGGTCGTCCGGCACGCCGAGCCACTCGGCAACGGCGCGGCGGTCAAGCGGGGCATCCGCGAAGCCAAGGGCGATTGGATCCTGCTGCTGGACGGCGACGGCCAGCACCCGCCGCACGAACTCGCCGCCATGCTGGCGATGGCCGAGCGCTACGACATGGTCGTCGCGTCGCGCGGCGGCAGGGGCGGCAAGCTGCACCGCAACCTCGCCAACAGGACGTACAACGCGCTCGCCAGCTACGTCTCGCAGCGCCGCATCCCGGACCTGACGTCCGGCTTCCGCCTCGTGCGCGCCGACGTCGTCAAGGACCTCGTCTGGCTGCTGCCCAACACGTTCAGCTACCCGACGACGATCACGATGTCGATGCTGCGCGGCGGCTGGTCGGTGGGCTTCCACCCGTTCCAGGTGCGCCAACGCAAGGGCAAGAGCCACGTGCGCCTGTTCGCCGACGGCAGCCGGTTCTTCCTGATCATCCTCCGCATCGCGACGATGTTCGCGCCGCTGCGGGTCTTCCTGCCCGCGTCGCTGCTGACGGCGGGACTCGGCCTCGCCTGGTACCTGCACACGTGGTGGACCGAGGGCCGGCTGACCAACATGGCGGTGTTGCTGATGACGCAGGCCGGCCTGCTGTTCGCGCTCGGCCTGATCGCCGAGCAGATCGCGGCGCTGCGCTTCCAGAACCTGTCGCGCGACCACGGCAGGGACTGAGATGACCGACGTGCTGTTCTGCGGCGCGTGGGACGAAGGGCCCGGGTATCCGCGCACCACTTCGCTGCGGCAGGGACTGCTCGCCGCCGGTTGCGTCGTGCGCGAGTGCCGCGGCAAGGGCCTTGGTCGCGCGAAGCAGGCGTTGCTGCGGGCGCCGTGGCGCTGGCCGGCGGCGTTCTGTCAGCAGCGCGCCGAACGCGCGCGGCTGACGTCGCAGCTCGCCGCGGAGTTGGCCGTGCGACGTCCCGACTGCGTCGTCGTGCCGTATCCGGGCCACGCCCTGGCCTCGGCCATCGCCGCGCAGGCCCATGCCGCCGGCGTGCCCGTGGTGCTCGACCTCTTCCTGTCCGCATACGACACGGTCGTCGAGGACCGTGCGCTCGCGCACCCCGGCTCGCTCGCAGCGTGGTGGTGCGCCCACGTCGACCGGCGCGCGTGCGCCGCAGCCGACCTCGTGCTCGTCGACACGGCGGCGAATGCGGCCTACGCCGCCGTCCTGACCGGCCTTCCCGCCGAGCGCTTCGCCTGGCTGCCGGTGCACGATCCCGACGCGCCTGCCCCTGCGCCGTTGCCGCCGTCGGGACCCCGCCTGCGGCTGCTGTTCTTCGGCACCGGCGTGCCGCTGCACGGTTTGTCGGCGTGGATCGAGGCCGTGGCGCTGGCGCCGGACGTCGAACTCACGTTGGTCGGCGGCACGCCGTCCGACCGCGCGGCGGCGCGCGCACGCCTCGGCGCGCGGCTCGATCTCCAGCCCGAGTTCGTGGATCGCAGCCGGTTGCAGCAGTTGATCGCCGCTTCCGACGTCGTCGCCGGGATCTTTGGACGCAGCGGCAAGGCGCAGCGCGTCGTGCCGCTCAAGGTCGCACACGCGCTGGCCGCGGGCCGTCCGGTCGTCACCGCCGACACGCCGGCCGTCGCGCAATGGCTCGATGGCAGCGGCGCGGTGTTTCTCGCGCCCGTCGGCGACGTCGCCGCGCTGGCCGACTGCCTGCAGCGACTCGCCGGCGACCGTCGACAGGTCGCTGCGGCCGCCGCGGTCGCGCGACCGGCGTACGACCGCGCCTTCGGCACCGCCCGTCTCGCAGCGCGCTGGACCGAGGCGTTGCAGCGCCTCGGCGTCGGACGACTCGCCGCGGCGGTGGGGGCATGAACACGGCAATCGCGCGCGCTCGCTTGCGCCGTGCGGTTGTCGCCGCGGCGGCGCTGGTCTTCGTGCTGGCGTGGACGGCCTACGGCGCGGCGCTCGCCGGCGACTACGTCTTCGACGACTTCCACTCGGTGGCCGGCAATGCCGCGCTGCGCGACCTCGGCAACCTCGGCGCGTTCTGGACCGATCCGACGTTGTTCAGTTCCGGCACGGGCGCGATGTACCGGCCGGCGTTGCTGACCAGCTTCGCGCTCAACCTGGCCCTCGATCCCGGAGCGTGGAGCCTGAAGGCGGGCAACGTGCTGCTGCACGCGACCGTCGCCGTGCTCTGGTTCCTGTGGGCGTGGCGGCTGTCGCGCCGCCTCGTCGCCAGCGCCGTGTTCGCCGGCCTCTTCGCCGTGCATCCGCTCGCGTCCGAGGCGGTCAACCTCGTCTCCGCGCGCAGCGAACTGCTGGCGATGGTCGGCGCGCTGGTCGCGCTGCACGGTCATCTGGCGTGGTCACGGGGCGCGCACGCCGTCGTCGGCATCGGCACGTCGTGTGTCGGCGTCGTCATCGCCTGCGGCGCCAAGGAGACCGGCGTGGTCGTGCCGGCGCTGTGCGCGCTGCAGGGCGTGCTGGCCGGCCACGGCAGCTGGCGCCGACGCTTGCTGCCGTCGGTGGCGCGCGCCGTGCCGATGGCGCTCGTCGTCGTCGGCTACCTGCTGGTCCGAAGGTCGGTGCTCGGGGAGGCCACGGTCCAACTGCTCGACCGGCCCGGCGGTGATCCGCTGACCGGCGGCGGCCGGACGTTGCTGGTGCAACTCGCCACCATGGGCACGCTGCTGCCCGGGTGCCTGCTGCAGACCATCTGGCCTTGGCGGCTGTCGTTCGACCCGCAGGTCGTCTACCGCACGTCCCTCGTAGAACCCGCCGTTTTCGCTGGTTGGGCGGCGATGGCCGCGGCGACCGTCGCTGCCGTCTGGCCCGGCCCGACTGCGCGGCTGCGGCGGCTCGGTGCCGCCTTCGCCTGGGCGGTCGCGCTGCCTTGGGTGCTGATACCGCTCAACATGCCGCTGGCCGAGCACCGGTTGTACGGCCCGCTGGTCGGAGTCGGACTCGTCGCCCTGGCCGCCTTGCCGCGCACGCTGCCGGCCTGGTCGTCGCGGTTGCCGCAGCGGGTCGGCTGGTCGGTCGTCGCCGTGCTCGTCGTCGCCGGCATCGGCCGTTCGACCATGCGTTCGCTGCAGTACCGCGACGAACGGCTGATCTGGCAGCAGGAACTCGCCGTGCGGCAGGACTCGTTCCGCGCGTGGTGGGGCTTCGGCACGAGCAGCTTGCGCGCTGGCGATGTGGCTGGCGCCGTCGATGCGCTCGCCAAGGCGAACACGCTCTATCCGTCGTACGCGCCGCCGCTGTCCGATCTCGTCGCCGCCCTGCTGGCGCTGCCCGACGGCAGCGCGCAACCCGAGCGGGCCGTCGCGGCTGCCGCTGCCTTGCGCGCCTTGCGCCACGACGATCCGTGGGTCCGGACGCAGCAGGCGCAGGCGCTGCTGCAGCAGGGGCGCGTGCGCGGGGACGTTGCTGCCTTCGCGGCGGCCGAGACCGCGGCGCTGTCCTGCCTCGCGATCGCGCCACCAAAGGCCTACGTGTTCCGTCTCGCGGCCGCTGCACGACGCGGCCTCGGCGATGCGCCGGGCGCGCTGGCGCACCTCGACACCAGCGTTGCGCGCGGCCTTGCGCCGGTCGACTTGCGCATCGAGCGCGCGGCGTTGCTGCAGCACCTCGGTCGCGGGGCGGAAGCCCGCCGCGAACTGCTGGTGGCCCAGCAGCACGCGCCCGGCGACCTCGCCGTCATGCAGGCCCTGCAGTCGCTCGCCGCGCCGCCGCGCTAGGAGCCTGCGCCACGGAACGCGCGCCGATCCGGCGCGTGGATTCACGTCCGTGGCGAAGCGGACGACCGCTGGCGAATCGGTGGATTCGCCGAGGATCGGTCGCGAGTCCCCGGGCGCGAAGACGCGTGCCGGGCGGCGCGCGGATGCGCGGTCGGGGCGGAGCCACTGACCGCAGGCGAGTCGGCGGCTTCGCCATGGCTCGGCGGCGAGCGTCCGGACGCGCCGGCGCGCTTGGGCTCGCGGACTGCAAGCCGCTGCACCGCGACTACTGGGTGCTGCTTGCTGCCGTGCTCTTGGTGTCTGCCCTCTGTGTCCTCTGTGCTCGCTGTGGTTCCTTTCTTCTGCGGCAGCAGAAGTTGGACGGCCACAGAGAACACACAGACCACCGAGCAGAGCCAACGGAGGGGCGGCAGCAGAACGACCGGCAACTGCCGTGCGCGTCGGGCGGCGTGGGCTCTACCGACGCCGGTTCCTAACCGGCTGGCGCCGCGGTCGTGCTGCGCCGATCGAACAGGGCGCGGGCGTTGGCGTACGTCGCGGCCGCTGCAGCGGCGAAGTCGACGCCGCGCGCGACGGCGAGCGCCGTCAGCGTCTCGACGATGTAGGCCGGTTCGTTGCGTTGGCCGCGCCGGCGCTGGGGTGGCAGGAACGGCGCGTCGGTCTCGACCAGGATGCGGTCGGCGGGCGCGAACGCCGCCGCCGCGCGCAGCGCGTGGTTCTTCGGGTACGTCAGCGGGCCGGCGAACGACAGGTGGAGCCCGAGGTCGAGCGCCTGCCTGGCCTCGTCGACGCCGCCCGAGAAGCAGTGCATGACGCCGCGCACCGGCGGTTCGCTGCGCAGCGCCGCGAACATCGGCGCGAAGGCGTCGCGGCAGTGGAAGACCACCGGCAGGTCAAGTTCGCGCGCCAGCGCCAGGTGCGCCCGCAGGCTGTGCTCCTGTTGCGCGAGCGGCGTGCGGTCGCGGAAGCAGTCCATGCCGGTCTCGCCGATCGCGGCGCACGACGGGTCGCGCGCCAGCGCCGCGATCGCCGGCCACTCGGCGGCGAAGCGGGCGGCGTCGTTGGGATGCAGCCCCGCGCTCCAGCGCACTCCCGGCAGGTGCGCGAGCGCGCGCGCCGCGGCGCTGGTCGCCGCGTCGATGCCGACCACCAGCAGCGCATCGACGTCGGCGGCGACGGCGCGCGCGTGCTCCGCGGCGGGCGCGACGGCGCCGTCGAGGCCGAGGTGGCAGTGGGTGTCGAAGATCGGCACGGCGCTGGTGCGCGCCTTCAGCGCGGCTTCGTGCCAGCCTTGGTCGCGCGCGCCTTGCCGGTGCGCGGCTTTGGGGCGCTCTTGGCTTCCGGCTTGCCGGCCTTGGTCTTCGGCGCGGCCGGCGCGGCCTTGCGCGGCGGCCGGGCCGCCGGCGCGGCCTTGCGCGGGATCGGCGTCGGTTTGGCCGCCGCCGCGGTCGGGGCCGGTGCGGCAGCTGGCGCCGCGATGGCGCGGCCGTGGCGCGCGGCGAACGCATGCACCGCGTCGCGGTGCATGGCCGCCGCCGCCGTCAGGGCGCCGTCGATCGCCGCGAGCAGCGCGGCGTCGGCGTGCGCCAACAGCGGTTCCGCCAGCTCGGCGAAGCGCGGAAAGGCCTCGGCGTCGGCGGCCAGAGGCCGCTCCGTCGCGACGACGGCGAGTCGCCGCCGCGCGGCGTCGTCGGCGGCCGCCAGCTTGCGCAGGTCCTTCCAGACCTTCTTGGCCCGGATCGCCATCGCGCCCAGCACGTCGCGGGCGAGCCGATCGAGCACCGCCGGCTCGGCGCCGCCGGCCAGGAAGGTCTCCAGCAGCGGCAAGTCGGCCGGTTCGAGCAACGCTGCGCGCATCGCCAGCAGTCGGCTGCCGACGTCGCGCAACTCGTGCACCTTGCTGCTCCACAGCGTGCGCACGAATGCCGTCATCTGGGCGCGGCCCATCTGCGGCCAGGCCGCGGCGACTGCTTCGGCGGCGCTCGCGACGTCGCCGTCGTCGGCGCCGAGGAACGTCACCGCGCCGGCGAAGGGCGCGCTGCGGGCCGCGGCGCGCTCGGCAGAGGCCTTGGCCTGCAGCTTCTGGCGCAGCAGCGACTGCTCGCGGGCGAAGTTCATGCTCATACGCCGGGCCTCTTGGTCAGGTGTTCGATCATGTCGAGCTTGGTGACGATGCCGAGCACCGTGCGGGCGTCGTCGACCACCAGCGCCACCTCGCCGCGCTCGAAGATGCGCGGCAGTTCGCTCGCCGGAGCGTGTGGCGCGATGGTGGACACCTTGCGCACCATGACCTCGGCGATCGACGTCTTGGCGTTGCCCTTGCCCTCGACGAGGCACCGCAGCGCGTCGGCCTCGGTCAGGATGCCGGCGAGCTTGCCGTGGTCGGTGACCGGGACCTGCGAGAAGCCGCGCTCCTTGAACAGCGTCACCGCCTTGCTGAGCGGGTCGGCGACGTCGATGGTGACCACGCTGCGCGGACCGATCGCCCGCAGCAGCTCCGCGATCGTGCCGATCGCCCAGTCCTCCTCCAGGAAGCCGTTCTCGCGCAGCCAGCGGTCGTCGACGAACTTCGACAGGTAGTTGCGGATGCTGTCGGTCAGGACGCAGAGGATGCGCGCGCCGGGCTTGAAGTCCTTGGCGATCTGCATCGCCGCCCAGACGCCCGCGCCGCACGATCCGCCGACCAGCAGGCCTTCTTGGCGGATCAGCTGGCGCGCCACTCGGAAGCTGTCCTTGTCGTTGCTCTTGACCCAGCGGTGCACGAGCGAGCGGTCGAGCACGTCGGGGACGAAGTCGTAGCCGATGCCTTCGACCTTGTAGCTCTTGATCGGTCCGGGGCCGGCGAGGATCGAGCCCTCGGGATCGACGCCGACGATCTGGCAGTCCGGCATGCGCTTCTTCACCGCGCGCGCGATGCCGCTGATCGTGCCGCCGGTGCCCGCCGTCATCACGATCGCGTCGCACTGGTTGTCGAGCTGCTCGCAGATCTCCACGCCGGTGCCTTCCTCGTGCGCCAGCGGGTTCGACGGATTGCCGTACTGGTCGAGGATGTGCGAGTTCGGGATCACCTCGCGCAGGCGCTTGGCGACGCCGATGTGGCTCTCGGGCGCGTCCCAAGCCGCCTCGGTGGGGGTGCGGATGATCTCGGCGCCGAGCGCCTCGAGCACCACCTGCTTCTCGCGCGACATCTTCTCCGGCATGGTGATGATGACGCGATAGCCGCGGACGGCGGCGGCGAGCGCGAGGCCGATGCCGGTGTTGCCCGAGGTCGGCTCGATCAGCGTGTCGCCGGGCTTGATCCGGCCCTGCTTCTCGGCGTCGAGCAGCATGCGCACGCCGATGCGGTCCTTGACGGAGCCGCCGGGGTTGAGGAACTCGCACTTGGCCAGCAGTTCCTGCGGCAAGTGCCGGCCGATGCGGGCCAGACGCACGATCGGCGTGTTGCCGACGGTGGAGAGGATCGAGTCGTGGATACGGGGCATGAACGAACGCGGATTGAAGCAGCCCGCCGCGGCGAAGGGAAATGCGCGCTGCGGCCTTGTCGGCGTCGTGCGCAGGGCGCATCGTGGCCGCCCCGTGAACGAGTCCGACAACGCCGGCCTTCCTCCGATCGACCCCGCGCCCGCAGCTGCGCCCGCGGGTGGCGACGTCGCCGCTGCCGACTCGGCACCATCATCTTCGGGGCCGTCGTCGGCGGGGGACGGCGAGGTTGCGACCGGCGCCGACGGCGCGGTCGCGGGTGAAGGCGAGCGCCGCCGCCGTCGCCGTCGCCGCCGCCGCCGCGGAGAGCGCCCCGGTGGGGATGCGTCAGGCGCACCGGCGGGCGACGGCACGGCGCCGGTCGGCGGCGATGCGGCGAGTGACCCGGCGACCGCCGGCGAACCGGCCGCACCGCGGCCGCCGCGCCACGACCGCGCGGCGAACGGCGGCAAGGGCCAGGTCCGGCACGAGCGGCAGGAGCGCCATGGCCGGCAGGAACGCCACGACCGCAACGACCGGCACGATCGGCACGATCGCCACGGTCGGCGCGATCCGCGCGGCCAAGGCCACGGCCGCACGCGCGGCGATTCGCAACACGCCGCGTTGCAAGCCGTGCAGGCGCTGGCCGAGATGGCGCACACGCTGCTGCACATCGAAGGCGTCGATCCGCTGGCGATGCCGCGTTACCTCGAACTCAACCTGCGCATCCCGCTCGATGGCGGCAACGACGTGCGCCACGCTGCCGGCACCGCGGTCGAACAGATCAGCAAGCGCGTGCGCGAGGTGCGCGAACACGAGAAGGCGCTGCGCCCCGGCGCCGTCTACAGCTACTTCGCCGGCAGTTCGCACGCCGACGGCTGCCGCCCGGCGGAGCCGCGGCAGGTGTTCGAGGGCTACTCGTCGACCGGCAAGCCGCAGTTCGCCGACTTCGTGACGATGGCGATCGAGCGCAAGGATCCAAACATCGACCGTCTGCTCGCCGGCGAGGACATCGTGCTGACGCGCGTCACGATGGGCCGCGTGCTGCGCACGCAGCAACTCGCCGAGTTCGGCGGCAACTCGCCGGTGTTCAAGATCCTCGGCCAGGTCGACGCCGGCCTGTTCCGCACCCTCGACGCCGCCGGCCGCTGCGCCTTCAGCTTCCAGTTGCTGCGCGGCACGACGCTCGAAGGCCGCGCGCGCCTGCGCCTGCACGCGGTGGGGGCGGTCGACCCGATGGATCTCGCCGACCCGGGCCTGATGCAGATCCTGAGCCGCTTCCAGCGCCAGCTCGACGCCGAGGCCATGCGCCTGCAGGGCCAGCAGCAGGGCGGCGAGGTCGACGAGGAGGCGTTCGTGCTGCCGCTGCTGCAGGACCTCGCGCGGCAGCTGCAGGGCCGCACGCGCAACGCCGGACGGCGCACGCAGCACGGTCTCGAGCGCAGCGAAGAAGGCCAGCGGCCGACCTCGCGC
The DNA here is from genome assembly GCA_020247305.1 of Phycisphaerales bacterium. Taxonomy (GTDB): domain Bacteria; phylum Planctomycetota; class UBA1135; order UBA1135; family UBA2386; genus UBA2386. The sequence goes on along the minus strand of JADCJE010000097.1, from coordinate 57,332 downwards.
GCCTACCCGGACGCCGCCGAAGCGAGCGACGACGCGATCCTGTGGGACCTCGACCAGAGCACGGTCGTCGTGCTCGGCGGCAAGGGCCGCGTGCACGTGTTCACGCCGCAGGGCAAGCACGTGACGTCGGTGATGATGCAGGGCCACGCCATCGAGCGGCGCTTGCACACCGGCCGTTGGCGCAACGCCGAGCCCGAGGAGCGCGGCGAGTTCCGGCTGCACATCAAGCGCCTCGTCGCGTCGGGCGAGGGCAAGCCGACCGAGGACGGTCCGCTGCCGGCGGGCGGCGCGGACTGAGGCCGGCGATGGAGCGCCCGCGCATCGGCATCGTCACCATCAGCGATCGCGCCAGCCTCGGCGTCTACGCTGACGAGTCGGGGCCGGCGATCGAGGCGGCGCTGCGCGACTACCTCGCCACGCCGTGCGACTACCACACGCACGTCGTGCCGGACGAGCCGCCGCGCATTGCCGCCGCCCTGCGCGAACTCGCTGCCGCGGGCTGCTGTCTGATCTGCACGACCGGCGGTACGGGGCCCGCGCCGCGCGACGTCACGCCCGAGGTGATCCGCGAGGTCTGCAGCAAGGAACTGCCGGGCTTCGGCGAGCAGATGCGCGCGGCGTCGCTGCGCGCCGGCGTGCCGACGGCGATCCTGTCCCGCCAGACCGCGGCGATCCTCGGCAGTTCGCTGGTCGTGACGCTGCCGGGCAAGCCGGCGTCGATCCGCGTCTGCCTCGACGCGGTGTTCCCCGCGATCCCATACTGCATCGACCTGATCGGCGGCCCGCGCCTCGAAGGCAATCCGGCCGTCGTTCAGGTCTTCCGCCCCAAGGGCAAGTGACACGAAGCAGAGCGCCATGACGCAGACGATGACGAAGGAGCAGTTCACCGACCTGTTGCGGCCGGTCGCCGAGGCCCTGCGCGCGGTCGACGTCGACGCCGCCGACGCGAGCGCGCAGGCCGAGCGCGCGGCGCCGTTCGCGGGCGCCGCGGTCGCTGCGCTGCGCGCCGCCGCGGTCGCCAACATTGCTTCGGAGTGGCTGTTGCCGAAGGCGGCGAACGGCATCCGCTTCGGCCGCGTCGCCAAGGAACTGCTCGGGTTCTCGGTCGACGCCGTGTTGATGGACGTGCCCGGCCCGCGCCACCGCCACCCCAACGGCGAACTCGACCTCTGCATGGCGACCAAGGGCGAGCCGCGCTTCGACGGCAAGCCCACCGGCTGGGTCGTCTACGGCAAGGGCTCGGTGCACGTGCCGACCGTGCGCGGTGGCGAGATGCTGATCCTGTACTTCCTCCCCGCCGGCGCCATCGAGTTCCTGGCGGACTGACCGCCGGCTGCGACTGCGCCCGGCAGGCGCTGGGCCCGCGGCGGTCGGCGGCGCGGCGATCGGCCGCTCGGCGATCGGCCGCGCGGCGCCGTGACTCAGGGTTCCGTCACTTCGGCGCGCCGCCGGCGGCAGGCACATTGGGCGCGGCGTTGCCCGCGGCGATGCGGCCCAGCAGCGCCTGGATGCGGTTCGCCACGAGGTCCTGCTGGTTGCGCGCCAATTCCGCTTCGAGGAAGGCGCGGGCGTCGGCGCCGCGGATGGCGACGAGCGCTTCGTAGCAGTGGTTGAGGAAGATGGGATCCTCCTGGCCGCCGGGCGGCTTGCGCACGAAGCCCTCGATGATCGGCGCCGCGGCGACGCAGCGACGGCCGCCCAGCGTCTTGATGCACTCCTGGACCGTCATGCGGTCGTGCTCGCTGCGGCCGAGCACCATCAGCAAGGTCTCGTCGGTGCGCGCATCGTCGGTGCGGGCGTAGGCCAGCACGTAGTTGTGGAAGCCCGATGCCGACAACGCCGCGCGATCCGGCACGACGGCGCCCTCGAACGCCGCTGCGTAGTCCGGATTGAATCCGCGACTCGACTCGGTGAGCAGGACGCGGCGCAGCAGGTCGCGCGCCAGCGGCCGGTCGATGTCGGTCAATTCGCTGGCGACGAACCAGCGCAGCCGCGGCGACGGCAGTCGCTGGCCGAGCAGCACCTCGCGGTACAGCGCGAGGCCCTTCGTCCGGTCGATCGCGATGGTCGCCCGCAGCAACTGCTTGAGCTCGTCGAAGTCCTTCGCCGGGTCGAGCGCGGTGACGCGATCTTGCACCGGCGGCATCGCATCTGGACCGATTGCGGTGAAGGCGCGCAGGATGGCGTCCATCTCCTTCTGTGCGCTGCGGTAGTCGGGCTCGGCGACCCGCGCGCTGGTCAGCAGTGGCGCGTAGGTGCGCAGCTTCTCCAGCAGCGCCTGCGGCCCCTTGCTGCCGGCGCTCTGTTCGATCCGCAGGCGGGTCACCTCGCCGAGGATCTCCTGCAGGCTGGCGCGGTCGGTGGCGGCGTCGCGGCGCAGTTCGTCGATCGTGCGCGTCAGGGCCGTCAACTGGTAGCCGGCGCCACCGCCGACGGCGAGACACAGGGCGAGGACCGTGACGAGCAGGCCGGCGGCGCGGCGGGGGCCGGCGGCAGGTGGAGCGGCAGGCGCGGACATGGCACGAGGCTAGTGCCGCGCGGCTCGGCCGTCACGGCGTGTTCGGAAGCGAACGAATGGCGTGCAGTTTGGCTCGTCCCCGACGTGGCCACACCTGGCCGGGGCCCCGGGTGGTGGCAGGCCGTCCACCCGCACCGTCGCCAGGGCGGCGAGTCGGGGGCCGGGTGGTGGCGGCGGGGCGTCGCCGGCATGGAAGTTGGTGCGTTCCGCGGTCGCCGGCCTGCTCCGCGCCCTGGCATGCGTTGCGGCGACGCCATCCTTGCGGCCCCACGGTGCTTATGCTTTCCTTCGCATCTTCTGCGTCCCTCGAGCCCGTCCGGTCCGCCTACCCTCGCGTTCCGGCTGGGCTTACGTCCCGAAACTCCCGCATCGAGGCCCTCATGTCCGTATGCAGTTCGCTCCGCGGCGCGCCTGTTGGCGTCGGAGGAGCCGGCGTCCGTCGGCGCTGGCATGGCAGCGTCCTCCTACTGGCCGGGATCGGCCTTGCGGCCTGCTCGGGCGGCGGCACGACGACGGGCAGCGCGGGCGTCGATTGCGGCGTCGCGGGTGCCACCGTCATCTGCCTGGAGAGCTGCAACCTCGGTTGCAGCACCACCGGCTGCGCGCAATCGGACATCGCCCAGAACCAGATCGTCATCCTGAACTTCAGCGAGGCGATTGATCCGGCGACCGTGACGTCGTCGTCGATCCGGTTCCGCACGGCCTCGGGCAGCCAACCAGTCGGCGAGTTCGTCGTCGAAGGGCGCACCGTCCGATTCCTGCCGTCGCTGTCGATCTCTGGCGGACAGACGTTCTTCGGCTTCACGTCCGGCGAGACGTACACGATGACGATCCTGGGCGGGACCGAGCAGACCTCGGTCGTGCGCAGCACGTCGGGCCGCGCGTTCGACAAGACCCTCTCCTGCACGCTGCGCTCCTCGCTCGGCATCATCGACCTCAACGGCGTCGCCCCGCGTGGCGAACTCGTCGTGCCATCGCCGGCCCAGATCGGGTCGGCGCCGCTCAGCACCGACATCGTCATCGAGTTCAACGAGCTCATCGACGCCACGCCGTTCCTCGGCGGCACGCAGAGCCCGGTCACGTTCAGCATCCGGCGCAACCGCGAGGTCGCGCCGGGATCCGGCGTGTTCGAGTGCAATCCCAACTCGCCGCCGCAAACGCTTTCGGGCACGCAGGTGCTCGACTTCGACGCCACCCGCGGCATTTCCGTTCTGTCGTTCCGGCCGACACAGGCGCTGCCGGGCAACGTCTGCATCGAGGCCAACATCACCGACGGCGTCGCGGACCTGTCGGGCCGGCCGGCGCAGCCGCAGACCCTCTCCTTCCGTACGGCGGTGGTGCCGCAGGTCGAAGAATCCGTCGTCGAGCCGTTCAACAACGAGGACCAACTCGACGCCGACCAGTCGGCGGCGGTCTGGAGCGGTGGCAACGCGACGTTCCTGGCGATCGGTGGCGACGGTCGCCACGGCCCGTTCAGCCTGTCGCTGTGCACGGACACGCTGACCACGGTCGAAGGCAAACGCGTCTACACGTTCAACACCGACACCACGGTCATCCCGGGCAGCAACACGACCACTGGAAGCCCGATCGCGGTGACGGATGGCCGGTTCTTCTTCACGACGATGGTCGTGCCGAGCGATGCCCGCATCCGGTTCGTCGGGGCGCGGCCGCCGCAGCTGACCGTCGCCGGTCGCCTCGACGTGCTCGGCCACATCGATGTCGCCGGCGCCAATGCGTCGACGACGTTGCCGACGACCGTGCAGACGACCGGCTCACCGGGCGCTACGGGCGGCGCCGGCGGTGGCTCGGGCGGCAAGGGTGGTGACAAGGTCTCGCAGGCCCAGGCGACCACGACCGGCGCCACCGCCGCCAACAACGGCGTCAACGGCCAGGACGCGCGCGTGCAGGCCGGTCACGCCTACGCGACGAGCGTGCTCAACAGCGGCGGCCGTGGCTCGACCTGCTACCCCGCGTCGGGCCTCAACTCGGCGATCTACTACGCCTCGCTGACCGGCGTCGTGTACACGCCGATGGCTTCCGCCGGCGGTGGTGGCGGCGGGTACCTCGCCGCGGGTCAGGCCGGCACGGTGGTCACGAACAACCACCTCGAACCCGGTCTCGCCGGCCTCGTGGTCGCGAGTGCCACGGCGACGACGGTGACGCCGTCGGCCGCCGGCGTCGGCAACGCCGCCTGGCCCTGGTTCCCGAGCCGGTACGCCGGTCGCACCCTGGAAGTGCTCTCCGGCCCCGGCATCGGGCAGATCCGGACGGTGGTCAGCAATGGCGGCACGAACAACGCGACGTTCACTGTCGACACGGCGTGGGCAACAACCCCGACGGCCGGCTCCACGTTCCGCATCGTCGGCGTCCCCACTCCGCCGTTGACCTATGCGATGGGGCCGAGCGCTGCCGGCGGCACGGCCGTCCAGCTGTTCCCGGTCCCGACGACGCCTGGTTCGCAGCCGTCGTCGCTGCACTTCCTCGTCGGCGGTTCCGGCGGCGGCGGTGGCGGTAGCCATCCCTGCCTGTCGCTTGTCGTCACGCTCGACCGCTTCATCGCCGGTTGCGGCGGTGGTGGTGGCGGTGGCGCCATCTCGCTGCGCGCGGGGCGCTCGCTCTCCGTCGCGCCTGCGGCCAAGGTGCTGGCGAACGGCGGCGCGGCGGCGAACTCGACCGGCACGACGTCGACCCAACAAGCCTGCGTCGCCGGCGGCGGCTCGGGCGGTTCGGTCGTGCTGCAGGCGGGCAACGCCTTCCAGACGTCCGGCGGCCTGATCGACGTCCGCGGCGGCACGGGCGGCCTGTTCCAGCGCGGCAACAGCACGCCGGCGTATCCGGCGGGCGCATCGGTGCAGATCCAAGGCGGCAACGGTGCAGCAGGTTTCGTGCGCCTGGAAGCGCCGACGACGCCCGCGCTGGCAGCGCTGTCGGGCATGTTGCCGGCGGCGTCCGCCGACAACGTCGCCGCGCTGACCGAGCGCGACGCATTGATCCTCTGCCAGTCGAAGTACTACTCGACGCAGCAGATCTTCGGACCCGAGTTCGTGCGCTACGAGATCCGCGGCGCCGTCGATGGCACGCCGTTCGTCCTCAGCGACGATACGGCCGTGTCGCCGCTGCGCGCCGAGGAAGGCCAGCCGGTCCGCGCCCTGTTCCAGGCCGCGCAACTGAATGTCTCGACGGGCGTCGTCGAACAGGTCGGCGTCTGGCGGCAGGCGGTCCGCAGCAACCTGAGCGTGACCGGCATCGACGCCGACTCGCTCAACGGCTTCCGCTTCCGGCTGATCGCCGACCACGCGCTCGGCGCCGTGATCACCGTCGACGAGGTCCGCGTCGTCTTCCGCTACTGATTCCGCCCCAGCCCTACCCATGCGCAACGTCCCAGCTTCCTTCCTGCTCACGGGCTCGTTCGTCACAGCCCTCGCGCTGCTGCCGAGCTGCTCGGGCGGCGGGTCGACGTCGACCAACGACCTGCGGATCCGCTGCCTCGATGGCGCGCCCTTCTGCATCATCAGCTGCAACCTCGGCTGCTCGCAGTCAGGCTGCGCGGTGACGGAGATCGCCGAGAACGAGCGCCTGCGCTTCAAGTTCTCCGATGCGGTCGATCCCGCCTCGATCAACGGCGCCAGCATCTCGATCCGGACCGCGACCGGCGTCCAGCCGGATGGCGACCTGCTCGTCGTCGGCAGCGAAGTCACGTTCGCTCCCCGGGTGTCGACGGCCAATGGCGTCACCACCTTCGGCTTCGCCCGCGACGAGAGCTACATCATCTCGATCGCCGGCGGCGCCAGTGCGGCGTTCGGCGTGCGCAACCTGTCCGGTGACACGCTGCAGCAGGAGTTCAACTGCACGATCCGCGCTACGCTCGGCATCCTCGACGAGAACCAGCAGCCGCCCACCGTCGAGCTCCTGTCGCCGACAATCGCGACCGGCGTTGAACTGGAGCCGACGATCGTGCTGCGCTTCTCCGAGCTGATCGACACCACGCCGCTGCAGTTGCCGCTCGGCGCCACGTCCCCGATCCGCGTGCTCGTGCGTGGCACGCTGCTCAGCGGCGCCTGCGACCGCGACGCCGAGGGCCTGGCGCTCGAAGGCCTGCCGGTCCTGTCGACGCAGCGCGTCGGCGAGGCCGACGTGACCGTCGTGACCTTCCGGCCGTCGATCGAACTGCCGGGCAACTCCTGCATCAGCGTGATCGTCGCGGCGGACCTGCGCGACCTCGCCGGCCGCCCGGCGACGCCGGCGGAGTTCGACTTGATCACCCGTGCGGCCGTCTCGGTCGACCTCGACCTCGACGAGTCGTTCGCCAACGACGCCCGCCAGGATCCGCTGGTCTCCGGTGGCACGTGGAGCAACGGCGCGCGCGCCGGCCTGATCGGCGGCGATGGCCGCCACGGTTCCTTCAACGCCAACTTCGGCACGCCGCTCGGGGGCGGCGTCTTCGAGTGGAACCTCGATCAGGCGGGCGGCATCGTCATTCCGGCGTCGAACACGCCCGATGGCGTGTCGTTCGCCGTCACCGACGGCCGCTTCTTCTTCACCGACTTCGTGCTGGCGGAGGGCCAGACGCTGCGCTTCCGCGGCGCGACGCCGCCGCGCATCTCGGTGCGCGGCCGCGTCGACATCCGCGGCACGATCGACCTCAATGCGGCGGACATGCCGGCAACGGTCCCGACGACCGGTCCGCTCGCCGGCCAGCGCATCTCGTCGTTCGATTCGCGCGGTGGCGTCGGCACCGCCGTCATCGTTCCCGGCCAGGCCGGTGGTGCGGGTGGCTGCGGCGGCGGGTCGGGCGGTGCTGGCGGCAACGAATGCCCTGCCGGCGCGACGCCGGCTGGAGCGCTCAACCGCGGCCAGAACGGCCAGGACGTCCGCGTCGTCGCGACCCATGCCTACCTCGGCAACGTCGCCAACACCGGCGGCCGCGGCGCCGCCGAGCGGCCGGTTGGTGGCACGGCGGCCGCTGCGGCGGCCCCGTTCATCACCGGCACCACCCTCACGTTCCACGACGAGTTCTCGCCCGGTGGCAGCGGTGGTGGCTTCCGGCTCGCCGGCGGTCAGCCGTCGACGCCGTCGATTCCAGCGCCGGCCATCACGCAACCGAACAACGGCGCCCTCGCCGTTGCCGGTCTGCAGTTCAGCTTGTTCCCGTACCCGCCGGTGTCGCCGCCGTCGAACTACCAGTCGCTCGACCACTTCGTGGTGGGCGGTTCGGGCGGCGGTGGCGGCGGCAGCCACACGTTCGGCGTCGCCACGGTGTTCGCGGACGACTACATCGCCGGCCATGGCGGCACCGGCGGCGGCGGCGCGATCGCCTTCCGCGCCGGCGGCACGGTGGTGCTGGACTCGACCGGGCAGGTGCTTGCCCGCGGCGGGCGCGGCGTGCTGATCACCGGCGACAACCTGTCGACCGTTTCGGCGGCGCAGGACATCGATTGGGGCATCTCGTCGCCTGGCGGCGGCGGTTCCGGCGGTTCGGTACTGCTGCAGTCGGCGCGCGACGTGACCGTGCGCGGCCTGCTCGACATGAGCGGGTCGACCGGTTCGCGCGTCGGCAGCATCGTGACCGCGCTGGCCCCGACGCAGCTCAATGTGCAGGCCCAGGGTGGCGCTGGTTCGTCCGGCTTCTACCGGTTGGAAGCCGGCGGTTCGGTGACCTTCAACGGCCCGGTCGGGACCGTGCCGTCCTACAACGCCGGCGCGAACGCCGGCACGCTGACCGACCGCGACCTGCTCTCGGGCGACGTGTCGCGCTGGTACTCGACGGGGCGCCTGTTCCCGCCGACGTGGCTGCGCTACGAGCTCGACGTCGATCCGGACGACGCCGGTCCGCTGCCGACCGTGACCTTCACGGACACGGGCGCTGTCGGCACGAGCAAGGCCAACAACCTCGCGCTGGATGGCGTCTCGATCCGCTTCCAGGGCGCGCGCATCGCCCAGGACGGCATCACGCCGATATCCGGCACGATCAAGCCGTGGCGCGAGGGCGTCGGCACCGGCGCGGGTCCGGGCATCCAGCAGGACTCGGTGACCGGCTTCCGCTTCGAACTGCGCTACGACCGCACGACGTTCCCGGACCTCGTGGTCAAGGCGCTCCGCGTCCGCGCCCGGACGTGAGCCGTGCCGCCGCGGGCGGCGGCATTGCCGCCCGCTTCGTCGCGCTGGCTCCCGGCGCATGGTTGCGCGACCGCACCGTCGCATGGCGCGCCGACGGTCGCCTCGTCGCGCTGGCCCGCACCGAGCCCGTCGACGCGGTTGCCGTCCTGCCGGCGCTGGTCAACGCGCACGCGCACCTGCAGATTGCGCCGCTGCCGCGCCCCGAACGCGACTTCCTGGCCTGGGTCGGCGCCGTGATGGCGGCGCGCAGTGCTGCGACCCCGGCAGACGAACGCGCGCAACTGCGCCGGGCGATCACCGACCTGCTCGCCGGCGGCGCCACGGCGGTCGGCGACATCGACGCCACCGGCCGGGCGGCGGCCGAACTCGCGCGCGCGCGCGCACGATCGCGCAGCTATCGCGAACTCACCGGCTTCCACCTCGGAACCCGCGAGGCGCGCACGCTGGTGCGCGAGCGCTGGCGCGCCGGACAGGGCAAGATGCTGCCAGGGTTGTCGCCGCATGCGCCGTACTCGGTCTCGGCGGCGCTCTTCGCGGCCGCCGCCGCCAAGTCGCGCCACCTCGCCGTGCACTGTGCCGAACTGCCGGAGGAGCAGGAGTTCCTGCGCACCGGTAGGGGCCCGTTTCGCGACCTGCTGCAGCGCTTGGGGCGTCTGCCGGCCGGCTTCCGGCCGCCAGGCATCGGCGCGGTGCGCTGGCTCGGGCGCGTCGGCGCGCTGCGCGCCGGCACGCAGCTGGTCCATTGCCAGGAACTCGAGCGCGGTGACACGGCGCGCATCGCGGCGAGCGGCGCGTCGATCGCCGTCTGCCCCGGCACGATCGCGTACTTCCGGCGCACGCCGCCGCCGGTCGTGCGCTGGCTCGCGGCGGGCATCCCCGTGGCGCTGGGCACCGATTCGGCGGCCAGCAACGACGGCCTGTCGATGCGCGCCGAACTCGCGCGCGCGGCGCGCATGTGGCCGGGTCTCGCGCCGTCCGAACTGCTCGCGATGGCGACGACGCACGGCGCTGTCAGCCTCGGACTGCGTGGCGCCGGTCGCCTGCGGCCGGGCGGTCGCGCGGACTTGCTGGTCGTGCCCGCGCTGGCGACGCCCGAGGCGACGCTGGCGGCGTTCGTGCACGGCGAACTCCCGACGCTGGCGGTCGTCTGCGGCGGTCGACGGGTCGCGAATGCGCCGGGAGATTGAGGCCCGCGCACGGCGCGCATAGAGTCCCTGGGTGCCCGTGGCCACGTTCCTCGACTTCCTGCGGCGCAAGCAGCGGTTCCTCCTCACCGGCCATGAGAATCCCGACGGCGATTGCCTCGGCGCGCAAACGGCCCTTTACCACCTGCTGCGGGCCCTCGGCCAGGAGGTCGCGATCGTCAATCCCGACCCGGTCGGCAAGTCGTTCGACTTCCTGCTGCGCCACACGCCGTTCCAGCACGCGCGGGCCGAGGAACAGCTGCCGGGCTTCGACGTGGTGGTGCTGCTCGACTGCTGCCAGCTGTCCCGCGTCGGCGTGCTCGGTCAGCGGCTCGCGCAGCAGCGGCCGACGATCGCAGTCATCGACCACCACGTCGGCAGCGAACAGGGCGACGGCACGGTCTGCTACGTCGACGCCAAGGCCGCCGCGACCGGCGCGCTCGTGCGCCGCCTCTACCGCGAACTCGGCGTTCCGCTCGGCGCCGCCGCGGCGGAAGGCGTCTTCCTGTCGCTCGTCGCCGACACCGGTTGGTTCCGCTACAGCAACGCCGACGCCGAGGTCTTCGCCATGGCCGGCGAACTCGTCGCCAGCGGCGTCGACGGCAGCCGCATCTACGACGCGATGTACCGGCGCAACCACCCCGACAGCGCCGCCCTGCTGGCCGACATGCTTGGCCGGCACCGACTGCGCTTGGACGGCAAGCTGGCGATCGCCAGCCTCGACAAGGCGCTGATGGAGCGCGCCGGCCGCGCCGACTTCGACACCGACGCCGTGCTCGACCCGCTGCGCTCGATCGAAGGCGTCGAGGTCGTGGCGCTGCTCAAGGAGCGCTTCGACGGCGCCGTGAAGTGCTCGCTGCGAGCCCGTGGCGACGTCGACGTGCAGGCGATCGTCGCGGCGTTCGGCGGCGGCGGCCACAAGAAGGCGGCCGGCGCGACGATGAAGATGCCGCTCGCCGCGGCCGAGGCGGCGATCGAGGCGGCGGTGCAGCAGGCCGTCGCGGCGCTGCCGACAAGGGCGCGATGACCGCGTTCGCCGTCGTCTCCGACCTGCACGCCAACCTCGAAGCCGTCGAGGCGGTCTTCGCGCGCATCGACCAGCTCGGCGTGCCCGAGGTCGTGTGCCTGGGCGACGTGGTCGGCTACGGCCCGGATCCGCTGCCGGTGACGCGGCTGGTGATGGCGCGGTGCAAGTGGACGATCCGCGGCAACCACGACTGGGGCCTGTTCCACGAGCTCGACGACTTCAACCTGCTGGCGCAGCAGGCGCTGCGCTACGCGCGCGCCCGCCTCAAGCCGTCGCTGCTGCGGCCCGGGCGCCGGCGCGCGTGGGAGTTCCTGCGCGGCCTGCCCGAGCGAATGGCGGACCACGGCTACCTGTTCGTGCACGGTTCGCCACGCGACCCCGTGATGGAGTACGTGCTGAAGAGCGACGGCTTCCAGGAGCCCGAGAAGATGCGCCAGATCTTCGCGTTGCTCGACCGGCCGTGCTTCGTCGGCCACACGCATTGGCCGGGCGTGCACGGCGTCGACCACCGCTTCACCTACGCCAGCGACGAACTGCGCTCGTTCGATCTGGACGGGCCGTGCATCGTCAACGTCGGCAGCGTCGGTCAGCCGCGCGACGGCGACACGCGCGCCTCGTTCGCGGTCGTCAACGACGGGCGCGTCGAGATCCACCGCGTGGCCTACGACTTCCAGCGCACGCAGGCCAAGATCCTGGCGGTCGGCCTCGACCCGCTGCTGGCCAGCCGTCTGGGGCGCGGCCGGTGACCGCCGACGCGGTCGTCGTCCTGTGCACGGCGCCCGCTGCCGCCGGGCGCGCCGGCAGCCTCGGGGCGCACGACCTCGCGCAGGCCGTCGTCGCGGAACGCCTCTGCGCCTGCGTCAACGTGCTGCCCGGTGTGCGCTCGTACTTCCAATGGCAGGGCCGCGTCGACGCGGCCGAGGAACTGCTGCTCGTGGCCAAGACCACCCGCGCGCGCACCGAGGCCCTGCGCCAGCGCCTCGTCGCGCTGCACCCCTACGAAGTGCCCGAAGTGCTCGAACTCACCGTCGCCGACGGCTTGCCGGCATACCTGCGGTGGCTCGGCGCCGCGGTCACCGGGGAGGCCGCTCCGTGAGCGGTCTGGACGGCGCCGCGCGGGTCCCGCGCGAGGTGTTCCCGCGCCGCATCGCCGCAGCCGTCGCCGTGGGCATCGCGTGCTGGTGGGCGGGCAGGTTGCTGCCGTTCGCTCCGGGGACCGACGTCGGGGTCGCTTGCCGGGCCCTGTTCGTCACCGGCCTGACCACGACGTGCTGGCTGCTGATGGCCATGCCGATCGCCGCGGCCGCCCTGGTGCCGTTGGCGCTGTATCCGTTGCTGGGCATCGCCTCGACCGGCGACACGACCCGCGGCTACGGCGACCCGATCCTGTGGCTGTTCGGCGGCGGCTTCGTGCTGGCGCAGGCGGTCGAACGCTGCGGGCTGCATCGGCGGCTCGCGCTCGGCGTCGTCGCGCGTCTGGGCGCGCAACCGCGCCGGCTCGTGCTCGGCTTCTTCCTCGCCGCCACGGTCATCTCGACCTGGATCAACAACACCTCGGTGGCGCTGCTGCTGTTGCCGATCGGCAGCGTGCTCGTGCAGCGCATGGCTGCGCTCGGTGAACTGCCGCCGCGCGCCCTCGCCAACTTCGGCGCCGGCATCATGTGCGCCATCGCCTACGGCGCGTCGATCGGCGGCATGGGCTCGCCGATCGGCACGGCGCCGAACGCGATCTTCTTCGGCGCCTACGAACCGCTGGTCGCGGCCGGCGCGCGGCAGGTGTCGTTCCTCGGCTGGGTGCTCGCCTTCCTGCCGTACGCGCTGGTCCTCGCCGTCGTCGCGAGCTTCTGCCTGACGCGCTTCGCGTTGCCGCTCCCGGGCGCGCGCCTGCGCGGCCAGGACGAACTCCTGCGCGAGGCGAGCGAACTCGGCCCGTGGACGCGCGCCGAGAAGCGCACCGCGGCCCTGTTCGGCCTCGCCGTGCTGCTTTGGATCACGCGCGGCGACGTGCAAATCGGCGCTGGCGAGGCGATCCGTGGTTGGGCGTCGTACCTCGTGCCCGCCGGCCGGCGCGACAGCTTCATCGCCGACGGCAGCGTGGCCGTGCTGGTGGCGATCCTCGCCTTCCTCGTGCCGGCGGGGACCCCCGACGGCCGCCGGCTCACCGACTGGGAGACGGCGCGCAAGATGCCGTTCGACCTGCTGCTGCTGCTCGGCGCCGGCGTCGCCATGGCCGACGCCTTCGGTCCGACGGGCCTGTCGGCGGCGATCGGCGAGGCCCTGCGGCCCTTGGTCGGCAGCGTGCATCCCGCCGTGCTGCTGCTCGTGCTCGTGCTGGCGATCACGCTGCTGTCCGAAGTCGCCAGCAACGTCGCCGTCGCCTCGCTGCTGATGCCGATCCTGCGCGATGGCGCGCGCGCCGCCGGGCTCGATCCGCTGGTGCTGATGCTGCCGGCGGTGATCGCGGCGTCGTGCGGCTTCATGCTGCCGATCGCGACGCCGCCGAACACGATCGTGTTCAGTTCCCGCCTGATCACGTTCGGCCAGATGGCCCGCGCCGGGATCTGCATCGACCTGCTGGCCGCGCTGCTGCTGCTGCCGGTGCTGTGGTTCTGGGCCTTGCCGCTGCTCGGCGTCGACCCCGGCCAGCTCGCCGCGCCGGGAGGCCCGCGGTGACCGGGGACGCGCGCCTGCTGCGGCGGCTGTGTCTCGCCGTGTTCCTGCTGTTCGCTGCCGTCGCGCACGGCAACTTCGAGACCGAGGACGCCGGCTTCACCATGCAGGCGGCGCGCAGCCTGTGGCGACGCGGCGACAGCGGACTGCTGCGCGCCGACCAGGGCGGCGACTCGCTCGGCGAAGCGCTCGGCGCGGCCTACATCCGCCAGCAGGGCACCTGCGGCAAGCTCGGCGGCAACGGCGTCGCCTACACGTGGTTTCCGATCGGCCACGTCTACCTGTTCGTGCCGTTCGTCGCCGTCGGCGAGGCGCTGGCCGGGCCGTCCCGCGCCGCCGACGAAGCGTTCCGCCGCGCCGTCGCGCCGGGCCTCGTCGGCGACCAACTCGCCGGCTCGCCGTCGTTCGTGCGCGGCACGCCGGCGCTGACGCAGGGATTGATCGCGCTGCTGGTCCCGGCGACGTTCGCGGCGTGCTCCGCGGCGCTGTTGTTCCTGCTGGCGCGCGCGCTCGGCAGTTCGCCGCGCGCGGCGGTCGGCGTCGCGCTGGCCGTGCTCCTCGCCACCCAGGCGTCGGCCTTCGGGCGCGAGCAACTGTCGGACGGACCCGGACTGGCGTTCCTGCTCGCCGCGCTGCTGGCCGTGGTTGTCGTCGACCAGGGCCGCGGCACGGCGCGCACGGCACTGCTCGGCGGCCTCTGCGGCGGCGCCGCGGTGCTGCTGCGCTACCAGAACGCCGCCTTGCTGGTGGCCCTCGGCCTCGCACTGCTGATCGCCTGCGTCCGCCAGCGGCGCCTTGGGCTCGTCGCGGTGTTCACGCTCGGCGTCGTGCCCTCCGCTGCGCTGCTGCTGGCCGTCGACTTCGCGCGCTTTGGCGATCCGTTCGACACCGGCTACCCGAAGACGGCGGACTGGCTCGACCAGCCGATCTGGCTCGGCAGCGCCAAGATCCTGTTCGGCGCCGGCCGCGGCGCGATGTGGTTCTCGCCGGTGCTGTGGCTCGCGCTGCCGGCGGCGCTGCGCGCGGCGACGACGCCGCGGCTGCGCTGGCTCGCGTGGGCGCTGTTCCTGTTCCCGCTGCTGTTCTTCGCCCAGGCCCGCGGCTGGCAGGGCGGCCAGTGCTGGGCGGCCCGCTACCAGACGCATGGCCTCGTCGCGCTGCTGGCGCTCGTGCTGCCGCAAGCGCAGCCGTGGCGGCGCTGGCCGAAGGCGTGGTGGGCGACCGTCGTTTGCGGCGTGTTCGTCACCGTGAGCAGCGTGGTCGCGCCGGTGCGCGGCGTGCTGCAACTCGGCGCCCAGGCCGTCGCCGCCGTCGGCACGCCGGGGGATCCGGCGGACCTCACCGGCTGGCAGCCGCGCTACACGCCGTTGCGGGCCAACTGGCGCTACGCCATCGCTGCGGCGACCGGCGTGTTCGAGATCGACGAAGCCGAGCGGCAGACCCGCAGCGACGCGCCGTACGCGGTCCAGGCGGTGTTCGGCGTGACGCCGGAGGACGACGCCCAGCGCCTGCCGCCGCAGCGCTGGGAGGACCGCCGTTTCCGGCACCTGTGGTGGCGTTTCTGGGCCGACCTCACGGGCGTGCCGTCCTGGGCGCTGCTCGCGCCGGTGGCGCTCGCGCTGGCCGTGGCCGTGGCCCGTTTGGCGACGGCCTTGCGCCCGGCGCCGTCGGGTTCTTCGACAACGCGGTAAAGCCGGTGGCACGGGCGGCTCGATAGGGCCGGGGAGGAACCCACCCCCGATGACCCTGCTCGGCCTGCTGTTCGTCCTCTGCTGCCAGGATCCGCCGCCGGCGTTGCTCGACGTCGTCGAACTGAAGAACGGCGACGTGCTGCACGGACGCGTGCTGGTCGCCATCGACGGCTTCGTCGAGATCGAAGTCGACGCCGGCGCCCGCGTCGGCTTCCCGTCGGCGCAGGTCGCTGCGATCCGCCGCGGCGTCGTCGTCGCGCCCGCCGCGCAGACGCTGGTGCCGCCGCGCCGCGAGTGGTTCGTGCTGCACGACGCCAGCGGCACCGCCGTCGGCTGGCTCGCCGCCGCCGTCGCGCATCGCCCGGACGGCGGCTTCGCCGTGTCTGAGGAGTACGAGTTCCAGGACGGCGTGCGGCGCTTCCAGGTCACCTCGCTCGCCGTCGCCGACGCCGGCGGCGCGCCGACCAGCGCCTACTTCCGCGAGCGTGTCGCCGAACCGGCGGCAGCCGGCCTGTCGCTGCCCGGCGGCGACGCCATGGGCCAGCAGGACCGCGTCGGCGACGAGCGCATCGTCGAAGCCGAGTGCCGTGGCGATCGCCTGCTGGTCACCCGCATCGACCGCACCGGCCGCCGCGAGCGTGAACTCGCGTGGGGTCCGGAGCAGAGCTTCCCGCTGCTGGCTCGCACGCTGGCGCGCGCCCGCCGCAGCGTCGTCGCCGACGCCCGCTTGTTCGACCCGGCCGGCGAGGAACTGGTCGTGCGCAGCTACGACGGCCGGCGTCTGCGTTCGATCGCCATGGACGGCAAGCTGGCGCAGGTGACCGAGGTCGCCGAGTCGGGCCCGTCGCTGCGCAACCACGAATGGGTCGACGCCAACGCGCGCACCTTGCGGCGTGAACTCGCCGGTCCCGCCCTCGTCGCCGTCGCGGCCGACGCCGACAGCGCCCGCCGTCCGTTCGCCGCCGGCTTGCCGCCCGCGGTCGTAGCCGAACCGGGCAACGCCTTTGGCGTGTGGATCCCCAATCCGGCGTGGTCGCCGACGCCGGACCTGCCGGCCGGCAACCTCGCGCTGGCCTGCGCCGTGCACGGCGCGGTGATCCAATTCGTGCGCCTCGACCACCTGCCGCCGGAAGCGACGTCCGACGTCGCCGCGACGGCCGTGGCCAACGCCTTCCGGTTGCTGCATCCCGGCATCCGCGTGGTCGAACAGCGCGTCGGCCGTCTGCGCGATCGCGCGACGCTGCAACTGGTCGCGACCGGCCCTAGCGCGGCGGGCGAAGTGCGCGCGGAGATCGACGTCGTCGCCCACGACGGCAGCTTCCTCGCCTGCACCTGCCTCGCGCCGGTCGGCGCCTGGGACGAACTCGCCGCCGACTTCGCCTTCGCGCGCAAGAACGTCGAGTTCGCCGCCCACGCCCTGCAGCCCAAGCTGCAAGGACCGGTGGCCGAACGCGCCGGCGCGACGCCGAAGCCGACTCCGAAGCCGGCGCCCGCGCGCGCCGTCGCGACTCCGACCGAGGTCGCCCCGGCCCGGGCGCCGCGGCAGCCGGCCGTCGACAACGTGCGCATCCCCGGCGACGGCTGATCGGCCGATCGCCGCGGCGATCGGGCAGTAGCGACCGCGCGAGCGCTCAAGCGAGTCCCGGCGCGCGCGCGAAGCCGCGCAGGCTCGCCGCCTCCATCACGTCCACGTCGTCGACGTGATCGCGGTCGTCGAGGTCCGCCAGCGTGCGCGCCAGCCGCAGCAAGCGCACCCGGCCGCGCGCCGACTGCTGGTGCCGCGTCAGCACGTCGTCGACGCAAGCGAGCGCCGCGTCGGTCGCCGCGCAGGCGCGCAGCAGCGCCCGATCCGCGAGGCGGGCATTGGGCGTGAACGCCGCCGCGCCCGCCTGCCGTTGCGTTTGCCGCGCGTGCGCGATCAGCACCTGCGTTCGCAGCGCCTCCGTGCCGCCGTTCGGATCCGCCGCGGCGCGCAGTTCCGCGGCGGCGAGCGCTGGCACCTCGACCTGCAGGTCGAGCCGGTCGAGCAGCGGCCCGGACAGGCGCTGGCGATAGCGCGCCACCGCCGCCGGCGTGCAGATGCACGGGCGCTGCCGATGGCCGCGGTAGCCGCACGGGCACGGGTTCATCGCCGCCACCAGCAGGAAACGCGCCGGCATGGTGACCGTTTGCCGGGCGCGACCGACGGTCACCGTGCCGTCTTCGAGTGGTTGCCGCAGCGCCTCCAGCACGTCGCGGCGGAACTCCGGCAGTTCGTCGAGGAACAGCACGCCGTGGTGCGCGAGCGTGATCTCGCCGGGCCGCACGTCGGCGCCGCCGCCGAGCACGCTGGCCGCCGAACTGGTGTGGTGGGGCGCGCGCAGCGGTCGCCGTTCGTCCGGCAGCGACAGGCCGGCGGCGGCGTGCACTTGCAGCACGGCGAGCCGTTCGGCCGCCGCCAGCGGCGGCAGCAGTCCGGGCAGGCGGCGCAGCAGCGCGCTCTTGCCGGTGCCCGGCGGGCCGACGAACAGCAGGTTGTGGCCGCCGGCTGCCGCGACGGCGAGCGCGCGCTTGGGCGTCTGGTGGCCACGCAGGTCGGCGAGGTCCGGCACGGCGTCGGCCGGCGCAGCGGGTCGCGGCGGCGGCGCGGGCAGTTGCTTGTGCCCGGCGAGCCAGTGGATCGCGTCGGCGAGCGTCGCCGCGCCGTACAGGGTCAGGCCGTCGACCGCCGCGCAGACTGCCGCGTCGGCGGGCGAACACAACAGCGCGCGCGCGCCCTGCTGCGCCGCCGCCAGCGCGACGCTGACCGCGCCGCGCGCCGGCAGGATCTCGCCGCGCAGGCTGACCTCGCCGAACGCGAACAGCCGCGTCGCCCGTTCCGCCGGGTACAGCCCGCCGGCGCCGGCGAGCGCCAGCGCCAGCGGCAGGTCGAAGCCCGACCCGTGCTTGCGCAGCGCCGCGGGGGCGAAGTTGACCGTGGTGACGCCACGCGGCGACGGCAGGTCGAGCGCGAAGAACGCCTGCAGCACGCGGTGGTAGGCCTCGCGCACGCACGCGTCGACGAGTCCGAGCAACCGCGGCGTGCCGTCGCCGGCGTGGCGGGCGGTGGCCTCGACCTGCACCGGGATCGCGTCGACGCCCTGCACCAGCCCGCAGCCGATCGTGATGGTTGGAGTCTGCACATGCGCCAATGGGGCCGCACGGCGCGCGATGGTTGCGCCACCGCGCGAAATCGCGCGTGCGCGCCGGCCAAGCGCGCGCAGCCGTCGGCGCGGCGATGGCCCTGGACCGTCGCGCCGCCGCACGGCAAAGCGCGCGGGCCGGCTACCAGGTCGCGGCGGCGGCCACCGCGGCGCGCGTCCCGATGTCGCGGGCGAGCGCGCGCGCATCGGCGAGCAGCAGGTCGGGCACGCAGGTCGGCGAGCCGCCGGCGACGTACACGGTCAGGCTGGCGAGCCCGAGCGCCTGTTCGACCGGCCCCTGGCGCACGACGACGGCCTGCACCTTCGCCATCGGCAGGATCGCGGTGGCGCGGCCCAGCACGCCGTGTCGCAGGGCGAGGAACTCGTCGTCGAGCGCGAATCCCAGGTTGCGCCAGACCAGCACGCCGAGCACGGCCCACGCCGGCAGCAGCAGCAGCGCGAACAGCGCCAGCGGGCCGTTGTGCGGCCACAGCGCCGCCGTCGCGATCGCGGCCAGCGCCGCGCCCTGGACGCCCATGCGCGCGACGAGGCGCACGCTGCCGCGCTGCCACGCGAAGCGCGCGCGTTCGAGCCCGGGCAGCAGGGCCGGCAGCAGCGCGGCGGCGGTGGCGTCGCGCGCCAACGGCACCACCACGTCCCAGCCGCCGGCCGTGTCCTCGCCTTCGCTGCGGCTGCCGCCCGCCGAGTCGGCCTTGACCACGCCGCAGCCGAGCAGGCGGCGCAGCCACGTCTGCTCGTAGGTGACGCGCTGCACGCGTGCCCGCGGCAGCGTCTTCTGCCGCGTCGTCAGCAGGCCGAAGCGACGCTGCAGCACATCGCCGCGCAGCGTCAGCGTGAAGCCGTGGAAGGTCACGAGGTTGCCGACCACGGACGTGCCGACGCCGAACGCCATCACGACGAACAGCACGCCGAACAGGATCGCCGCCATCACGGACGGCGGAAAGCGCGCGAGCCACTCCTGCGCGCTGCGCGCCGCGCCGGCGAGGCGCACGGCGATGCCGAGTGAATCGGCCAGTTCGAGGGCGGCGTAGCCGGTGACGAACATCGCCGTCAGCCGCAGGTCGGTGAGCCCGCGCAGGGTCAGTTCGGCGCCGCGGCTCTGGTGCACGATCCACTCGGGCGCGGGCGGCGCCGGCGCGAGGTCGTCCGCAGCGGCGTTCGGCGCGCGGACTTCGGCGCGGGCGCGCGCGGCCAGCAGCACCTCGCGCAGGTGCTCGGCGTCGCCGCGCGCGAGCGCATCGAGCCGCGCCTCGACGCCGCGACCCGAGGCCGTCTCGACCAGCACGACGCAGAGGCCGAGCGCGCGGCGCAGCAGCGACGACTCGAAGCCGAGGTCCTGGATGCGATCGAGCGGGATGCGCCGCTCCTGCCGTTCGAGCAGGCCCTCGCGCACGCGCAGTTCGTCGGCGGTCAGCGTGTACTCGAGCGTCACGTAGCGCGCGATGGCGTAGCCGAGGTAGAGCACGAAGCCGAGCACGCCGAAGCCGACGAACCACCACGACTGCAGCACGAGGCCGGCGACGACCGGGAACGCCGCCTGCCGCAGCGCGTCGAGCAGGCGCAACAGCAGGATGCCGGGATGCAGGTGCCCGCGCGCCAGGACCGGCGCAGCCGTCGCGGCTCGGTCGGCGCCGTTCGCCGGCGTCGCGGCCGTCGGCGGTGGCGGCGGCGCGTCAGGTGCGTCCGTCACCGCGGGCCTCGAGGATGCGGTCGCGCAGCGCCTGGGCGTCGCCGGCGCGCAGGCCCGGCACGCGGAAGGCCGAGCCTTCGTTGCCGGCCGTGAACACCACCAGCGTGGCGAGGCCGAACAGCCGCTCCAGCGGTCCGCGCACGAGATCGACGTGCTGCATGCGCTTGACCGGCACCGTGCGCTCTTCGACGAACAGGATGCCGTAGCGCAGCAGCAGCAGGTCGCCGAGGTAGGCGTAGCGCCAGCGCGCGTAAGCCAGGGGCGGCACCGCGCATGCCAGCAGCAGCATGCCGGCGAGGCCGCCGAGCAGCAGGTGTTCCCAGTTGGCGGACCAGCCCTGCCAGTGTTCGGCCAGCAGTGGCCGACCGACGAACCACGCCAGCGCACCGACGACGCCCGCCGACAGCAGGTCGCCGAGGATCCAGTAGCCGACGACGCGGCGTTGGAGGCGTTCGTTGGCCGTCGCGGCGGGGGCCGGTTCCATGGCTGCAGCGTCCCCGGCCGCCGGCGCCGGCGCAATGACGGCGTCCGTGCGGTCGCGGCGGCGCCCTCGGCTCGCATCGCCGCCGAGCTTGCCCCGGCAGCTGCCAGCGCGTAACCCTCGCAGCGCCATGACGACCTCGCCGTTGCGCGCGTCCGCCGTCCTCGTCGCCGCCGTCGCCTGCGCTGCCTTCGGCGCGCGTGCGCAGGAGCCGCGGTGGACCGCCGCGGCAGTCGAAGCGATCGAGGCGCTGATGCGGCGCGACGGTGTCCCCGGCCTGTCGTGCGCGGTCGCCGTCGGCGACGAGCTGGTCCTGCGCCGGGGGTTCGGCCTCGCCGACGTCGAGAACGACGTGCCGGCGACGCCGCAGACGGTGTATCGCCTGGCGTCGATCAGCAAGCCGGTGACCGCCGTGATGGCGCTGCAGTTGGCGGAGGCCGGCGCGCTCGACCTCGACGCCGACGTGGCGACGGTCGTCGCCGAATGGCCGCGCAAGGACTGGCCGGTGACGACCCGCCAGCTCCTCGGCCACCTCGGCGGCGTGCGGCACTACCGCGGCGAGGCCGAGAGCGTCGAGGCCTTCGCGACGCAGCGCGCCGGTCTGCCGCGCTTCGCCGCCGATCCGCTCGTCCACGAGCCGGGCACGAGGTACCTGTACAGCACCTACGGCTACAACCTCGTGGGCGCGGTCCTCGAGGCGCGCTCCGGCGAGCCGTTCGCCGCGTTGGTGCGCGCGCGCATCGCCGAACCGTGTGGCGCGGCGACGCTGCAGGCCGACGACAGCCGGCGGCTCATCCGCGGTCGCGCCCAGGGCTACGCACGCGTGGCGGGCGTCCTGCGCAACAGCAAGCCGATGGACAGCAGCTACAAGATCGCCGGCGGCGGACTTTGCAGTTCGGCCGAGGACCTCGCGCGCTTCGCGCAGGCGCTGCTCGCCGGTAGGCTGCTGCCGCAAGAGAGGCTGACAGCCATGTGGACCGAACAAACGACGAAGGACGGCGCGGGCACGGGCTACGGCCTTGGCCTCTCGGTCGCGCGCAAGGACGGCGCGCAACTGGCGTCGCACAGCGGCGCGCAGGCGCGCGTCAGCACGATGCTCGTGCTGCGTCCCGCCGACAAGGTCGCGGTCGCGGTGCTGTGCAACCTCGAGGGCTGCAAGCTCGCGCCGTTGGCCGAACGGCTCGCCGCGCTCGCGGCGGGGGAGGCGGGCAAGTGACGCGCCGCCTCTGGTCGGTCCTCGGCAACGCCCAGAAACTCGACGGCGGCGCCATGTTCGGCAACGCGCCGAAGGCGATGTGGAACCAGTGGTCGCCGGCCGACGAACACAATCGCATCGACCTCGCCTGCCGCTGCCTCGTCGTGCGCGACGGCACGCGCACGATCCTGTGCGAGGCCGGCATCGGCGCGTTCTTTCCGCCGGATCTGCGCACGCGCTACGGCGTGCAGGAGGACCGCCACGTGCTGCTGGAGCAGTTGGCCGCGATCGGCGTGGCGCCGGCGGACGTCGACGTCGTGGTGCTGTCGCACCTGCACTTCGACCACGCCGGCGGCGTGCTGGCGGCACACGCGCCGGGCCGGCCGCTGGCGCTTGCGTTCCCCAACGCGCACTTCGTCGTCGGCAAGCAGGCGTTCGAGCGGGCGCAGCGCCCGCACGCGCGCGACCGCGCCAGCTTCGTGCCCGAACTGCCGGGGCTGCTCGCCGCCACCGGCCGGCTCGAACTCGTCGACGGCGACCGCAGCGCCGTGCTCGGCGACGGTTTCCGCCTGCATCGCAGCGACGGCCACACTCCGGGCATGATGCTCGCCGAAGTGGCGGGAACGCACGGGCCGCTGCTGTTCTGCGCCGACCTGATCCCCGGTTTGCCGTGGGTGCGGCGCGCGATCACGATGGGCTACGACCGCTTCCCGGAGCTGCTGATCGACGAGAAGTCGGCGCTGTTGGCGGATCTGCTGGCGCGCGGCGGCCGGTTGTTCTTCACGCACGATCCGGCGGTCGCCGTCTGCCGGCTCGGACGCGACGACAAGGGCAACATCGTCGGCAGCGACACCGCCCCTGGGCTCTTCGGCGAAGTAGCTTGAGCCGGGTGGGGCGGGCATGCTGCCTGCATGCGGTCCACCTGGGTAATGCACCTTGCCTTGGGTTCCTTGCTCGCAGCCTGCGCCGCGTCGTCGGCCGCGCGCGCCGACGCCGGTTTCTACGTGTTCGACCCCGAGGCGTCGGCGGCGGCGATGGTCGCGCTGCGGCCCGAGGCCGAGCGCGACGATGCG
Source organism: Phycisphaerales bacterium (assembly GCA_020247305.1). Taxonomy (GTDB): domain Bacteria; phylum Planctomycetota; class UBA1135; order UBA1135; family UBA2386; genus UBA2386. The sequence continues at coordinate 34,504 of JADCJE010000097.1, read as the reverse complement.
GCGCTGCAACGGTCGCGGGCGCTCGCGCACCGCGTGCGGCAGGGCTTCGTCGAACTGCTCGCCGATGGTTCGTTCCTGTCGCACCTGACGGTCGCCGACACGCCGGTGCTCGCGGCGCGCGGCACGTGGCGGCGTGAGAACGACGTGCTCCGGCTCGTCGCCGTGGCGCCCGGCCAGCCTGAACTGGTCAGCGACTTCCGCAGCGTCGACGACGTGCTGGCCTTGCAGCGCGATCTGTTCGGCAACGACGTCGTGCTGATCTACCGGCGGACGCCGGCCGCGCCGCGCTGAGGGGCGGTCCGGCTTGGCGCGGTCGCGAGGCCGCGTCATGATCGTGCGACCAACCCTAATCCACCGATGCAACGTCGCCACGCCTTCGTCCTGCCGTTCTTCCTCCTCGCCGCCTGCGGCAACGACCACCCGCTCGCGGGCAACTGGGCCCAGCAGGTCGAGGGCGGCAAGAAGGGGCTGCAACTCGGGTTCCAGACCGCCGGCGACAAGGTGATGGTGCACACGCCGCCGCGCGAGGACGGCAGCCACGACCACCTGCACGGCACGTACACGTTCGACGCCAACAGCAAGGCGGTCACGGTGAAGTGCAAGCTGCTCGGCGACGGCAAGGCCGACGCGTGGACCGGCACGCTCGCTGGCAAGGCGCTCGACCTGTCCGGCGGCGGCGTGACGCTGAAGTTCGCGCAGGGCGGCTCGGCGCACTGAGAGGCCGAGAAGAGTCCAGCATTCGGCCTCTCAGAGTCGTGTTTGGCGGCTGCCTTCGCAGCCGCGCAGAGCCTTCGAGCGATTCCCTCTCAGGCTCTGAGTCGGCTCGCCCGCGGACCGACCGGCTTGGCCGTTCGCCGGGACGACGCACCGCGGGAGCTCTCCACCGCGCGACCGACGCACTCGGCCCATTTGCGCCGCGGTGTTCGAACTGCCCTCGCGCCGCAGTTGCGCGCCGGCGCAGTCGGCTTCGGGCGCGCCGTTCTAACGCCGGATCGGCGTCCGCGACATCCCGCGGCAGGCTCTTCCTTCGCGCTGCGGTCGGTCTATTCTCGCGCGCCGACCCTTCGCGCCATGGCCACCTCGCCGCACTCCGACGTCACGACCGACGGCATCCGCATCCAGGCGGCGGCCGAGTTCCTGCCGCACGAGCAGATCCCATCGGAGATGCTGGCAAGCGGGCGCGAGCCGCTGCCCAAGAGCGTCTTCCGCTACAAGATCACGATGACCAACGTCGGCGAGCGGTCGGCGCGCCTGCTGACCCGCCACTGGATCATCGTCGACGCCGACGGCAAGCGCGAGGACGTGCGCGGCAAGGGCGTGGTCGGCGAGTACCCGCACCTCGCGCCGGGCGAGTCGTACAGCTACCTGAGCTTCTGCCCGCTGCCGACGACGTGGGGCACGATGGAGGGCAGCTACCAATTCGAGCGCGACGACGGCAGCCGCTTCGCGGTCGCGATCGGCCGCTTCTTTCTCGTGCCGACTGCGCCGCCGCTGGCGCTCGAATCGACGTCGAACTGAAGTCGTCGGCCGCGCTGGTCGTGCGCGCGGATCCCTGGCGACGGCGGCGTAGCAGCGCCTTCCGGGCGAAGCGTCCGTTCCTTGCCTGCCTTCGTGGACGCAGCTAGGTTCGCGCCGTGCCCACGATCCGACTCGGCGAACCGAACCTTCCGCTCGCGACCCTCGCCCTGTTGAGCCGTCCAGGCTGCAGGGCGGCGCTGGCGCCCGCTGCGCTGCAGCGCGTGCGCGCGAGCCGCAAGGTGGTGGAGGACGCGGTCGCCACCGGCCGCACGATGTACGGCATCAACACCGGCTTCGGGAAGCTCGCCGGCGTGCGCATCGCCGACGACCAGTTGGCGACGCTGCAGACCAACCTGCTGCTCAGCCACGCGACCGGCGTCGGCGAGCCGCTGCCGCTCGCGACCAGCCGGCTGGCGTTCGCGCTGCGCATCCACAACCTCGCACTCGGCTTCTCCGGCGTGCGCCTCGAACTGCTGCAGCAGGCGCTGGCGCTGTTCAACGCCGGCTTCGCGCCCGTGATCCCACAGCAGGGTTCGGTCGGCGCCAGCGGCGACCTCGCGCCGCTCAGCCACATGGCGCTGCCACTGATCGGCCGCGGCGAGATGTTCGCCGCCGACGGCAGGAAGGTCACCGGCGCGCAGGCGCTCGCGGCGGTGCGTCGCCGGCCGCTGCTGCTGCGCGAAAAGGAAGGCCTCGCGCTGATCAACGGCACGCAGATCATGACCGCGATCGGTTGCCTCGCCGTCTTTGAGGCGATGCGGCTCGCCAAAGCCGCCGACGTCTGCTGCGCGCTGACGGTCGAGGCGCTGCGCGGCAGCGCGACGCCGTTCCAGGAGCGCATCCACGCGATCCGCCCGCAGCCGGGCCAGCTGGCGACCGCCGCCAACCTGCGCGCGCTGCTGCAGGGCAGCGCCATCCTGCCGAGCCACGTCGACTGCAAGAAGGTGCAGGACGCGTACTCGCTTCGCTGCGCGCCGCAGGTGCACGGCGCGGCCAAGGACGGCGTGCGCTACGCGCTCGACGTCGTCGTCACCGAGGCCAACTCGGTCACCGACAATCCGCTGGTGTTCCCCGGCGGCGACGTGCTCAGCGGCGGCAACTTCCACGGCCAGCCGGTCAGCCAGGCGATGGACTTCCTTGCCATCGCGGTCAGCACGCTCGCCAACATAAGCGAGCGCCGCATCGAGCAGATGGTCAATCCCGACATCTCCGGCCTGCCGCCGTTCCTCGCGCGCGACGCCGGCGTCGAGAGCGGCTTCATGATCCCGCAGGTCGTCGCCGCGTCGTTGTGCAGCGAGAACAAGACGCTCGCGCATCCCTCCAGCGTCGACACCATCCCGACGTCGGCCAACCGCGAGGACCACGTGTCGATGGGCGTGACCGCCGCGCGCCACGCGCAGCAGGTCGTCGCCAACACCGCCAAGGTGCTCGGCATCGAACTGCTGTGCGCGGCGCAGGCGCTCGACCTCGGCGACAAGCTGCGCCCCGGCAAGGGCGCGCACGCGGCGTACAAGGCGCTGCGCAAGGCGGTGAAGGGCCTCGACCGCGACCGCTACCTCGCGCCCGACCTCGCCACCGCCGAGCGGCTGCTGCGCGACGGCACGGTCGTCGGCGCGGCGGAGAAGGCGGTCGGCGCGCTGGCGGTGTGAGGCGAGCGCGCTGGCGAATCGGCCGACGCATGCGCCGGCCCGTCGGCTGCGGAGCGGATGCGCTGCCGTGGACGCCGGCATCGTGCACGCTGACCGCACGGCGCCGGACCCTGGTTGCGGTCGCGACGGCGCGGCCGGCGTTGGTCAGCGCTCGCGGCGGTAGCGAACGAAACGGTGGAAGCGCGGTCGCTGCAGCGAGTGCGCGAGTTCGGCCGCCAGCGGAAAGGGATCCGGGCCCAGGCCGCAGCGTTCCGCGACGCGGGCGGAGGCGCGGTTGTCGTCGTGGATCCACGCGTAGACGACGTCGAGCCGATGCGCTGCGAAGCTGAGAGCCAGGAAGTCGGTGAGGATCCGCGTCATCCAGCCCTTGCCCCAGTGCGCTTCGCCGAGCCAGTACGCCACCTCGGCGGCGCGCACGCCGACGAACGGTGCGTCGAAGCGCAGCAGCGCCTGCCCGACCGGCCGCCCCTCGTGCAACACGGCGTGCGTCTCCTGGCGGCCGGGGATCGTGCCGACCTCGATCAGCGTGCGGGCGAGCGCTTCGGTCAGCGGCGTCGGAAACGGTTCGGGCAGGTACTGCCAGAGGCGCGGATTGTCGAGCAATGCGCGGTAGGTCGGCGCGTCGTCGGCGGCCCATGGCCGGTAGGTGAATGCGGCGGCCGTCGGCGTCGGTGGCTCGTTGCGAGCGGAAGCGGCCGTCGCGCGGCGGGCGCGGTCGAGCGCGAGCGCGAGGTGCAGGCCGCTGGCCGCGCGTACGCCGCGGCGCGCGGCGAAGTCGCGCAGCATGGCGTCGTGCCCCGCATCGGGCGCGTTGGCGGAATCCGCGGCGATGCGGCGGGTGCGCAGTTGCCACGCTTCTGCCTCGGGATCCGACATGGCGTCGCGCGGCGCATCGGCCGTCGCCAGCGCTTCGTCGTCGGGGCAGCCGGCGATGACCCAGCCGATCTGCGCGCAGTCGTAGGCGACTTCGACGCCGTTGGCGCGGCACCACGCCAGTTCGGCGGGGTCGAGAGGGCCGTCCCAACGCGAGCGGTCGAGGCGCAGCGTGCGGCCATCGGGCAGGGCGGCCGTCGGCGTTGGACGCTGCGGCGAGATCGCCCCCTGGTGAGCCGCACGGACGCGTGCGAGTTCGGCAGGAAGTTGCGATTCGGTCGACATGGCGGGGTTGACTGGAAGTCTGCGTCGCAGGTCGCGCGCCGAGGCGGTGCGCAGACGTGCAGCGGGGGCGAAGCCGACGACCACGGAAGCAGCGCTGGCTTCGCCGAGGATCGGCGGGTGGGTGTGCAGCCGAGAGCATCCGGACCGGGACATGCTCGCGGCAAAGCCGGCGTGAAGTAGGCCCGTTCACGACTTGGGCCAAGGCCGTTTTCCCCCCTGGCCGAGAGGATTCGTCGGCCCTTGTCGGTGCGCCGCAGAGGGTTGCCGGCGCGCCGTCAGGATGGGTGGGTGTCTACGCCGGCGGCGTGCTCGCCGCAGTCGGGGCGGCTGCCGTCGCCTTCGCCGCCGCGCGCTGCAGGCCGCGCAGCATGCCGGCGAACACGAGGCCGTGCAGCGGCAGCACCGCGTACCAGTAGGCGATGCCAAGCAGGCCGCGCGGCCGGAAGCGCGCGGTCAGGCCAAGGCGGCTCTTGGCGCCGTCCGCGCCGTCGGGGTCGACGGTGACCGTCAGCGTGGCGATGCCGGGCAGCTTCATCTCGGCGCGCAACTCGAAGCGGCGGCCGGGCACGACGTCGGTCACGCGCCAGAAGTCGAGCGCGTCGCCGACGACGAGGTCGTGCTGGTCGCGGCGGCCGCGGCGCAGCCCCGGACCGCCGATCAGCTTGTCCATGGCGCCGCGCAGGCGCCACAGCCAGTTGCCGCCGTACCAGCCGGTGTCGCCGCCGATCGCCGCGGCGGTCGCGTACGTCGTCGTGGTCGGCGCTGCGACTTGGATCTCGCGGTGGTCGACGTACGTGGTGCCGCCGGCCCAGTCGGGGTCGCCGGGCATCGCGCCGGCGTCGGTCCACGCCGTCTCGACCTCGTCCTCGGCGCGCTTGCCGAGCGCGGCGTCGATCGCTTCGCGCATCGTCAGCAACTGCTGCGGCATGAGCGCGGCGGCGCGATCGTCGCGGCAGACGGTCCGGTTGCGGAGTCCCTCGGCGAGCGGCCGCGCGATCGTGTGCGGCACCGGCGTGATCAGGTGGATCCACAGCGAGCTCAGCCGCGGCGTGAGCACCGGCACCGGCACGACGATCCGCGGGCGCAGGCCGCGGGCCTCGGCCATCACGCGCATCAGGTCGCGGTACGACAGCACCTCGGGGCCGCCGATGTCGAGCGTCGCGCCGACCGTCGCTGGCGCGTTGAGGCAGGCGACGAGGTAGTGCAGCACGTTGCGCACCGCGATCGGCTGCGACTCGGTCTTGACCCAGCGCGGCGTCACCATCGCCGGCAGGTGCTCGACCAGGTAGCGCAGGATCTCGAACGACGCCGAGCCCGATCCGATGATCATCGCGGCGCGGAACACGGTGACCGGCACGCCGGTCGCGGCGAGCGCGTGCTCGACCTCGCGACGCGAGGTCAGGTGCTCGCTGAGGTCCTTGCCCATCTCGCCTAGTCCGCCGAGGTAGACGATGCGGCCGACGCCGGCGTCGTCGGCGGCCTTGGCGAAGGCGCGCGCCAGCGTCAGGTCCTGCTGCCGGTAGTCGCGCCCCTGCGCGATCATCGAGTGCACGAGGTAGAAGGCCGCTTCGGCGCCGCGCATCGCCGCCGCCACCGCGCCCGGGTCGGTGAGGTCGACCTTGAGCACGGTGACCGCCGGGTGGTGGCGCCACGGCCGCGCGTCGAGCTTGCGCGGTTCGCGCACGAGGCAGACCACGCGGCAGCCGGCGGCCAGCAGGCGTGGCACCAGCCGTCCGCCGATGTAGCCGGTCGCGCCGGTGACGACGACGGTGCGGCGTGGAGTCGCGGCAGGCGACGTGGGGGCGGACACGGCGTCGGGCATGCCGAGGGTTCGCCGGATGCGGCAGCCGGATGCGGGGGAATCCCCGCCGTCCGCCCACCTTGCGCCTGCCCGCTCCCGTCGCCACGATCGCGCGCATGACGTCGTACCGCGCCCCGCGGGGCAAGCAGCTGAACTGTGCCGATTGGACGATCGAAGCCGCGTACCGGATGGTGCAGAACAACCTCGACCGCGACGTCGCCGAGGACCCTGAGCGGCTGATCGTCTACGGCGGGCTCGGCAAGGCGGCGCGCAACCCCGAGGCGCTGCAGAAGATCCTGGCGACGCTGCGCCGGCTGCGTCCCGACCAGACGATGCTGGTGCAGTCGGGCAAGTGCGTCGGCGTGTTCGACACGCACCCGGACGCGCCGCGCGTGCTGCTCGCCAACAGCAACCTCGTCGGCAACTGGGCCAACTGGGACGAGTTCCGCCGCCTCGACAGGCTCGGCCTGATCATGTACGGCCAGATGACGGCCGGCTCGTGGATCTACATCGGCACGCAGGGGATCGTGCAGGGCACGTACGAGACCTTCGTCGCGGCCGGCAAGCGCCACTTCGGCGGCGACCTCAAGGGCCGGCTCGTCGTCACCGCCGGCCTCGGCGGCATGGGCGGCGCGCAGCCGCTGGCCGTGACCATGGCGGGCGGCGTCTGCCTCGCCTGCGACGTCGAGGGCTGGCGCATCGACAAGCGCCTGGAGACGAAGTACCTCGACGAGCGCATCGACGACCCCAAGCTGGCGCTGCAGGCGGCGCTGGCGCGCAAGGCGGCGGGGCAGGCGTGGTCGATCGGCGTGAAGTGCAACGCCACCGAACTGCTGACCGTGATCCGCGACAGCGGCGTGATCCCCGACCTGCTCACCGACCAGACCTCGGCGCACGACATGCTGGTCGGCTACGTGCCCGACGGCATGACGGTCGAGAAGGCGCGCGAGCTGCGCGAGCGCGACCCCAAGGGCTACCTCGAGCAGGCCTACCGCACCGTGTGCAAGCACGTCGGCCTGATGCTCGACCTGCAGGAGCGCGGCGCGATCACGTTCGACTACGGCAACAACATCCGCACCGAAGCGCGCGACCACGGCATCGCCGAGGCCTTCCGCATCAAGGGCTTCATCCCCGAGTACATCCGGCCGTTGTTCTGCGAGGGCCGCGGGCCGTTCCGCTGGGTCGCGCTCAGCGGCAACCCGGCCGACATCGCGCGCACCGACGAGCTGGCGCTGGAGATGTTCGGCGACAATCCGGCGATCCGCACCTGGCTCGAGAAGGCGCGCCAGAAGATCGCGTTCCAAGGCCTGCCGGCGCGCATCCTGTGGCTCGGTTATGGCGAGCGCGCGCGCTTCGGCCTCGCGGTCAACGAACTGGTGCGCAAGGGCGAACTCGAAGCGCCGGTGGTGTTCGGCCGCGACCACCTCGACTGCGGCTCGGTCGCCTCGCCATACCGCGAGACCGAGGCGATGCTCGACGGCAGCGATGCGATCGCCGACTGGCCGCTGCTCAACGCCATGCTCAACGTCGCTTCGGGCGCGACGTGGGTGTCGCTGCACCACGGCGGCGGCGTCGGCATGGGCAAGTCGATCCACAGCGGTCAGGTCACCGTCGCCGACGGCACCGACGCGGCCGCTCGCCGCATCCGCCGCGTGCTGACGTGCGACCCGGGCACCGGCGTGATGCGCCACGCCGACGCCGGCTACCCGGCGGCGCAGGCGTTCGCCAGGCAGGCCGGCGTCGACCTCGGCGGCTGACCGCCCGCGCGCACCATGCGACAGGCATTCCCACGGACCTTGGCGGCGGCTCCAGCGCCCGCGCCGATCCTGCGGGCCGGAGCGGCGCTCGCCCTCTGACGCTTCGTCTCGCTGCCATGAGCGACCGCGACACCAACAATCCAGCGAACGAACGCCCCGCCGCGCTCGCGGGGTGCGCGTGCGACGTGCTCGTCGTCGGCGCCGGCCCGGCGGGCAGCGCGGCGGCGGCGGCGGCGGCGCGCGCGGGCCTGCGCTGCGTCGTCGTCGAAGCCGAGGCCTTCCCGCGCTTCCACATCGGCGAGTCGCTGCTGCCGCTCGGCGACGCCGTGTTCCGCCAACTCGGCGTCAGCGAACGCTTGCACGCCGCCGGCTTCGTGCAGAAGCGCGGCGCACAGTTGCGCACGCCCGACGGCGCGCACACCGTGCTCTTCGACTTCCAGACCGCCAAGCACGTCGATCCGCCGTACGCGCTGCAGGTGCCGCGCGCGCAGTTCGACGCGCTGCTGCTCGACCACGCGCAGGCCTGCGGCGCGCGGCGGTTGGCTGGCCGCGCGATCGCGCTGCGCGACGTCGTCGACGGCGTCGAGGTCGACGTCGCCACGGCGGCGGGCGTGACCACCGTGTGCGCCAAGGCCTTGGTCGACGCCAGCGGCCGCGCCGGCTTCGTCGCGCGCCGCCACGGCGTGCGCATTGCCGACGAGGAACTGCGCAAGGCGTCGGTGTACGCGCACTTCCGCGGCGTGCCCGTCGATCCGGGCGAGCGCGCCGGCGACACGCGCATCGTCGCGCTGCCGGACCTCGGCTGGATGTGGTTCATCCCGCTGCCCGACGGCGTCATGAGCGTCGGCGCGGTGCTCGACCTCGACACGTGGCGCGGCCGGACGAAGGGCGACCCGGCGCAGTTGTTCGCCGACGTCGCGGCGACGTCGCCATACGCGGCGAGCCTGCTGGCGGCGGCCGAGCGCGTCGGCGAATGCCACGTCGAGAGCGGCTTCAGCTACCGCGCCAGCGCCTACTGCGGCGAGCGCTGGTTCCTCGCCGGCGACGCCGGCTCGTTCCTCGACCCGATCTTCTCGACCGGCGTGCAGATGGCGCTGCGCTCGGGCATCGAGGCCGCCGCGGCGGCGGGCGCGGTCGTCCGCCGCGGCGTCGCCGGCAGCGCCGGCGCGCGCGCGCGCTTCGACCGCACGCTGCAGGCGCGCTACCGGTTCGTGCGCCGCTTCGTGACCGGCTTCTACGATCCGGCGACGCGCGACATCTTCTTCGCGCCGCGGCGCATGTTCGGCATCGCGCGCGCGGTCACGACCGTGCTCGCTGGCGGCTTCGACCTCGGTTGGCTCGACCGTCTGCGCCTGCAGGTGTTCTTCGCCATTGGCCGCTTGCAGCGCCGCTACGACCTCGTGCCGCGCGTGTCGGGAGCGGCGGCGCAATCGCCGGCGAACGTCGCCGAGGCCCCTACCTCGCTGGAGCGCGCATGAAGCGTCCTGCCACCGTCGCGGTGCTCGTGCTCGCGGGCGCTGCCGGCCTCGCCGGACAGGGTCCGAAGCCGTCCGCGACCCAGCCGTCGACCCAGCCGTCGACCCAGCCGTCGACCCAGCCGTCGACCCAGCCGGTGGCCGCGGCCCAGGCCCAGGCGCAGACCCAGGAGCCGACGCCGGCTCCGGCCGCCGAGGTCGCCCGCGCCGAAGCGCTGCTGCGCCTGCACGCCGAACGCTCGCAGCGTGCCAAGGTGCTGGTCGCCGACTACGTGCAGCGGCGCACCACTGAACTGCTGAAGGAGCCGCTGGTCAGCAAGGGACGCTTCCTGTTCCGGCGCGAGCCGGCGGTCGTCGTCTTCTTCGCCGCCGAACCGCGGCCGTCGGTGGTCCGCCTCGCCGAGCGCGTCTACGAAGTGCACCGGCCGCAGAAGAAGCAGATCGAGCGCTTCCACCTCGACGGCCCGGAACTGGCGCGCAGCCTGTTCGCCGCCGTCGGTGGCGACAGCGCGCCGCTGCTGCGCGACTTCGTCGTCGTCGGCGTGGCCGACGTGCCGGCCGGTGCGGACGGCAAACCACCGGGAACCGTGCAGGTGCAGTTGGCGCCGCGCACGCCGGCGGTGGCCGCGCGCGTGCGCAGCCTCGACCTGACGCTGCAGGCCGCCGACGGGCTGCTGCGCGAGGTCGCCTATCGCGACCACAGCGGCGATCGCGTCGCGATCGAACTCAACGGCATCGAACTCGACCCCAAGACCGCGCCGGCTGCCGAACTCGTCGTCGAACCGGGAACCGCCGTGCTCGAGCATCGCCCGAAGCCCGCCGGCTCGTGAGCCGCGCGCGCCGGGCCATCGCCGCGAAGTTGCGCCCCAGGGTTGCAGCGGCGAGGGCGCGCTCTAGGATGCGCCCAGTCGTCGGGCGGTCATCCTGACGGCGTCGGGCGGTCCCGCGCGCTTCTCGTCATGGCGTGCGTCCCGCCCCTTGCGCGGCGGCGCGGTGCATCGCGTCGTCGGAGGGTGCCATGAAGCAGAACGAGCGTTTGTTGGTGTATGCGGTCTCCGGATTCCTCGGCCTGATCCTCGTCGTCGCGGTGTTGTTCCGCCCGAGCGGTGACGACAAGCGCGCGGCGCAGACGCCAGGCCTGGCGCACATCCTCAACCAGGAAGTCGCGGCGAAGGACGCCGACGCGAGCAAGCCCGCTGCCACGCCGGCGGCGGACGGCGGTGTGAAGGCCGCCGACGCGGCGTTCCCGGGCGTGCCCTCGCCGACCGACGTGGCGCCGCAGCCGCTGGCCGCCGCGGCCCCGAAGCCGATGGTCGCCGCGGACCTCGTCGCGCAGCAACTCGGACTGTCGCGCCGCGAGCGCAACGTGCGCTGGGTCCGTGCGAAGCCCAACGACTCGCTCGACAGCCTCGTCCGCCGTTGGTGCGGCGCGCGCGATCCCTACCTCGCCGAGACCAAGTCGCTCAACGAGGAACTCGAAGTGCTGCGCGTCGGCCAGGAAGTGGCCGTGCCGTGGGTCGACGACGAGGTGCTGCTGCTCGCGATCGAGGCCAGCAAGCCCAAGGTCCTCACGGCCGATGCGCCCAGCGCGGGTGCGCCGGCGGCGGCGGTCGCGCCGGGCGCTGCCGTCGTGACCAACGTGCCCATGCCGACGCTCGCGCCGGCGGGCACGGTCGCGCCGGCCAACAGCAACAGCAACGGCAACGGTGGCGCGACGGGCGCGCCCGCCAGCAGCTCGGCGACGCCGCCGGCCGGCGGCACGAGCTACACGGTCAAGCCCGGCGACTCCCTGTGGCGCATCGCCGAGCGGACGTACGGCCGCAAGAACGCCGACAAGATGGTCGCCGCGATCAAGCAGGCCAACCCGGGCCTCGGCGACAACGTCCGCGACGGCCAGAAGATCGTCCTGCCGGCGAAGTGATCGCCGCACGCGGCGCACCGTGGGCGCGACGATCGCGCCCCGCGCCCGCGGCGACCCGCGCGGATCCAGCGCCCGGCTACTTGAGCCCGTAGCGCTCCAGCTTCTTGTAGAGGTTGCTGCGCATCAGGTCGATGTGCTCGGCGGTGCGCTTGATGTTGCCGTCGAACTGCAGCAGCTTGCGGCGCAGGAACTCCTTCTCGGTCGCGGCGCGGAAGTCCTCGATGCGGTCGAAGGCGAACCAGTCGACGCTGCCGTCGCCGGTGCGCGACGGCGACGCCGTCGGCAGCGCGCCGGCGAGGTCGGCGACGCCGACCTCGTCGCCGTCCGCCAGCGCCGCCGCCGCCTCGACGACGTTGCGCAGTTGCCGCACGTTGCCGGGCCAGGGCTGGGTCGCGAGCCACGCAATCGCGTCGACGGCGAATCGTTGCGGCGCCAGTCCGTAGCGCGCGCGCACACTTGCGAGGAAGTGCGCGGCCAGCAGCGGCACGTCGTCTGGGCGTTCGCGCAACGCCGGCAGGCGCACGCCGACGCCGTGCAGCCGGTAGTAGAGGTCCTCGCGGAAGGACTTGGCGGTGACCATCGCGGCGAGATCCTGGTTGGTGGCGGCGACGATGCGCACGTCGACGGCGACCTCCTTGCTGCCGCCGACGCGCTGCACGACCCGCTCCTGCACCGCGCGCAGCAGCTTGGCCTGCATCGCCGCCGGCATGTCGCCGACCTCGTCGAGGAACAGCGTGCCGCCGTGCGCCTGCTCGAACGCGCCGGCGTACGCCGTCACTGCGCCGGTGAACGCGCCGCGCTCGTGGCCGAAGAGTTCGCTCTCGACCAGTTCGGGCGCGATCGCGGCGCAGTTGCGCGCCACGAACGGGCCTTGGTTGCGCCGGCCCTGCAGGTGCAGTTGCCGCGCCGCCAGCTCCTTGCCGGTGCCGTTCTCGCCGGTGATCAGCACGGCGACGTCGGTGGGGGCGACCTTGGCGATCGTCGTGCGCAGCTGCTGCATTGCGGCGCTGTCGCCAAGCAGGCGGTGGTCGCGGGCGAGCGCTTCGCGCAGGACGCGGTTTTCGCGCGCGAGGCGGCTCGCGGCCAGCGCGTTCTGCAGCGACAGGACCAGGCGGTCCTTGCTGAACGGCTTCTGCAGGAAGTCGTAGGCGCCGCGGCGGACGGCGAGCACGGCGGTTTCGAGATCGCCGTGGCCGCTGATCATCACCACCGGCAGGTCCGGCCGCGCCGCCTTGGCCTGCGCCAGCACGTCGAGGCCGTCGAGTCCCGGGAGCTTGACGTCGAGCACCATCAGGTCCACCGCCGGGTCGGCGGCCATCGCGACCGCCGTCGGCCCGTCGGCCGCTTCGCGCGTCTGGTAGCCGTCGTAGCCCAGCTGGAAGCACAGTTCCTCCCGCACGGCGCGATGGTCGTCGACGAGCAGGATCAAGGCGGGGTGGGTCGGCATAGCGGCGGCGGGACGGAGCAAGGCGGGCGGGGTTGGCCGGTGGCGGTGGGCCGCGGTCGGTCGGCGGCGGCGGCGGCGGGCGGCGCGGCGCAGCTGGGGCGGGGCAGTGAGGGGGAGGCGGGCCGCGCTGTCCGGCGCGGCGCATGCTTGACCCTCGACGGACGGAACATAGCATTCGGCGGCCCTTTCCGGCTTCCACCGGACGGAGGGCCGCGGTGCTTTGCGTCCAGTGCACGAAGCCCTGCACCGCCCGCGGCCTTCCCAGAGACCCCACTGCATCCGACCCTCAAGGAGTCCCGTTTCATGGCTCGCTCCCTCTCCCAGTCCCTGCTCGCGGCGGCCATCGCCGCGGTCGTCGGTGGCGCCGTTGCGGCGCAGGATTCGCCGCTGCAGGAGGCCGCCACGCTGCTCCGCCTGAACAAGAAGGAGGAAGCGACCGCGAAGCTGCGCGAGATCCTCGCCGGCGATCCGTCGAACGCCGACGCGCTCACGATGTACCGCTCGATCTCGCAGGACGAGTGGTACCTGCTGATGACGCAGAAGGACGCCGACGGCAACCCGAGCGAGATCCAGAAGATCGCGATCTCGATCATGGAGCGCGCCAAGGTCGAGAAGAAGGTGCGCTCGCGCGACGACGCGGCGATCGCGGGCCTGGTCGCCACGGCGACCGCCAAGGACAGCGACTACGGCGCCCGTCAATCGGCGATCAACACGCTGGTCGCGGAGCACGGCGAGTTCGCGGTGCCCGCCCTCGTCGAGAAGCTCGGCAACAAGGACGACCAGGACGGCCAGATCCTCGCCGTCTCGGCCCTGTCGCAGATCCGCTCGCACGCGGTCCTGCCGCTGATCGCGGCGCTGGGCAGCAGCAGCAACGAGGTGGTGCAGAACGCCGCCGCGGCGCTCGACCTGATCGGTGACGACCGCGCCATCCCGGCGATGGTGCACCTCGGCAACGACGAGCGCGCCAACGTGCGCGCCATCGCCCGCAAGTTCCTGCAGAAGAAGGGCGCCAACGGCGCCGTCGTCGACCTCTACCTCGCCCAGGCCCGCGAGTACCTCAAGGGCAACGTCGCGGCCGGCGCGTGGAGCGACGTGGTCTGGTCGCTGGCGAACGACAAGCTCGTGGCCGCGGACGTCCCGGCGCTGCTGTACCCGGCCGAGCTGGCCAAGGGCTGCGCCGCGGCGGCGCTGCGCATCGCGCCGTCGAGCCTCGACGCCCGCAGCACGTTCGCGTCAGCCTGCCTCGCCCAGGCCAACCTCATCGACCAGGGCGTGGCCGGCGGCGACGAAGCGATGAAGCCGCTCGAAGCCGTGGCCGCCGACCTGAAGGCCGTCGCCCTCGCGTCGGGTCTCGACGCCGTGCGCGGCGCGCTCGACGCCGGCAACGCCGGCAAGCTGGCGCCGGTGTCGATGGGTGCGGTGGGCGCGCTCGGCGTCGCCGAGAACGCCGACTCCGCCGCTTCGTCGGCGCTGGTCCAGTCGCTCGGCAGCAACGACAAGCGCGTGCGCTACGCCGCGGCCGAAGCCCTGGTCAAGGCGACCGGCGGCGTCGCCGTGCCGGCGGGCGGCGCGGTCGTCGAGGTGCTCGCTGCAGCCATCACCGAGCAGGCCGTGCACACGCTGCACGTCGTCGCGCCGGCGGCGGACGCCGACGCCGCAGTCAGCTCGGTCGCGGGCAAGCGCGGCTTCGCCGTCAGCCACAGCGCCGATGCCGTCTCCGGCATGGCGGCGCTGCTGACCAACCCGAACATCGACTTCCTCGTCGTCAGCGACATCCTGCCGGATCGCCTGCCGCAGGACGTGATCGGCAACGTCAAGAAGGACCCGCGCATGGCGAACTGCAAGATCGCCATCCTGTGCAAGGACGAGGAGGCGGCCAAGGCGCGCCTCGGCGACGGCTACACCTACATCAAGGCGCCGCTGACCGGCGAAGCGCTCGAAGCCGCCGCCAAGGCGGCCCTCGAAGGCGTCGCCGACCCGGCGAATGCGCGCGCCGAGGCCTACGCGGCCATGGCGAGCAGCAGCCTCGCGGCGATGGCCAACGGTAAGAGCGACATCGGCGGCGCCCTGGCGGCGCTCGCCGGTCAGCTCGACCGCGCGGACGCGGTGTCGGTCCCGGCGGCGAAGGCCATCGGCCTCGCCGGTGGGGAAGCGGCCCTCCCGGCCCTTTCGGCCGCGCTCGCCGGCGGCGGCAGTGTCGACCTCAAGCGCGCGGCGGCGACGGCGATCGGCAACATCCTCGGTCGCGGCGCCAACGGCGGCGATGCGGTCGCGGCCCTGCGCACGGCGCTCGAAGGCGCCACCGACGCTGGTCTGCGCATCGACCTCGGCGCGGCCCTCGGCAAGGCCAAGCTCGCGCCCGAAGCGACGCTCGAACTGCTGCAGAAGTTCACCCGCGTCGCGACGGCGCCGAAGTCGGAAGGCTGATCCTTCCAGCGTGGCGTGCCCGTCCGCCCGCGTCGCCGCGCCGCGGCCTGCAGGCGGACGGCGCATCAACGACCGGCCGTGGCGACTTGCGTTGCCACGGCCGGTTGGCATTTCCGGCGGCGCGGCGCTGTGGCGCTCGGGGCGTTCGGTGGCGTCGGGCGCAGCGGGAGCCGCGGGCGAACGATCGGCTTCACTCTGGACCGGCGGCCTGCCGATCGCTACGCTGTTCGCCCCGTTCTGTGCCGATGTAGCTCAGTTGGTAGAGCAATGCTTTCGTAAAGCATAGGTCGCGGGTTCGAGTCCCACCATCGGCTCCACACACGACGCCCGCCGTGCCCAGCACGGCGGGCGTCGTCGTTTTCGCTGCGCGCAGGCCGGGTTTTCGCTGGGCGCGGGCCGGGTTTCCGCTGCGCGCAGGCCGGGTTTCCGCTGGGCGCGCGCCGGTTCGCGTCGTCGTTGGCGCAGGCGCTTTGCGGGCAACCATGGCGACGCCGCAGGCGCGGCGTATGGTTGGCGGCGCTGGGCGGCGGTGCCCGCCGCGGCGCATTCGAACGAGGCAGGATCGAACCATGAAGCATGGCTGGCTGGTTGGTGTTCTGGGCGTGGTGATGGCAGGGTGCAGCACGCCGCCGCCCAAGTCGTGGCTGCGGCTGGAGCCAAACGGCGCGCACGATTGGACCATGGGGCCGTCGGGCGCCTGGGTCGCGCGCATGCACGGCGCCGACCTCGCGCTCGACCTCAATCGCACGCAGACGCGGATCCAGGTTGAGGTGCAGAACCGCTCCGGCGAAGCCCTCGAAGTCCGCATGGGGCCGGAGGGCACGGTGACGATGAACGCGATCGGCGAGGTGCTGCTGCGCCAGATCGACGCTGCGCCGGGCCAGGGCGGCCCGGACATGCTGAACTACACCACGATGCAGCGCACGACCGTCGAACCGAACTGGCGCGGCGTCTTCTACATCGACTCGCCGCTCGGCCGCGAGATCGGCATCGGCACGTTCGTGGTGTTCACCGTCGAGGTGCGCAACCAGAAGGGCGACGTCGAACGTCGCCGCATGCCGATGCTGGCGACGAACGCCGGCACGATGCCCGTCGCCGGCACCTGATGCCGGCGGTCGCCTCGACGCTGCTGCACGCGCCGCTGGCGCAGTCGGGCGAGTGGAGCGCCCTGCTCGTCGCCATCACGGTCGTCGGCGAACTGCTGGCGATCCTGTTCGTCTATCGCGTGCTCGTGCGCGGCGGTTCGCCGGCGAGCACGGTGCTGTGGATCGCGGTCATCCTCGCCGCGCCGTGGCTCGGGCTGCTGCTCTACTACCTGTTCCCGCGGCGCCTGCAGCTGCGCCGGCTCCGGCGCGTGCGCGTGCGCCGCGCGAAGCTGCGCGGTGCGCGGTCGCGATCCGGGCGTGGCCGGCCCGGCCAAGGACGTGGCGATCTTGCGGCGCTGCTGGCGGCCGACGACGGCGCTGGCCTGGTCGACGGCAACCACGTCACCTGGCTGCCCGACGGCGGGCAGTTCTTCGTCGCGGCGGAGGCGGCGATCGACGCCGCCCGCAGCCATGTGCACTGCGTCGTCTACATCCTGCGCCCGGACGCGACCGGCCTGCGCTTCCTCGCCGTGCTCGAACGCGCTGCCCGGCGCGGCGTGGCTGTCCGCCTCGTCTACGATTCGTTCGGCAGCTTCGGCCTCGGCGCCAGCCACCTGCAGGCCCTGCGCGCCGCCGGCGGCCGCGTGGAGGCGTTCCTGCCGATCCTTTGGAAGCGCCGCCCGTTCACGATCAACCTGCGCAACCACCGCAAGCTGCTGGTCTGCGACGGCCACACGGGCTTCGTCGGCGGTCGCAACGTCGCCGACGAGTACCTGACCGATCGTTTCGGCGAACAGCGCCAATGGCTCGACGCGATGGTGCAGGTGCGCGGCCCCGTGGTCGAACGCCTGCAGGAGGTCTTCGTCGAGGACTGGTGCACCGCCACCGAGGAGGTCCTCGAGGACGTGTTTCCGGCCGTGCCGGCGGCCGGGACGCGCCGCGTCGGCGTCGTCTGCTCCGGCCCGGACCGCGAGTTCTCCGGCCTGTGGTTCGCGGTCGTGCAGGCGATCGGCGAGGCCAAGTCGTCGATCGACCTCAGTTCGCCGTACCTCGTGCCGCCGCCGCAGCTGCTCTTCGCGCTGCAATTGGCTGCGACGCGCGGCGTGCGCGTGCGCATCTTCACCAACGGCGCGCGTTCGGAGGCGTGGGTGCTGCACCACGCGCAGCGCAGTTTCTACGCCCGCCTGCTGGCGTCCGGCATCGAGGTCCACGAGTCGATCGACGACTACAACCACGCCAAGGTGATGGTGGTGGACGCGCGCGTCGTCGCGATCGGCAGCGCCAACATGGACCTGCGCAGCGCCAACCTCAACTTCGAGATCGCCGTCGTCGTGCTCGACGCGCCTGAACTCGCGGACGACGTCATCGCGACGATCGAGCGGCGCCGCACGGGATCCCGCCGCATCGGGCCGGAGGACCTGCCGACTGGCGTCGTGCCACGCCTGCTCGACGCGGCCTGCGGGCTGTTGTCGCCGATCCTCTGACCGCCGGCGGCCGCGGCGCGCCGCGTCAGCCGCGCACGATCTCCCAGACGTCGGCGCCGAGGTGGTCCCAGGGCAGCCGGCCCTCGTCGCACTCCTTCGCGTCCGGCGAGAACTGCACGTCGACGAGGTAGATGATCCGGCCGCGCTGCGGACCGATGTTGCGGGCGCCGTGCGCCACGCCCGGGGGAATGCGCACCAGCCTGTCCTTGCCGTCGCCGAGCACGAAGCGCATCGTCGCGCCGACGGTCGGCGAGCCGTCGCGGCAGTCGTGCAGGACCAGCAGCAGCTTGTCGCACGGCGGCACGTACCACACGTCGGTCTGACGGTGGTGCATGTGGTAGGCCTTGATCGCGCCGGGCTCCATCTCGGAGTAGTTGAGCTGCCGGCACTCGAAGCCCGGCAGCTGCGCGTGCAGGCCGGCGGTCAGGCGGCCGAGCTCGGTGATCGAGCCGCCGTCGTCGTTGAAGCGCTTGAGTTCGACGATCTGCACGCCGTCGATCGGTCGCCGGCCGGAGTAGTCCTGGACCGTGAACGCCGCCTTGGCGGCGGCGGTGATCTTCACCTTGGCTTCGGGATGGCGGTCGGCGGTCACTTGCGTGCTGGCTCCAGGAAGGGGCGGCGGCGGGGGATCAGCGGTCGGCCGGGGCCGGCAGGCGCCACGGCTTGGCCTCGGTCGGCGCCTCGAAGTCGAGCACGACGGCGAGCTGGACGTCGGCGAACTTCTTGGCGACGCCGAGCGCCACGGGGACGCCGGCGCGGATGCGGGCCGCGAACTTGCCCTTGTCGGCCGCCGTGACCGTCATGCCGTTCACGGCCTGCGCAGCGAAGGCCGGCTTGGCGTTCGGCACCGACCACGCGGCGACGACCTTGCCGTCGTTGCCGTGCAGCAGGAAGCAGTCCTCGGTGGTCGGCACGGCGCAGCCGTCGATGCGCAAGGTCTTCAGCTGCCCGTCGGCGGCGTCCTTGCCGAGGATCTCCTCGTCGGTGATGCCGAAGCGGCTGACGACCTCGCGCCAGGGCTTCTTCTTGTCCTGCTTCTTCTCGTCGTCCTTCGGTTTGTCCTCGTCGGACTCCTCGGCCTTGGCCTTGTCGTCCTTGCCGGCCTTGTCCGCCTTGGCCTTGGCGACGACGAGCTCCTTGTGGCCGATCTTGACCGCCTCGACGAGTTCCTTGGGCAGTCCCGACTTGCGGTAGAGCACCGAGTACAGGCCGGCGGGCGCAGCGGGCGAGAGCATCGGCTGCGTCGACATCAGCGCGCCGATGAGCAGCGGCGAGGCCATGCTCTGGTCGAGCAGCTTGCCGAGTTCCGCGTTCTTCTCCTTGGCGAGCCAGTTGACCGGCGCGAACGACAGCGTGGCGTACGACGTGACGAAGCCGCCGGCGTCGAGTTCGTAGCGCTCGCCGCCGACCTGGCTGGCGAGGTCGATCGCCTGGTCGATCGCGAACGGTCCCTTGTGGAAGGTGCCGCGCAGCGACGAGAACAGTGCGTCGAAGCCGGGCTTCATGCTCTTGGCGAGGCGGAAGCCGCAGCTCTCCAGGACGTCGATCGTCTGCATCGGCGCGCGCGCGTCGACGAGCAGCTGGATCGGCTCCTGGCTCGACAGGAAGCTGCCGCCCTTGGCGATGACGAACTCGTCGCGCCACGCCGGCGGCGCCTTCACCAACTCACCGGCCTTGTCCTTCATCAGGTTCTTCCACTCGACCTCGAAGGCCTCGCGGCCGTTGATCGGGCGGAAGCCCTGGTCGCTGACCAGTTGCCAGACCTGACCGAACATGTCGGTGTGGCCGAAGGGGCCGGCGGCCGCAGGCACGGCGCCGCAGGCCTTGTTGGCCTTGTCGGTCGACGTGAACATGCGCAGGTCCTTCATCAGCTGCTCCGTGAAGCGGTCCGACGCGGGATCCTCGGCCTTCGCCAGCGGCCACGTCGACTTGCCGGCGCCGCGCGCCGCGCGCGTCCACTCCGCTTCGCTCGGCAGGCGCATGCCGAGCCACGCCGCGAACTCGTTGGCGGCCCGGTAGCTGACGAACGTCACCGGCTGGTCGCCGATCGAGTTGCCCTTGTTGTCCTTCAGCGCGCCCGGCAGCTCGCCGCCGAAGCGATCCCAGTAGTTCAGCGGGCCCTCGGAGTCCTTCGGGAACAGCTTGTTGATCTCGTCGAGCTTCTGGTTGTAGTCGTCGCTGCGCCCGAAGCGCCACCAGTGGAAGGGGACGTGGAACTTGCCGCCGTCCTTGCGCCGCATGGCGACGAAGGCTTCGTACTGGGCGTTGGTCACCGGCGAGCGGCCGAGCAGGAACGCCGGCACGTCCACCTTGCGCCGGCCGAGCACCGAGGACGAGCGGCGCAGCGCGTTGGACACCTGCGCCGGCGCGATCTTGAGCGCGTTCTCGGGCTTGTTCGGCAGGGCGGCCTGGCAGGCGGCCTGCACGAACGCGGCGGCGTCCAGGCCCATCTCGACGGTGCCGCCGGGCACCGGCAGCAGGAACGACGGCAAGCCGTCGGTGTCGAGCGCGTCCGCCTTGGCCGCGCCCGGAGAAGCCGAGGCCGGCGCAGCGCTGGCGGCCGACTTGTTGGCGGCTGCCTGGGCGACGCAGGTCGCGGTGAAGGTCAGGAGGACGAGAGTCGACGCTCGCAGCGAGGCGGGGGTCATCGGGCGGCAATGGTCGCGACCGCACGGCGCGCCAGGAGAGAGGGAGGCGGCCGGCGCATCAGAGGGGAGGAGGGATCCTAGCGAAGCCCGGTTGGGCCACCAACGATTGTCGCAACCGGGTCGCTGCTGCCAACCCCCTCGTCGCTTCGGCGCGGCGCGATCCGGCTCAGAACAGCTGGTCCGCTTGCGGTGCGAAGAACCGCTTGCCCGACCGCTCCAGCCCGTCGGCGACGAGGCTCGCCAGCTCGGGGTCGAAGTGTTTGCCGGCCTGCTCGCGGAACAACGCGACGATCTTCGCGACCGGCCAAGCCGGCTTGTAGCTGCGTTCCTCGGCCAGTGCGTCGTAGACCTCGGCCAGGATCAGGATGCGGCCCGGCAGGGCCACCTCCTCGCCGCCGAGCCCGTTGGGGTAACCCTTGCCGTCCCAGCGCTCGTGGTGCTGGTAGACCCACGTGCGCACGTCTTCGTGGCCATCGAGCCCCGCCAGGACCTCGTACCCCATCGCCGGGTGGCGCTTGATGACGTCGAACTCGTCCGGCGTCAGCGCGCCGGGCTTCTGCAGGATCTGGTCGGGAATGCCGATCTTGCCGATGTCATGGAGCAGTGCCGCGAGGCGCAGCGAGGCGCGGTCCTCTTCGCTGACGCCGCAGCGGCGCGCCAGCGTGTCGGTGTAGCCGATCACGCGCGCGGCGTGGCCGCTGGTCGTCGGGTCCTTGATCTCGATCGTGCGTGGCAGCACGGTGGTCAGTACGCGGTTGGCCGACTCCAACTCCAGGTTGCGGCGGGCCAGTTCGGTGTCGTGGACCACGCGCCGGCAGGTGGCCAGCAGCGCCTGCGGATCCACGGGCTTGACCACGATGTCGGCGACGTTGCGGCGCAGCGCTTCCTGCGCGCCGCCAAACGTCGGGCGCCCGGTCAGCACGACGACCGGCGGGCTCGGGCGGCATTCCCGGGCGACCTCGGCGATCTGCACGCCGAGTTCGGTGGTGCCGAGGTAGAGGTCGGTGAGCACCAGCTGGAAGCGCTCGCGGCGCATCGTGCCTGCTGCCTCGGCGAGCGAGGTGGCGCAGGTCACGCGGTAGCCGGCCGCTTCGAGGATGCGGCGCAGGCCGAGCAGCACGTCCGCCTCGTCGTCGACCAGCAGCACGCGCACGCTGGTCTGCGTCTGCGGCGGGCGCGCCGGCAGCCGCGCGGGCACGCTTTCGAGGGACGAATCCAGGCCGTCGGTGGTGGTCATTGCATGTCTGCGGCGCCGCCGCCGCCTCCCGTGCCATCCCCTCGTTGCCAAGGGGCGTATCGCTGAGAGGGGAAGGTGCCCGCCGCAGCGCGAGCCTGCAACGTGCTTCCGTTGAAATGTGGACAACCTTCCCCATCGGCAAGCGCGCCATGGCTCACCGACACCGGGCAGCGCAACCTTCCGCTGCTGCCCGGTCGCGGCTAAGGACAGCGCATGGCGTCGAACTTCATGCGCGTGGCCACGGCTGCGGACCAAGGGCGGCGGCTCGACGCCTTCCTCGCCGCCCAGCCCGAGGTCGGCGCGCGCGCTGCCGCCCGCCGGCTGCTCGACGCCGGCATGGTGTTCGTGTCCGGCCGCCGCGCCAAGCCCGCCACCACGCTGCTCGCCGGCGACGTCGTCGACTTCGCCGTGCTGGTCGACGCGCTGCGCGACCCGCTCGCGCCCGACCTGCCGCTGCCCGAGGTGCCGATCCTCTACGACGACGCCGACCTGTGCGTGATCGACAAGCCCGCCGGGCTAGCGGCGCATCCGCCGGAGGATCCGCGCGTCGTCGCGCACACCGTCGCCAGTTGGGCGCGCACGCGCTTTGGCGAACTCCCGTCGCCGCCCGACGTCGACCGGCCCGGCATCGTGCACCGCCTCGACCGCGACACGACCGGCGTCATGGTGGTGGCCAAGACCGAGGTTGCGATGGCCGACCTGCGCATGCAGTGGAAGGAACGGCTCGTCGAGAAGGAGTACCGCTGCATCGTCTTCGGCGAGCCGCGCTTCCAGAGCGATTGGATCGAGAAGGCGATCGCGACCGACCCGCGCCATCCCGACCGCATGACGACGGTGGAGGAGGGCGGCCGCGAGTCGTCGACGTACTACGAGGTGATCGAGCGCTTCGGCGACTTCGCCTACGTGCGCTGCCTGCCCAAGACCGGCCGCACGCACCAGATCCGCGTGCACATGACCGCGATCGGCCACTCGTTGGTCGGCGATCGCGTGTACCGCTCGCAGAAGCGCCAGCACGACGCGCTGCCGCCGGGCGCGCCGCCGATGCCGCGGCAGGCGCTGCACGCGCGCGCGCTGGCGTTCACGCACCCGTCGACGCGCGAACGACTGCGCCTGGAGGCGCCGCTGCCGGCCGACATGGTGGCACTGCTGGCGTGGTTGCGCGCCCGCGGCGCCGGCCGCGCCCGTTGACGCTCGCCGCCGCGCGTGCGCGCTGGCGCGCCGCGGCGTACCGTCGCGGCATGCAGAGCCGTTGGAACGAGGACGAGGCGAAGGCCTACTGCGACCGCTTCCGCGCCCACGGCGAGGCCGTGGCGCTGCGCGTCTACACGTCGCGCCTGCTCGGCGCCGATCCGGCGCTCGTGCTGCACGGCGGCGGCAACACGTCGGTGAAGACGTCCGCGCGCGACCTGCTCGGCCGCGCGATCGACGTGCTGTGCGTGAAGGGCAGCGGCAGCGACCTCGCCGCCGTCGAGCCGGCGGGCTTGCCGGCGGTCCGGCTGCAGCCGCTGCGCGAACTGCGCGCCCTCGACGCGCTCGCGGACCAGGCGATGGTCGACGCCGTGCGCGGCGCGCTGCTCGACAGCAAGGCGCCCAATCCGTCGGTCGAGACGCTGCTGCACGCGTTCTTGCCGCACGCATTCGTCGACCACACGCACGCCGACGCCATCCTGGCGCTGACCGACCAGCCCGACGGCGAAGCGCTGGTCGCCGCGTGCTTCGGCGTCGACGTCGTGTCGCTGCCGTGGATCATGCCGGGCTTCCCGCTCGCCAAGGCGGTCGCCGCCGCGTTCGAGCGCGCGCCCGGTTGCCAGGGCATCGTGCTGCGCCAGCACGGCCTGTTCACCTTCGGCGCGTCGGCGCGCGAGAGCTACGAACGCACGATCGCGCTCGTCGACCGCGCCGAGCGCTTCCTGCGGCAGCGCATCGGCGACGTGCCGGCGATGCTGCGCGGCGAGCCGAAGCCCCTGCCGGCGGGGGAGCGCGCGGCGTTCGCGGCGGCCTGCCTGCCGGTCCTGCGCGGCGCGCTGGCGACGACGACGAGCGGGCCGTGCGGCGCCGGCTTCCGGCGCGTCGTGGCCGACGCGCGCATCGACGACGCGATGGCGGCGTTCGCGGCGCACCCCGACGCGGCGGCGCTGTGCGCGACCAACCCGGTGACGCCCGACCACGTGCTGCGCACCAAGGGCCCGAGCCTGTTCCTGACGCGCGCGCAGGCGAGCGACGGAGCCGCGGTCCGCACCGCGGTCGCGGCCTACGTCGCGCGCTATCGCAGCTACCACGCCGCGCACGCGACCCGCTTCGCCAAGGAACCGCTGACGCCGACGCCGGTGGTGGCGGTGGTCGAGGGGCTCGGCGTCGTCGCCTGCCACGACCAGCACAAGCAGGCGCGCATCGCCGCCGACATCGCGGTCCGCAGTTTTGCGGTGAAGGCTGCCGCGCACGCGCTCGGGCGTTACCAACCGCTCGGCGACGCCGAACTCGCCGAGATGGAGTATTGGCCCCTCGAACTCGCCAAGCTCGGCGCCCAGAAGCCGCTGCCGCTGCAGGGGCAGGTCGCGCTCGTCACCGGCGCCGCCGGCGCGATCGGCGGCGGCATCGTCGAGGCCCTGCTCGCCGCCGGCGCCTGCGTGTTCGCCACCGACCGCGACGGCGAGCGGCTCGATGCGGCGGTCGCGCGCGCCGCCGCGCCCGCCGGCAGCCTCGCCGCGGCGACGGCCGACGTCACGGACCCGACGGCCGTCGCGGCCCTGTTCGCCGCGTGCTGCCGCGTGTTCGGCGGCGTCGACATCGTGGTGCCCAACGCCGGCATCGCGCACGTCAGCAAGCTCGCCGACATGGATCCGGCGCGTTTTGCCAAGGTGCTGGAGGTGAACGCCACCGGCACGATGCTGGTGCTGCAGGCGGCGGCGGCGGTGTTCGCCGCACAGCGCACGGGCGGCAGCGTCGTCGTGCAGGCGAGCAAGAACGTGTTCGCGCCCGGCGCGGGCTTCGGCGCGTACTCGGCGAGCAAGGCCGCCGCGCTGCAGCTGGCGCGCATCGCCGCGCTGGAGTTCGCGCCGCTCGGCGTCACCGTCAACGCCGTCAACGCCGACGCGGTGTTCGGCGACGAGGCGCAGCCGAGCCAACTGTGGCAGGAAGTCGGTCCCGACCGCATGCGCGCCCGCGGCCTCGACGCCGAGGGCCTGAAGGCGTTCTACCGCGAGCGCTCGCTGCTCAAGGTCCCGGTGCTGCCGCGGCACGTCGGCGAGGCCGTCGTGTTCTTCGCCAGCGGCCGCACGCCGACGACCGGCGCCGTGTTGCCGGTCGATGGCGGCCTGCCCGAGGCGTTCCCCCGATGACCGCCGCACCGGCCGCCGAACCGGCGATCGCGATCGCCGGCCTGCGCAAGGTCTACCGCCGCGGCCGCAAGGAGACCGTCGCCGTCGACGGCCTCGACCTCGTCGTCCGCCGCGGCGAGGTGTTCGGCCTGCTCGGCCCCAACGGTGCGGGCAAGACCACGACCGTCGAGGTCTGCGAGGGCCTGACGCAGCCCGACGCCGGCGATGTGCGCATCCTTGGCCGCCGCTGGGGTCAGGGCGAGGACGACGCGCTGCGCGCGCGCCTGGGCGTCTGCCTGCAGGAGACGCATTTCCAGGAGAAGGCCACGGTGCGCGAGACGCTGGCCCTGTTCGCGTCGTTCTACGACGGCGGCGCCGACGTCGACGCCGCGCTCGACCTCGTCGGCCTGCGCGAGAAGGCCGACGACCGCCAGTCGCAGTTGAGCGGCGGCCAGCGCCAGCGGCTCGCCGTCGCGACGGCGCTGCTCGGCCGCCCTGACCTGCTGTTCCTCGACGAGCCGACGACCGGCCTCGATCCGCTGTCGCGCCGGCAGCTGTGGGAGGTCGTGCGCGGCTTCCGCGCCCGCGGCGGCACGATCCTGCTGACGACGCACGGGATGGACGAGGCGCAGCAGCTGTGCGACCGCGTCGCCATCGTCGACCGCGGCCGGGTCCTGGCGATCGGTTCGCCGGCGGAGCTGATCCGCTCGCTGGGAGCCGAGCACTTCGTCGACGTCGAGTGCACCGACACCAGCGCCGTCGGCACGGCCGACCTCGCCGCGCTGCCCGATGTCGCCGCCCACGAGCTGCGGCCGGCGCGCATCGTGCTCACCGTGCGTTCGGTGCACACCGCGCTCGCGGCGCTGTTGGCGCTGCTGCGCGAGCGCGGCGTCGGCGTGCAAGGCCTCGCGACGCGCCACGCGACGCTCGAAGACGTGTTCGTGCGGCTCACCGGCCGCACGCTGCGCGAGGAGACGACGCCGTGAGGCTGCGCGTCGTCGTCGCCGTGGCCCGGAGCACGTTCCGCGAGTTCTGGCGCAGCCCGGACGCGTTGTTCTGGACGTACGGATTCCCGCTGGTGATGGCGCTGGCGCTGGGCCTCGCCTTCCAGCCCGGGCCGCCGCCGCAGGTGCCGATCGCCGTCGTCGCCGACGCCGACGCGGCTGCGCTCCTCGCCGCGGAGCCGCGGCTGCTCGTCGAGCCGCTCGCGGCCGACGCCGCCGACCGGGCGTTGGCGCGCGGCCGCGTCGCCGCCTCGCTGCGGCGGCAGGACGGCGGCCTCGTGCTGCGCGCCGACCCGACGCGTCCCGACGCCGAGAGCGCCGTTCTGCTCGTCGAGCGCGCGCTGCGCGCCGAGCCTGCGGCGCCCGCCATCGCGCCGCTGCGTCGCGAGGTCGAGGACCGTCCGGGCTCGCGCTACATCGACTTCCTGATCCCCGGCCTGATCGGCCTCAACCTGCTGGGGGCGGGCATGTGGGGCATCGGCTTCAATCTCGTGCAGATGCGCGTCGGCAAGCTGCTGCGGCGGCTCGCGGTCACGCCGATGCGCCGCAGCGAGTTCCTGTTCGGCTACCTGCTCGGCCGGTGCCTGCTGGTGGTGCCCGAATCGGCGGCGTTGGTCGGCTTCGGCGCGCTGCTGTGGGACGTGCCGTTCCGCGGCAGCCTGCTCGCGGGTCTGCTGCTGGTGGCGGCGGGCGGCCTCGCCTTCGCCGGCCTCGGCGTGCTGGTCGCCAGCCGGGCGCGCACGCTCGAAGGCGTCGGCGGCCTGATGAACCTCGTGCAGCTGCCGATGTGGCTGCTGTGCGGCACGTGGTTCGACACGTCGCGGTTCACCGGCGCGCTGCGCTGGTTCGCCGACTTGCTGCCGCTGACCCACGTCAACCGCGCCCTGCGCGACGTCATGCTGGAGCCGCAGGGCCTGCTCGACGCCGCGCCGACGATCGCCGGCCTGTGCGCCTTCGCCGCCGTCTGCCTGGCGCTGGCGCTGCGCTGGTTCCGCTGGCAGTAGCCGCCGGCGTCAGCGCGCGGGCACCCGCAGGACCGGGTAGTGCTCGCCGGTCAGGCCTTCGAGGAAGTTCCACGTCGACAGCGAGTCATCGCTCTCCGGTTCGAGCAGCGCCGCTGCGACGCGGCCGAAACGCTGCCGCGCGTCGATCCACAGCGTGCCCTTCGGCAGCGTCCGCGGCGCCGGCGCTTCCCACGACCCGACCAGCACCAGTTCCTGGTGGCCCTGGTACGGGCGCTTCGGCTTCTTCTTCTGTGCCACGGCGAAGCGCTCGCACGTCGCCTCGACGTCCGCCTCCAGCACCTTGCACGCCACGCCGTGCCACCGCAGCCGCTCGACGACTGCCGGCGGCGGTTCCGGCAGCGCCCATGCCTGCGGCAGCGCGCGGCGCTGGCGTGCGGTGAACGCGCGCACGACCGGCATCTCCTCCGCCACGCCGTCGCCCTTGCGCACGTGCCGCATCGGCTTGCCGTCCGTTGCTGCGATCGTGTCGACCGCGCCGACCAGCACCGGCAGGCGCTCGGGCGCGGCGAACCCGACGTCGAAGCCGAAGTCCACCGGCGAGGCCGCCGTCATCGCTGCGTCGGCCGCCGCCGCCGTGGCCAGTGCTGCGTCCTTGCGCGCGACCAGCCCCTGCAGCAGGCACAGCACGAACGCCCGCGTCGCGGCGATGCGGCCGGTGAAGTCGAGGTTGCTGTACGCCTCGCTGAGGATTGCAACGCGGTTGCGCAACGCGAAGCCGTTGACGCAATAGCGCGCGCGGTGGTCGTACGTCCACCAGCCGCGCACCTTCGGATCCGACGCCGCCGCGCCGCTGCCGTCCCAGTCGCGCGTCTCGAAGTTGCCGTAGTCGAAGGTCGCGAAGCCGTGGTCGCGCTGCATCGCCGCCTGCGCGTCGTCGAGCAGCGCGCGCGACAACCGCGCGATGCCGGGATCGACGTTCGGCGACAGCGACGGCGCGTAGGTCAGGTGGTAGCCGTGGTAGCTGCCGTTCGTCGTGTGCAGGTCGACGAACAGGTGCGGGTCGAACCCCGCCAGCGTCTGCAGCAGCGCGCGCGTCTCCGGCGCGTCGGCCTTGACGAAGTCGCGGTTGAGGTCGAGCCCTTGCGCGTTGGCGCGCTGGCCCGTGGCGTCCGGGCCGTTCTGGCCGGGGCGGTTGCCGACCGCGACCGCTTCGTTGCCGTCGACGTTGTAGACCGGCAGCAGCCACAGCTCGACGTGCTGCAGCACGTCGTCGTGCGCGCCGAGCGCGAACTCGCGCGCCAGCTGCTGCAGGGCTTCCTTGCCCTCGACTTCGCCGGCGTGGATGTTGCCGAGGACGAGCGCGCGCAGTGGCTTCGTCGCGCTGTCGCGCCGCACCTTGACGAGCCGCAGCGGCCGGCCTTCATGGCTCGCGCCGGCGTCGGCGAGCGTCAGCCGGTCGCCGTACGGCAGCGTCAGGCAGGCCGCCAGGAAGCGTTCGACGTCCGCGATGCGCGAGGTCTCGGCGTAGGCCGTGCGCTCGGGCGTCGTGCGCGGCGACGCGGCGGCCGGCGTCGGCGCCGGCGCGTCCGTCTGCGCCAAGGCGACGGTGGAGACGAACACCGCGACGACGGCGCGACGGGATCCGGCGACGGCTGAGGCAGAATGGCCCATGGCCGAGTACGTACGGCGGACCCGCGGCGCGCGCCACCTTGGTGGCAGCGCCGAGCGAGTCCTATGCTCTTCGCCCCTTGGATCCGCAGCCCACCCCGTCCGTGACCCCCGCCCCGCACGTCGTCATCGTCGGCGGCGGCTTCGCCGGCCTCACCGCCGCCCGCGCCCTGCGCAAGGAGCGCGTGCGCGTCACCATCGTCGACCGCCGCAACCACCACCTGTTCCAGCCGCTGCTGTACCAGGTCGCGACCGCGGCGCTGAACCCCGGCGACATCGCCTATCCGATCCGCGCCGTCGTCCGGCACCAGCACAACACGCGCACGATCCTGGCGCGCGTCGACGGCGTCGACGTCGCCAAGCGCCGCCTCGTGCTCGATCAGGGCTCCCTCGACTACGACTACCTGATCCTCGCGACCGGCGCGACGCACAGCTACTTCGGCAACGACGGCTGGGAACGCTGGGCGCCGGGCCTCAAGACCGTCGAGGACGCGCTGGAGATCCGCCGGCGCGTGCTGTCGGCCTTCGAGGCGGCCGAGCGCGCGACCGATCGGGCGCAGTTGCCGGCGATGCTGACCTTCGTCGTCGTCGGCGCCGGCCCGACCGGCGTCGAGCTCGCCGGCGCGCTGTCCGAGATCGGCCGCCTCACCGTCGCCCGCGACTTCCGCAACTTCGACCCGCGCACGCTCCGCGTCGTCCTGGTCGAGGCCGCCGACCGCGTGCTGCCGCCGTTCGCGCCGAAGCTGTCGGCCAGCGCGCGGCGGCAGCTCGAACGGCTGGGCGTCGAGGTGCGCACGTCTGCGCGCGTGACCCGCATCGACCACGACGGCGTCTGGCTCGGCGAAGAGCACCTCGCCGCGCGCACCGTGCTGTGGGCGGCCGGCGTCGCCGCCTCGCCGCTCGGCAAGGCGCTCGGCGCGCCGCTCGATCGCGCCGGCCGCGTCCTCGTCGAACCGGACCTGAGCATTCCCGGCCACCCCGAGGTCTTCGTCGTCGGCGACCTGATGCACATCGAGGCCCGCGGCAAGCCGGTCCCCGGCGTGGCGCCGGCGGCGATCCAGAGCGGCCGCTGCGCGGCGCGCAACATCGCCGCCTGCGCGCGCGGGCGGCCGACGAGGCCATTCCGCTACGTCGACAAAGGCTCCCTCGCGACGATCGGCCGCGCCAAGGGCGTCGGCGAGATCGCCGGCCTGTCCTTCACCGGCTTCTTCGCGTGGTGGGTGTGGTGGCTCGTCCACATCGCCTACCTGATCGGCTTCCGCAATCGCATCGTGGTGATGCTCAACTGGGCGTGGCAGTACTTCGCCTTCTCGCGCGGCGCGCGCTTGATCACCGGCCGCGCCTGGGAACCGGCGCGCGCCGCCGCTGCAACCGGCGGCACGCCGGCTGGGCCGCCGCCAACTGCCGCCAAGGTCTGACTGCCCGCCGGCGACCCGCCGCCGTCAGCTGCCCGTGCGCGCGGCGGCGGTCGCCGCAGGCGGCAGCGCCACCGGCAGCTTGGCCACCTCGGCCGCTTGCAGCTTGCCGTCGCGGTCGACGTCGTGGGCGCGCAGCAGTTCGGCGGCCCAGGTCGCCAACTGTGCGTCGACGCGGCGCAGGGCGGCGCCGAGTTCCGCAGCGTCCAGGGCGCCGTCGCGATTGGCATCGTGCTCGCGCAGCAGCGCCTGCGGCGCGGCGGCGGGCTTGATCTCGGGCAGCTGCGGCGCGGCGGGGCGCGCGAGCTTCACCCGGAACGTCGCGCCGGCGTCGAGCGTCGTGCGCAGCATGCGGTCGAATTCCGGCCAGCTGACGAAGCCGTCGCGGTCGGCGTCGAAGCGGGCGAAGCCGTCGACGTCGCGGATGCCGCGCACCATCTCGATCGCCTCGCCGGCTTCGAACACGTCGAGGCGGTCGTCGGCGTCGGCGTCGCAGCCGCTGAACAGGCTGCGGCTCTTGGCTTCGCTGCAGTCACCCCGCACTGACTGCTGTTCCGGCTGCCGCGGCGCCGCCGGCTTGCCGCTTGCCGGCGGCGGCGCAGTCTGCGCCATCGCTGCGGCGGCGGCGCACAGCACGATCAGGGGTTGCAGGGCGCGGCGCATGGGAATCCGGCGGGATCCTACCTCACGCGGGCCGCCGCGGTGGCGCGTGCATGGCAACGAACCGCCACCGCGCCCGCCTGCCGCCATGGCAGCGCGCCGACCCGCCGCCGCGGCGGCGTCCCAGCGCGCTACTTCGGCGCGACGGGCGCGGCCAGCAGGCGGTCGGCGTAGACCGGCAAACGCACGAGCCACGCCAACGCCGCCGCCGGATCGGCGACCGTGCGTTGGTCGAGTTCGGCGCGCAGGCGGCCGAGCAGCGCTTGCTGTTGCTGGCCGAGGTCGGCTTCCTGCAGCCACGCGTCGACCGCCACCTTGGCGCGCGCCAGGGCAGCGGGGGCCGCGTCGGCGACCGCCGGCGGCTTCCAGTCGGGGAAGTACAGCTCGCGCAGGCCGGCGGCCTGTTCGGTCTTGCCCTCCAACTCGCGCAGCACGACGTCGGACGCGTGCACCCGGTCGATGCGGTCGGCGTCGTTGCGATTCTGCGGCGCCCGCGGCCGTCCGCTCGCCGCGCGCTGGCGCTGGCGCTCGCTCTGGCTCGGTCCGGACTGGTTGCGCACCCAGGTCATCGTCGCCAGCGTCGCCGGCCGCAGGTCCGGCACGCGCGTCGGGTCGGCCGGATTGGTCTGCGCCTGCCGCAGCAGTTCGGCGATCGGCAGCGGCGTCACCAGGGCGAGCGCTGTGCGCACCGCCGCCGGGGCTTCCGCGGCGGCGCCCGGGTTGGCGACCGGCAGGCCCAGGCGCTGCAGTTCGGCCAGCCGCGCCACGGCGATCCAGCGTTCGATGCGCCCGCTGCGGTCGGCGGCGATCGCCTCGTAGTCGCCGACCGCGCCCGCGGTGTCGAGGTCGAGCACCTCGCGCAGCCACGCTTCGTGCAGCCGCGTCGCCACGTCGGTGGGCGCGCCGGCGCCGTTCTGCGCGGCGAGCGCGCCGGCGAGCGCCAGCGCGAGGCCGGCGGCGCTGGCGCGGCCGCGCGTCACGACTCCTCCAGCAGCGGCGACTCGAAGCGGTAGCCGAGGCCGTGCACGGTGACGACGTGGATCGGCTTGTCGACGTCGTGCTCCAGCTTCTTGCGCAGGCGCGCGATGTGGTTGTCGACCGTGCGCGTGGTCGGCAGGTGCACGTAGCCCCAGACCTTGCGCAGCAGGTCCTGGCGGCTGACGACCTCGCCGCGCCGCTCGATCAGCATGCGCAGGATCTCGGCCTCGTAGCGCGACAGCTGCTGCTCGGTCCCGTCGCGCACGATGGTGAAGCGCCGCCAGTCGACGACGAGGTCGGGGAAGCGCATCACGCCGCCGACCGAGGACTTCTCGCCGACGCCGGCCTTGGCGCCGACCTGGGTGCGGCGCAGCACCGCGCGGATGCGCGCCAGCAGTTCGCTGAGTCCGAACGGCTTGGTCAGGTAGTCGTCGGCGCCGAGCTCCAGGCCCTGCACCTTGTCGCGGTCCTGGCCCTTGGCCGAGACGATGATGATCGGGATCTCGCGGCCGATCTCGCGCAGGTTGCGCAGCACCTCGATGCCGGACATGCCGGGCAGCATAAGGTCGAGCAGCACGAGGGACGCCTGGCCATCCTTGGCCTTGCGCAGGCCTTCGCGACCGTCGGCGGCGGTCAGCACCTTGAAGCCCTCCAGCTCCAGGTTGTGCTGCAGGCCGGCGCGCAGATCCGGTTCGTCTTCGATGACGAGGATACAGGTCTCGGCGAGGTTGCTCATGTCAGGAGTCGTGGGGGGCGTCGGCTGCCGCCATGGTCGTCGTGTCGGGGGCCAGCGGCAACAGCAACCGCATCACCGTACCACCGCCGTCGCGCGGCAGCGCGGTGATGTCGCCGCCGTGGGCGCGCGCGAAGTGCCGGACGAGGTTGAGGCCGAGGCCGGCGCCGCGGGCCTCGCCGGCGTTGGTGGCGCGGTAGAAGCCGTCGAAGATGCGCTCGTGCTCGCCGGGCGGGATGCCGCGGCCGTGGTCGCGCACTTCGACGACGGCCATGCCATCGGTCGCCGTGAGCGCCAGTTCGATCTCGTGCTCGCTCTCGCCGTCGCGGCCGTACTTGGCGGCGTTCTCCAGCAGGTTGACGATCGCGCTCTCCAGCGCGCTCTGGTCGCAGTGCACGCGCAGGTCCGACGGCAGATCGTCGACGACGAAGACGCCGCGGGCGGCGAGGTGGGCGCTGTAGTCCTCGACGACGCGCCGCAGCCGCTGGCCGAGGTCGAACGTCGTCGCCGCGTACGTCAGCGTGCCGGCCTGCTGGCGCGAGAAGTCGAGGATGCGCTGGATCAGCTGTGTCAGCCGTTCGGACTCGCGCGCGATGATGCCGCCGAACTCGGCCGCCTGCGCCTCGTCGCGGACGCGGCCGAGGCTCAGGGTCTCGCCGTACATGCGCACCAGCGCGAGCGGCGTCTTGAGTTCGTGCGACACGCGCGACACGAGGTCGATCTTCAGCGCCGCGAGCTCGGCCTCGCGCGTCACCGACCGCCACGACCACAGCGCGCCGCCGAGCGCGGCGAGGAAGAGCGCGACGATCAGCAGCGTGCGCGTCGTCGCGCTGGCGTCGGCGGCCGCGCGCAGGGCCGTCGGGTCCGCGGGGTAGGCCGACAGCTCGAGGTCGTTGGTCGTCTGCGTCGGCACGGCGAAGCCGGTCGGGTCGGCGGCCGGCGGCGGCAGGATCGGCAGGTCGTCGGGGTCGTGCACCGCCAGCACGAACGTGCCGCCGCCGGCGCGGAACGGCGCCCACGTCGGACCGAGCAGTTCGCGCAGGTCGAAGTGCAGCGCCACGCTGGTGCAGCGCCAGCGGCTGGCCTCGGCTGGCGTCGCCGGCCGGATGCAGACCAGCGCGCAGTCGCCGCCGATGGTCACGATCAGACGTTCGTTCTCGGTCGCCTCGGCGAACGGCGTCTCGCCCTGCAGCGCGTGCCGCAGGCGGCGCAGCACCACGAACGGCTTGACGACCTGTTCGTAGGCGGTCGCGAAGCTGCTGATGCCGGCGCGACGTTCTTCCTCGCGCAGCAACCGATCGACCTCGGCGCGGTCCGGGTCGTCGCCGGCGAACGTCGCCGCCAGCCGTCGCGCAAGCGCCGTGGTCAGGCCGTCGGCGAACACCTCGCGCTGGTTCTCGGTCAGCGCGCGCAGCAGACGCAGGCGGTCGGCCGGCTCGCCGAGCTCGGCGAGCGTCGTCTCGGCCAGCAGGCCCAGGGCCGAGGCGCCGGCATTGAAGCGCGGGTTGAGCTCGGCCACCGTCTGCCGCACGAGTTCGAGCTGCCCGCGCGCCTCGACCGGGCGCCCGGACTTGCGCAGCGCGGTCGCCAGCCGGAAGCGCGCGTTGGCCTCGGTGTCGACGAGCCCGGGGCGGCGGTCAGGGCCGGGCGGGTTGGCGATCTCCAGGCGCCGCACCAGCTGCTGCAGGCCGCGGATCGCGTCGTCGGTCCGGCCCAGTTGCAGCAGCAGGTCGATGGCGACGAGATCGGCGACGGGCGCTTCGCTCTGGCGCTGCGGCTCGCGCGCGAGCGGCAGGTAGACGCTGGTCAGCGGCAGCGGCGGCCAGACGACGCCGCCCTGCTCGTCGAGCAGCACGATGCTGCGCAGGGCCGCGAAGTCCTCCTGCTCGGACAGCCGCAGCGCGGTGCGCACCGGCCCCTCGGTCTCCAGGTGCGCGCGCGTCGACTCGAAGGCCGCCGGGATCAACTGCTCCAGCCGCTGCTCGGTCGCCTGCCGCGCGCGCAGCAGGAACTGCTCGCCTTCGCGGGTCAGCGCGGCCTCGGCGGCAGCGCCGCTCTGGCGCAGTTCGCTCCACCCGAGCGCCGCCAGGATCGCCAGCGGCACGAGGAACGTCGCCAAGGCGGCGACGTGCAGGGGACTGAAGCGGGAGCGCGCGG
>JADCJE010000096.1 GCA_020247305.1 Phycisphaerales bacterium | reverse complement strand
TGATCAGGCGCAGGCGCAGCCGCTGGCCTTGCTGCACGACAAACGGCGTCTGGCCGTTGCTGCTCTTGCCGTTGAGCAGATGCCCGGTCCAGCCGCCGCCGAGCGGGTTGGTCCACTCGTCGAGCAGCACGGTGTGTTCGACGTCGTACGCCGGGTCGTCGCCGGGGTTCGCCGGATCGACGATCAGCGGTGCTGCGAGGCCGACATCCAGCTGGCTCTCATGGCCATGCGGATGGAACCAGTAGGTCCCCGGCTCCAGCCCATTCAGCTCGTATAGGAACTCCTGGCCCGGTGCGACGCCGGGGCGCGAGATCGTCGGCACGCCGTCCATGCCGAGCGGCACCGGCTGGCCGTGCCAGTGGATCATCGACATCTCGGGCAGCTGGTTGCGGTAGCGCACGCGCAGCGTCTGGCCCTGCGTGATGCGCAGCGGCGCGCCCGGCAGCTGGCCGTTGTAGAGCCACGCGTTGACGGTCACGCCCGGTTCGACCTGCGCCGTGCCGGGCGCGGAGGTGATCGTGGCGTTGACGACCTGGGCGGCGAGCGGCGCGGTGGCGAACGCGAAGGCGGAGGCGGCGGCGATCCGGCGCGCGGTGGCGAGGTGCATCGCGACAACGTACCGCGTGCCTGCAGTTCTGGGGCTGCTCCCAAGGGCCCGCGGCGTGGTCGACGCGGCAGCACGCAACGGACGTAGGTTCCACGCCGGCAAGGGGTTCGGTGCGGATCGCGCCGGCGCCGCTGCGTCGGTTCACACCCGCCCGCCAAGGCAGGCAGGACCGGATAGAATTCGCAGCAGAAATGTCGATCTAAAGCTATTCCTATCCACATGCCCGCCGAACCGACTGCAACCGATCTGCGCGCGCTTCGCCGCCTCGAAGCACACGGCGGCGCGATCCGCACGGCGCAGGCCATCCGCAGCGGCATCCACCCTCGCACCCTCTACCGGCTTCGCGACGCCGGCCTGATCGAGCCACTGAGCCGCGGCACGTACCGCGTCGCCCGCCTCGCGGCGCCGAGCCAACCCGATCTGCTGGTCGTCGCCGCGCGCGTGCCGAACGCCGTCCTGTGCCTGATCTCGGCGCTCGCCTTCCACGAACTCACCGACCAGATCCCGCACGAGGTCCACATCGCGCTGCCGCGGGGCGCGGCGACGCCGCGGCTGGACCATCCGCCGCTGCGGGTCGTGCGCATGAGCAAGCCATGCTTCGACACCGGCCTCCAGCGACACGATGTCGACGGCGTCGTGCTGCGGGTCTTCGAACCCGCCAAGACCGTCGTCGACTGCTTCAAGTTCCGCCGCCTTGTCGGGCTCGACGTCGCGCTCGACGCCTTGAAGCGGCTGCGTCGCCGGCGCGGTTTTGACGTCGATCGGCTGCTCGGCTTCGCGCGGACGGCGCGGGTCGAACGCATCCTCCGGCCCTACATCGAGGCGCTGCTGTGACCGGCGCATCGAAGGATCTCGCTGCGTCGGTCCGGCAGCGCCTCAAGAACCTTGCCGACGCGCAGGGCCGGCCGTTCCAGGAAGCGCTGCAGTACTACGCGATCGAACGGTTTCGGCCTCGGCTCGGAGCCGGGAAGGCGACGAAGTGGCGTGCGGTCCCCTTCGCCTTTGCGACCTGCCGGACTTCACGGTGCGTGACGCCGTCCGGCAGGCCTGGGCCTTCCAGCGGCCCGTCGCGCAGGCGGTGGCCGCGGTCGCGGCGCTGCCGGCGAGACGGGGTCGACCGCGCGCGGATCCTCGTCGAGGGGGCGTGACGCCGAGGGCGCACTGCCTCGGGGTTCCGCGCGCCGCCGCACGGCCGCCTAGGCTCCTTGGGTCCATCGGCAACGGCAGGCGATGGGCCGCGCGGCGACGCATCGGGCCACGCGCGGGCACTCGGCGCGCGACCGTCGGACTGCAGCGGCCACCAACCCGCGCGGGGAGTTGCAGTCCTGCAGCGACCAAGCTGGGCACGACTTGCTTGCCGCCGATCTGCTTGCCGGTCGCGCCCGCCGGAGTAACCTCGCTACCGCTGCCATGAACTTCGACCGAGGGACGCCCGAGGAACTGCTGCGGCCTCTGAACGAGGCCGAGCAGAAGCACGCGCCCAAGGATCTGTTCGTCGCGGGCGATCGATCGTTGCTGCGTTCGGGGCCTGCGGTTGCGATCGTCGGTTCCCGCGAGGCATCACCCGCCGGCCTCGCGCGCGCCGACAAGCTCGCGCGCCTGCTGGTGAAGCACGGGGTGATCGTCATGAGCGGGCTGGCCGAAGGCATCGACACGGCCGCCCATCTCGGCGCGATGAAGCACGGCGGACGCACGATCGCCGTGCTCGGCACACCGCTCGACCAGTGCTTCCCGGCCAAGAACCGAGGCCTGCAGAACGACATCATGCGGGACCACCTCGCCGTGACGCAGTTTGCGAGCGGAACCAAGGTCGGCAAGCACACCTTCCCGATGCGCAACCGGACGATGGCGCTGTTGTCCGACGCCACGGTCATCATCGAAGCCAAGGACAGCAGCGGCTCGCTGCATCAAGGGTGGGAAGCGATCCGGCTAGGGCGCCCGCTCTTCCTGGCCAAGTCGCTGTTCAACGATGCCGCGCTGGAGTTCCCACGCGAGTTCGAGCGCTACGGCGCCGAGGTGCTCACCGACGAGACGCTCGCAGCTCTGATCGAGCAACTGCCACAGGGTCCGCGTGGGACCGTCATCCCGATCCCTTTCTGATCTGCGGTTCGGCGCGCTCCTCGTCTACAGCCCGGACGGCGTGGAAGAGGCGTCGCGTCGCTCCGCCAAGGCGGTGGCGGACATCAAGAACTGCCTGCCGGACTACATCGCCCGCATCGCCCTGCGGTTCGAAGAGGCGGTCGGGGACGGCAAGTTCCGCCAGTTCCTCGGCAACGATGTCGTCCTGGTCCCAGCGCCTCGGAGCGCACCGTTCAAGTCGAAGGACGCCGCATGGCCGGCGCGGCAGATCTGCGACGCACTCGCGTCGCGCGGGCTGTGCGCCACCGTCGAGGACTGGCTCGAACGGCACACCACGGTGAAGAAGAGCGCACTCTCCCGCAAGGGGACCGAACGGCCGGGGCCTGATCAGCACGCAGCGACGCTCCGGTGCGGTGACGTTCTGGCGCCTCCTCCAGCCCGCATCACGATCGTGGACGACGTGGTGACGCGAGGGGCGACCCTGCTCGGCTGCGCTCGGGTGATTGCGGCGCGATTCCCGGAGACCGAAGTCCGCGCACTCGCCGTGGTCCGCACCATGAGCAAGCAGGAGATCCAGTCGATGCTCGCGCCGGTCGAGGGCCGCATCTGGGTGCAGAACGGCATGCCGCGCCGCGAGCCGTAGGCGCAGACCGAACCGACCGGCAACACCGCGACAGCGCCTGCGTTCGCCCTGGTTAGGCGCCGTGAGTTGCCCCGCACGAATGCCATTTCACTCGGTGCCGAAGGCGGCCGATCGGGGCTGCACTGGGCCGCTCGACGCCTCTGCGACCGCGATCACCGAATCGGCGACGTCGCGCGAACTGAGAGCTGCAGGCGGCTGATGCGTCGCGAGAGCCCGCCGCGGGCCGCTCCGCGCCGACGCCCGAGGCGGCGCGCCAAACTGGTAGGCCCTGCAGGACTCGAACCTGCAACCAAGCTGGTATGAGCAGCCAGCTCTAACCAATTGAGCTAAGGGCCCTCCGAGGCAGCGGTATACCATGCCCGGCCGCCACCGCCGCCGCTACCGCGATGCCGACGAACGACGCGCTCGACCCGGATGCCATCCTGCCGCGCCTGCTGGCGCTGCAGGCGGCGATCCGCGACGCCCTGCGGGCGCACATGGCGGCCCAGCAGGCCGAGGTCTGGTCGCGCACGGTGCGCGACGACGCCGGCGACACGGTGTTCGGCATCGACGCGGCGGTCGAGGACCTGCTGCTCGCGCGCTGCGAGGAGTGGGGGAAGACGCAGGCGTTCACGCTGCTGGCCGAAGGGCTCGATCCGGCGGGCGTGGCGTTTGGCGCGCCGGGCCGCGGCGGGCCGCCGTTCCGGCTGCTGGTCGATCCGATCGACGGCACGCGCGGGCTGATGTTCGACAAACGCTCGGCGTGGTGCCTGATGGCGGTCGCCCCCGACCGCGGCGCGGCGACGCGGCTTGGCGACGTCGCGGTCGCGGCGATGACCGAACTGCCGACGACGCGGCAGGCGACCAGCGACGCGCTCTGGGCGGTGCGCGGCGGCGGTGCATGCGGCACGCGCACCGAGCTCGCGACCAGCGCCGTGCGCGCGCTGCCGGTCGTGCCCAGCACGGCGACCACGCTGCGGCACGGCTTCGCGACGGTGTGCGACTTCTTCCAGGGCGGCAAGGCGCTCGTCGCCGACCTCGCGGAAGCGATCTACGCGCGTGCACTCGGGCCGTGGAACGCGCAGAAGGCAGAAGTCTACGCCGACCAGTACATCAGCTCGGGCGGCCAGCTCGCCGAACTGGCGCTCGGCCGCGACCGCTTCGTGCTCGACGTGCGGCCGCTCGTGCACCACAAGCTCGGTGCGAAGAGTTCGCTGGCCTGCCGGCCGTACGACGTCTGCACCGCGCTGGTCGCGCAGGAGGCCGGCTGCGTCGTGCTCGATCCGTTCGGCGCGCCGCTGGATGCGCCGCTCGACGTCACCAGCAACGTCGCCTTCGCCGCCTACGCCAACCGCGCGCTCGCCGACCTGCTGGTCCCGATCGTGCGCGAGGAAGTGCGGCGACGGCTGGGTTAGGCGGCGCGCGGCGAACGGGCGCTGGCGGCGTCACACATCGCGCTGGACCTGACCGCCGCCGTGAACGGCAGCGTGCTCATGCAGACGGCGCGGCCAGCGCCGAACCGTTGCCGTCCCTTGTCGTCAGGCGCCGCACTGCGTCGGCGTCACTTCGCGGCCAGCGCCGGCCGAATGCTGCGCCGCGTCGTCAGGCACAGCGCCGCCCCGCCATCACTTCGCTTCCAGCGCCGCCTTCACCGCTTCGCCGAGCTTCGCGCCGCGCAGGTTGGTGGCGACGACCTTGCCGTCCTTGCCGACCAGCACGGTGAACGGGATCGAGCTGACGTCGTGCAGCTGCGCGACCTCGGCCTGCCAGTACTTGCCGTCGAAGATGTGCCGCCAGCTCATGCCCTTCTCCGCGATCGTCTTGCGCAGCTTGTCCTCGTCGCTGGCGCGGTCGAGCGAGATGCCGAGGATCTCGAAGCCGGCGGCGTGGTGCGCTTCGTACGCCTCCAGCACGTGCGGCAGTTCGGCCATGCACGGGCCGCACCACGTCGCCCAGAAGTCGATCAGCAGCACCTTGCCCTTGTAGTCGGCCGGCGAGACGTCCTTGCCGTCGAGGTCCTTCGCCGTGAACGGCACCGGATCGCTGCCCGGGCCGAGGTTGGCGGCCAGCAGCTTGGCGGCGGCCTTCATGCCGGCCGGCGTCTTGGGCCACGTCTTGGCGACGGCTTCGAGCAGCGCCACCGTCTCGGGCTTGGGCTTGCCGCTGCTGCGGCGCGTCTGCATCGCCTTGCCGAGCGCGACGGCGGCCTTGTCGTCGTCGGTCTTGGCGCTGGCCTCGATCTCGGCCACGAGCGCGTCGGCGGCAGGCTGGTCCTTGAGGCCCATCGCGATGGCCGTGACGAGCTCAAAGCGCGCATCGACCGGCTGCGACGCCGCCTTGACCTTGGCCGTCTGCAGCAGCGTGTCGCGCTGCTCGGTCAGCTTGAACGTGTGCGCCGCCATCATCGCGCGGATCGTCGTCGGCAGGTCGGCGGCCGCGAAGTCGGCGCCGGCGAGCGCGGCCTTGGCCGTCGCTTCGTCCTTGGTCATCATCGCCAGCTGCGCGATCTCCAGCGCCGCCGCCGGCGCTTCGGCCGCCTTGGGGAACTCCTTGGCAAAGGCCTGGAGGTCGGCGATGCGCTCGCCGAGCGCCTTGTTGCGCGCCTCGACGTCGCCGCGCGGCACCGCCTTCATGCGCGCTTCCTGGGCGGCGGCGAGTTCCTTGAAGCGGGCGGGGGCGGTCGCAGCGCCTTGGGCGAGGACGGTGGCCGCGGTCAGCGCGGCGGTGAGGACGAGACGGGTCAGACGGAGCATCGTGGGTTCCGGGGTAGGGGGAACCCGCGATGGTAGGAGGCGACGGCAGCGGGCGCGCGGGTGGTGGTGCGTAGCGCGCGCGCCGACCCCCGGTCAGTCCCCCGGCCGCCGCTCCGCGCCCGGCCGCCGCTAGCCGTCGACCTGCACGATGCGGTCGTCTTCCGCGATCCACGCCGTCAGCTGGCCGCCGTAGACGCAGCCGGTGTCGAGGCCGATGCACTGCGGGCGCACGACGAGGCCGCGGCGCGCCCAGTGGCCAAAGACCACGCGCTTTGGCCCGCGGTAGAAGTCGTCCCACGGGCGGTACGGCGGCCCGGGCGGTGGCCAGTCGGCCGGCGGCTGGTTGCCGTCGGCGTCGCAGTAGCGCACGTTGACGAGGTAGTCGATCTCGTCGGCGGTCAGCGGGCCCAGCACCTTGGCTTCGTCCCAGCGCGGATGCAGGCCGGCGTGCACCAGCAGCACGTCGTCAAAGCGCCGCGCAAACGGCTGGGCCCGCAGCCACGCGCGCTGGGCCGGGTCCTGGTCCTTGGCCTTCTGGAGCCAGTGCAGGTCGTGGTTGCCGAGCACCGGCTCGGCGCCGAGCTGCATCAGCAGCGCCAGCGTGCCCGGCGAGT
The DNA here is from genome assembly GCA_020247305.1 of Phycisphaerales bacterium. Lineage (GTDB taxonomy): Bacteria > Planctomycetota > UBA1135 > UBA1135 > UBA2386 > UBA2386. Next base: position 1,577 of record JADCJE010000096.1, on the reverse strand, counting down.
CGGGGCCCTTGTTGACGAGGTCGCCGGCGGGCAGCAGCCGGTCGCTGCCGGGCGCAAACTTCACCGCATCCAGCAGGCGCTGCAGCGGCTCGCGGCAGCCCTGGATGTCGCCGACGAAGATCCTGCGGCCCATGGTCGTTGGAATGGCGCGCGCCGGCTTGCCCGCCGCAGCGCGGCGTGGATTGTTGCGCCCGCCGCGCCGGGCACAACAGGCCAGCGCGCGGCGTCGCGCCCCCGCCCTCATGAACCGCCTCGTCCGCGCCGCCGGTTCGATCTCGTTCTTCACGCTGCTGTCGCGCATCGCCGGCCTCGTGCGCGACAGCCTGATGGTGCAGGTGCTGGGGGCTGGCTGGGTGCAGGGCACGTTCCTGCTGGCGTGGACGCTGCCCAACCTGATGCGGCGGCTGCTCGGCGAAGGCGCGCTGTCGGCGTCGCTGGTGCCGGCCTACGCGCGCGCGCGGCGCGACGATCCGGCGGCGGCGCGCACGCTGCTCGCGCAGGTGGTCGGCGCGGTCGTGGCGCTGCTGACGCCGCTGTGCGCGCTGGTCGCCGTCGGCAGCCTGCTGCTGCCGGCCGAGTGGCTGCCCGCACCCGACGACGGCGGCGTGCCGGCGATGCGGCTGTTGCTGTCGCTCAACGCGATCCTGTTCGCGTACGCGCTGCCGGTCTGCCTGACCGCCGTGTACTCGGGCGCGCTCAACACGCTCGGGCACTTCGCGCTGCCGGCGGCGGTGCCGATCGTGCTCAACCTGTTCTGGATCGCAGCACTGCTGCTGGCCAAGCCGCTGGGCTTCACCGTCGACGTCGACGTCGCGCACTTCGCCGCGTGGTGGCTGTCGGTCGGCGGCGTGCTGCAGCTGCTGCTGGTGCTCTGGCCGCTGTGGCGCCGCGGCGAACTGCTGCGGCCGCCGCTCGGCTGGCCGGCCAAGGGCACGGCCGCGCGCGGCGTCTTCGTGGCGATGGTGCCGACGGTGCTCGGCATGTCGCTCAACCAGATCAGCAGCCTGCTCGACCAGCTGATGGCGTACTACCTCGTCGCGCCGGGCGCGGTGACGTACGTCTACCTCGCCAACCGCCTGCTGCTGTTCCCGCACGCGCTGACGGCGATGTCGGTCGCGGTCGCGGTGTTCCCCAAGCTCGCGCACGAAGCGCACGACGTCGACCGCTCGCAGATGCGGCGCACGCTCGACCTCGCGGCGGCGGCGACGATCCTCGTCACCGTGCCGGCGTCGGCCGGGCTGATCGTGCTCGGCGAGGACGTCGTGCGCGTGCTGTTCGTGCGCGGCAAATTTGGCGAAGCCGACATCGGGCCGACGGTGTGGACGACCAACTGCCTCGTCGCCGGCCTGCCGTTCCTCGGGCTCGCGCAGCTGTACGCGCGCGCCTACTACGCGACCGGCGACATGAAGACGCCAGCGCGCCTCGCCGCGTGGCTGGTGCTGCTCAACGTCGCGCTCAACGCCGTGCTGGTCACCACGACGTCGCTCGGCACCGCCGCGCTGACGCTGTCCAGCAGCCTGTCGGCGCTCGCCAACGCGGCCCTGCTGGCGTGGGGCCTGCGCAGCCATGCGCCCGCC
>JADCJE010000095.1 GCA_020247305.1 Phycisphaerales bacterium | reverse complement strand
TCGTCGACGTCTAGCGTGCGACTTGGCGCAGATTCGCGCGAGCTCGGGCCGCAGGTGCCCGAGCCGACGCGAACCTCACTCCGGCGCGATGCTGGCCGAGAAGTTGAAGCCGGACGCCGCCGTGCCCGTGACGGTGAGGAAGCAACGAACGTAGCGCAGCGCGCGAACGGCCGAGCCGTCGGTCGCCGAGGTGCAAGCCACGTTGTCGGCGTAGAGCGCCAAGCGGCCCGACGGCGGCGTGCTCGTCGCGCTGCCGGCGACGGACGAATGGCCGAAGCGGCGCTCGGCCAGCGTGTAGACGCCGCTGGCGAACGTCGGCGAGTCCGAGCCTTGGATTTCGAGCCGGTAGAGCTCGTTGCTCGAATCGACCTCGCAAGCCGACCAGTCGACGACCACGGCAAAGCGCGCGTAGGAAGCGGCCGGAGCGTTGCCGGCGAATCCGGGCGCCTGCTGCTGCAAGTCGACGACGGCCGCCTGGCCGCCGACGGTTCCGGCAGCGCTCGAGTTGACCGCGCCGGCGTCCTTGAGTCGAAGCTCGGTGACGATCGGGAAGTTGTGGGCTTGGTGAGCCATGCTAGTCCTGTCCTTGGTTGTTGGGGTTGTTGAGACTGTCGGGGTTCGTTGCGTCGACGTAGCCGTCGGCCGTGTCGATCGCTGCCAGGTCGCTCGCCAGCCGACGCGCGGCCTCGGCAAGCGACGGTGCAAGGTCCGCAAGGGTGGCGTCGCCGGCGCGCACGCGAGCCGTGGCGAGCGCGAGCGCTTGCCCTAGGGGCGGCGCTTCGAGCGCGGCGAGCCGGGCTGTGAGGTTGGCGAGGTTCATCGGCCGGCCTCGAGCGCAGCGATTCGCGCTTCCAGTTGTTCGACGACGGCGGCCTCGCCGACGCCTCGAACGAGGCCGAGAAGGCGCTCGCCGCTTTCGACGTCGCATCGGCCTTCGGCGACCGCAGCGAGCACGCTGCGCGCCGCTGCGGCGAGGTCGGCGGCCGCACGAATCTCGGGCAAGTCGATCTCGACGAAGGTTCGACTACCGACGCAGCGAGCGAGGTAGACGGCGGCCGCGTGCGTGTCGCCGGCGAGCGCCGAGGCGTGCAGGTTCCTCATGACGGCGCGAACGTCGTCGGGCGTGCAGGCATCCCGAACGGCTTGCTGAAGCTCGTGCAGGCGCCGCGCTCCAGGGTTGCCGCCTCGCCGGCCGGTCGTGTTGCCGGGCGCGAAGCGGCCGCGCTCGTCGCGCTCGTCGTTCGAGCGACTTGGGCTGGAATCGCTCACGCCGCACCTTCCGGCAACGCCGGCGCGTCGGCTTGCAGGGGCTTCGGAGCGGGCCGAGCAGGCACGAGCAGCCCACGAAGCCACGCCGGCGAATCGCTAGGCACCGCGGCTTCGATCGTTTCGCGCGAAGCGAAGGCAGCCGCGCCGGCGTTGGCGATGGCGAGCAAGTCGCGGGCGTCTGGCCGAGCCTCGGCGTGCGGATCGGCGGCGGCCTCGAGCTCGGCGAGCGCCGCCTCGGCCTCACGAGTGGCCAGCGCGTGCGCCGTCGCGTCGCGGCCGGAATCGATCAGCGTTTGCATGTCGGCCGAAGCCACAAGGACCGCGATTGCGCGGCGGCCGCCGTCGTCGAGTGGCGCCAGCAACGAATGCGCCAGCAGCCGTTGCGTGTCGCGGCTCGCGAAGGCGGCCTCGAAGTCGCGGCGTCGCTCGGTCGCGGGCAGCGCGTTGAGCGCCTGCGCCGCGAGTTGCAGTCGCAACGCTTGCACCGGCGACACGGCCTCGACGCTGCGCACGGCTTCATCGACGCGGCGCGCGGCGGCCGCAGCGTTGGCGAGGTCGTCGGCTGCGGCTTGAACGACGAAGCGCCAGCGCGCGCGAAGGGCGGCGACGGCTTGCTTTGCGCGGCTCGACCGCTCGGATGGGGTGAGCCGGTCGTTCGCGCCGATCGCGTCGAGGTCGTCGCGAAGTTGGGCAAGGAAGGCTCGGGCTTCGGGCGCGCGGGCGCCTGCGAAGCCGGCGACGCCGGCTCGGACGCGGCGAGCCGCAGCGGACAGGGGACGAACGATCTGTGGTTTGGTCATTGCGTTACGGGTTCAAGGGAAAGTGCCCGGCCGGCGGGGTCGCCGACCGAGCGGGAGCCGAATGGCACGACGGCTCCGGGAAGGTTGGTTGGTTGCGACTTGAGGGCGATTCGCTCGCTAGGCGTTCGACTCCCAAGGGAAGCGGAGTTGCACGCTGCCGCTGCTCCGAAGGTCGGCGAGCTGCGCTCGAACCCAAGCCTTCGTCGGCTTGTCGCCGATGAGGTCGGCCCACGAGTTCATCGAATCGAGCGTGCGGCGCATCGCGTCCCGCGCATCGGCGAGCGCTTCCGTCGACGCGCCGCCGGGCGACTCGAGGAAGGACCGAATCTGCGCGACGACGGCGCGGCCTTCGGAAAGGCAGTCTTGCGCCTTGTTGCGGGCCTGCTCGAACGCAGCGCCGGCGTTGGTGACGAGCTCCGAGAACTGCTCGGCCGTGATCTTCTTCTTGGTATTGGTCTTGGACATGGGGTTGCTTCTGGGCTTGGGTTGGCGGGTTGGTCGGGTTGTTCGCGGTTGTTCGATTCGAGTCAGTTCGAGTCCGTTCGAGTCCGTTCGATCGAATGTTCGATGTTCGATTCGAGTCCCCCCCCTAAGGGGGGCTCGTCGACTCGAACACGAACGCGCCAGCGAAGGCCGCGTGGCGTTGAGAAGGGTTCGGCGTCGCCGTCGTCGACCATCCGGGCGAGGTGGAAGCTCGCCGTCGACTTCGACTTGCCGGTTGCCTGGCACGCTTCGGCGTGCGACAGGCCGCGCGCGCCAGCGGAAGCCATGGCGGCACGCAAGCGCTCGCGCGTTCGGAGCTCGGGCAGCGGCTCGACGACCGACGCTGCTGGCGCCCTCGGCGTGACGATGACGCCTCGGCCGCCGCCGGCGAGGTCGACGGCCCGAAGGGCAAGCTCGACCGGCTTGGCTCGCTCGGCGTCGCGTTGCTTCGTGCAGGCGAGGACTAGCGCGTCCGGCGTGCCCGAAAGCGACAGCACGACGTCGGCGCTGCCGACCCAAGCGCCGGAGCCTCGGACGGCAGCCCAAGCGCCGCCGGCGACCGGCTGCGCGCTCGGCTTGCGTTCGTGGTGCAAGAGCAGCACGAGGCAACCAACGCGAGCCGCGAGGGCTTGGAGGGCAGCCATGGCCGGTCCGACGACCTCGGCCCGGTCCTCGGAGTCGGCCCAATGCGCGGCAATCGTGTCGACGACGGCGAGCTTCGGGCGCCGTTCCTCGAGGATCGCCGCGAGCTCGGCGCGGCCGGCTTCGCCGGACAGCGCCGGCAGGCTCGTCACGAAGTCGATGCCGTGCTGCCGTCGTGCGGCTGTCGACTCAAGCCAAGCCGTCGCACGCTGGCCGAGGCCGTCGACGCCTTCGCCGGCGGCGTAGACGACAGCGCCGGATCGGACCTCGCGGCCGTGCCAGTCCTGGCCGCAGGCGACGCGAAGGGCAAAGTCGACGGCGAGCGCCGACTTGCCGACGTTCGGCGGCCCAACGAGCAGGCCGACGCCGGACGCCGGCAGCAGGTCCCGCACGAGCCAAGCCAGCGGCGGCAGCCGCAGGATCTCGTCGAGCGACCGGACAACGGCCAGGCGGCGAGGCCTCGGCTTCGCGTCGGGATGGTTCGTCGGCGCGACTTCGACCGGAAGCGCTCCGACCTCGACGAGCTCGTGCCAAAGGCCGGCGACCTCGTGCGGCTCAAGGTCGCGCCCGGCCGACTTCTGCCGCAGGCGCCGCATCGAGGCGAGGAACTCGGACGGATATTCGTATGGCAACGGCACCGACGCGCCGAAGCATCGTTGGACGCCGAACCGCTTGTGCAGGTCGCCGGCGATCCGTTGCGCGCGGCCGACGAGCAGGACGGCCGACTCGCCGGCTACCTCGTCTTGCCAGCCACGCCGCAGGGACACGGCACGCAGGCCGGCGGCACGCAGCGCGTCGGCGCACGCTTCATGCTCGACGACGGCGACGCTCCAAGGCATCGCGTCGAGGCCGCCAAGGCCGAAGCTGTCGGCCGGCGAGCTCACGCCGCGGCCTCGAGCTCGACGCCGAGGAACGCGAGCAGGCTGTCGCGGCGAACGAGTCGCTTGGCGCTGCCTGCCGCGAGCGGCCGCACGGACTCGACGAGGCCGGCTTCGCACCAGCGACCGAGAGTTCGCCGGCAGACGCGCGCGAGCTCGCAGGCTTCGCGCGTCGTGAGGAACACGGGGACAGCCGGCGCGGTGCGAGTCGCGGCGGCACTTTGGCGGGCTTTCTTGGCCATACGCCTTTGCTCGAAGCGGAACTCGCCGCAGAGTCCCGGCGACCCTCAATCGCGCGCAAACCGTTGCCCGACAGCCGCTACCGTCAGTCGTCGGATTTCTTGCGGCCGGAACTCCGCTTTGCTTCAGCCGCCGCGTGCTTCTGCATGAGGCGCGCCTTGCGATAGCGCGATCCGGGCTTCCGCAGCGCCCGCGTGGTCACGTTGACGGCGGCCGCAACCTCAACGTCGGTCGCTCCGGGATTTGCGGCGAAGAACTTGAGCGCGTCCTCGACCGTGCCTCGTCGCGTTCGGGTTGCCTCGCGCGCTTCCGCGTCAAGTCGCGCCAACAGCCGGGGCCGAACCTTGCCGACGATCCGCTCCAAGGCCTCGCCGACCTCGCCTCGTTCCATCGCGGCAGCGGCAAGCGCCGCGAACGGCCAAGCGTGCCAGGAATCGGCCTCGAGGCTTCCGGCGCGCAGCGGGTTGCGCCGGCGACTTCGCCTCGCCTTGCTTGCCGCCCATGCGTCGAACTCCGCTTTGACTTCGGCGGGCAGAGGACGCGACTTGCGCCGGCCTTTTTGCTCGCGCAGGCCCTCGACGACCTCGCTGCGCAGTGGCTCGCGTCGCCGCATTCGCTCGTGGGCCGCCGCGAAGGCGTCGGCTGCCGCCGCGAGTTCGCCAACGGCGGCGTCGTGCGCCTCGACGGCAGCGGCGAGGTCGAATGGCTCGGCCAGCAGCCGCTCGGCAAAGCGACGAACAAGCGCCGCAGCGCGCGGCAGGCCACGGTGCGGCGTCATCGGGCCGCCTCGGCCGCGACGATCGCCTCGGCCAGGTCCTCAACGCCGGCGGCCGCCTCGAGGGTTCGCGCGTCGGCCGGCAGGCCGGACAAGGCGCCGGCGTAGTGCTTTTCCGCGATCGCGACCGAATGCCCGAGCCGCTTGGCTGCAAGCCAGACGGACGCGCCACCGAACACGCCGGGCGCGCAGGCGAGGTAGGTTCCGGCCGTCCGGCGCAGCGTGTGCGCGGTGAACGTCACGCCGGATTCTCGCTCAAGTCGCGCCAAGTGGTCCTTCCAGACGCCAACATGCCACAGCGGATCGAACACGAGCGCATCGGGCGCCGCCCCTCGCTTGTGCATCGCTTGCAGGAGCGCCCGCAACGCCGGCGTCGGGCCGAAGGCGATTACCCGCTCGGTTCGAGTCTTGGTCCGCCCGGCAGGAAGCCGAATCTCGTCGGCTGCGAAGTCGACCTCGCTCCAACGCAGGCCGGCGAACTCGGCGTAACGGCAGCCGGTGAGGAACAAGGCAAGCACGAAGCCAGCGACCGGGCGGCGCTGCCGAATGCCGAGCTCGTCGCTTGCCACGGCGGCCGCGATGACGGCGCGCAGCTCGGCCGGACGCAGGAACCGAATCGCCTCGCGAGGTTGGTCGATCGGCCGAACAAGAAGCCGCACCTTCTCAAGCGGCAGCAGCGGCACGAGGTCACGCTCGTTGATGAATCGCAGGAACGCGCCGAGGACGCCTAGCCATTGGTTCCGCGTGCTTTCCTTCCGCGTCGAGTCGTTGGCGATCTCATCGCGCAGCGGCAGCAGCCGGCGAATCGTTAGCTCGTCGGTTCGCCGCAGGCCGGCGCGCGCGCAGAAGTCGCGGAAGGCCTCAAGCGGTGGCTTTCGCGCGCTTCGAGTCGCCGCAGCCACCGGCTTGGCTCGATCGAAGCTCGCGATGGCCTCGGCGATCGTCACGGGCTCGGCGTCGACGAGCGCCAGCGAGGCCGCGAAGCGGGCCTTCTCGAGCTCGGCGACCTTGCGAACGGCCCATTCGGTTCGGGCTCGCTCCGTTGTGAGGCCGAGCCGGTCGAGGCCTTCCTGCCGTTGCGCGCCCGTCACCGGATCGCGCCAGCGCGCAACGTTGCGACCATCGGCAAGGGTGAGAAGCCGGACCCCTCGATGCTGCCGACTTCGACGCGGTGCGCGTTGCTCCGTCACGGGCACGAACCTAGCGCGTCACCAGTTTCGTCACCAGCAAAAGGTCCACCAATGTCGCGCAGCGTCCGGCAAGGGAAGCGGCAGAGTCGATCGCAAAGCCTTGCCGATCCGTTGCTTGCGTGCCCTTGCGCGACATTGCGGGACGGGCTACGCTACTTCACCTCGAAGTCGGCGTCCTTGATGTCCTCGTCGCCGCCCTTGCCGGCAGCAGCGCCGGCCGCGGCGCCGGTGCTCGCTTGCCCCGCGCCCGCGCCCGCCATGCCCGCGCTCATCGCCGACATCGCCTGCTCGAAGGCCGCGATCGCCGACTTCAGCCGCTCGACCGAGTCGCTCTCGATCGCCTTCTTGAGGTCGGCGATCGCCGCCTCGACCTTGCCCTTGGTGGCGGCGTCGACCTTGTCGGCATTGTCCTTGAGCTGCTTCTCGGCCTGGTAGGCCATGCTGTCGGCCTGGTTCTTCAGGTCGACCAGCTCGCGCCGCTTCTTGTCGTCGGCGGCGTGCGCCTGGGCGTCGCGGGCCATCTTCTCGACCTCGTCCTTCGACAGGCCCGAGCCGACCTCGATCTTGACCTTCTGCTCCTTGCCGGTGCCCTTGTCCTTCGCGGTCACCGACAGGATGCCGTTGGCGTCGATGTCGAAGGTGACCTCGATCTGCGGTGTGCCGCGCGGCGCCGCCGGGATGCCGTCGAGCTTGAAGCGGCCGAGCGTGCGGTTGTCGTTGGCGAACTCGCGCTCGCCCTGCAGCACGTGGATGTCGACGCCCGGCTGGTTGTCCGCAGCGGTCGAGAACACCTGGCTGCGGCTGGTCGGGATCGTGGTGTTGCGCTCGATCAGCTTGGTCATCACGCCGCCGAGCGTCTCGATGCCGAGCGACAGCGGGGTGACGTCGAGAAGCAGCACGTCGCTGACCTCGCCGCCGAGCACGCCGCCCTGGATCGCCGCGCCGAGCGACACGACCTCGTCCGGGTTGACCGACTGGTTCGGCTCCTTGCCGAAGATCTCCTTCACCAGCGCCCGCACGCGCGGGATGCGCGTGCTGCCGCCGACGAGGATGCACTCGTCGATGTCCGAGGCCTTCATCTTCGCGTCCTCCATGCAGCGCAGCACCGGCCCGCGGCAGCGCTCGAACAGGTCCTCGCACAGCTTCTCGAACTGCGCGCGGGTGAGGTTCTCGCTGAGGTGCTTGGGGCCCGTCGCGTCCATCGTGATGAACGGCAGGTTGATCTGCGTCTGCGTCGCCGAGCTGAGCTCGATCTTGGCCTTCTCCGCGGCCTCCTTGAGCCGCTGCAGCGCCATCTGGTCCTTCTTCAGGTCGATGGCCGTCTGCTTGCGAAACGACTCGCACAGCCACTGGATGATGCGCTCGTCGAAGTCGTCGCCGCCGAGGTGCGTGTCGCCGTTCGTCGCCTTGACCTCGAACACGCCCTCGCCGACGTCGAGGATCGAGATGTCGAAGGTGCCGCCGCCGAGGTCGAAGACGGCGATCTTCATGTTCTTGCCCTTGGCCTTCTTGTCGAGGCCGAAGGCGAGCGCCGCGGCAGTGGGCTCGTTGATGATGCGTTCGACCTTCAGTCCGGAGATCTGGCCGGCGTCCTTGGTCGCCTGCCGCTGGCTGTCGTTGAAGTAGGCGGGCACGGTGATCACCGCGCGCTCGACCTTCTCGCCGAGGTAGGCCTCCGCGGCATCCTTCAGCGCGCGCAGGATCTGCGCCGAGATCTCCGGCGGCGTGAACTGCTTGCCGCCGACGTCGACCTTGACGAGCTCGCTGGCGCCGCCGACGACCTTGTAGGGCACCATCTTCTCCTCGTCGCCGACCTCGTCGTGGCGCCGTCCCATGAAGCGCTTGATCGAGTAGATCGTGTTGGTCGGATTGGTGACGGCCTGGCGCTTGGCCGGCGCGCCGACGAGCCGCTCGCCGCTCGGCGTGAAGGCCACGACCGATGGCGTCGTGCGCGCGCCCTCCATGTTGGCGATGACCTTGGGCTCGCCGCCCTCCATCACCGACACGACCGAGTTGGTGGTACCGAGGTCGATTCCGACGATCTTCGACATGGGATGTGCTCCTGCTGCTCGCCCGCGCGATGGCGGGCTGTTCTGGCCAACGAACCGCCGCAGCGGGCCGAACTTCGGCGCGCCGCGGTTGGCTGCGCGTAGTCAAATGGCGTGCCCAGCTGTAGCGACGCCACTAATCGCTGTGGCAAAGCAACTTATGCCCCGCACGAGCAGCGCAGCGCTGCCATTCCGGCAGACTCAAGCGGGCGAGCCGCTGCCATTCTGTCGCTCCGTGTCGGTGATCCACCCGCCCCATCGCACCAACCCGAGGTGCACGATCGCCACGACGGCCATGCCGACGACGAGGGCGCCGTACAGCGCACCGGGATCGCCGGCAGGAGATCGCGCCGCCAGCGCCAGCGCGCCATAGACAACGGCGAAGCCGGCGAGGTCGCCGAGCAGCGGCAGGCGCATGCGGCCAGCCCCCTGGATCGCGCCCATCGCGCCGAGCGCGATGGCGCCGAGCGCCTGCGCCCACGACGCGGTGCCGAAGTACGACACCGCGGCCGCGACCACCGCCGGCGGCGGCGACGGCAGGCAGACGGCGACCAGCCACTCGGCGCCGCCACTCATCGCCGCGACGAACGCGCCGCCGAGCAAGCCGCCGTACGCGCCAGCCCAGAGCCCCGCGGCGCGCGCCGCGGCGGCGCGGCCGGCGACGGCGGCGCGGGCCGCATAGGCGGTGGCGGCGTTGGCGAAGCCGAGCGATGCGAACAGGACGATGGTGTCGAAGCGCGTGGTGATGCCGAGCGCAACCAGCGCCGCATCGCCGCCGCGCTCACGCACCAGCGGCGTCAGCACCAGCACGAGTCCAGCGCGCAGGCCGATCTGCACGGCCTGCGGCCACGCGTCGACGAGCAGCGGCCGCACGACAGCGAGGCGCCTCGGCGGCACCGCACCGTCGCCGCGCAGCGACAACGGATGGCTGCGGCGCGCCAGCCACCAGACGCCAAGGCCAGCCGCGACCGTGCGCGCCGCCACGGCGGCGATGGCCGCGCCGACGACGCCGATCGGCTCGCAGCCGACGGCCTCCCAACCGAACAGCAGCGGCACGGCGAGCGCGAGGTTGAGCGCATTGGCGCCGATCAACAGCGCGAGCGGCATCGCCGCCTCGCCGGCCGCGCGCATGGCGGCCGTCGTCTGCATCAGCACGAACATCGGCGCGCAACCGAGGTTGCTGACCACGAGGTACGCGATCGCGCCGCTGCGCGCCGCCCCTTCGACGCCCATCAGGTCGGCCATCGGCGCCGCCGGCAGCGCCGTCAGCGCGCCGAGCAGCAGGCCGAGCCAGACCATGAACCACTGCGCCCGCCGGTTGAACGCGCGCGCCGCCGCCGCGTCGCCGGCGCCGAGCAGGCGCGCCGCGTGCACCAGCAGCGCCGTCGACACGCAATTGCCGACGATCATCGGCAGGAAGTTCCACGTCGAGCCGACGTGCGCGGCCTGCACGGCCGCCCCGCCGAGGCGGCCGACCATCGCGAGATCGACGAGGTTGATGGCGGCGTGCGAGGCGAGGCCGAGCGCCAGCGGCAGGCCCTGGGCGAACACCCGGCCGCCTGGCGAGCGGCGCAGCATCGGATCGTCGGCGGGTTGCACGCGCGGACCATAGCCGGCACGCGCACCAGGCCCAGCGCGCAATGCGCCGCAAGCGCTGCGGCGCTACTCCGGCGGCGGCGCCAGCATCGTGCGCGCCAATTCGACGATTCGGGTCGGGCTGAACGGCTTGGTCAGGTGGGCGTCGACGCCCGACGCGCGGGCGCTCTCCTTGTCGCTCTCCTGGCCGCGCGCGGTCAGCAGCACGAGCTTGACGTGCGTCAGCGCCTTGTCGGCGCGCACCTGCTTGGCGACGCCGAAGCCGTCGAGCTTGGGCATCATCACGTCGAGGAACACGAGGTCCGGCTTCTGGTCGCGGATCAACGCCAGACCCTCCTCGCCGTTGCGCGCTTCGAGGACGTTGTACTCCTCCTTCCGCAGGATGTACGTCAACGAGCGGCAGATGAACGGCTCGTCGTCGACCACCAGGACCGTCGGTCGTTTCATGGCGTACCTCCCGCGTCGTCCACGAGACAGCGGATGACCACCGCGGTCACGTCGTCATCGGCCGCGCCGGCGCCGCCGCGGTAGCTGTCGAGCTCGGCGACGATGCCATCGACGATGCGCTGCGCCGAGCGGTTGCGCGCCAGTTGCGCGAACACCGCGGCCAGCCGGTCCTCGCCGAACATGGCTCCGGCCTGATCGACCGCCTCGGTGATGCCGTCGGTGTAGAGCAGCATGCAGTCGCCCGCCCGCAGGCGCAGCCGCCGCGACTCGTACCGGACGTCGGGCAGGAAGCCGAGGATGGTGCCGTCGCTCGGCACGCGTTCGACGCGGTCGCCGTCGGTGCGGTAGACCATCAGTTCCGTGTGGCCGGCGCTGACGTGGTCGACGCCGCCGTTGCCGGGCGCCAGCACGACGCCGGCGGCGGTGAGGAAGCGCTCCGTGCGCTGCAGGTCGTCGTGCATCAGCGCGGCCATGGCGGAGAACAGCGCCGCAGCGTCGCCGTGGACGCTGGCGAGCGTGCGCAGCGTCGAGCGCGCCGCGACCATCAGCATGCCCGAGGCGAGGTTGTGGCCCGAGACGTCCGCGACCACGACCAGGGTGCGGCCGTCGGCCAGACGCGCGTACTCGAAGTAGTCGCCACCGACGGCGCCGCAGGCTTCGTAGCTCGACGCGATGTCGAAGCCCGGCACCGCGACGGCGCGATCGGGCAGGACCTGGCGCTGGATCGTCTGCGCCATGCTGAGTTCCTTGCCCAGAGCCGCCGTCTTGCGGGCGCCGAGAACCGCGCCGAGCATGGCCGCGAACGACGAGGCGAACTCGGTCTCCCAGGTACCGAAGTCGTCGCGCGCGTCGCCGGCGACCGGCGCCGAACCGATCTTGTCGATCAGCAGCAGGGCGCCGAGCACGATGCGTTTGTCGCCGGCGCCGTACGTGACGGGCACGCCGATGATGTCGCGCTCGGCGAGGTGCTCGGCGCTGTCGGGCTCGCCCATGCGGCCGCCGCGCGTCAGCGTGCGCATGATCGGCTCGCCGTCCGAGGCGAGCACTTCCGCGAGGAAGCCGCGGACCTCGACCACCGGCGCCACGCCGAGGCCATGCGGCGACGACTCGTCGCCGCAGTGCGCGACGACCTCGCACAGGTCCTTGCCGGGCTGGCAGGACAGGTAGACGACGTGGCGCACGCCGGCCGCGCGGCGGCAAGCGGCGACCGCCTGCTGGGCGATGTCCGCGTCGTCGGCCCCGCCCGAGAGCTTCGGCAGCGTGTCGCCGTACATGGCGACCTGCTCGAGCAGGCTCATCGAGCGGTCGTTCATGCTCTCCATGTCGCCTTCGAGCCGCTCGCGCTCCTTCAGCACGTCAAGCAGCGCCTGGAGCAGCTCCACCAGCTCCGGCGCGCCGTCCGGAACGGCGGCGACGATCGCCCCGGCGGGCACTTCGATGCGCACGCTGGCGCTGCAGCCGTCAGCGGCGGCGCCGAACGACTGCCGTGCGACGCCGTCGCCATCGAGCACCGTGACGGCCACGCCCTCGAACACGCGAGGGATGGCCGCCAGGAGTTCGGTCGAATCCTGGTGGATGGTCACGTGGCTCAGAGGGTCGGAGCGACCACCCGCGCGTACTTGGTAAGGCGCAGCGTGTTCCAGCCGTCGATGCGCGCGTACTCGACGCGGTCCATGACCTGGCGGACGATCGCGATGCCGAAGCCGCCGCACGCGGTCGGCATCGCGGTCTCCTCGGACTCGGCCGGGTCGCCATGGCGGGTCGGATCGAACGCCGGACCACGATCGCGCAGCGTCACCTGGAACGAGTCCTCGCGCAGGTCGAAGCGGACCTCGATCGGTCGCGACTCGTCGAGCCGGTAGCCGTGCCGGAGCACGTTCGTGACCATCTCCTGCAGCGCGACCAGCACGTTGTAGCGGTTGCCTTCGGGGTCGTCGTCGAAGACGACCGACTGGAGCAGGGTCTCCCCCGTCTGCCAGACGAGGCGTAGATGGTCCATCGGACCCGTCAGCGACAGGACGACCAGGGAGGACATGCGTGGGACTCCGGCTTGCCGCCGCTATCGACCGGACCGCGCCGCATCCTGAGCCCCCGCTGGCGGCGCCGGCGGCGCTTGCCGGTTGCGCAAGCCGGCCAAACGCCGTTGCCAAGGCCGCTTGCGCGGGAGTATCCTCCTGGGACTGCGCGGCAGGGCCTCCGGTCGGCCCAGGCGCGCCGGAGGGCCCACGTGAGTTCGCTTTCGCATCCTCGGCGCCGAGGCGTCTTCGTCGTGTTCCGCTGCCACCTGCTGGCGGCGCTCGCAATCCTCGGCGCGTGCGCCAGCACTGCGCCGGCGCCAAGAGCCAACGGCTACCAGCCGCCGACCGTCGTCTCACGTGCGGTGACGTTCGCGCCGCCGAGCATGGCGCCCGATGCCGAGATCGAGTTGCTGGCTCGCACCAAGACGCCGCCTGCCCTGCTGCGCGTGGCGTGGCTGCACCTGCAGCAGCAGCGGCCGCAGAACGCGCTCGACGCCGTTTCGGAGGTGCTCTTCGTCACTACCAAGCCCTCGACGCACGAAGAGTCCTTCGCGCGCTACCTGCGCGCCGAGGCGTTCGCCGCCGCCGGGACCCCTGAGCGGGGCGCGTACGACCGCGACCGTGCCCGCCAACTCGCCATCGACCCCGAACTGCGCAAGCTGCTCGGCGCCAAGACGGCCGCCCCAGCGGTCGCGAGCACCGCGACGCCTTCCACGCTGGAGATCGCGGTGCAACCGCGTTCGGCATGGGGCGCTGCGACCGCCGACAAGGGCAACGTCGTGCCGATGCAGCCGATCGACCGCGTGACGATCCACCACTCGGCGATGTACTTCCGCGACACGCGGCCCAGCACCTGCGCGGCGCAGATCCAACGCATCCAGCGCGAGCACATGTCGCAGAGAGGATATGGCGACGTCGGCTACCACTTCCTGATCGATCCCTCGGGCCGCGTCTGGCAGGGCCGCGAACTGCGCTTCCAAGGGGCGCACGCCGGTGGCGAGAGCAACGTCGGCAACGTCGGCATCTGCCTGCTCGGCAACTTCATGCGGCCGAGCCGTGGACAGGCGCGCGGCCAGGAACCGACGCGGGCCCAGATCCAGTCGACGCGGCAACTGGTCGCCGAACTGATGCGCGTGCACCGGTTCGGGCCCGACGCCATCTACTGCCACCACAACTTCAAGAGCACGGAGTGCCCGGGCGAGTTGATGACGCCGATCGTCAGCCAGATGGTCCGCGACTTCCGCCGCAATGGCGCCGGCCGGCCGGCGACGGCCGCCTCCGAACAGTGACGCGGGACTGCGATTCCGGACGGTGACATCGGCCCTCCGGCTCATCGCCGGGGCTGCCGGATGCCGATACGCGGCCCGTGGCCGCCGCCAAGGATCGCAGCGCCGCCGGCGACGTGCTGGGCGGCACGTACGCCAGTTGCGCGCTGCTGACCGTGCTGACCGTCCTGCTGGCCTGGCCGGGCGTGCCGGCGCCGATCGCGGCGATGGTGCCGCCGGCATACTTCGGACTCCTGTTGTGGTTCTTCGGCCGCGCCGCAGCGACCAGCCTCGAACTCCGCGGCCAGGCGATGTCGCTGATCGTCGCCGGCTTCGCCATCAACCTCGCCGGCTCGACCACCAGCGCCTGCATCAGCTACCTGCCGCAGGCCGTCCCCGGCAGCCTGCTGACCTACATCCGCACGGTCTGCGACACGGGCGCGATCTTCCTGCTCGGCACCACCATGAGCACCTTCGGCCTGATGCTCTGGATCCCCCACGTCGTCGCCAACCACCGCCTGCTCGCCGAACGCGAGGCGCGGCAGCGCGGTGAACTCGACGCGGTGACGACCGAACGCACCCTGCTGGAGCAGCACCTCGTCGACGCCGACCGCCGCGGCATGCTCGCCGAGCTCGCCGCCAGCATCGCGCACGACCTGCGCAATCCGCTCACCATCGTCAAGGGCAGCGTCGAATCGATGTGCCGGCGGCCGCGCACGCAGCGCGAGCTCTCCGAACACGCGACGGTGATCCTGCGCAACGTCGACAAGGCCGACCGCACGATCGAGGCGTTGATCGACCTGGCGCGGCCGCAGTCCAAGGCGCCGACCGAGACCGCGCCGCTCACGGCGCTGGAGGAGGTCGCCGAACTGCTGCGCACGGAGGCGCGCCGACGGCACGTGCCGCTGACGGTGCATCGCACCGCCGCGAACTGCCCGCCGCTGCGCACCGACCGGACGTTGCTCACCCAGGCGCTGCTCAACCTGGGCCTGAACGCCCTGCAGGCCTCGCCCGCCGGCCAGCCCGTGCAGCTGCGCGCCCGCCTGCTGCGCCGCCGGCAGGCCATCGCCCTGCTGGTCGAGGACCGCGGCGCCGGCCTGCCGCCGACGATCCGGCGCAACCGCTTCACGCCGTTCTTCACGACCAAGCCGGCCGGGACCGGACTCGGCCTCGTCAGTTGCCGCCGCATCGCTGCGGAGCTCGGCGGCGCGCTGCGTCTGCACCCTCGCTTGCGCGGCGGCACCCGCGCGCTGCTCGTCCTGCCGCTCGCCCATGCCGAACGCGGCGACGGCGCGCAGTCGCCGGCGTTCGCCACGCTGCCCACGGACACGCCATGCGCGAATTCGACCTGCTGATCGTCGACGACGAGCCCGACCTGCGCTGGGTGCTGCGCGGGCTGTTCGAGGACGAAGGCTTCGCCGTGCGCGAGGCGGCCGACGGCGACGAGGCACTGCGCGCGGTCGCCGAAGCGAGTCCCGACGTCGTGCTGTCCGACATGCGCATGCCGCGGGTGCCGGGCATCGAACTGCTGCGCTCGCTGCGGCGCGACGCGCCCGAGGTGCCGGTCGTGCTGCTGAGCGCGGTCGAAGACCTCGCCACCGCCGTCGAGGCCGTGAAGGAGGGCGCGTTCGACTACCAAGCCAAGCCGTACGACCCGCAGCGGCTGCTGCTGTCGGTTCGCCGCGCCGCCGAGCAGAGCCGGCTCAAGCGCGAGGTCGCCGAACTGCGCCGCGCCCGCGCCGGCGGCGTGCCCGACTTCGGCCCGAGCCGCGCCGCGCAGCAACTGCGCCGCGCGATCGCCCTGGTGGCGCCACAGGACGCGATCGCCGTGCTCCTGCGCGGGGAGTCCGGCACCGGCAAGGAGGTCGCCGCGCGCGCCCTGCACGCGCTGTCGCCGAACGCCGGCGGACCGTTCGTCGCGGTCGACTGCGGCGCGCTGCCCGAGCACCTGCTGGAGTCGCACCTGTTCGGCCACGAACGCGGCGCGTTCACCGGCGCCGACCGCGCACGCGCCGGTCTGTTCCCGATGGCCGACGGCGGCACGCTCTTCCTCGACGAGATCGGCAACCTGCCGCTGATGCTGCAGGCGAAGCTGCTGCGCGCGCTGCAGGAACGCGCCGTGGTGCCGCTCGGCGGCAGCAAGCCGGTGCCGTTTCGCGCCCGGCTCGTCGCGGCCACCAACGCCGACCTGCTCACCGACGTCGCCGCCGGCCGTTTCCGCACCGACCTCTACCACCGGCTCGCCGAGTTCACCATCGCGCTGCCGCCGCTGCGCGAGCGCCGCGAGGACGTGCTGCACTTCGCCCGGCGCTTCCTGGCGGAGGCCAACGACGAACTGGGCCGCAACGTCCGCGGCATGACGCCGGCAGCGGAGCAATTGCTGCTGGCGCACGGTTGGCCCGGCAACCTGCGCGAACTGCGCAACGCGGTGCGCCGCGCCGCCCTGCTGGCCGCGAGCCCCGACCTCGACGCCGGCGACTTCGAACTGACGCCGGCGACCGTCGAGCCGCCGGCGGACGCGGCCCGGACCGTCGCAGCGCCGCAGGACGACGGCCCGCTGGCCGAACGGCTGCGCGCCGCCAACGACGCGATGGAAGCGGCGATCCTGCGGCAGACGCTCGCGGCGTGCGACGGCAACAAGGCGGCCGCCGCGCGCACCCTGCAGATCGACTACACGACCCTGCACCGCAAGCTGAAGCGGCACGGCCTGGCGTCCTGAGCGCCGGCAGCCGGCCCCGCGCGCCCGCCCCCAGTCAGGGCGAGGCGACGCCGGCCGCACCATGGCGCCGGGCGTCGTCACCATGGCAGCGCTGCCATGGTTGCCGCCCCCCCGGCCTGCCTGCGGCTGTCCGCTTCCGGCGCCAGCCCCCATGCCATCGGCGCTGGCGGCGGACGGCGAGGTTGGCACGCCGGGTGCTACCTTGCTGGTGGACACTCCGGCGACGAACCCGCGGCCGCTCCCTCACCTGGGGCGGCCGCGGGCCTTTCCCGAGCCAACTTCCAGGCCGTTACGGCGGCCGAGCGGCCTACTATCGCCGCCATGCGTCGTTGCGCCTGCCTGATCTGGCTAGCGGCCGCTTGCGGCCAAGCGGCCGAACCACCGCCGCCTGCGCCGGCGAACTCGCCGTCCCCGGCCCCCGGCCAACGGGCGCCGCTTGCCATCGACCACGACTTCGGCGTCATCCCGCACGGCGAGTCGCGCGCCCACGAATTCCTGCTCGACCTCGCGGCGATCGGCGGCGACTACGTGCCGCTGCGCGTGCACTTCGATTGCGCCTGCGGCCGCGCCGAACTCTTGTTGCGCGGCGGCGACGGCGCCGAGCGCTTCGTCGACGGCGCCGGCACGGCGACCAGCCGCCCCGCCGCCGGCGAAGCGCTCGTCCTGCGGCTCGTGCTCGACACCGCCCGCAAGGAAGCGCTCGACCTCAAGCCGACGCAGAGCCGCGGCTTCGTCGTGCTGCAGGCCCTCGGCGACATGACCGGCGCTTCGCGCGTGCAGTGGCCGCTGACGGTGCGCTACGCCATCGACGCGCCGGTCGAACTGCGGCCGCTCGCGACGCTCGACTTCGGGCGCGTCGCGGCGTCGCAGCGCGGCCTCCTGGTCACGACGCTGCGCGGCGACGAACGCCACGGCGACGCCCGGTTCGGCCCGGCGACCAGCAGCGACCCACTGCTCGCCGTCGAACTCGTCGAGGCGGACGGCCACTGGCTGCTGCGCGCGCGCTGCGCCCCCGGCGAGTTCGGCAGCCATCGCGCGCGCATCGACGTCGCGACGACGATCCCCGGCTACCAACTCGCGCTCGAAGCCGCCTGGAAGTCGATCCCGGAGCTCGAAGCCGTGCCGCTCGACAAGGTGTCGCTGCGCGCCGACCTCGCGCGGGAACAAACCGAGGAGGAAGCCGTCGGCCAGTTCGTCCTGGTCGTCGACCACGACGAACGCCGCCCCGTCGGCTTCGTGGTCCAGCGCGTGGTCGACGCCGACGGCCGCGACGTCGCCGGCCACTTCGCCATCCGCTTCGAACCCGTGGTCGAGACGCCGCGCCGCCTGCGCATGCACGTGCGCTACGCCGGCGGCCTCGCCGCCGGCGTGCGCGCGACCGCATGGCTGAGCAAGCAAGGCGACGCCGGCCCGTTCCTGCCGATCCAACTGGTACTGTTCGCCCGCTGACCGCGCATCCGACGATGATCCGACCGAACCTCGCCGCCATCCTGCCGCTCGCGCTCGGCCTCGCCGCGCTCGTCGCCACGCTCGCGCAATGCGGGGCCGAACCAGCCGCCGCCGCGACGAAGCAGGATCCGCAGCAGGCCGCCACGCCGCCGCCAGACCGCATCCGCCTGCTGCTGAGCGGCGCCATGCTCGGTCGCCTGGAGCCGTGCGGTTGCGCCAGCGGCCAGCTCGGCGGCCTGGCGCGGCGCATGCAGCACGTCGGCGAGCAAGCCGGCTACGACCTGCTGCTCGAAGGCGGCGAACTCGTCGATGGCGACACCGCGCTCGACGCGCTCAAGCTGCTGACGGCGGCGCAGGTGCTGTTCGCCATGCAGCGCAAGTACGACGCGCTCGGCATCGGTCGCCGCGACCTGCGGCTGCCGTCCGGCGACTACCGCGCGTTCCTGGCCGGCGCTCCGGTCGTCGCCTCCGACCTCGTCTGCGCCGCGCCGGACTGGCCAGCGCAGCCGTTCGTCGCCAAGGACGTGCGCGGCATCGCCGTGCGGATCGGCTCGCTGCTGCTCGATCGGCAACCGACCGACGCTGCCGCCGGGATCACGCACCTGCCGCCGGCCGAGGGCTGGCAGCGCGCGCTCGCGGGCGCCACGCCGGACACCCGGCGCATCCTGCTGGCCCACGGCGACGATGCGGCGATCCGACAGCTGATCCCGACGCTCTCCCCGCCGCCCGATCTGGTCGTCGGCGTCGACAGCGCGTACGCCGAACCGACGGCTGCGCCGTCGCGCGTCGGCAACGTGCCGCTGGTGTTCACCGGCTCGCGCGGGCGCGTGCTGCTCGACTGCTGGCTGCACCGCGGCCCGGACGGCGGCCAGGTCGCCTGCGAGCTGGTGCCGCTGCCGGCCAGCCGCACGGTTCCCGGCGGCGGCGGTGACCCGCAGGTCAAGGACGTCATCCTTGCGCATCGGCACGACGTGCAGGCGCAGGGTCTGCTGACGCAACTGGCCGAGCGCCGCCCCACCGCGAGCGGCGCCAGCTACGTCGGCACGTCGACCTGCGCCGCCTGCCACCCGACGGCGATGGCCGCGTGGGAGAAGTCCAAGCACGCGCATGCGTGGCAGACGCTGGTCGACGCCGAGAAGGACGCCAAACGCTACGGCTGGCCGGTCACCGCCTACCCGGACTGCGTCAGCTGCCACGTCGTCGGCTACGGCGAACGCAGCGGCTTCCGGTCGGCCGCCGACACGCCGCACCTGACCGACGTCGGCTGCGAACGCTGCCACGGCCCCGGCTCCGAACACGTCGCCGCGGGCGGCCAGAAGCCGCTCGGCCTGCTCGGCGGCGCCCAGGGTTCGCAGTTGTGCACGCAGTGCCACGACTATGAACAGTCGCCGACGTTCGTGTACGGCGACAAGTGGACGGCGATCCGGCACGGTCGGGAAGCCCACCAGCAGCCGAAGAAGTGAAGAAGTCGTTACGTTCCGGACCCGCCGGGCCTTGCCGCCGCCGGCTAGGGTGCGGCGACGATGACCAGCGCCCGCACGTCGCGTCGTGACTTCCTTGTCGGCAGCGCCGCCGCCGCTGCCGCCGCCCGCTTCGCCCACCCGGGACTCGCCGCCTCCCCCATGCTGCGGCGGCCGTCCGCCAACGGTCGCCTGCGCATCGGCGCCATCGGGTGCGGCGGCAAGGGCCTGTCCGACATCGAGGCGTGCGCCAAGAACCACGACATCGTGGCGCTGTGCGACGTCGACCAGGGCAAGGCGCGGCA
Organism: Phycisphaerales bacterium; assembly: GCA_020247305.1. Classification (GTDB taxonomy): domain Bacteria; phylum Planctomycetota; class UBA1135; order UBA1135; family UBA2386; genus UBA2386. The sequence continues at coordinate 25,001 of JADCJE010000095.1, read as the reverse complement.
GGTGCGCGAGCAGCACCCCAAGGCGGCGTTCTACGAGGACTGGCGCGACATGCTGGACGTCGAGAAGCTCGACGCCCTGACGGTCAGCACGCCCGACCACCTGCACGCCGGCCCAGCGCTGGCGGCGATGGCGCGCGGCATCCACGTGTTCGTGCAGAAGCCGCTGTCGCACACCGTCGAGGAGGCGCGCCTGATGCTGCAGGCCGCGCGCAAGACCAAGGTAATCACCTCGATGGGCAACCAGGGCACGTGCATGGACGGTTTCCGCACGGCGACCGAGTGCGTCCGCGCGGGCATCCTCGGCACGGTCACCGAGGTGCACGTGTGGACCGACCGGCCGATCTGGCCGCAGGGCATCGGCCGCCCCAAGCACGTCGACGCGATCCCGGCCACGTTCCGCTGGGATCTCTGGCTCGGGCCGGCAGCGTGGCGGCCGTACGCCGCCGGCCGCAAGGACGGCGACTTCAAGGGCTACGCGCCGTTCCAGTGGCGCGCATGGTGGGACTTCGGCACCGGGGCGCTCGGTGACATGGCCTGCCACGTCGCCAACCTGCCGTTCTACGCGCTCGAACTCGACGCGCCGACTTTGGTCGAAGCGGTCGCCGACGGCGGCAACGACGAGACGGCGCCCAAGCGCAGCACCATCACGTTCCAGTTCCCGACGCGCGGCGCGCGCGGCCCGGTCAAGATGGTCTGGTACGACGGCGGCGACCTGCCGCCGACGACGCTGCTGCCCGGCGTGACGTGGCGCAGCGGCGGCTTCCTGCTGGTCGGCAGCAAGGGCATCCTCTACTCGCCGACGGACTACGGCGAGCGCTTCGACCTGTACGACAAGGACGGCAAGCCGCTGCAGTACGAGACGCCGCAGCCGACGCTGCCGCGCGTCACCGGCATCCACGACGAGTGGCTGCAGGGGATCCTCGACAACAAGCAGCCGATGGCGAACTTCGAGTACGCGGCGCCGTTCACCGAGGCGATGCTGCTCGGCAACCTCGCGCTGCGCACCGGCGAGCGCATCGAGTGGGACGCGGCAGCGATGAAGGTGACGAACTCGGCCACAGCCCAGGCCCTGATCGGCAAGGCCTACCGCCGCGGCTTCGAACTGACGAAGGTCTGACGGCGGCCTGATGGCGGCCTGATGGCGGCGACCCGCTGGCGGCGGCCGCCGCGCCGCCCCCGCCGCTATCCGCCGTCGCGACAGTGCGCGTCGAGCCACGCGCACATCTCGGCGAGGCATTGCAGCACGTTTTCGCGCGCGGCATAGCCGTGGCTCTCGTGCGGCAGCATGCACAACCGCGCGTGGCCGCCGTTGCCCTTGAGCGCGGCGAACATGCGCTGGCTCTGCAGCGGGAAGGTGCCCGGGTTGTCGTCGTCGGCGCCGTGGATCAGCAGCAGCGGCTCGCCGATGCGGTGTGCCTGGCGGAACGGCGACATCGCGTCGTACACCTCGGGCGCTTCCCAGTAGGTACGGTCCTCGTTCTGGAAGCCGAACGGGGTCAGCGTGCGGTTGTACGCGCCCGAGCGGGCGATGCCGCAGCGGAACAGGTCGGTGTGCGCCAGCAGGTTCGCCGTCATGAACGCGCCGTAGCTGTGGCCGGCGACGGCGAGGCGCGTGGCGTCGACGGCGCCGTCCTTCGTCAGCGCATCGACGGCGGCGCGGGCGTTCTGCTGCAACTGCTCGACGAACGTGTCGTTGGCCGACCGCTGGGGCCCGACGATCGGCATCGAGGCATCGTCGAGCACGGCATAACCGGCCAGCAACAAGGCGAGGTGGGAACTGCCGCCCGGCCGCAGCCAGCGATCCGGCGCGGCGCGCACCTGCCCGGCGTCGCTCGCCTGCGTGAATTCCACCGGGTACGCCCAGATCAGGCACGGCGGCCGCCGCTGGCCATCGTGGCCGGGCGGCAGGTACAGCGTGCCGGACATCTGCACGCCGTCCGCGCGCGCGTAGGTGAGGATGCGCTTCTGCACGCCGCGCAGCGCCTCACCGGCCGGATCGGCGAAGGCGCGCAGCGGCGTTCGGCGCGCGGCGGCGAGATCCACGACGACGAGCGCAGGCGGCTCGGCGCGCGACTCGCTGCGCACGAGCAGCCGCAGCCCGCGCTCGTCGAGGAAGCCGACGAATTGCTCGTGACGGCCCGGCTCGGCGTGGAAGAAACGGTCCTTGTGGCCGCTGGCGAGGTCCCAGCGGTCGACGAACGGTCGGCTGCCCTGTGGCGAGGCGCCGTCGCCGGCGAGGAACACCGCCTCGCCGACCATGCGCACGAGCGCGCGGCCGTCGGGTCGCCGCTCCATCACCGGGCTGCCGGGGTCGCCGTAGGCATCCTGGGTCGAACGCTCGACGAGCAGCACGCCCGGACGCGCCGCATCGCGCGCATCGAAGCGCCACAGCCGCGATCGCCGCGTGCGCCGGTCCAATTCGGTCGCCAGCGCCAACGCGCCATCGCTGCCGAACTGGATGCCGGTGGCGCGGTGCTCCGTGCGGAACCAGACCAGCGGCTCGCCGTCCGGTTCGTCGAGCCGGAACACGGCGTCGCGCGCCGCGACCACCGCCTTGGGATCGCCGCCATCGAGCGCCTCGATCCACACCAGCGCATGCGGCAGCGACGCCGACCACCCGACGCTGCGCGGCCCGGTCGGCACGCCGCCGATCGGCACCTTGTCCTGCAGCGGGGTCTTCGCCACCGTTCGGACGACGCGGCCATCGCGATCGAGGACATCGACGGTCCGCGGGAACGCGCTGCGGGGATGCAGGTAGCTGAACGGCCGCTCGATGCGCGTCGCCAGGAACAAGGCGCCGTCGGGCGAGGGCTCGACGCGCTCCCACATGGCCACCGGCCCGAGCATCGTGCGGCCGCCCGCCGCCGGATCGACGACGAGCAATTGGCTCTGGCCGTAGTGCTCGAAGAGCGCTTCGTCGTGCGCGTCCTGCAGCAGGTCCTGGTAGGTGCGGACCGGCGCCTTCTCACCGGGCTGCGCCGCCTGCACCTGCGGACCCGACGGCACGAGCGGGCGCTCGGGCGCAGCACCCGCCGCGCAGGCATGCACGAGCAAGCGCCGCTGGTCGGGCAGCCATTGCACGCCGCCGGCCAGGACGGCGTTGACGCGCACGTTGGCGATCCGCCGCGGCGGCGCCGTCGCCGGATCGGCGACCCAAAGTTCGCCGCCGCCGTCGGCCGCCCGCACGAGCGCGAACGCGCGGTCGTCGGCGCTCCAGATCGGCCCCGTCCAGTGACCCGGCGGGATCGCCACGGGGCGCTCCTTGCCGTCGGCGATCGCAACCAGCGCGAGCGCGAGCGTGCGGGCCGCCAACTCCGGGCCGTGGGCGGCGGGGTCGACGCGCTGGCCGGCGAGCTTGAGGTGCGGGCGCGCGATCACGTCGAGACCCGGCAAGGGTTCGCGCGTGCGCAGCGTCAACCACGTCCGCTGCGGCGACAGCGATGCGTCGGGCGGCGGCGGCGACTCGACGAGCCGCGCGACGGGCTCGGGCGGCCGCAGCCAGCCGCCACCAGGCGGCGACTGGCCGGCGACCGCGGCGGCCAAGGCGAGGACGAGGGCGACGGACGATGACGACCGCAGCGGGGCGCGCATCGCCGCATGGTACCAAGGCGGCGCGCTCGGCCGATGCACCACGGGGCGGTCGAAGGCGCGGGCGCCGGCGTCCGGCGGGCCCGTCATCGCGCCGTCGTCGCGCGCCGGAGCTGGACCGCAACCGACCGCCGTCGCCGCGCGTCAGAGCCTGAGAAACAATCGGTCTCTCAGGCTCTGCGCGGCCGCGGCAGCGGCCACCAGGGGCAACACCAGGGGCAATCTGAGAGCCCGTATCCTGATTTCTTCTCGGGCTCTCAGCGCTGCGCGATGCGATCGAGCGACTCGCGGTGCTTCTGCGCAAAGGTCTCGCGGAAGTCGCTGGCGTCGACGAAGTCCAGGCGCGAATCGGTCGCGCGGCGGCTGAGCAACTCGGCGTCGACGAGGTTGAACACCACTTCGCCGAAGTCGGCCGAGCGCCGGACGCCCCAGCGCTCGAACACCAGCGGCGCCATCGGGCCGAACTGCAGCGACGCGTACTCCTTGATGCCGATCAGCAGTTCGCGGCCGCCGACGTGACGTTCCTCGCCGGCCTTCTCGTCGCGACCCAGCTCGGCGATCGTCCAGTCGAGCGCGTCGAGCACGAAGTAGTACGCGTTCCGCGAGTAGCGGCGATCGCGACGACGCAGACCCTGGATCTTGTCTTCGAGGAGGTCTTGTTCAGCAGCGGCCATGGCAACTGGTCCCTTGAGGACGATGCGCAGCGGCAATGCCGCTGCTATCGGCGCAACCGGAACCGCCCTTGAGCCGCGCGGAGTGACCGCTCCGTCGCGCCCCTGGCACGCCACCATCCGGGCGCCGGGCGCTCCCCAGCGCCGACGCCGTCACGTTGTGGAGAACGAAGCGAGGCAGGCGATCAGGGCCTGCTCGGCGGGGATCAGCAGATCGAGATCCCGTTCGGCCGCCAGCGTTCGTTCGAGCCACGACGTCCATGGTTGCGTGCGCGCGGCAGGGTAGGGACCGTCCGCAGCCGCCGCAAGGGCGCGCACCTCGGCCTGCAACACGCGCCGCAACAGCCACAGAAACTGATGCGCCGCTTCGACTTCGACGTGACGGCCGCGCGCGCCGGCGAGCGCCTTGCGGGCGAGCTCGACGGGCCGCAAGCGGTCGGGCTCGGCGAGGGCGGCACGCACGAGATGGTGTAGCTGTACCACCTGTTCGGTGCACGCCGTGAGCGCCGCGCCGAGGCTGCCGGCGGCGAGCTGCACGGCGATTTCGTGGTGTGGAGAACTCTCGGGAAGCCGTGCGGAAAGCTCGCGGCGAAGCACGTCTGCGGCCAACGGCAGCACGCCCAACCGCTGCGCCCGCGAATGGATCGTCGGCAGCAGGTTCTCCGGCCGCGTCGCTTCGAGCAGCAGGAACGTGCGCTCGCCGGGCTCCTCCAGCGTCTTCAGCAGCGCGTTCTGCGCCGACTCGTCGAGCCGGTCCGCGTCGGCGATCACCAGCACGCGCGCGACACCCTCGACCGCGTGCCGCGCCAGCGTCTGTTGCGCCTGCCGCACCTGATCGACCTTGATGACGTAGAAGCTCTTCTTCCACTCTTCCTTGTCGGCTTCGTCACGCGCGCGGTCGACGAGGTGCACGTCGGGATGCAGGCCGTTGGCGACGCGCGTGCAGGTCCGGCACACGCCGCACGGCGCCTCGGGATCGAGGTCGGACGGGCACAGCAGCGCGGCCGTGAGCCACTCGATGACGACCGACTTGCCGCCGCCGCGCGCGCCGGAGACGACGAACGCGTGCGGCAGCGCGCCGCGCCGGGCGAGCGTCGACCAGCGCGCCAGCGCATCGCCTTGGCCGAGCGGCGCGCGCAACCGCAGCGCGCCGTCGACGTCCGCGCCGGCGAGCGGGCGCGCCGCCGCGCTGCGCGTCTCGCGCACCCACTTGCCGGCGGTCACGGCAGCAGCCGCGCCACGATGGCGCGCAGATCGGCCTGCACGGCGTCGAACGGGCGTCCGGCATCGACGAGCCGCGCGCGCGGTTCCAGCGCCGTGGCGCGCTGGAAGCCGGCGCGCACCCGCTCGTGGTAGGCGAACGGCCGCGCCTCGATGCGGTCGAGCCGGCGGTCCGCACGCCGTGCGGCGGCGACGTCCGCCGCGACGTCGAGCACCAACACGACGTCGGGCAGGCACGCGCCGTGCACGCGCCGCGTCAGGTCGAACACCCAGTCGACGTCGAGTCCAGGCGCGGCGGCGAGCGCCTGGTACACCAGCGTGGACAGGTAGCCGCGCTCGGCGACGACGCACTCGCTGCGGGCCAGCGCCGGGGCGATCTGCTGGGCGACGAGCTCGGCGCGGGCCGCGGAGAAGAGCAAGGCCTCGGTGACCGGCTGCAGGTGGCCGGTCGCCGGCGACAGCAGCAGCTGCCGCAACGCCTCGCCGACCGGCGTCGAGCCGGGCTCGCGCACGTGCAGCACGCTGCGCGCCTGCGAGCGCAGCCAATCCGCCAGGGCCGCCGCCTGCGACGACTTGCCACAGCCGTCGGCGCCGTCGATCTGCACGTAGAGGCTCACTGCAGGTCCTCGAGCTGCTGGCGCAGTTCCGGCGACGTCGCGAGTTCCTGCTGCAGCGAGATCGCCATGTAGCTGACGGCCGCGCGCGTGCGACCGCCGAGGAAGCGCCCGACTTCGCTGCCGGACAGGCCGTTCTGCAGGCACAGCCACGCCAGCGCCTTGCGCGCACGGCTGACGGCGCGGCCCTGGCGCTTGCCCGGCAGTTCGGTCGCCGGCACGCCGAAGCGCTCGGCGACACGATCGCGCAGGCGCGTGAACACGCGGCCGGGGTCGATCAGTTCGAGGTACTTCGGCGGCAGGTGCGCGCCGCGCTGCTGCGCCCACGCCGCCCGCAGTTCCGGATAGCCGCCCTTCGCCTGCTGCGCCAGCGACTCGACCTGTGCGGCCCGGCCGTTGCGCGACGGCGCGCCCTCGAGTGCGCGCAGGTAACGCAGGCGGGCGAGCGGGCCGGGCCGGTCGATGGCGGCGACGAAGCCGGCGAGGCACGACGACGCCAGCGTCGGTTCGAGGTCGCGGATCTCGTGCGGATGCCAGCGCGTCGCCAGCAGCGTCGGCTGCGCCGCCGCTTCGCGCGCCCGCAGCACCGCGAGCACGAACTTCTGCAGCTGCGGCTTGCCGGCGATGCGGTGGAACTCGTCGAGCACGAGCGGCCGCGCCTGGCACAGTTCGTCGCGCAGGCCGTCGACGCGCCCTTCGTGGTGCACCGACTGGAACGCGAGCAGCAGCGCCGGCAGGTCGAACCACATCACGCGCGACCCGCCGCCGGCGCCCGGCCGCCGCGGCCCCTCCACCTGCTCGCGCCACCACCGCAGCAGGAACGTCTTGCCGACGCCGGACGGACCGTGGAAGCAGAACAGGTTCGCGGGCAGCGGCCGGCCGCCGCCGAGGCTCTTCAGCACCAGCCAGGCCGTGCGGTTGCTGTCGTCGACGACGGGCTGCTGCGGCGAGACCTCCAGCGCGTCGAAGGCCTTGGCCTCGCGCACCTGCACCTCGACGGCCAGCCGCGTGCCGATGTCCTGCGACAGCAGGTCCTGCAGCAGCGGCGCGAACAGCGACCGCACGCGGTCGGCAGCGAGGCGGTTGTCGGCCTCCAGGTAGACGGTGCCGCGCTCCAGCAGCACCGGACGCAGCCCCGCCAGCCACGCGTCGTAGGCCGCCGCGCCGGCGCGCTCGCGCAGGGCGGGCTGCAGGCGCGACCAACTGTCTTGCAGCACGGGCAACATGGGGCGGTGGCGGCCGTCTGCGACGGCCCGGGGGGCCAACGCTAGTCCGAACTCACTTGCGACGCCACTCCAGCAGCAGGTCGCGCGCCGGCTGCGCCGACGGGGTGTCCGCCCCCTCGCGACCAACGCGCTCCAGCAGGGCGATCGCGCGCTCGCCATCCCCCAAGCCATGGCGCAGTCGGGCCGACCGCAACCACAAGGCGGCGCGTTCCGCGCGATCGCCGTCCGCCTCGGGTCGCTCCGCGGCGCCGAGCGTGAAGCGGCGATCGAACTCGACCAGCACCGCCGCCGCGACCTCGAACTCGCGCGCCGCCTCGGGCAGTCGACCCAGGGTCTCGTACCCCTCGCCGAGGAACACGTGCAGCTCGCGGTGGAACGGATCGATGCGGTTGCACTCGACGAACCAACGAACGGCCTCGGCGGCGTCCCCCGCCGTGCGCGCCGCCATCGCGAGTTCGTACCGCGGCGCGAAGGCGCGGGCCGATCGCCGGCAATAGGCCTTGGTCTCGGCCAGCGCCGCCGCGGCGTCGCCGCGCTCCTTGTGCAAGCGCGCGAGCAGCAGTTCGGGCGCCGACGCAACCTCGGTGCACGCCGGCCAGCACGCCTTGGCCGCCGTCCATTGCGCGATGGCGCCGTCGGCGTCCCCGGCGGCGAGCAGAGCGCGACCGCAGGCGATGCGCGAATCGAAGTCGTCGGCGCCACCGGCGAAGCCCTTGCGCCAGCTCGCCAGCGCGCCGTCGACGTCCTCGCGGCGACGCAGCAGTTCGGCGCGCGCGAGCTCCGCCGGCGCATGCGCCGGGTCGATGCGCAAGGCCTCGGCCAACCACCGACCGGCGTCGACCGGATTGGCGCGCTGGAGGCAGCCCCACGTCAGGTCGACGCGCACCTGCGCGTTGCGCGGTTCGCGCGCCGCCTGGGCCGCGAGCCGCGCCATCGCCGCGGCGTCTGGGCGCTTGACCAGCCGCATGCCGCGCAGGCGCTCCTGCTCGATCCAGCGCAGGAACTCGGCGTCGAAGCGTTCGCTCGACATGCCGAGCGCCTTGCGGAACGCCGCCTCGGTGTCGAGGTCCTCGCCGTACGCGCGCAGCAGGTCGATCGCCTTGGCGAAGCCGTGGTGCTGCACGATCCAGTCGACGATCAGCCCGCCCTGGTAGTAGCCGAACAGGATCCGCGGGCCGCGGAACAGCCGGTTGAGCAGATGCACCGGCGGGATGTCGCCGTTGTGGAACGCGTCGAACAGCTCGCGGTCCATGCCGCGCTCCCACGACGGATCACGCGCCCGCTCCTCATGCACCGAGAAGCCCTCGGTCAGCCAGCGCGGCACGCGGTTGTCGCTGAGGCCGAGCGTCAGCACGTGCGCGTACTCGTGCCACGCCGTGGCCTCCCACATGAAGTCGTTGCGCCGCACGTCCGCGTCGACCGGCGACACCAGCGTGATCAACCGGCCGAAGCACACGCCCAGTGCCGTGAAGCCGCGGAAGCCGATCGTGCGCACCGAGAAGTCGTCCCACGTGCGCAGGACCTCGATGCGCGTGCGCCCTTCGGGCCGCCAGCCGTACTTGCTGCCCAGCGTCTCGGCCGCCTCCAGCTGGATCGGCAGCAGGTAGGCCTGCAGCACGTCGCTGTCGAGCCGGTGCAGCTGCACGTCGAACGGACCGCTCGCGACGGTCGCGTACTCGTCGTCGAGCAGCTTCTGCACCGCCAGTGCGTTGTTGCGCCACGGATCGACGAGGCCGTCGGCGATGGACTTGCTGCGTTCGAGCAGCCCGCGCGCCGCCTCGCCCTGGCCGGTGCAAACCAGCGCCCGCGCCATGCCCTGCAGCGTCGGCACGTCGTCGGGGGCCGCCTGCCGCGCGGCGGTGAAGAACGGCAGCGCGTCGGCGAAGCGGTAGAGCGCGCTCAGGTGTTCGGCGAGCACGCGGTCGCACTCGTGCCAGCCGGCGTCGCCGGCGAGCGCGCGCTGGCGAAAGGCCTGGTACGACGCTTCGTCGTGCAGCAGCCACGCCGCCGCGGCGCGATGGCAGAGCGCAGCGCGGTCGCCGCCGTCGATCGCCAGCGCCTCGTCCAGCAGGCGCGCGGCGTCGCGGTAGCGCCGGTCGTCGAGCACGTTGGCGGCGCGCAGGACCAGGGCGGGCACGCAGCGTTCGTTGCGCTCCAGCACGCGGCGCAGACACTCCTCGGTCTTGTCCGCTTCGAGCGCCATGTTGGCGCTGCGGACGCGGTACAGCGCCAGCAGCGCCTCCTCGTCGTCGACGTGGTCGGCCAGCACCGCGCGCAGGTCCTTCTCGCCGCTCGGGAAGCCGCCAGCCTCGCCGTAGGCGGCGAACTTGCACAGGCCGAGGACGATGCGCGCCTCGCGCTGCTTGGGCTCGAGGTCGAGGGCCGCGACCAGCGCGCGGCTGGCGGCTTCGAGGTTGCGGCGACCGCCGAGGCGGCAGAGCGACCAACCGCGGAAGGCGTGCGCGCGCGCGTCCTGCGCCTCGGCGTCGGCGTTCGCCTGCCACAGCGCGCGCGCCGCGCCGCGCTGGCCATCGGCCCACAGCGTGTCGGCGAGCGCGTGGCGCACTTCGAGGTCGTCGGGCAACCGGCTGGCGAGCGCCTGCAGCAGCGTGCACGCCGCGCCGCGGTCGCCGACGCGCGCGAGCGCCGTCGCGCGCAGCAGCGTGGCCTCGCGGCCGTCGCGCAGTTCCGGGGCGGCGGTGGCGACGGCGTCGCGCACCGCCTCGTACCGACCGCGGGCGAGGTCGAGTCGCCACTGGGCGGCGTTGGCGGCGGCGACGATCGCCGGCGGCCGCACGCCGTCGCCGGCTTCGGCCAGGGCGTCGAACAACTCCGTCAGCGCGTCCTCGGCCGCCGACCACTCGCCGCGACGGAACTTCGCCTGCGCCGCCGCGAGCAGCACGGCGAACTCGTCGGCGGCGTCTGCGCCACCCTGCGCGCGGGCCGGCGGCGCGGCGGCGACGAGCACGAACACCGCGGCGACCAGCGAGCGACCAAGGCGTGCGAACATGGGCGGCAACGATACCAAGCGGACGTTGGCCGCAGCCGTCATTCCGCAGCCATGCGCGCCGGGCAACTTGGCCGGCCGTGACGCGCGCTCGTAGAGTGGGACGGCGATGGCCGACAACCAAGCGGAGTACTACCGCGGCGTCGAAGCCGGCGCGGCGGCGCTCGCCGCAGCGCGGCGAGCCGGCTGCGATGCCGCGGCCGCAACGGCGGCACTGCACGCCGCGGCCAGCGGGCTCCTGGCCGCTCGGGACGACGCGCCGCGGGCTTGCACACCCGGTTGCACGGCATGTTGCCACTTTCCGGTCGGCGTGCGGCTGGGCGAGGCGTTGCGCCTCGCCGACGCGCTCGCCTCCGCACCTCGACTTGCTGCCGCCGTGCGCGCGGACGCGGCCGCGACCGCGACCACGGCATGGGGCGCGCTCGTCGGTCGCCCCTGCCCGCTGCTGGTCGACGGCCGCTGCGCCGTCTACGACGCCCGCCCGCTGCCGTGTCGGGCGCTCGCCAGCGCCGACGCAGCAGCCTGCGCCGACGCCTTGGCGGGCGCGAGCGGCGCCGTGGTGCCGCGCGACGAAGTCGCATGGTGGCGCGGACTCGGGCTCGCCGCGGCCGCCGACGGTGAACTCGGCCCCCGCGAACTGCGCAGCGCCCTCGCCGCCGTGCTGGCCGCACGGGCTGGCGTTGCGGCGGTCGCGTTCGCCGGCAGCCGCGCCTGCCCGTGACGCGTCCGGGTGCGTCCGCTCAGGCCAGTTCTTCGAACGCTGCAATTGCTTCGCGCCACGGCTGCGGGATCGGCGTCGGCCGCACGTCGGCGTCGACGAACACCAGCGCCGCCGTGGCCGTGGCCAGCACCGTCTGGCCGGCGCGCACTTCGTAGTCCATGTGGAAACTCGACGTGCCGAGCTGCCGGACCCGGGCTGCGACCTCGACCTTCATGCCGAGCCGGCCGGGGCGCAGGAACTTGAGTTGCGCCTCGGCGAGGACGAACGGAACGACATGGTCGTCGAGCAAGCCCAGTTGCGTGAAGTACAGGTACCGCGCCTGCTCCATCAGGTTCAGGTACACGGCGTTGTTGATCACGCCGGCACTGTCGACGTCGACCCAGCGCAACGGCACCTCGGCGGCGAAGCGGAACAGCATCCGCCCCATCGTGCGGGCTCGGCGACGCCGATGCCACCGTCGGTCGCCGCCGGGAACGGTCGCCGGGAGGCTTCGCGCCGCTCGACCGTCGTCGCCGCCCGCATGGTCCCATCACGCCTTCTTGCGCTCGCCGCTCCCCTGCTGGGCCTGTTCGCCGCCGCCGCGGCGGTCGGGCAGGACAAGGGCCAGGACATCGGCCAGGACAACGGCCGGAAAAACGGCGTGGGCGGCGCCGCCGGAACGGGCGGGCTGGTCGGGCGCAGTTCGCCCCTGCAGGTCGTCGAGCCCGACGACGACGACAAGGACCTGCGCACCACGCCGGTGGTGCGGGCGGTGCAGCGCGCTGCCGACTCGGTCGTCAGCATCTACCTGCAGAACAGCAGCCTGCCGGCCAACGGCGGCGGCCGCGCCGAGCCACGCACCGAGGGCCAGGGCTCCGGGGTGATCCTCGACGAGTCCGGGCTCGTCATCACCAACTGGCACGTGATCGCCCCGGTGGTGCTGGGCAACCGCGGCGCCGCCGAGCTCGACGTCGAGGTCCGGCTGCGCGACGGCCGCGCCCGGCCCGCCCGCGTGCTGTCGTCGTCGGCCAAGCGCGACCTGGCGCTGCTGCAGATCCGGCGCGAGAAGGACGACGCCTTCAAGCCGGCGGAGATCGGCCGCTCGGACAGCCTGATGGTCGGCGAGACGGTCATCGCGATCGGCAATCCGCAGGGACAGGCCAACACCGTCACCAGCGGCGTGCTGTCGGCGATCGACCGCTCGATCCGTGTCCGCACCCCCGACGGCGAACTGCGCGAGTACACCGGGCTGCTGCAGACCGACGCGGCGATCAACCAGGGCAACAGCGGCGGCGCCCTGCTCGACATCACCGGCCGTCTCGTCGGCATCAACAACGCCATGGCGATGGGCGCGGAGAACATCGGCTTCGCCATCCCGATGGACATGGTGCGCGGCGAGTTCCAGCGCGAGCTGCTGCAGAGCAACAGCTTCGCCGCCGACGACGACGCGGCCTGGCTCGGCCTCGAGGTGCTCGACCGCGACGGCGCCGTCGTGATCGACAAGGTGGTCGCCGACGGCCCTGCCGCGCGCGCCGGCGCGCGGGCAGGCGACCTGCTGGCTCGCGTCGGCGACACCGACATCCGCTCGTCGCTCGACTACCTGCGCTGCGTCTTCGACGCGCGCGCCGACGCGCCGCTGCCGCTCCTGCTGCGTCGGGGCGGTCGCGACGTGCGCGCCGACGCCAAGCCGATGACCCGCGGCCAATGGCAGCTGCAGAGCGCGATCGGGGCGATGGCGGCGCAGATCGATGGTGACGACGACCGCGAACTGGTGCGTAAGGCGACGCTGGCGTTCTACCGCGGCAGCGGCATGCGCCGCGTGCCGATGTTCCCGGCGATCGTGCGCCTCGACGGCATCGCCGAGGACGGACCGGCGGCGGCGATCGGCCTGAAGGCCGGCGACGTCGTGCTGTCGGTCTTCGTGCGGCAGGCGTTCGGCGAACGCGAACTGCCGGTGACGTCGCTGCGCGACTTCGTGCGCCTCCTCGACGCCAACCGCGGTCGCAGCCTCAAGCTGTCGGTGCTGCGCGGCGACGACGACCTCGTCGGCACGATCGACGTGCGCCGCTGAACGCGCCGCCGCTGGCGCGTCAGCGCCAGACCCAGTCGCAGCGGGCGACGAGCGTGAACGCGGTCGGCAGGTCGGGATCGTCGGGCGACGGCACATTGGCCGTGGCCCGCCGCACGGCGCTGCGCGCGAGCACCTCGCCGAGTTCGCGCCGCGGCAGGCCTTCGAGCGCGAAGCACGCCCCGGCGGTCGCCGACTCGCGGTGCAGCGCGTAGGCTGCGCCAGCCTGGTCGAGGCGCCAGTGCGTCGGCACGCCATCGCCGCGGCTGGCGACGACCGCCTGGATCCGGCGCTCCATCGCGTCGACGCACGACGCGAGCGTGGCCGCGGGCCGCCGTCGCAGGTGCGCCCGCAGCGCCGGCAACAGCAGCCCGCTCGCCAGCCAACCGCGCTCCAGCACGCCCCCGTCCGCGGTGGCGTCCTCGCCAAAGTGGAACCGTCGCCGACCGGCGTCCCAGCGGCCGGCGATCGCGGCGGCACACCGGTCCGCCGCCTGCGCGCAGCGAACGTCCGGCCACCAGCGCAGCAGCGCCTCCAGTTCGAGCAGCGGCCAGGCGAGATCGCGCATGCGGTCGGTCGCGCCGGCGCCGCGCGGCGGATGCAGGGCAAGGGCCAGCCCGAGGCCCTGCGCCGCCGCAACCAGTTCGTCGTCCGCCGTCAGCAGCGCGAGCCACAGCACGCCCTGCAGCCACGCATGGCCGGGCTCGGGCGTGCCGCTGCGATGATCCAGACCATGCGGGTACGGCAACCCGCTCGCGCCGTCGAGGTCGCAGTCGACCAGATGGCGGCCGCTGCGCAGTGCCTTGCGCAGCGCCGACTCGTCGCGCAGGCCGATGCCGCAGCGCAGCAGCGCAAAGGTCGTGTCGAACTCCAGGTTGGTGACGACGCCGCCGCTGCGGCCATAGTCGCCGGCGCCGCGCGGTCCCGGCAGTTCGCGCAAGGACGGCAGTGTGCTCGCGAGGTGGCGGCGCAGCGCCCGCGCCGCGTCGCCGCCGCCGCCCGGCGGCGGCAACAGGCCGGCGTCGACCAGGCGCGCCGTCGGCAACCGGCACCACGCGAGCGCGCGCTCGTCGAACTGCGCGCTGACGACCGTCGTCGCCTCGCCCGCACGCGGCGCGTCCGCACCGCCGGTGAGTTCGCCCCGGTGCTGCAGGCGTCGTCGTTCGTCGACGACCCCATCGCGCCAAAGCCACCGTTCGCGCAACTCCTGGCCCGCCGGCGTGGCCGCCACCGTGCGCTCGTAGGCGAAGGCCGCGCCATCGCGGTCGTCGTCGGGTCCGGATCCGCCCGCCAGCACCCGCACCATGCCGCGCGGACCGACGATCGCCAGTTCGACCCAGGCGAGGTCACCGTCCACGGCGACGGGCAACCGGCGCCACTGCAGCGCGCCACGACCGTCGAGGCGCAATCCGCGGGCGAGCGCGGCAGTCGGCAGCGGCACGCCGAAGCGGACCGGCTGGCCGTCGAGCGGCACGGTCAGCAGGACGGCGAGGGAGCACGCGGCGCTGCACAGCACGTCGACCATGCCGCCATTGGGGCCAGCTGCAGTGCTTCGGTTGCGCGTCGACGGAAAATCCAAGCCGACGGGCGCCGATCCGCCCGCCGGCGACGCCGCGCGCGTTCGTCGCACGACCCGCCGTCGTCAGTCGGACCACTCGCTGCGGAACCACGTGCCGCCGACGTCGAGCCAGCGACGGAAGCTGTCGTGGTAAGGCGCCGTCAGTTCGGTGCGCATCTCGGCCGGCGACAGCCAGCGCACTGCCAGGACTTCGTGGCCCGCGACCGGTTCCCCCGGCTCGACGTCGACGGCGAAGAAGAACGACCGCCACGCGTGCGCCGCGCGGCCGCCGCGGCGGCGCCGACCTTCCTGCACGAACAGGAAGCTGGGCGCGCCGCACACGGCCAGCCCGGTCTCCTCGCGCAGTTCCCGCGCCAAGGCCTCGTGCAGCAGTTCGCCCGCCTCGACGCGGCCGCCGGGCAAGTCCCAGGTCCGCGTCGGCGCGCCACCGACGACGCGGTCGTTGCCGACGAACAAGGTGGCGTTGCCGCGCCGGATGAGCGCGAAGACGCCGAGGAAGTCACCGCTGGCGAGGTCGCTCATGGCGAGGCGAGGCGCGGCCGGCTGGCCGCAGCCGCCGACGATCGCATCAAGGGGCCGCGCGTTCCATGCTGAAGACGCCGCCGCCGATCGCCGAGCCGGCGGCGAAGACGCCGAACTGACCGAGGTCGACGCGCAGCGGCAGGACCTGCCCCGTGCCCTGCGCGCGCAGCGCGCCGTCGGGCGTCGTCACCATCAGCTCGAAGGCCTGGTCGTCGAAGCCGCTGGCAATCCCCACGATGTCCGCCGGATCGGAGCCCTCGACGAAGATCTCGCCGTCGAGCCGCAGGACGCCGGAGTCGAGTTGCATGCGCAGGTCGAGCGCGAACGGCGCCGCCGGCAGGCCCTCGAAGAACAGGGTGCCGTTCCACCGCCCGGTGAGGTCGGTGACCGGCGGCAGCGCGCGCGCCCGGGTCGCCTGCCAGTTGCCGGCGCCGAGGCCACAACCGAACTGGCCCGCCAGTGCGCCAGGACCGACGAGTGCGCCAGCGAGCACCTGGGTGTCGCCCACGCGCACGGTGAAGTTGGTGGCTGCGAACTGCAGTTGGAACGAGCCCCCGCTGAGGCACGGCAGGTCGGTGACGAGTTGCACCACCGGCTGGCCGGCGAACTCCTGCACGCGCAGCGCGAGGTCGCCGCCGCTGTCGCCGGCGGCGCTCGTCCAGGTGCCGCTCCACTCGCCCACCAAGGCCGATGGCACGGCCGCAGAGGCGTCGGGCAGGCTGCTGCGCACCTGGCCACAGGCGAGCGGCAACACGAGCACCAGCAGGACGAGCAATCGGATCATGGCTGCACCACGCGGCGGCCGGGACTATCGGCTGCCAACGGGCATTTCCTGCGCCGGGCGGCTTCGTAGAGGTCGATCAGGGCCGCCGCCGCCTGTGCCGGGTCGAAGGCGACGGCCGCATCGGGCGATGGCCGCCGCGCCAGCGCGCGGCGAATCGCCGCAGCGAGGCCAGCAGCACCATCGCCCTCGGCCGCCAGCTCGCCGCCGACGGCGGCCACCGCATCGGCGACGCCTGGCACGTCGAATCCCGCCACCGCGACGCCGGCGCGCGCGGCTTCGACGGCGACGAGCGGCAGGCCCTCGCGTCGGCCGGAGAGCGCCACCGCGTCGTAGGCCCCGAGCCAGCGACCGGCGTCCGGGATGGCGCCGAGGAACCGCACGTCGGCGCCTGCCGCCGCGGCCTGCAAGCGGTCGCGCAGGGACCCGTCGCCGATCACGTCGCCGCCGACGCCGGGCAACAGGCGCATGGCGGCGAGGAACACCTCGACCCGCTTGATCGGCACGAGGCGCGCGACGCACGCGACGCGGCGCGCGTCCGGCGGGATGCCCAGGCGGGCGCGCGCTTCGGCCCGCGGCGCGACCGCGATCGCCGGCACCGCCGGCGCCACCACCGCGAAGCGCGCCCGCGGCGCGACGCCGAGTTCGGCGAGTTCGTCCGCGCACGATGCGCTGACGGCGACCAGTTCGTCGGTCCGCGCCGCCAACCACCGCTCCAAGCGGGCCAGCAGCCACGCCAAAGGTGGCGGGAAGTAGTCGCGCAGCACGTGGCCATGGAAGGTGTGCACGACGACGGGCACGCGCGCCGCCCACGCCGCGCGCCGGCCGACGTAGCCGGCCTTGCTGGTGTGCGTGTGCACGACGTCAGGGCGGCACGCGCGCAGCACGCGGACCAGCGACCGGCCAGCGCGCCAGTCCGACCACGGCGCAATGGCGCGCCCGAGTTCGGGCAGTTCGAGCCAACCTGCGACGAAGCCGCCGCGCTGCACGGCGGCGGGCTCGAGCGCGGGCACGCCGTGCGCCGACGGCAGGACCGCCGTCTCGCCGGCGCGCACGCGACCGGTCACCAGCAGGGTCGCGACGCCGCGCGCGCGCATGGCGTGCCAGAGCGCGATCGCCTGCCGCGTCGGACCGCCCTCGTTCGGGCGCGTCAGCACCCGGACGACGCGCAATCGCTCCGGTGTAGCAGAAGGTCCGTCCGAGGTCACGCCGCTGTCATACGCCCGCCGGCGACGGCGGTCACTCGGCGTCGGCCAAGGAAGCGAGCAGGTACAGGTGCCAGCCGAGCAGGCAGGTGTAGCCGAGGAACACGGTCCAGAGGCCAAGGCGCGCCGCCTGGAAGTTGCGTGCCATCGCCAGGAACATGCAGGCGATGCCGATGCCGAGCGTCTTCATGCCGACGAACGGCCACGGGTGCCATTCCGACTCCAGGAGCCACTGGACGATCGGGTTGAGCTCCTGGCCGCCGTGCGAGAGGAACAGCAGCGTGAACCACGCATCGAGCAGGTTGAGCGCGACGATGCCGACCACGATCACGAAGACGCCTGCGCTGTGGACGTCGACGAACGCGCCCTCGCGCTCCTCGGTGCGGCGCACGTGGCGACGACGACCGCCCCACAACACGTAGCGGCTGAACATCGGGGTCGGCCGGCGACGGCGATCGGCGCCGCGCCGGAACTCCCCGGCCGCGCCGGCGGTTTGCCCGGCTTCCTGCGCCACCCTCGCCTCGTCGCCCAGCATCGTTTGCACCCTCGATTCTAGCCGGACTAAGCCCTCGGGCGCAGGCGCGGCAAGCGGCGACCGCGGGCTAGACGCGAAGGCCCATTGCCATCGGCGTCACACGAACCGGGTGATGCCCGGAATCGGGACTTCGTGGCGCGGCGGCTCGTCGGTCCACGCGAGGCGGTCGGGCACGAGTGTTTCCTTGCTGTTCAGCGCCTCCTCCCACGTGACGCGCTTGCCGGTGTACGCAGCCATGCGCCCCATCAGCGCCATCAGCGTGCTCTTGCACATGTAGTCGCCGTTGTCGATGCGCTTGCCACCGTGCAGCGCGGCGAACATCTCGTCGTGCTCGTTCTGGTACATGTCGCGGATCTTGCCGGCGTAGCGCCACTCGTTCTTGCCGGTGATCGTGTGCTGGAACACGTTGGCCTTGCCCTCGGTGCCGAACACGTACTCGTTGACGTCGCGCCAGCAGCCGTCCTGCTGCCGGCAGTAGCTGTAGCCGCGCGCGCCGTCCTCCCACTCGTAGATCGTGGCGAAGTGGTCGTAGCAGGTGCCGAACTTGGGCGCGGTGCGCTTCTGCCGGCCGCCCAGCGACGAGCACGCGACCGGGTACACGTCGCGCTTGATCCACGCCATCACGTCGAGCGTGTGGATGTGCTGCTCGGCGATGAGGTCGCCGGAGAGCCACGGGTAGTAGAGCCAGTTGCGCATCTGCCACTCGAGCTCGCTCCACTGCGGCTGGCGCTCGAAGCTCCACAGTTCGCCGGTGATGTAGTTGCCCTGCATCGCCAGGATCTCGCCGACGCCGCCGTCCTGGAGCCGCTGGACCACGGCCCGCCGGCCGTCGTGGTAGCGGTAACACAGGCCGCTGACGATCGAGACGCCCTTCTGCCGCGCCAGGTCGCACGCCGCCATGACGCGGCGCACGCCAGGGGCGTCGGTGGCGACCGGCTTCTCGGCGAACACGTG
The DNA here is from genome assembly GCA_020247305.1 of Phycisphaerales bacterium. Classification (GTDB taxonomy): domain Bacteria; phylum Planctomycetota; class UBA1135; order UBA1135; family UBA2386; genus UBA2386. The sequence continues at coordinate 6,330 of JADCJE010000095.1, read as the reverse complement.
CACGCCCTTCTGGACGGCCCTCTCGATCTGCGCCGGCCGAAAGCCGGGCGGCGAAGCGAGGACCACGGCGTCGACGCCCGTAGCCAGCACCTGGTCGATGGCGTCGAGGCCGACGTAACGCCGCTCCTTGGCGACCTGGATCTGCCCCTGCAGCCCGGCCTCGGTCAGCGTCTCCGTGACGCCCTCGATGCCGCCTTCGAGCCGGTCGACGAAGGCATCGCCGACCGCCCACAGCACGTTGCCCTTGTGCGCCTTCACGGCCTGCACCGTCGCGCCCGAGCCGCGTCCGCCGATGCCGACGACACCGATGCGCAGGGTGCCGCCGCCCTGGTGCACGGGTCCGGCGGCGCGCAGCGCCGCGAGGGAGCCGCTGGCGGCGACGGCGGCGGCCGCGCCACAGGAGGACTGCAGGAAGGAACGGCGCGAGGAGCGAGTGGCCATGGGATTGCGGGCGAAGGCGCGGCGCACCGTAGCCGCACCATGGGCACCGGCAAGGTCACGACGAAACTGCAACAATCGCACGGCCAGCGCCGGACGCGCCGACGCCGCTCGACAGCAGCCGGCTGCCGCCCGTATCCTACCCCGCCTGCGTCGCACCCCAACGGCGCCCACGCGCCCCGCTGCCTCCCGCATGCGCCCCTTCGCCTTGCTGTCCCTCCTGCTCGCCTGCGCGTGCTCGTCGCTGTCGTCCGAGGAAGCCGCCGAACTGGCGGCGTACCAGCGCCGCGCCGCGCTGTACTTCGACGGCGGCCGCTACGACCAGTCGCTGGCGCAGATCGAACGCGGCCTCGAGATCGATCCCGAGGACTACAAGCTCAACGCCATGAAGGGCGGCATCCTGCTGCTGCGCAGCGGCGACGCCTTCGGCACGGACCATCGCCAACTCGACGCCGCGACCGAGTTGCTGCAGAGCATGTACGACGAGCGCTCGGCCGACCGCCACGAGCCGTACCTGCTGCTGAACTACGGGCGCGCGCTGCAGAAGCAGGGCCTGCGGCGGCTCGGCGAGGCGATCCGCCTCGACGGCCAGGCCGCCCGCGCCGTCGCCGAGCAGGACCCGCAGGCCATGCGCGAACAGGCCCGCGCCCAGCGCGCCGAGTCGGAGCGGCTGCTGCGCGAAGCCGACGCGATGCTCGCCCAGCTGATCGAGCGCGGGGAACTGCTGCGCCTGGCGCACAACCATCGCCTGCAGATCGCCCTGCAACGCGGCGACGACGTGGCGTTCGTCGCCGAGGCCAAGGCCTTCCAGGAGCAGATGCAGAAGGCCCAGGACCAGGTGCGCAAGGAGATCGAACGCACCAACAACGCCGACTACGAGACGGACCAGCTGGAACTGCTGCGCATGCTGCGGGGCGAGGAACTCGGCGTCCGGCAACTCGTCGCCGAGCAGCACTACGCGCGCAAGCAGTTCGACCTCGCGCTGGCGGAACTCGACCGCATCCTCGAACTCGACCCGCGGCGCACGACCGACTACTACAACCGCGGCCGCGTGCTGCTGGAGGTCGGCCGCGCCGAGGAGGCCAAGGCGGACTTCCGCCGCTTCCTCGCCGACCCGACCGTGCCGAGCAACAGCGACAAGGCCGCCTTCGCGCTCAAGGCGATCGAGCGCTGACCGCGTGGGCCACGGCGACGCGCCCAACGACCTCCCGAAAGCCGGCGGTCGCGAACAGGACCGCGGCGGCAGCCCGCCTGCGGCAGACGTGCTCCTGCCGCGGCATCGCCGCCTGCGCACGCAACGCCACTTCCGCAGCGTCTACCAACGCGGTCGCCGCGCCGCGGGCCAGTGGCTGACCGTCGTCGCCCTTCCCGGGCGGGCCGGCGGCGACGGTTCGGCCCGGCTCGGCGTCTCCGTCAGCAAGGACCACGGCGGCGCCGTGCGTCGCAACAAGCTCAAGCGGCTCCTGCGCGAGGCCTTCCGGCTCGAACGCCATCGCCTGCCGGCCGCCGTCGACCTCGTGCTGATTCCGCGCCAGCGGCCGGACGACTTCCCGCTCGCAGCCTTGCGCGCCGAACTCGTCCACCTCGTGCACAAGGCGCTCGCCGGCGGCAACGACCGGCGCCGCCCCAAGGCGCCGTGAGGTGGCTGCTGATGGCGCCGGTCCTGGTCTACCGGCTGCTGATCGGCTCGTGGAAGCCGCCGACGTGCCGCTTCGACCCCACGTGCTCGCAGTACGCACTCGATGCGCTGCGCTGGCACGGCGCGATCCGCGGGACGTGGCTGACGGCCCGTCGACTGCTGCGCTGCCATCCCTTCACCGAAGCGGGGCACGATCCGGCGCCTCCCCCCCGGCCCCCCCGCGCCGACACCACGCAGCGGCCGTCCTGACGCACGCCGGTGCGGACGCGGACGAACGTCCGGTGCTTTGGTGGTCGCCTGCCGTGGCGAAGACGACTAGCGACCAGCGCTCGCGGCGGCTTTGTCGGCGGCCTCGACCAGAGGCGCCACGACCCGCTCGATCTGCCGCACATCGGCGCCGCGGAACTGGATCAGGCCTTCGTGGTCGATCACGAAGTACATCGGCAGCGAACGCACGTTCCAGCGCGTCGCGAACGGTCCCAGTTGCGCGTCCCGGCCCTCCCAGAAGGAGCGCCATGTCACCCCGTAGACCTTGCACCCGTTCGCGTAGTGCGCCTTGTTCGTGTCGCTGCAGACGCCGACGAGCGCAAAGGGCCGGCCTTCGAAGCGCTTGGCCAATTGCGCCTGCACCGGCACGGCGCCGCGCGCGACGTTGTTGTCGAAGCTCCAGAAGCCGAGCACGACGACCTTGCCGCGATACGACGACAACTCCAGCGGCTTGCCCTCCATGTCCTCGCCGGCGAGTTCCGGCACGGGCATGCCGACCTGCAAACGCTCGCGTTCGAAGCGCGGCGCCGCGATGCGTTCGGCGAGCAAGGTGCCGGCCGCGTGCCGCTCCGCGGCAGCGAGCAGGCCGACGACCAGGGGCCCGTCCTCGGGCTCCTTGCGGAACAAGACCAGCGAGCGCGCGAACCAGTACTTCGCCCAAGCAGCGACCACGCCGACTTCGTGCGCTTCGTCGATGCGCTGCAGCAGCGCGAAGGCGGCGTCGACGTCGAGCGCCGCCAGCACCGCGGTCGGATGCGCGAGGAAGTCGAGGATGGCGGGATCCATGACGTAGCGGCCGCCGAGCAGTTCGGCCACCGACTGCGCGACCCCCGGCGCGCTGGCGAAGTATCGAGCCGCCAGGACGACGAACGGCGCGCCGTGGTCGTCGTGCTTGTTGGCGAGTTCGAGCGCGCGACGAGCGAAGGCGGCCTCGTCCGGCAGCACCAGTTGCTGGCGCAGCGCCCGCAGGCGTTCCACGTCCCCGGCGGCGAGCGCTGCGGTGTACTCCGCGCCCTCGATGAGGCGCATCGACTCGTCGCGGAACGTCTGCTGCGCGGCCCACCAGTCCTTGCGCAGCGCCTCGAGATCGGCTGTCGCTGCGGGCGCGGGATCCGCCTGCGCCACGATCGCCGCCGACCACCCGGCCACGGCGAGACTGAGCATGGCTTGGCGCGGAACGGACATGGATCGCGTGCGGTGCAAGGTACCTACTGACTGTCAGGATACCCGCCAAGTCCCGGGTTCGGACGCAGCTTGGCCCCAGGCAGGCAGGGTGCAACGCGGCGGGCCGCCGGCGCCGCAACGGCTTCAAGCGGCCAGGGTCACCCTGCAGACCGGCACTCGACCCGTGCGACCGGGCACGCGCTGTTCACGGCCGGTCCCTGGGGCCACGGATCGACCGCGGCGGCCGCGACGAAGACGCGATCGCCGGCGCGCACGAGTCTCGCCGGTCGCGCCGCGCTTCGCCGAGCAGGCCCTGCAACTCGTCGTCGCGGACGATGGTCCACGCAGGCGCGGCCACTGGCGTCGCCGGGACGGCGTCGTCGGCGACGGGGAACGGCCACGCCAGCCAGCACGCCGGCGCCGCCGCGACGAGCGCGGCGACGGCCAATCGCCGGCGGCGCAAGACCAGCAGCAGTTCGGGCAGCAACGCCGCCATGCGCTGGTCCACCTGCGACTCCGGTTCCTTCGCCATCGCCATGCCACCGCTCCTCGACTCGTCGCCGCAGTCGATTGCGGATGCGCCGCGAGCCATGCTTCGAGGCAAGCAAGCGCCTCCGTCGCCAGCCCCAACTGCTCCGGACTACCCCGCACGATCAACAGCCCCGGGAACCTCAGCGTCGCCGACGACGCCGGCGCCAGGCCCTTCGCATGCAGCTCCTTCGCGGGTTCGGCGTCGAGCGCGACATCGAGCGCCGTCAGGACCGTCACGGCCGGCAAGGCGACGCCTTCGAAACCCGCCAGAAGCGCGTTGCGGCGGAAGACCCAAGCCACCGCGCCGCGCCCGGAGGGCGCCCGCATGCCGCCCGCCGCCTCGGTCGCCGACGCCGTGCCCTGCGGCGGCGCGGCCAAGATCGCGAACACCGGCTCGCCCGCGCCGTGGAGTCCCTTCAGGAAGGTCTGGCCCTCGCTGGCCGCGACGGCGCACGCCGCCGACAGCGCCTCCTCGACGCCAGCCCCGCGCAGCGACATCGCCGGCAGAATCGCCTCGGCGGCGCGGGGAGCGCGGCGCGACGACGATGTTTGGTCATGACCTGCGCAGCTCGTCGCAGAACTCGGCGAGCGTGCCGCCGGCGAACACCAACAAGCTGTTCGCCGCGTCCTCGGCAGGAGGCAGCGCCGGCTGCTTTGGTGCCGGGGCTGCGGCCGGGGACGCCGGCGGCTTGGCCGCAGGGGGCGCGGGCTCATGGGCCACGGCCGGCACGGCGGACAACAGCAGGGCGAACGGAAGGGTGCGGATGCCCAGCATGCGTCTCCTGGTTCGGGAACCACCAGGAGACGGAGCCGACCGGCGTTTCCGTCGCGCCGCGGGGCGAAAACTCGCGCGCGGCCGCCGGGTCGCGCCCGGCGACCGGCGCCGCGCTCGCTACTTGCCGGCGCTGTCCGCGACCATCTCGGCGAGCAGCTCGTCGACGGCCTTGTCCATCGCCTCGCCGCGCACGTTCATGAAGCGGATCACGCCCTTGTGGTCGACGACGTAGATCGTCGGCCAGCCGCGCACGTTCCACTTGCCCGAGATCGGGCCTTGTGTGCCCTTGGGGCCGTTCCAGAACGACCGCCAGCTGACGCCGTTCTGCGCCTTCTCCGACTCGTAGTAGACCTTGTCGGCGTCACTGTTCACGCCGAGCAGGGCGAAGGGCTTGTCCTTCAGACGTTCCACGAGCGACCGCTCGTGCGGGATCATGGCCCGGCAGGGGCCTCACCAGAACCCCCAGAAGTCGAGGACGACGACCTTGCCGCGGTAGTCGGACAGCGAAAACGGCACGCCGTCCATGTCCTCGCCGCGGATGTCGGGGATCGCCATGCCGACCTGCAGGCGCTCCTTCTGGAAGCGCGGCGCGGCGATGCGATCGGCGAGGACGGTGCCGGCGGCGAGCTTCTCGGCCGCGGCCAGCAGGCCCTCGGCTTCCGCCTTCTGTTCGTCGGTCGGCTTGCCGCGCTGCAGCAGGATCGCGCGCCAGTACTTGGCCCACGCGGTGGCGATGCCGTCGCCGTTCGCGGCCTCCACCTTGCCGAGCAGCGCCTTCGCCGGCTCGGTGCCGAGCGCGCTGAAGAGGCCCATCGGCGACTCCAGCACGGTCTGCATCGCCGGGTCGGTGAGGTAGCTGCGCTGCAGCCGCTCGGCGGCGGCCGCGGCGATCTCCTTGTCGGCGACCAGCGTCGTCGCCGCGTAGGCCGCAAAGCGCCCGCCGTGCGCGCCGTGCTGGTCGGCGAGCGCCAGAGCGCGCTGGCCGATGGCCTTGGCGTCGGCGCGCTTGGCCTGCGCCAGCAGCGCGCGGGCCTTGTCGTTGTCCTTGGCGTCGCGAGCGGCCTTGTACTCGGCCGACTCGGTCACCTGCTTCATCGCTGCGCGGGCGGCCGCCTGTTCGGCGGTCCACTCCGCGACCAGCGCGTCGTACGCGGCCTTGGCCGCCGCGGCTGCGTCGCCGCCGGCCTGCGCCGGCAGCCACGCGCCGAGCGCCAAGAGCGCGAGCGTGGTCAGGATCCTGTTCATGGTGTCCTCGCCGGATCGCGCCGGTGCGCCGTCGGCGGTTCGCCGACCCGCGGAACGTACCGGCTCAGCCGCCGGCGGCGCGACCGGCGAGCTGTCCCAAGAGCGCGACGAGGCTGAGCACATCGAGGCGGTTGTGCTCCAGCACGCGGTCGACCGGGCCGGTGCGGTCGCGGACCCACGACAGGAACGCCGCCGGCGCCTCGCTGCCGGGCAGGTCGTCCTCGCGGCGCAGGCCGAACAACCGGTCTTCGACGGTCTTCAACTTGGTGTC
>JADCJE010000094.1 GCA_020247305.1 Phycisphaerales bacterium | reverse complement strand
GCCGGGGCCGTCGTTCTGCACGGTCGCGAGCAGGCCGAGCGACGGTTCTTCCTTGCGCAGCAGGCCGGCGAGGTAGCGCTCGCCCTCGAACAGCGCGCCGGTGCTGCTGCCGAAGAACACGCCGGCCCGGCGGCTGCGCAGCGCCGCGGCCGGCAGCCCGGCCACCGCGTCGCGCGAGGCCTTGACGGCGAAGCGCTCGGCGGCGGCGAGTTCGCCGAGGAACGCGGGCAGCGCCACAGCCGGCGCCTCGCACGCGATCGTCGTGCGGTGGCTGGCGGTCGGGAACAGTTTGAGGTCGGCGACGCCGCGGCGGCACGCCAGCGCGGCCTGCCACAGCGCGTCGGGATCCTGGCCCAGGCTGGAGACCGTGCCGAGCCCGGTGACCACCACCGCGGGAGCGGTCACGCGCCGGCGCCGCCGGCCGCGACGCGGCGGGCGTTGATGAAGTCGCACAGCACGCGGGCGGAAGCGAAGGCTTCCTTGCCCACCTCGGCGTCCTGGATCTGGATGCCGTATTCGCTCTCGATGGCCAGCACGAGCTCCAGCGCGTCGACCGAGTCGAGGCCGATGCCCTGCGGGCCGAACAGCGGGCCGTCGTCGGCGAACGACTCCGGCGTGACGGCCTTGAGGTTCAGCCGGCGGACGATCATCGCCTTCAGGTCGGCGACGGAAACCTGCGTGGTCATGGGGGCGCGGAGTGTAGCGGCAGGGGCGGTGTGCGGCAGCGGTTCTTGCCCGTCGCAGCGAGCGCCGCAGCTGCCGCGGCGCTCCCATCGCGACGCCATCGCGGCTTCGTCGCAGCGGCGCGCGCGGTTGCACGGCTGCGGCCCGGTTGCTTCGGCGCTGCCGCCGGCCGGTCGGGGCCGCTTCGGGCGCCCTCCGTCCTGGCGTCGTCGGCAAGGTTGCGTTCCCTTGCCGGACCCGGCCCTGGCCGTAGGCTTCGCCGCGCCCCCGATGCCGTCCTCGCTCGCTGCCGCCTTCGCCGCGTCGTGCCGTGCCGAACCCGGTGCGCTGCTGGCGTGGACCAAGGCGCGCGCCGTCACACGGGCCGAACTGGCGGCCGCCGCCGACGCCGTCGCCGCCGCGCTGCCGCTGCCGCGCGGTGGGCGCCTTGCCGTCAGCGTGCGCGACCCGCTGCGCTTCCTCGCCGTGGTGCTGGCGGCGTGGCGCGCCGACGCGGCGGTCGTGCTGCTGGACGCCGCAGACCCGCAGGGACCGCGCCGCGACCTCGCCCAGCGCTTCGGCTCGGCCGCGATCGCAACCGACGCCGCGACCGCGTGCGGCGTGGCGCTGGCGGAGCTCGGACCCGGTGAACGGGCCGACGGTTTCGCCGCGATCAAGCTGACGTCGGGCTCGACCGACCTGCCGCGCGGCATCGGCGTGTCGGCCGCGGCGCTGTGCGCCGACGCCGCGCAGTTGGAGGCGACGATGGGCATCGGCGACGGCGACCGCGTGTTCGCGGCCGTGCCGATGTCGTTCAGCTACGGCGTCGGCAACCTGCTCGTGCCGGCGCTGGTCCGCGGCCGCGCGCTCGTGCTGCCCGACGCCAGCCATCCGCTCGGCTTCCTGCAGGCGATGCGCGACGGGGCGCCGACGGTGCTGCCCGCGGTGCCCGCGCTGCTGCGCGCGCTGCTGCAGCATGCGCGCGAACTGCCAGCCTCGCTGCGCCTCGTGCTGTCGGCCGGCGCCGTGCTGCCGCCGGAGGTCGCGCGCGGCTTTCGCCAGCGCTTTGGCCTGCCGGTGCACTCGTTCTACGGGTCGACGGAGTCGGGCGGCATCTGCTTCGACCGCGTCGGCGATGCCGCCGAGCGCGGCTGCGTCGGCGCGCCGGTCCAGGGCGTCGATGTGACGATCGACGGCGACGGCCGCGTGGTGGTGGCGAGTCCCGCGGTCGGCGAAGCGCTCGCCGGCGGCGACAACCCGCGCGGCGGCGTGTTCCGCGCGCCCGACCACGGCGAACTGGTCGACGGCGAACTGCGCCTGCTCGGCCGCGCCGGCGAGGCCTTCGACGTCGGCGGCCACAAGGTGCATCCGCGCGAGGTCGAGCAGGTCGTCGGCGAGGTCGCCGGCGTCGCCGAGGCGGTGGTGGTGCCGTGGCGCGACCGCGACGGCCGCGCCACCGTCGCGGCGCTGATCGCCGCGCGCGGCGTCGACGCGGCGGCGATCCGGCGCCACTGCGCCGCCAAGTTGCCGCCGGCGAAGGTGCCGCGCTGCCTCTGCATCGTCGCCGAACTGCCGCGCAGCGAGCGCGGCAAGCTGCAGCGCGCCGTGGTCGAGCAGCTGCTCGCCGCAGCCGACCGCGGCGAGGCCGGCTCGTGAGCGGCGACGGGCTGCTCGCGCGCGCCCTGCTGGCGCCGCTGCGCCACCCGCGCGCCACCGTCGCGGTCGTGCTGCTGCTCACCGTGCTCGCGGCCCTGGGTTGGCGCCGCGTCGCCTTCGCGCCGGACCTCGCGCGCTTGCTGCCGCAGGACCATCCGGACGTCGCCATCGCCGATCGGCTCGACGAACGGGCGCGGCCGGCGCGGTCGCTGTGGGTGCTCTTGACGGGCGCGGCGGCCGCGGACGACGACGCCATCGCGGCGCGCGCCGCGGCATTGCGCGCTTCGCCGCTGGTCGCCGAGGTCGCGGCGACGACGACCGAACTGTTCGGCGCGGGAGCCGGCGCCGCGCCGCTGTGGGGCCTCGGCGACGCGCAACTGCAGGAACTCGCCGATGCCGTGCGCCAGCCGGCGCGGCAGCGCGCCATCGCGTCGCTGCGCGAGGCGCTCGCCGACGATCCGCTGGCGGCGCGCGAACTGGTGGTGGCGGATCCACTCGGCCTGCGCTGGATCCTCGCCCGCGGCGACCTGTCGGCGCGGCTCGGCCTGCGCGCCGACCGCCGCCACGCGGTGCTGGGCGATGGCGAAGCGGCGGCGGCGGTGCTGCGGCTGCGTGGCGTGCGCGATGCTTACGACGCCGACTTCAGCGCGCGGCTGATGGCGCACGTCGAGCAGGCGCTCGTTGGCGCGGACCATGCGTGCTACGGCGGCTACGCGGTCGCGGCGGCGGACCAGGCGCGCATCCGCGCCGACTTCGAGCGCGCCAGCACGTGGTCGATCGTGGCCATCGCCTGCTACCTGTGCTGGGCGATGCGCGGCCTGCGGCTGCCGCTGCTGGTGCAGGTGCCGGCGGCGCTGTCGGTGGCTTGGGCGATCCCGTTCGGCTGCGCGCTGCTCGGCCCGCTGCCGACCGTCGCCGTCGCCGCCGTCGCCGTGCTGACCGGGCTCGGCGTCGACTTCGCGATCCACTACGCGGCGCGGTACCGCGAAGCCCGGCAGACGCTCGATCACGCCGCGGCGATCGTCGACGTGCAGCGACGCACTGCGCCGGAACTGCTGATCGACATGGCGACGACGGCGGCGACGTTCGTCGCGGTCGGCTTCGGCCAGCGCGGCGGACTCGCCGCATTCGGCTGGCTGCTCGCGCTCGGCCTCGTCGGCAGCGTCGCGCTGACGACGACGTTGCTGCCGGCCCTGCTGGCCTTTGCCGGCGAACGGCGCGACCCCGAGCGCTCGTGGCTCGCCGGCCTCGCCGACCGCTGGTGCGCGCACCGGGCCGCGCGCCCGTGCGCGTACGGCGCGCTCGCGCTCGCCGCGGTGGTGGCGGTGGTCGTCGCCGGCCGCGGCCTGCCGCTGACGGCCGATGGCGAGGTGCTGCGCCCGGCGGGCGATCCGGTGACGGCCGCGCGCGGCACGGTCGAGGCGCGGCTCGGGTTCGCGCTGACGCCGTGCGTGGCGCTGTGGCCCATGGACCGCGATCCGTCGCCGTTGTGGCAGTCGCTGCACGACCTTCAGGCTGCCGGCGCGGTGCGCTTCTGGACGGGCCTCGACCGGTCGGACACCGAGGCGGGCCGGGCCGCTGTCGCGACGTTCCGCCGTGCCACGGCCGGCTTCGCCGACGCGGCCCGCGACGAACTGGCTGCGGCGGGCTTCGCGTCGGCGGCGTTCGCGCCCGCCCTGGCGCAGCTCGACGCGCGCTTCGCCGCCGATCCGGTTGCGCCGCCGGCCGATGTTCTGCGCCACGGCGACGTCGAACACCGCGTCGTCGCCGTTTGGCCGATGGCCGGCGGCGGCCGCGCCGCCTTCGAGGCGCTTGCGACGGCCCTGCAGCAGCGCGCCGGGCAGGCGGTCGTCGTCCACGGCACGCCGACACTGACGCAGGCGCTCGAAGGCATGCTGCGCGCGGACCTGCACCGTGCATGCGCCTTCGCCGCGGTGCTGGCGTTCGCCATGGTCGCGCTGTGGCTGCGCTCGCTGCGGAAGGGGTTGCTCGCGCTGGCGCCGAGCGCGCTCGGTCTGCTGGCCACGCTGGCGCTGCTCGAACTGCTCGGCATGCCGCTGACCATGGTCAGCTTCGTGGCGGTGCCGTTCGTGCTCGGCATCGGCGTCGACGAAGGCGTGCACATGGTCGGACACTTCCGCGACGGCGCTGCGGCCACCGGATCGACGGGCGTCGGCGTCGTGCGCACCAGCGTCGGCACAGCGCTCGGGTTCGGCGCGCTGGCGACGGCGGCGAGCCCCGGTCTCGTGCAACTCGGCGGCCTCGTGGCGTTCGGCGCGCTGGCGAGCATGGCCGCGTGCCTGTTCGTGTTGGCGCCGCTGCTGGCGACGCGCGGGAGGGCGAAGTGAGCGGGCGCGCGCAAGTTGCCGCGGCGGCCTTGGCGCTGCTGCCGTGGTTGGCGGCCTGTGCCGGCTTCGCCCCGCCGTCGGCGGAGACCGCCGCCCGCCTGCGGCCGATGGCGCTCGCGGACGCGGTGCCGGGGCGCTGCGAGTTGGAGATCGAGTCGCCCGGACTCAACGGCGTCTTCGACGCCGTCGTCGCCGTCGACGGACGCGCCGTCCGCCTGCAGGTCTTTCCGGACGTGGGCGGCAAGCTGATCGACCTGCGCGTGGCCGCCGACGCGATCACCGCCGACATCGGCGGCGTGGCCTACCGCGCGTCGCCGCCCTACGGCGAGGCCGAACCCGGCATCGCCTTGGTGCTCGGCGCCATCGTCGGCGAACTGGCGACGCCGGTCACGCCGGCGCGCCTGCTCGGTGAGCGCCAGCGCGGTGACGCAGTTGAAGTGCTGCTGGCCGCGGGCCGCGGCGGTTCGCCGGTGCGCGCGACCCTCGCAGCCGACGGCCGCGTCGCGGCGATGGCGTGGCACGACCTGCGCGTGCCGTTCACGCTGCGCGCCGATGGGACCTTCACCGGCCCCGGATTCCGCGGCCGGATCGCGCCTGCGACGCGGTGACGACGCCCCGCCGCGGTGGCCGACCCCTGCGGCGCGTGGTATAGCTGGCGCGTCGAATCGCACGATGGCACCGGCAGTTCGCCGCCGCGCGGCGCGGCTGCCGGCGCACTGCCGCATCTGCGTGCAAGTGCGGGCCCGCCGTCGGTCGAAGATCCCCACGCGCCCGCCGCATGTTCCGCCGCAAGGACCAACCCGAAACCGCAGCGCCCGCGGGTGTTCCCGGCGACGGCCTCGACGAGATGATCGTCGTCGTCGAGCAGGCGGTGAATCCATACCTCGTGCTCTTCCACGAGCCCGCCGGTTACCGCGCCGAGCAGGTGCGCGCGCTGCGCAACCGGCTGGTGGCGATGAACCCCGACGGCGAGCCGAAGACGCTCGTGGTGACGTCGGCGGTGCGGGGCGAAGGCAAGACCGTCGCGGCGATCAACCTCGCGATGGCGCTCGCGGAGCTGGAACGCCAGCAGGTGGTCCTCGTCGACGCCGACCTGCGCCGACCGAGTTGCGAGCGGTACCTCAACCTCAACCCGGACATCGGCCTCAGCGACGTGCTGCTGGGCCGCGCCGCCGTCGACCGCGCGCTGCGCCCGGCGGGCCACCGCGGCCTGATGCTGATCGGGCCGGGCACGCGCGTCGACAACCCCGCCGAAGTCCTGGGCTCGACGCGCCTCGACGAGTTGTTCCGCCGGCTGAAGGAGCGTTTCCAGTACGTCGTCATCGACAGCCCGCCGGCGCTGCCTTCGACCGATGCCGGCGTGTTGTCGGCGCGCGCCGATGGCACGCTTGTCGTCGTGCGCCTGGAGAAGTCGCTCAAGAAGCAGTCGCGCGACGCTTTGCGGCTGCTGCAGGACATGGGCGGCAACGTCATGGGGGCCTTCGTCACCGAGTTGCGCGGCGTCGACCCCGAGAGCGATCCGCGGCTGGCGTACGAAGCGCGCGACCGCGACGAGGACTGAGTGGGTGGTCTGAAGGACTCGCTGCGCGATGCCATCCGCCAGCTGGCGTTCCGTACGTCGCTCGACCGCCTGCGCAAGCAGGGCGTCAAGCAGGTCAACGTCCTCGGCCTCGACCGCATCATCGCGCTGATCGACGCCGCGGTGCACACGAGCCTGAAGTCGCGCCTCGTCGGCGCCGACCGCGAAGTGGTGGCGGACGCGACCAAGGCCGAGTTCCTGCGTCTGCTGCGCAGCAACGAGGACCTGCAGCGCGAGAAGAGCGAGATCGAGAAGCTCCGCGAGCGCACGCAGGAGGAGCTCGATGCCCTGCGCCGCGAACTGGCGCAGCAGCAGAGTGCGCTGCGCGTCCGACTGGAACGCGATGACCCTGGCGCCGCCGCGCGCTGGCAGGGCGAGGACGCCGCGATCGCGCGCAAGGTGGCCGCCGTCGTGCAGGAGCTCGCCGCCGCCGGCGAAGCGCCGGTCGCGGCCGCGGCTCTGGAGGCGCGCCTCGCCGAACTGGTGATGGACGTCGTCGTCGGCGAGAGGCGCGCGGGCGAGTCCGTGCGCAAACAGCTGGCCGATCGCGACGTCGCCATGATGCAGCAGCGCATCGAGAAGCTGTCGCAGGCGCTGGCGGTGACCGAACACAAGCTGCAGCAGGTCTCGTCCCAGCGCAGCCTCGACGCCGGCATCTCGTCGATCTACCGTGAGGTGCAAGGCCTCGCCGCCGACGACACGCGGGCGGAGGCCAAGAAGGGCATCATGGCGGCGATCCTCGCCGAGAACCTGCGGCTGCAGAAGCGCGGCACGGACTGAACGCCGCCGCGCACAACCCGAACCAAACCACGATGAGCGACTCGAAGAACCTGGACGCCAAGACGCATGGCGTGCTCTACATCGGCATGGACCTCGGAACGTCGCGGACGTCCGTTTCGGCCAGCAACGGCGTGCGCGAGACCGTGTTCTCGGTCGTCGGCTACCCGAAGGACGTCGTCAGCCAGAAGCTGCTGAAGAAGGACGTTCTCTACGGCAAGGAGGCGCTCGACAAGCGCCTGTCGCTGCGCATGTACAAGCCGCTCGAGAAGGGCGTGCTGAAGTACACCGGCGAGGCGAAGGACCCTGAGGCGAAGACCAACCTGAAGGCCGCGCAGGACCTGATCGGCGAGGCCATCCGGCTGGCGCGTCCGCGCGCCGACGAGCTCGTCTACTGCGTAATCGGCGCGCCCGCCGAGGCGTCGGTGCGCAACCGCGAGGCGATCCTCGAGGCCGCCAAGGCCCACGTCGACGCAGTGATGCTGTGCAGCGAGCCGTTCTCGGTCGCCTACGGCATGGACATGCTGGAGGACGTGCTCGTCGTCGACATCGGCGCCGGCACGACGGACCTCTGCCGCATGCACGGCACGATGCCAGAGGAGGCCGACCAGGTGATGTTCGACGTCGCCGGCGACGCCGTCGACGCCGAGCTGGCGCGCCGCATCGAGCAGAGCTGCCCGGGGGCCCAGTTCACCGTGCAGATGGTCAAGGAGATCAAGGAGCGGTGGGGCTTCGTCGGCGACGCGCCGGAGAAGTGCCTCGTCGACCTGCCGGTCGACGGCAAGCCGACGCAGTTCGACCTCACCGACCAGGTCCGCGCCGCGTGCTCGGTCCTGATCGACCCGATCTGCAAGGGCATCACCAAGCTGATCGCGACCTTCGACCCGGAGTTCCAGGCACGGCTGAAGAACCGCGTGCTGTTGGCCGGCGGCGGCTCGATGGTCCGCGGCCTCGACACGGCGATCGAGAAGGCGATGCGCGAGCGCCTTGGCGGCGGCAAGGTGGTGCGCATCGAGGAGCCGATCTACGGCGGCGCCAACGGCGCGCTGAAGATCGCGCACGACATGCCCGCCGAGTACTGGGAACAGCTCAAGTGAGGCGAGCGTCGCCTCGCGCCGGATCGTCGTCGGCCGGCGGCTCGGCCGCGCCAGCAGTTGCGCGCGGCTGACTGAGGGCCCGCGAACGACCTTCAGCTCACGCCGTACTCGTCCTGCAGCAGCCGTCGGAGTTCGAAGAAGTCGCGGATCTCGTGCTTGGCGTTGGTCGCGCCTTCCTCGGCGGCGTGGCGGCCGCTGCGGCGGATGCGCACCGTGGTCCAGCCTTCGCGGTTGCACGGGTCGATGTCGTGCGTCGGGTTGTCGCCGACGTAGATGCAGCGCTGCGGCTGCAGCGACAGGCGCTGCAGCACGCGCCGGTAGAGCTTCGGGTTGGGCTTGCTGAAGCCGACCTGGTCGGTGAAGAAGATCGCCGCGGGCGTGAGGAACTCCAGGACCTCCAGGCGGATGAGCTTCTCGGCCTGCTTGATGGTGATGCCCGCCGAGATGATGCCGCGCACCATCGGCGTGCCGGCAAGCCACTTCAGCACCTCGTACACGTCGTCGTAGACCTTCAGTTCGCGCCACTTGGTCGCGTGGTAGGCGACGACGCCGGCAGCGACGATCACGGCGCGGTTGTGGCCCTCGAAGGACTCCGGTCCAAGGCGATCGAGCACCTTGTCGAAGTGGCCGCCGTAGTTGCTGGAGAACTCCGTGATGACGTCGTCGAGTTCGCGCGTGGCGTCGGCGCGATCGGCGCGCAGGCCGGCGCGGATCATCGCGTCGACCGCCGCGCGCCGCGCCTTGTCGGCGAACACGGTGGTCGAGAACAGCGTGTCGTCGATGTCGAAGAAGATCGCCTGGGGTGGCTGCGTCACGCCGTCAGTTGACCGCAACCATGCGGGCAGCCGCAAGGTGGTGGGGGGGCGACCCGGAGCGGACGTCGCCATCGGCGTTCCCGGAAACGCCGACGGGCCGCCCGATCGTCGATCGTGCGGCCCGTCGGCGCGTCCGCGTCGGGGCGCGGTGTCGTCGGCAGGGAGCCGGCTCAGCGCATCGCGCCCGCCGGGCTGTCCTGCACGATGTCGGTGATCTGCGCGCGGACCATGACCATCAGGCTGCGCGACTCGTCGGCCGTGCCCTCCTGCTTGAACAGCAGGCCGATCAGCGGCAGGCGCTCCAGCAGCGGGATGCCGGCGCGGCGCTCCTTGTTGAGCACCTGGCGCAGGCCGCCCATCAGCACCGTGCCGCCGTCCGGCACCGTGACCGTCGTGGCGAAGTTGGTGACGGTCAGGTTGGGCAGCTGCAGGGTGACGGGCAGCGTCGAACCGGCGAGCGACGTCGTGAACGTGCGGATCGGGCGCTCCAGCTCGGCGACCGTCGGGTTCAGGTTCAGGATGATGTACTTGCGGTCGTTCAGGATCGTCGGCTGCACGTCGAGCACGAGGCCGTCCTGGACGACGTCGACCTTCGGGTCGGCGATGAACGCCGCCTGGGCGACTTCGACGTCGAAGTCGCGGACGTAGGTCGTCTGGTTGGTCACTGCGACGTGGCCACGGCCGCGGTTCACGATCGACAGGATCTGGCTGTAGACCACCTCGCCGTCCTGACGCTTCTCGACGGCCTTCAGGATCATGTTCAGCTGGGTGTCGTCGATCAGCGTCCAGCCGGCCGTCAGGCCGCCGCTGGGGCTGAGCACGCGGCCGAGGTCGCTGGCGAAGTAGTTCTCGGTGCGGGCGCGCACGTCGCCGTCGCGGCCGTCGTTGTAGTAGGCGCCGGCCAGCGGGTTGGCGGCGGGGTCGCCGGTGCCGCCGTTGTCGAGGCCCTGCGACGCGTTGTTGACGAGGCCATTGGTGACGTCGTCGAGCGAGACCACCGAGCCCTTGTTGCCCGAGCCGCCGAGGCCGCGGAAGTCGATGCCGATCTCCTGCAGGAAGTTGCGGGAGATCGTCAGGAACTTCGAGTCGACCGTGACGATCGGCGTCTGGTTGCGCCGCATGTCGGTCAGCAGGCTCTCGATGCGGGCGATCATCTCGGGGCTCGCCTTCACCGACAGGATGCCGGAGTCCTCGGGCTGGATCGCGACGCCGTCCGTCTCCCAGTACTTGGGATCACTGGCGTCCTTCAGCGCGGTGACGAGGTCGGCGAGCTCGATGCCAGCGACCGGATCCTCGCCTTCGCCGCCCGAGCGCGGCGTCTCGGGCGCCTGCTCGCCGGGAATGTCGCGCAGCACCGGCGCTTGGAACTGCGTCTGCTTGAAGACGAGGTCCTTCACCGGGATGACCTTGGTGACGATGGTGCCGGCGGCCTGCGACTTGTTGCCGATCACGACGACGCCGTTCTTCACCGTCCACGCGAGGTTGGCGCTCTTGCCGACCATGTGGTTGAGGAAGTTCTGCAGCGTCATCGACGCGACCAGTTCGATCTGCAGCTTGAGGTTCTCGCTGCCGATCACCTCGCGCGCTTCCGGCGTGGTGATGATCTGCACGCCGGTCAGCAGGTTGAGGTTCTTGACGACCTCGTTGTAGTCGCCCGTCTCCTCGGTGTAGCTCAGGCGGCCGACCTGCGTCGTGCGGACCTGCTCCATCACGGCCGCGTCCTGCGGATCCATCTTTGCGGCCGTGCCAGCCGCCTTGCTGCGGCTGCTGGCCTTCTCCCACGTCTCCGGGTCCATGCGGAGGATCGCGGTCTGTGGGATCTTGAGGTCCTCGTCCGCCTCCAGCATCTTGCGGATCGCGCTGGTGCGGCTGCGCCAGTAGTCCTCGTTGCTGCTGTCGCGGCCGGCCTTGACCGCCGCGTTCTGCATCTCGTAGGCGATGGCGTTGTTCGGCTCGAGCTCCAGCGCGCGCTGGGCGAGGTCCTGCGAGCGCTGGAACTGGCGCGACTCGAACGCGAGCTGCGACTGCAGGATGAGCGCGTCGACGCTGGCGCGCTTGCGCGCCTCTTCCTCGGCGTAGCGACGGCGCAGTTCCTCGGCGAGGCGGGCGTTGACCTCGGCTTGGCTCTGGCGCTGCTGGTCGTCGTAGGCGGCCTCGGCCTTGGCCTTGGCGGCTTCGACTTCCTGCGGCAGGCCGGCCCAGTCCATGTCCGACTTGACCTGGATCGTGAGCGCGGCGATGCGCAGCTCCTCGATGGCGCCGGAGTAGTTCTTCTCGGCCGACATGTCCTGCGCCTTGCGCAGTTGCGTCTGCACGGCCGCGCGCGCGCGGTCCTCGCCGATCATGCGCAGGCGCACCGACTCGTCCGCGAAGTCGTTGACGCGTCCGACCGGCTCGCCGAGTTCGGCCTGCACCGACGCCAGCAGCGTCAGCACTTCCTGGTTGGTCGGCGAAAGTTCCTTGGCCTTGAGCAGTTCGAACTTGGCGGCTGCGAGGTCGCCGTTGCTGCGCAGCGCCTGGGCGTTGCGCACGTAGTTGTCGACGAGCGCGGCGCGGCGCTGGGTCTGCACCACGTCGTCGCCGGCGGGGTTTTGCGGGTCCTGCGTCGTCGGGGTGTTCGCCTCGGCTCCGCCGCTCGTCGCGGGAGGGGCATCGGAGGACGTCGAGCAGGCGGCGCCGAGGACGGCGGCGGTCAAGGAAGCAGCGAGAAGGCGCGAGTTTTCGAGAGCCATCGGTTCACGCTGAAAGCAAGCGAGTCCAACCGGCGCCGCACGCGCGGCGCCGCCGTGCTGAAGCACGCAGACAAGCGATCGGGGGAACATTGGCGGCGCGGACAGCGCCGTCGCTGGCGAGGGGGACGATGCCGCCAGCGACCGATCGAGAGGGACTTGTCGACGTCGACAGAACGAACCACCAGCGCGGGCCCAAGCCCGTCCGGAGTGAGCGGCAGGGTAGCCAGCGTGCGCAGGGCGTGCCAGCGCATTTTTCAGGGTGGGCAGGCCCGACGACGGCGCGTGCAAGGGCGGCCCAGGCGGGGATTTTCGATCCGGCGTGCGCGGGCGGGCGGCAGCGGCCGGGCGATGCGCGAACGAACGCGGTCGCGGGTGCGCGCGCCGCTGTGCGGTACGCGGCGGCCGCCTTTCGCATCGGCGGTCGGCTCGGGTTCCGTTCGACTGCGCCATCGCGGTCCGCGCGGCGGCACCCGCCTGGCTGCCCTTCGCCGCCACGCACCGCGCCGTCCGACCGCGGTACGCGGCAACAAGACGTGGACTCCAAAAACGCCGATCGGCCTGCCGCAGCGCGTGGCTGCGGCAGGCCGATCGGTGGGTGCGCGGCGTCGCGCGCGCCAGATCACGGCTGCGGGCCGGTCACTTCTTCGGGCCGAGGCCGCCGCCGAAGTTGATCTCGGCGAAGCCGGCTTCGTTGCAGGCGTCGGCCGTCTTCGCCACGTCGTCGTAGAAGGTGCCCGGGTAGGCCTCGACGACACAGGACATCAGCTTCTTGCCACCGGTCTTGGGGTCCTTGACCTGGCTCGAAGGGTCTTTGGCGATGCGCGTCAGTTCCGTCTTGACGTCCTCGAGCTTGTAGAGCGGCTTGGGACCGACTTCCCACTTGATGCGGTGGTCCTTCATGACGAAACGGTATGGACGCTTCGTGTTCGCGTTGATCACGCCGGGGCCGCCGCCACCCTTGCTGTAGTCGGGCGTGCCGGCATTGTCGACGTAGATGCGCACGGAGAGTTGCTCCTGTGGCTCGACAACCGCGCTTGAGCTGCCCTTGTCCTTGGGCAGGTAGGCGGGCAGCTTCGACTCCAGCACTTTGAAGTCGATGCAGATGAAGAAGATGATCATCAGGAACACGACGTCGATCATCGGCGTCATGTCCGGCTTGACCTCTTCCTGGGCGTCGTCGAGCGCGCTCATTGCTTCTGGCCTCCCAGCTTGGAGTTCTTCTCGCCGGTCTCCTTGTCCTGCTCCGACAGCGCCAGTTCCACCTTCCAGAAGGCGATCTCCGGCATGCTGCACTGCTTCATCACTTCGCCGACGTAGTTCCACTCCGTCCACTTGTCGGCGCGGATCAGGATCGGGTCGTCGATCAGCGCCACCTTCTTGCCGGCGATGTCCTCCTCGACCAGCTTCAGCTTCTTCTCGTTGAGGCCTTGCGTGCGGATCGCCAGCAGCAGGTCCTTGATCGGCTTGGCAGTGTTCGGATTGCGGAAGTCGCGGCCGTGCTGGTCCGGGTCGTAGTAGACCTTTTGGTTGTAGACGACGCTGCCGTTTTGCAGCACGTTGATGACCGGCCGATTCTCGGGCGGCGTGTCGTCCGGTTCCTGAAACACTGCGCGCGGCAGGATCAGGTCTTCGAGGTTCTTCTGGCTCAGGTCGATGACCAGCACGAAGAAGATCATCAGCAGGAACACGCAGTCGATCATGGGCGTCATGTCCATCTCGACGTTCTGCTGCGCCAACTTGGATACGTCAGACATCCGGGTTGCTCCGTTCGGCGCCGTCGCTCAGCGGCGGCGCGCAAAAGGGTCATGTGGGGTGGGAACGAGCGGGAACGACGACGGTTCAAGTCTTCGATCCCGCAAGACGCCGGGCGCGCAGGTCGCATTCGCGGCTGCGCAGATCGTGCAGCCGGCAGTTCGTGCGCCGTTGCGCGGTCCGGGCGCCGCGGTTCACTTCTTGGCGCGGAAGCGCTCGAACAGGTTCTCCGAGATTGCGTTGATCTCGGTCGACACCCTGATGACGCGGTTGCGCAGCGTGTAGAAGGCGACGCCGACCGGGATCGCGACCGTGAGGCCGAAGATCGTCGTGATGAGCGCCATCTTGATGCCGCTGGCGAGCTGCGCCGGGCTGACCGAGCCGCCGGCCGCGGCGATCGCGCTGAAGGTGAAGAACATGCCCGTCACCGTGCCGAACAGGCCCATCATCGGCGCCGTGGCCGACAGCAGCGACAACCAGCCGATCTTCTGGAACAGCTTGACCGTCTCCTCGGTCTGCATCTCGCGCAGCGAGGTCTGCATCGTCTCGAAGGCGTGGCCGAGCTTCGACAGGCCGGCGCCGACGCAGTTCGTCAGGTAGTTCTTCTCCTGCTCGCACAGCTCGACCGCCTCCTGGAAGTTCTCGCCGTCGAGCAGCGCCTCGATCTCGTCGAGCAGATCCGGCGGCGCGAGCTTCTCGCGCTTGATGTTCATGAGGTTCTCGATGATCAGCGCGCCGGCGATCACCGACATCAGCACGATCACGTAGCCGATCGTGCCGCAGTTCTGGTACGCGAAGATCTCCTGGATGATGCTCGGTTGCTCCGCGCCAGCGTCTTGCGCGGCGAGCGAACCGGCGATCAGGAGAGGGGTGGCGACAGCGGCCAGACGGACGAACGAAGGCTTCAGGGTCATGGACGGATCGGCCTGCTCGGCGGCAGGCGGGTGGGAGAGGGGCTGATGCGGAACGGGTCGGAGAGTGTGCGCGGGGCGCAGCGTGCTGCAAGGCCCCACGCGCAGAAAAACGGGTGGTCAGGCGGCTGCGTTCAGGCTCATTTGGCCTGTTCGGCTTTCGCGAGTCCCGCCCAGCGCGAGGTCGGGTAGCCGTCGACGACGATCTGGAAGTAGGCGTTGGCGCGCTGCTTGAAGTTGTCGCCTTCCTTCTCGGCGCCGAGCGCGATCAGGCTGCGGCCGAGGTAGTAGTTCGCCTTTGCGCTCGCCTCGCCGCCGACGGCGTCGGTGACGCTGGCCTTGGCGAGGCTCAGCTGGGCGCGGCGGATGTCCTCGCTGCGATTCGACGCAATCGCGCTGAGGAACACCGACTCGCCCTCGCCGGCGAGGCCGGCAGCGACGAGCTCAGGCTGGTTGCTGCCGGCGAGGCTGCGGAAGAACGTCTCGGCCTTGGCGAAGTCCTTCTCAGCGAGGAACGTCTCGCCCTCGCCGACGCGGGCCAGCGTCTTCAGCGCCTTCAGCTCCGCTTCGTCGCCCGACGGCGTGCCGAGCGCGGTGTCGGCCGCGGCCGACGCCGACTGGAAGGCAGTGCGGGCTTCGCCCGCCTTGCCCTGGGCGAGCAGCGTCGCCGCGAGCTCCGCCTTCGCGCGCGCCGACCAGACGGCGCCGAAGCCTTCGCGGGTGGCGCGGTCGTCGAGGTCGCGCAGCGTCGCCGCCGCGGTCGCCGCGCCGGCTAGGCGCTCGGCGCGCCCGCACAGCAGCAGCGCTTCCGGCGTGCGCCAGTGATTGGCGTTGGCGTTGAGCCAGGTGCGGGCGTGCGTCGCGGCGGTCTCCGCGGCCGCCTTGTCGACGCCGATGCCGCCGACCGCCGCCTTGACCTTGAAGAACTCGGCGTCGGCCTTCACCAGCGCGCGGTCGCTCTGGACGTCGCCGAGCAACTGCGCCGCCGTCTTGAAGTCGCCGCGGTCGAGCGCCGAGCGGCCGGTGGCGAACGCCTCGGGGGCATTGCTCCACTCGATGCCGACGACCTGGTGGGCCGGCACCTCGAAGGCCTCGGCGCCGCGCTTGCCGCGCACGCCGGTCAGCGTGAACTCCGTGACTTCGACGCCGCGAAGTCGCGAGCCGTCCTTCTTCTGGACGACGTCGTTGATCTTGGCCGTCTGCGCGACGGCGGCCGGCGCGAGCAGCGCGGCGGTGAACAGCAGGGGAAGCGTGCGCATCGGTGGTTCGGGTCGGAGGTTCAGCGGTTGCTCTGGAAGTAGCGGAACAGCAGCAGGCCGTCGGCGCCGAGGCTCTTCAGGGTCGCGAAGTCGTCGGTCGACCGGGCCTTGCCGTAGATCGTCGCGGCGATGTCCTTGTACTTGCTGTCCTTGGCGCCGGCCTGCTTGCAGAACCAGTACGTCTCCCAGTGGAAGCGGTACCAGTCGAGGCTGTACTGCTTGACCTCGGGGCGCAGCGCCCAGACACGATAGGCCTCGTTCTTGTCGCCGTAGTACTTCACGTACGCCTCGACCGGCTTGTCGAGGCCGGCGACCTTCTGGCCGGCGCCGGTCTTGTCGAACTCGAACCAGCCGCCGAGCGCGCGCGCGATCTGCCGCTTGAGTTCCCACTGCGCCGGATTCGCCTTCTCGGCGGCGACCAGCATGTCGTAGGCCTCCTGGAAGCGACGCTGCTGCAGCAGCGCTTCGCCGACCTTGGGCCGGACGATCTGGTCGACGACCTTCTTGGTCGCGTCGGTGGTGTCGGCGCCGTAGAGCGCCAGCGTCTTCTGCGCCACCTCGTCGACCTTCGCCCAGTCGCGCAGCTGTTCCCAGTTCAGCAGCGTGCCGACCAGGATCGCAAGCTGGGGCTTTGGCGAGCCGGCGATGTAGTCCATGCCGAGCGCGACGAGCTTCTGGCGCATCGCGCTGAGGTCCTGCGTCGCCTTCTGCATCTGCGCTTCGCCGCCGTTCTTGGCGATGATCGCGTCGAGTTCGTCGCTGAGCGCCTTGACCTGGTTCTGGTACTCCTTGAACACGTCGGTCGCAAGCCGCGAGGCGCGCGCTGGGTCCTTCTCCTTGAGCTGCACGTAGGCGGCCTCGGCGAGGTCGAGCTTCGCCAGGTCGGTGTTCATGCGGCCGATGTACTCGAACACCAGCGGCAGATTGCGCTCGCCGTCCTTGGCGAAGTTGGCGACGAAGGCCTGCGCGCGCTCGAGCGCGGCGGGGTACTTGGTCAGGTCGCGCTTGAGTTTGAACTCTTCGGCGCCGCGCGCCTCGAGGTAGGCCATCTGCATCTCGGCGAACTCGGCGTCGGCGAGCGCGGCGGCGCGCACCTGCTGCTTGCCGGTCTCGCTCGCGGGGAGGTTGGTCTTGGCGGCGAAGTCGCGGTAGTCGGCGAACGCCTTGCGCGCCTCGGCGAACTTGCCGCCGGCGGCGTGCGC
Organism: Phycisphaerales bacterium; assembly: GCA_020247305.1. Taxonomy (GTDB): domain Bacteria; phylum Planctomycetota; class UBA1135; order UBA1135; family UBA2386; genus UBA2386. Next base: position 72,391 of record JADCJE010000094.1, on the reverse strand, counting down.
GCGACCGACGTTGACCAGCGCCTGCTCGTAGTAGGTGAAGTCGGCCGTGATCTTGCCGTAGGACGCGATCGCCTCGGCGTACTTCTTCTCGTTGAAGCGGTCGTTCGCCTCCTTCCAGAACAGCTTGCTGCCGGCGGAGACGCTGCTCGCAGCGATCGCCTCGCCGGTCGAACGGTAGAAGTCCGCGAACGCCGGATCGTTCTTGGTCAGGCGCTTGTGCGCAGACAGCGCGCGGTCGGCGGCGTCGGCGACGTCGCTGGCGCGCTTCTCGTCGGTGCTGCCGAAGCGCTTGAGGCCGTCGCCGAAGGCGATCATCGCTTCCAGGTAGCGCTCGCTGAAGGCGTACGCCATGCCCAGCATCTCGTACGTCTGCAGGCCGAGCTTGGCCTCCTCGTCCTTGCTGAGCGCGGCGATCGTGCGGCGCGCGCCCTTGACCGCGGCCTCGTAGTTCTTGTTCTGCAGCTCGCCCTTGGCGATCTCGAACAGCAGCGTGCCGGAAACGAGGTTCTGCTGGAACGCCAGGATGTCGCGCAGCGCTGCCTTGGCGCGCACGCCGACGAAGTCCGCAGGGTGCTTGTCGTTGATCTTCTGCGCCATCGCCAGCGCTTCACCGACCTTCTTGGTGTCGCCGGATTCGGCCTGGAAACGCGCCTCGGCGAGCAGCATCAAATGGCCGTACTGTTCGCTGACGACATCGAACAGGTCCGCGCCCTTCTCGCCGAACGCCGTCATCTGCTTGCGGAACTCGGCGAACAGATCGGCCGTGCCCGGGGCGCCCTCGCGCGCCATGATCTCGCCCGTCTTGACGTACACCTCCTGCAGCATCTCGAACAGGAAGCCCTGCAGCGTGCCGCTGAGCTCCAGTTCGCCCTTCTGCGCCTGCTCCAGCGACGTGCCGATCTGCTTGATGGTGCTCTTGTAGCTGTCGATCGCGTCGCCGACGTTGCCGGCGACCTCGCGGCACTGCGCGATCTCGAACAGGCCGCGCAGGCCGATCGCGGTCTCCTCGCCGACCTCGAGCACCAGTTCCTCGAGCTCGCTGATGGCGCGATTGACGAGGACGTTGCGGTTCTCCTTGTCGGCGCGGGCCTGCTCGCGCGAGAGCACGGCCTTCTTCATCCACATCAGGTAGTACTCGGTCTTCTTCGCCTCGTCCTTGGACTCCTTGAGCAGGTCCATGACTTTGCCGCAGGCGTCGATGCCGCCGGCGAAGACCTTGGCGGCCTCGTCGGCGATCTCCTTGACCTTGTCGGGCGTCTCCTGGCGTGCGATCTCCAGATCCTCGACGAGGAACTGGCCGTAGTCCTGCGAGGCGTTGGCGAGCGTCGCGCGCGCTTCGGCCTGCACCGTCGCGCTGCTCGACGCGTCGATCAGTTCCTTCGACTTGGTGACCGTCTCCTTGAACAGCGTGCGCTGCTGCGCGCGGTCGCTGCGCGAGCGCGCGCCGTAGTAGGCGATCTCGATCGCGAGCTGCGCGATCTTCTCCTGGTCGGCGCCCGCGACGTTGTTCTTCGCCAGCGTCTCTGCCTCGATCCGCGCCAGTTCGATGAAGCGCAGGTCCTTGGCGAGGGCGCGCACGAAGGCGATCTCGCGGTCGAGCGGCTGGTTCTGGGCGACGAGCGTCGGCGCCAGGGAACCGAGGGCGAACACGAGCAGGGTCGGCGCGCCGAGGCGAGCCAAGGGACTACCGGTCACGGGCGGACTCCAGTTCGGGGGAACGTCGTTGTCGGAAGCGGTCCGCGCGCGGCGTGCCACGCCGGCGCGGCTGCGGGGTCGCGACAGCGCCGGCGGGCGACGCTGCTGCGCAGAGGGGAACGCAGAGTATAGCGATGCGTTCAGGTGATCCAACGCCGCCGGCGCGGCGAACGGCGCCGCGTCGGCCGCATGCGGCGAAGGCGCGGCCCGCCAGAAACGACCGCGGCCGCCGGCACCGGTCGGTGCGGGCGGCCGCGTGCGAGCGCTGGGGGGCGGCCCCGGCGCCGCCGGCTCATTTCATGCCGGCGTCGACGCTGCCCTCGGCGGGCGCGAGTTCGGGCTCGAACTCGTTCATCATCACGATGCGCGCGCGGATGAGGATCAGGATCTTGCGGTTCTGCACCGACGTGCCGTTGCGGCTGAACAGCCACGACAGGCCCGGCAGGCTGCCGAGCAGCGGCACCGTCGAGCGCAGGTTCTGGCGCTCCACGAGGCGCATGCCGCCCAGCATCATGGTGCCGCCGTCGGGCATCGTGACCGTCGTGCGGACGCGCTGCAGCGTCACCTCGGGCAGCTGGATCGAGATCGGCTGGCCGACGCCGAGCGTCGTGGTGAAGGTCGGGATCGGCGTCTGCAGCGTCACGACGCTCGGGCGCAGTTCCATCGTGATGAACCGCAGCTCGCTGTCGACGACCGGGCGGACGTCGAGCGACACGCCGTCGTAGACCGTGCCGATGATCGGGTTGGCGACAGCGGCCGCCTGCGCGATCTCGACGTCGAAGTCCTTGATGTACGACAACTGGCGCAGGTAGCTCATGTTCGAGCGCGAGTTGTTGTAGATCAGCAGGCGCGGGGCCTCGATCTGCTCGCTGCGCTCCTGCTTGCTGACCGCGCGGAGCACGACCTCGACCTCGGCGTCGTCGAGGAACGCGTACTGCAGCGACAGGCCGCCCGCGTTCGTCAGGCCGCCGTTGCGGCCGCCGAGCGTCTGGTTGTAGAGGTTCTCGACGCGACCCATGATGTCGCCGTCGTTGCCGTCGTCGAAGAAGATGCCCGGCGCGGTGCCGGTGCCGACGGTGCCTGGAACGGCGGCGTTCTGCTGCTGCCGCGGGCCGAAGTCGTCGAAGCCCGCGTTCTGGCGGTCGCCGTTCTTCTCCAGGCCGCGGCCAGCGACGCCCTGTGAGGCCTGGTTGCCCAGCCCGCGGAGGTCGATGCCGACGTCCTCGAGGAAGCTGTCCTCGACCTTGAGGAAGCGCGACTCGACGTCGATCTGGATGCCAACGTGGCGGCGCAGGTCGTTGACCAGCGTGGCGACGGCGGCGTGGGTCTCGGCGTCGGCGCGGATGTAGAGCGTGCCGCCCAGCATCTGCATGGTGAACGGGTTGCCGTCCCACTTGTCCGTCGCGACCGTCGACTTGATGAGCTCCTGCAGGCGCGCTTCGTCGACGACGGCGATCGGAACCTCCGCGTCGCCTTCGTCCTCAGCGAACACCGGCGCGTCGTCACCAGGGCCGATGAGGCGCAGGTTGGCGCCCTTCTTGTCCGGCACGCCCTGGATCAGCTCCTTGACGTTGTACGGCTGGCTGATGAGGTTGCCGATCGCGTTTGCCGGCGAGACCAGCTGCACGAGGCCGTCCTTCACGCGGAAGGCGACGCCGGTCTTCACCTGGATCGCCTTGAGCGCGTCCTCGACCGAGCGCCTCGGCAGGCGGAAGTCGGTGAGCGTCGTCGTCTCGGCGGCCATGTCCTTGACCTCCTGCGAGACGAAGAACGTGACCTTGGTCAACTCGCCGTAGTAGCTCGCCCAGTCCTGCACCGTGGCGCTGGCGAAATTGTGCTCGGCGACCGTCTCGCGCAGCACCTTGGCGACCGCGGCGTTCTCCGGCGACTCGAGTTCGCTCTGGATCGTGTAGCCGGCCGGCTTGCGCTTGCTGACCTCGGTCCACCGCGCGATGTCGAACACCACCGCCTCGGTCTGCGGCACGTTGCTCTGCTGCAGTTCGAGGAACGTCTTGTTCCACTCGGTGCGCCAGCGTTCGCGGTTGCCGTCGAGCGCGCTCTGATGGCGCGCGCGGTCGGCGAGGTCGCGCAGCGCTTGCGCGTCGGCGTTGGTCGGGTCGAGCAGCAGCGCGCGCTCGACGAGGTTGCAGCACTTCTGGTAGTTGCCGTCCTGGAACTGCACATTGGCGGCTTCGAGCAGGCTCTGCACGCGCTGCTCCTTGCTCAGCTCCTGCGTGCGGGCGATGCGCGCGAGTTCCGCCTCGGAGGCGTTCTTGGCCTGCTCCAGCGCCGACTTGTCAGCGTTGGTCTTGGCGTCGCGGGCCTGCGCCAGCAGCATCTCGACCTCCTTGCGGGTCGGATCGTTGGGCTGCATGTAGGCCGAGAACCGGGCGATCGTCGCCGCGCGCTCGAAGCAGTCGACCGCCTTGCCGTACTGCTTGATCTCCATGTTGGCGCGGCCCTGGTCGCGCTCGCGCTCGATCAGCGCCATCTCGCGCTCGCGGCGGATGGTGTCCTGAACGATCGCATCCGACACCACGCTGCGCAGCGGCACCTGGTCGGCGTTGCCGAGCACTTCGTTCGCGCGCAGCAGGATCTCGCGGGCGTCCTTGTTGCCCGAGTCGAGTTCGAGCACGTACGCGGCTTCCATGCGCGCGTCCTCGAACAAGCGCATGTCGAGCGAGCGGCGGGCGTTTTCGAGCGCCTTCTGGATCACCGCTGCACGGTCGCGCTGCGGTTCCTGGGCCTGCGGCTCCTGAGCCTGGGCCTGCGGGTCCTGCACCGCGGGCGCCGCGGTGGCCGCCGCTGGATCGTCCGGCGTCATGGGGGCGGCGGCGGCGGGTTCCGAGGGCGTGCCCGAACAAGCGGCCAGCGCGAGCACCGAAGAGGCGACGAAGCCGCGCAAGCGCAGGGACTGAACCTTGATCATCGTGGGAAGCCTGCTGAAAGGGCGAACTGGGAGAGGGGGCGGTTGCGTCCATCCCGCGACATTGCTGGCCTGCCTGACGAAGGCGTGCGCCACCGTGCGCACGATGGCGTAGGCGCGAGAAGCGATGCGAGCGGACGCGCGAGCAGAATCAGCAAAGAACGAATCCAGTGTCGACGCTGCGGCGGTTCGCGGCGTCTGCGTGCAGCAGGCGACGGAGAACGGCGCGCGGGGGGGGCGACGCGTGGAACCTGGGCCGTCGAGGGACGCTAGAGGGCGACAGGCGGGCGGGACGGTAGCGATGGGCGCAGAGTCGGTCAAGAACGCAAGCCGCCGCTTGCCCGCGGGATGCGCGGTGTGTGGCACCCGCGGCGCGGACCGGGCGGGGAGGTCGTTCCCCACCCCGCCACCGCACCCGCCGCATCGTCTGCCTCGGGGTGCGCGAAGCCGCGCCGGCGGTCAGCGACCCGGCGGTGGCACTTCGGGGCGACCGAGCAGGCGATTGACCCGCTTGATGTCGTCCCAGGTGTCGCGCTTGGCGGCGGGTTCCCGGAGCAGGTAGGCGGGATGCCATGTCACCACGACCGGGATGTCGCGGTAGGCGAGGTCGCGGCCGCGCAAGCGCGACACCGCGTCGTCGACCCCCAAGAGGTTCTGCGCCGCGACGCGCCCGAGGCAGACGATGACCTTGGGGCGGATCCAGTCGATCTGCTGCTGCAGGTAGGGCAGGCACGCCGCGACCTCGTTTGGCTCGGGATTGCGGTCGCCGGCCGGGCGGCACTTGGCGACGTTCGCAATGTAGACGTCGCTGCGCTGCAAGCCCATGGCATTGGACAAGATACGGTCGAGCAGCTCACCGGATGGGCCGGCGAACGGCCGGCCGGCGCGGTCCTCCGAGGCGCCCGGCGCCTCACCGACGAACAGCACGTCGGCGTGCGGGTTGCCCTCGCCCGGGACCGCCTGTTCGCGGCCGGCGTGAAGCGGGCAGCGTGTGCACGCGAGGATCTCGCGGCGCAGGGCCGCCAACCCGGCCACGGCCGGGTCGCTGGCGGCAGCGGCCGCCGAACCGCCCGCGGTCGACGCGGCGGGCCGCGGTGCTGGCTGCTTCGTTGCAGCGGGCGGGGGGGCCGCGGCCCTTTCGGCCGGCGGGCGCACCGGCGCCGTCGGTGGATTTCGCATCGCGGCCGCACCGGGTTGGTCGGGCAGCGGTGCCTCGCTCGGGGCGGGTGCGGCGACCGGCACCGGGGCGGCGCGCGGCGGCAGCGCCGGCACCGCCACCGTCTGGTCGAGTCCGAAGGCGTGCGCCGCCAGTTCCAGGTGCTGCAGCAGGTGGCGGCGCTCGACCATCGCCCGCCGGTTCTAACCCCGCACTGGATCGGCGGCCACCGGGTAGTCGGCACCCCGCGGAAACAGGCCGTAGCTGTGCGCGAGGCTCGGCCGGTCCCCGAGCGCGAGCACGCTGTGCCACGCGACGTCGTCGATGCCGTGCGACGGCAGCAGGATGCTGTCGCCGGCGTGCAGCACGAACAGCGCGCCGTGCGCCGCCAGTTGCGCGGTGAAGCCCTCGTCGCGGTTCAGCAACCGCCACAGCGGCTGGTCTTCGCCGGCGTCGAGCGCCTGCATCGCGCGGCGCACGTCGCGGGCGAAGCCGACGCGGGCGAGCAGCCGCGCCAGCCGCCGCTTGCTGAGCGACAGCCACGCGGTGCTGCCTTCGAGTTGGCTGAAGCAAACGCCCAACTGCCCCGGTTCGGCGTCGTGGTGGAAGACGGCGCCGCCATCCGGCGCGTTGTTGTAGAGGATGCGCTCGCTCAGCCGGTGCGGCCGCCGCAGCAGGGCCGCGAGCATGGCGCGCAGCGGCGCGCAGCCGACGATGGCGTTGCCCTCGGGGAAGGCGCGGAGCGCGAAGAGGTCGACCCAGCCGGCGGTCAGGTCGGTCGACGTCATCCATTCCTCCAACTGCTCCAGGCCGGCGGAGAAGCGGATGCGCAGCGACCGGTCGCTCTCGTCGTTGGCGATCCAGGCGAGCTTCGCCCACAGGTCCTTGGCGACCTGTGCGCCGCCCGGTTCGGCGTCGACGAACACCCGCTCGATCTCGCGCGGGTCGTTGCGGTCGACGGTGCTGCCGGCGTAGCGCAGGTCGGGGTCGTCGCCGATGCGGGCTTCGAGTTCGTCGAGGAAGCTGCCGCCCGCGCGCAGTCGCGCGAACATGCGCAAGCAGGCGCGGATGGCGGCGTCGTGGCGCGCGGGTGCGTCGCCGAGGATGCCGGGCAGGAACACCGGCTCGCCGGCGTCCCAGCGCGCCCGCGCGCGCGCGGGCGTCGGCCGGGTGCGGTCGACCTCGACGGCGTGGCCGAGCACGGCGCCGCGGCGGCGCAGCGGCCACACGCGGCGGCCGCGGGCGCGCAGCGCGCGCGCGAGCGCTTCCTGGTCGGCGGCGAGATGGCGGGCGGCGAACACGCGGGGCCGAGAGCTTGCGCCGCCGTTGCGCGCGGGGCAAGCCGTCGCGTGCACATGGCGTGCGCGGCGAGCGCTGTGGCCAGGAGCTCCGGCCGACGCCGATGCAGCGGCGTGCGCGGCGACGGAGTAGAGTGCGCGGCCCTTCGCATGTCCGCGCCCGTGGATTCGTCGATCGCCGCGCCGCCGCGCTGGCGCACCGTGTTGCTCTGCCTCGCGCTCGCGCTCGCGGTCTACCTGCCGGCGGCGCTCGGCGCGGAGCTGCTCGACTTCGACGACAACTTCTTCTTCGGTCCCGACAACCCGGAGTTCCGCGCCGGCCTGCTGGCCGTGCTCGACCCGCGCCGACCGATCGCGAACGCGTGGCTGCCGGTCGCCCACGCCTCGCTCTGGCTCGACTTCGCCGCGCACGGCGCGGCGCCGTTCTGGCCGCATCTGCATGCACTGGTGTTGCACGCCGCCGCCGGCTTCGTGTTGGCGCGCCTGCTGCTGCGCCTGGGCGCCTCGTCGCTCGTCGCGCACGGCGCCGCGGCGCTGTTCGTCGTGCACCCGGCGTTGGCCGAATCGGTGGCGTGGGTCAGCGGTCGCAAGGACGTGCTGTCGGGCCTGTTCACCTTCTGGGCGCTGCACGGCACCGCGCGCTTCGCACGTGCGCCGTCGGCGGCGGCGGCGCTGGCGCTCGCCGTGCTCGCAGCGCTGGCGATGTACAGCAAGGCCACCGCCGTCGTGCTGCCACCGCTCGCCGCGCTGGTGTGCGCCGTGGTCGGCGGCGCGTCCGCGCGCTGGTGGGCCGTCGCCGTGCTCGCCGCCGTCGTCGCGCCGATCGCGTGGCACCATCAACTCGTCGCCGCTGCCGAAGGCACGATGGCGGTGGCGGGCGCGTTGGGTGAGCGCGTCGCCCAGGTGCCCGGGGCCTTCCTGCACTACCTCACGACCGCGCTTTGGCCGCAGCAGTTGAACGTGCTCTACCCCGAGGTCGCGACGCTGGAGCGCTTCCGCGCCGCTGCGGCGGTCGGCGGCGCCGTCATGCTCGCGGCGGCGTTCGCCGCGCTCGCCGCGTGGCGATCCCGCAGTTGGCGGCTCGCCGGCTTCGGTTTGCTCGGCTTCGCCGTCGCGTTGTTGCCGTTCAACACGGCGTATCCGGCATCGTCGATCGCCGCCGCCGACCGCTACCTCTACCTCGCGGCGCCTTGGTTCGCGCTCGCGCTGGCGACGGTCGTCGCGCGCCTGTCCGGGCGCTTCGCCGGCCCGATCCTGGCCGCGCTGGCGCTGGTCGCGGCGTTCGCTGCCGGCGCGCGGGCCCGCGACTTTGCCGACGACGAGACGCTGTGGCGCGCGAGCCTCGCCGTCGACGACGCCAACGCGGTTGCGCACCTCAACCTCGTCTACGACCGGTTGCAGCGCGGCCCCGCCGTGCTCGCCGACGTGAAGGGGCACCTGGAGAAGGCGACCGCCGCGGCGCGGTATCCGATCCACGAGGTGCGCGCGCGCCAGCTGCTCGTGCGCATCGCGATGGCGGACGCCGACTACGCGCGCGCGGCCACCGAAGCCCGCGCGGCGGTCGCCGCGGCGGCGGCGCAGCGCGCCCGCGAGACCGGCAGCAAGCGCATCGCCGAGGCCGACGGCTGGCTGCTGCAATGCCAACTCGCCGCCTTCGAACCGCTGCAGCTCGCGGGCGACGAGGCCGGCGCGGAGGCGATGCACGCAGCGGCGCTCGCCCTCGCACCCGAACACCCCGACGTCGTCGCCTTCGGGGCCTTGCGCCTGCTCGCGGCCTGCCGCGAGGACCTGCTCGCCAAGGCGAAGGCCGGCGCCGTGCCCGTGCTCGCCGCCGACGATGCCCGTGGACTCGCCGCCGACGGCCGCCTCGATCCGGCCCTCGCCGCGCACCCGCAGCACGCCGGCCTGCACTGCGCCAAGGCGGAGTGGGAACGCGTGCGCGATCGCGCTCTGGCAGCGGTCCGGCACTACCGCGCGGCCCAGGCCGCCGATCCGCAGTCGGCGGCGGCGTGGCTCGGCGCCGCGCGGCTGATGCGCGAACGCGAACAGTGGGCGGCGGCGGAGGAGTACGCGCGCGGCGGCCTGCGCGCGCGGCCCGATCCGGCGCTGCGCCAGGAACTCGCGCTGGCGCTCGTCGGCCAGGGCAAACTCGGCGACGCGGAGTTGCAGTTGGAGGCCTACCTCGCGGCGCGGCCCGGCGACACGGACGTGGCGAAGGTGTTGGCCAACGTGCTGATCGGCCGCGCGTACGCGCGGCTGTCGGACAACCAGCCCGACCGCAGCGAGGTCCGTCGCCTCGTCGAGCGGGCGCTCGCCTACAACCCGGACGAGCACAAGGCGCACCTCGTGTTGGGCCGCATGGCCAAGGAGGAGCGTCGCCACGCCGACGCGGTGAAGCACCTCGAGATCGCGTGGCGCGCGTTGCCGGACCTCGACGAGGCGCGCTTGCTCTACACCGAGGCGCTGGCGGCGCTCGGCTACGACCGACTGCTGCGCCGCGACGACGACGGCGCCGGCGATGCCTTCGCACGGTGCGTCCGCGCCGCGGCGCCGGAGTTCGCCACCGCGGAGATTCGCGTGCAGCTCGAACGCCTGTGGCGGTTGGCGGAGGAGCGCGGCGTCGCCAGCCTGCGCAGCGGCGACCGCGCCGCGGCCATCGCGGCCTTCCGCCGGTGCCGTCACCTGCTGCCCGACCAGCACTGGGGCGCATGGCTGTTGGCGACGGCGCTTTACGAGGAACCCGGCGCCGATCTGGCCGAGGTCGAGCGCTGCTGTCGCGAAGCCGTCGCCGGCCAGCGGCGCAACGGCCTCGGCGCCGAGCGCCAGACCTGGCTGCTGTGCGCGGTGCTGCAGAAGCAGGGCAAGGCCGAGGATGCGCGCGCGACGGCGCGCGCGTATGTCGCGAACCCGGACGCCGACGCCGAGCCGGGCGTGATCGCCGCACTGCGCAAGCTCGCCGCCGAATGATCCTGCCGCCGCCGGCGGACTTCCGCGCCGGTGGCGTTGCGCGGATGCGCGCGCGTTGCTACGTTCGAACGTACGCGCTGCTTGGTCGGTGGCGCGCGGTCAGCGGTTCGTCGGCGCCATTCGCGTCGGCGCGCAGGTTCGGTGGTCGTCGACGCCTCGGTCGTCGCCGCGGCCGCCATCACGTTTCGCGGGGGTGTGTCGTGGGTCGTAGGTCGAGCGACATGGCGATGTTGTTGGGTTCGCGCTCGCGTTCGCGCGGGCGCGGCGGTCTGGGCAAGACGGTGCGGAGCCTCTGGGAAGCGTGCTTTGGGCGCGCGGCCTGGTTGCCCGAACCGGCGGCGAAGGCCCGGCTGTTGCCCTTGTGGCTGGCCGTCGGCGGCGCGTTGGCCGCCTTCGTCGGCGGCTTTTTCCTCGGTGGGCAGGCGGGTGGCGCCGGCAAGCCGCAACTCGATCTGCGCGCGGGGGCCGGCAATGGCCCGGTCGCGCCCAGCTTCGTCGGCGAGTTCGACGCCCAGCCGTTGTCCCGGCAGGCGTTCCTGGTGGCCCTGTACCCGGGTCGCCCCGAGGCCGAGGCCAAGGCCAGTGCCAAGGGCCTGTGCGACTGGCTGATGGCCCGCAAGCTGCTGCGTGCCCGCCCGCACCAGTGGGCCACGAAGGCGGGCAAGACCTGGGGCGTTGCCGTCTACTACGACGGCTCCGCCGACGAGACGGCGACCCGCAATTTGCTGCTGTCGCTGCCGGTCGAGGTGCCCGATCCGAACTTCGTCGAACTCAGGAACACGATCCAGGGCTGGCCGAAGGCCTACGTGGTTCGGTAGACTGCTCGGCCCTTTTCGCCCGCAGAATCCGTCATGACGATCCACAGCAGTCTCAAGACCTCCACCTCCGGCGGCGGCCAGCGCAACGTCTGGACGCGCATCGAGCGCCTCGCAGCCCTGAAGAAGTCCGGCAAGTGGCAGGACGGCCACCGCGTCGAAGGCCTGCCGAAGGTCCGCACGAGCTTCAAGGCCAAGGCCAAGGCGAAGAAGGCCGACGCCGGCGACGCCAAGCCGGCAGCCGGCGGTGCGAAGGCCGCTCCGGCCGCCAAGGCCGCCCCGGCCGCCAAGGCCGCCCCGGCCAAGAAGTGATGCGCCGCAGGGCGCGAGTGCGCGCCCCGGCCCCGTTGGACTGCGGGCCATCGGACTGCGGGCCATCGGTCGCCCGCGCGCTGCGCACGGACCGTCGCGGCAGCGCGTTCCGTCGCCGCGCTGCGTCCGGTCACCGCGCCGCTGTCGTGCCATGGACCTGAAGCAGGCCCTGAAGTCGCTGGAAGGCAAGGCGCAGGCATCGCCGTCGGCGAAGCCGGGCGTCGCCGTGCCGAAGGCGCCGCTGATCGAGATCTTCCACTCGGTGCAAGGCGAAGGCCGCTTCGTGGGCGTGCCGATGGCCTTCGTGCGCCTCGCCACGTGTCCGCTGCGTTGTCTCTACTGCGACACGCCGAATAGCTACGAAGCGCCGCCGCGTGTGCCGGTGCGCACGGGCCTCCGCGAACTGCACGAACCGAATCCGGTCGCTGCCGATCGCGCTGCGGAACTGGTGCGGCAGGTCGTGGCGGCGAGCGAGCCCGGCGCCCGCCAGAGCCGCGTCAGCGTCACCGGCGGCGAACCGCTCGTGTTCCCCGAGTGGGTGCGCGAGTTCGGTCGGCAGGTGCGCGGCAAGGGCCTGCGCGTGCATCTGGAGACCGCGGCCGTGCATCCCGACGCGCTGCAGAAGTGCGTCGACCAGGTGGACCACCTCAGCGCGGACTACAAGCTGCCCGAGACGCTCGGCGCGCCGGCCAAGGCCGAATTCGCGCTGGCGCCCGGCCAGGGCTTCGGCGCGCTGCACCGCCGTTGCTGCGAGATCGCGCTGCAGCGCGGCGCCTCCGTCGACGTGAAGATCGTGCTGACGGACAAGACCGGCGACGCGGCGGTGGAGCGCGCGCTCGCCGACCTTGCGCCGGTGCGCGAGAAGATCCTGCTCGTGCTGCAACCGGTGACGCCGTTCGGCGCGGTGGCGAAGACCGTCGCCCGCCTCGACCTGATGCGGTACCTGGCGATGGCGCAGCGCGCCGGCTTCGACGCGCGCGTGCTGCCGCAAGTGCACAAGTCGCTGCAGGTGCCGTGAGCGGTGGCTGCCCGGACTGCCGGACGGTGGCCGGGCGCGCTTCCTGCCGCGCCGTCGTCGGCCTGCGGTAATCTGCTGGCCATGCGATCGCTGCTCGTCGCCAGCTGCGCGCTGCTGTGCGCGTGGCTCCTGCCCGCCCAGGAGGCTTCGCCGTCGTGCCGGCTCTGCTTCAACCGCGGCACGCAGACCTGCAGCAAGCACGGCAAGTTGCTCGACGTCGAGTCGGGGCCGGTGGCGCGCATGTGCAGTGTCGTCGCCGAGTGCAAGGCGTGCAGCGGCGCACTCGCGGTCGATTGCCGGCACTGCGCCAACACCGCGGCGGAGGCCGGCCTCGCCGATCGCCAGCGGCTCGCGCGCGAGTGGCTCGCCGCGCGCCGCAAGCAGGTCGACGCGGTGACCGCCCGCGAGCCCTACCTGCACCTGCAGACGCCGCACTTCGACCTCGCCTCGACGCTCAAGCCGACGACGGTCGGCCGCGACAAGATCGACCCGCACGCCCGCGTGCACCTCTACGGCGAGCGCCTGGAGCAACTGCACGCGAAGTTCCTTGCCACGTTCGAACTCACCGACGCCGACGTGCCCGACCGCATGCTGGTCGTGCTCAGCGAGGAGGGCAAGGACCAGCAGCTGATCGGGCCGCGGCTCACCGGCCTCGGTCCAGCGGCCGCGATCGGACTCAAGCTGATGGGGCCGGAGTACGTCTACACGGTCTACCACGATCGTCGTTCCCTGCCCGACGACGAGGCGCTGCACCGCGCCGTCGTGCACAACGTCGCGCACCTGCTGCTCAGCCAGATGCGCACGGCGATGTGGTTCGGCAACCGCGGCCACGGCTGGCTCGACGAGGGCGTCCCGCACTGGTTCGAGGAGAACGTCGTCGGCAAGTGCACGAACTTCTGCTTCGAGGAGATCCTGTTGCAGGCGCCCGCGAGCTTCAAGGGCGGCAAGTGGCGGCCCGCGGTGCGGCGCATCGTCGACGAGGGCAAGGCGACGCCGTTCGCCGAGTTCGCGTCGAAGAACAGCGACCAGTTGTCGTTCGTCGAGCACGCGCTGTGCTTCGCGTTCGTGGACTTCCTGCTGCAGTCGCAGGGCGGCGCGAAGTTCCGCGACTTCCTGCGGCTGGTGAAGAAGGAGACGCCGACGCGCGACGCACTGCAGCAGGCGTTCGGCTACACTCCGTTGACCATCGACGAGGCCTTCCGCCAATGGGTGAAAGAGCACTACTCGCTGCTGCCGGGTTGATCCTCGCCGGCGCGCTCGCCGCCGGCGCTGCCGCGCAGGGCATGGCGACGCGCGAGCACTGGAACTACCTGCACCTCGAAGCGCGTCGCGCCGAGGTCCGCCGCGAGCTCGCCGGCCGCGACGACACCGACCGCGCCGTCGTCGCGCGCATTCTCGCCAAGCCGAAGCCCGACGATGGCGTGCCATTCGCGCGGCTCGCTGACGCGCTCGCCTACCTGCGCGGCGTCGACGCCGACGCCGCGTTCACGCTGCGCGCGGCGATGGGCGCCTTCGTGCTGCCCGAGGTGTGCGACCCTACGGCCGCGAACGAAGCCTGCCGCGACGCGCACGTCAGTCCATTCCTCGGCTACGCGCTGCCGTTTCCGGCGAAGATCGCCTTCGAGGTCGAGGTCCGTGACGCCGCCGGCGCGGTGGTCTGGACCGGGGCCATCCGCGAGCACACCGAGGAGCGCGACGTGCGCATGGCGCGGCCGACGACCGCCGTGCCCGGCGCAGCGTTGGCCGACGGCGCCTACACCGCGACGGTGCGCACGCGCATCGGCGAGGCTGCGCCGGCGGCGATCGATCCCTGCGTGTGCTGGACGTTCCACGTGCTGCGCGGCTACCAGGCGCGCGCGGAAGCGGCGCTCGGCGCGCTGGGCAAGCGCGCTGCCCGTGGCGGCGACGACGACGCGGTCCTGCGCGGGCTCGCCGAGCGCGTGCAGTCGGCCTACGCCGGCGAACCATGCCTCGGGCAGAGCGACGCCGTGGCCGATCTGCAGCGCCTGGAGCGCGCGCTGGCGAACGTCGAGGCCGGGCGACCGGCCGCGGATGGGTGCGATGGCGACCTCGCCGTCGCGATCCCGGTCGGCGGCGCGGCGTCGCTCGTCGCCGTGCTGCGACGGGCGCGCGCGAACGGGCCGCGGCCGTTGGTCGTCGTCGCCGCCGGGGCGCCGACGCTGGACGGTCGATCGGACCGGCCGGCGTTGCCGGTCGTGCGGGCGCCCGGTTGGACGGCGCGCGAGTGGCCCGAGTTCGGTCGCGCCGACGACTGGAACGTCGCATTCGTGGCGTCACCCGGCGGCGGCGTCGACTACGCCGCCGCGTTGGCGGCGGCGCTGCCGTGGCTCATGCGGCACTGCGACGCCGCGGCGGACGCGGTCGTGCTCGTCGCCGAGCGCGAAGCCGCGACGGTCGCCGCCTTTGCGCTGCCGCGCCTGCGCCCGACGCTCGCCGCCGCCTGCTTCGTCGACGGTGGCGCGTTGATGGCCGCGACGGCGGCCGCCGCCGATGGCCTGCCGCTGGCGTACGTGCGTTCGGACGGCTTCGGCGGCGGCGCGGTCGACCGCAGCCTGGAGTTCGTCGCCGCGCGGCAGGCGCAGCGGTTGCCGGCGCCACGGACGGAAGCGCTGCCGGCGGTTCTGGCCGCTTGGCCCTTCGGCCTGTCGGGTTCGGCGGACGCGATCGCCGACTTCGTGCGCCGGGCGCTGGCGCGCTGATCCCCGCCGTCAGCGCGGATCGGTCAGGAACTCGCGCACGACGGCGACGAGGTCGCGCGGGCGCACCGGTTTGTCGACCCAGGCCCCGGGCCAGAGGTCGGCGCGCGCGAGGCCGACGTCGCGGCGGTCGGCGCCGCTGACGACGATGACCGGCAGATCGCGCAAGCCGACGGCGCGCAGGTGACGCAGCAGGTCGGCGCCGGAGCGCAGCGGCAGGCTCATGTCGAGCACGACGGCGCTCGGCCGGCGCTGCTCGATGCGCTTCTGCGCCTGCAGCCCGTTGCGGCACACGTCGACGTCCATGCCGTCCCGGGCGAGCGCGAGCGCGAAGATCTGCGCCGTCAGCGGTTCGTCCTCGACCACGAGCACGCGCAGGGTGCGCTGCGTCGCGCGCTGCGCCGCCGCCGGACGCGGTTGCGCGGCGACGTCGGCGGGCGCTGTGGTGGCGAGCGACGGTGCAGTCATGCCGTTGGCTTCGATCTCCTGCCGATGGCATCGACCGTTGCGGCGACCGGACTGGAGCGCCGGTCGTCACGCGCCGTCGATCGGCGCGCAGAGCACGAGCGTCTGCTCCGACACGAACCGGCACAGGCTGCGCACCGCCAGCGGTCGCAGTCCCGCCTGCCGGCATTCCGCCAGGAACGCCGCGCGCCTGACGGTCGAGCGGCCTGAACGCCGCTTGCCGAGCCATCGACGGACGACGCGGCGCAGCCCAGGCAGGCTGCGGCTGTCGAAGAACGACACGATCACCGGCCCCCGGCCCACGCGCGCAAGTTCGCGCAGGATGGCGATGCGTTCGCCGGCCGAGGGGATGTGCTGCAGGAGCCGATGGCAGAGCACGCCGGCGAAGGCCCCGTCGCGGAACGGCAGGGCGTGCGCGCTGCCGCAGGCTCGGCGCGGCAGGTCGGCGGCGGCGCGCAGCATGGCGACGTCCCGGTCGACGGCGACGACCGGGCCCGGCAGTTCGGCGGACATCCGACCGGCCCCCGCCGGCACGTCGAGCCAGTCGCCCGGTCCGAGCCGGCCCAGGGCCGCGGCGTGCGACAGAAGCGCCCGTAGGATCGCGCGTTCACGCTGGTCGGTGCGCGGCCCGGTGCCACTGCAGAAGCGCCGGTCGCGGTAGCGCTCGGCGTATCCGGGTTCGCGTTCGTAGGGCGTTTCGGCCACGCCACGGAGACTAGGAGTCTGCGTCACGGAAGGCCACGCCGCCTGGCCCGCGTCTTGCCGTCCAGGAACTCGCCGCCGATCCTCGGCGAATCCACCCATTCGCCGCCGGTCGTCGGCTTCGCCCCAGCCGCGAATCCACGCACCGGATCGGCGCGCGTCCCGTGCCCGCGCCTCCTAGCAATCTCCCGAATGCGCTTCAGTCCGCTGCGGCGCCGCGCCGATGCCGGCGAGGAAGTGGAGCCATGAATCAAGACAAGACCAATCCGCGTATCCGCGGCCGGCAGTCTCCCCGCGTCGATCTCCAAAGCGACGTGACCGTTGACCTCGAAGCGAACACGCTGGTCGGTTCGGGCGACAACATCTCGCTCCAGGGCGTGTTCTTCACCACGGACGAGCCGATCACGGTCACGGTCCAGGTCGCCGACCACGGTGTCGTGCGCGGCAAGCTGGTGCGCCTGGAGTCGATGGGCGACGGTCGCTACGGCATCGCGGTGCGTTTCGACGAAGCGCAGCCGCAGTTGCTGCCGCCGCAGTGACCCCGCCGGCGTGAGGCCCTTGGCCGCCGCGGCGCGCAGCGGCTACGCTCGCCGCCGATGAGCCTCCGCGACCAGTTGAAGAAGGCCAACCTGCTGTCCGACAAGGACCAGAAGCGCCTCGCCCACGAGGCGCGCGTCGAACGCGCCGAGAAGGGACGCGAGCAGCTCGAAGCCGAGGCCAAGGCCCGCCAGCAGGAGCTCGCTGGACTCGCCGCCAAGGAGCGCGAGCGCACGAAGGCCGAACAGGACGCGCTCGACCGCCAGCGCAAGCAGCGCGAGGAACTCGCCGCGGTGCAGGCGCTGCTCGCCGACGCGCGCAAGCCGGGGTCGGGCACGGTCAAGTTCTACTTCGCCGCCCCGGACGGCTCGTTGCCGTGGCTGGAGCTCGCGCCCCGCGAGGCGCAGGAGCTGCGCGCCGGCCAGCTGTGCGTCGTCCGCGGCGGCCCCGCCAGCGCCCACGTCTACCGGCTGCTGCCGCTGGAGGCGACCCGCCGCGTCGCGCGCCTGCTGCCCGACGCGATCGTGTTCGCGCCGCGCGGCGTGCTCGCCGGCTGATCGCCGCGCGCGGGCCGCTGCCGCCCGCGCTGCCCGCGGCCGACCCGGCTCAGAACTCGATCTGCGCCTCGTCGACGCCGAGCGCTTGGCGCCGCGACAGGCGCAGGCGGCCGCGGTCGTCGGCGCCGAGGACGACGACGATCATCTCGTCGCCTTCTCGCGCGACGTCGCCGGCGTGCCGCACGGGGTTCTTGTCGAGTTCCTCGACCGGCACGAGCCCCTCGTTGACGGCGTTGATCTTGACGAAGGCGCCGAAGTCCTTCACGCCGGTGACGGTGCCGCGGTAGCAGCGGCCGACCTTGAGCACGCCGGCTGAACGCTGCACGAGCGTGCGCGCGCGCGCCGCGCTGGTCTGGTCGGTGGCGTAGATCAGGACCTCGCCGTGGTCGCTGACGCTGATGCGCGCGCCCGATGCCTCGGTGATCGCCTTGATGTTGGCGCCGCGCGCGCCGATCAGCGCGCCGACGGCGTCGGGCATGATCGCGATCGACAGCGCCTGCGGCACGAAGCGCGACGGCGCGGCGGGCTCGGCGATGGTCTTGGCCATCTCGGCGAGGATGTGCGCTCGACCGGCGCGCGCCTGTTCGAACGCCTGCGCCAGCACCGTGTCCGGCAGGCCGCCGAGCTTGTTGTCGAGCTGGATCGCGGTGATGCCGACGGCGGTGCCGACGACCTTGAAGTCCATGTCGCCGAGGTGGTCCTCGTCGCCGAGGATGTCGCTGAGCACGGCGTGGCGGCTGCCGTCGGAGATCAGCCCCATGGCGATGCCGGCGACCGGCCGCAGCAGCGGCACGCCGGCGTGCAGCATCGCCATCGTGCCGCCGCACACCGTCGCCATCGACGAGCTGCCGTTGCTCTCGGTGATCTCCGACTCGACGCGGATCGTGTACGGGAACGCGCTCGCGGCCGGCAGGGCGCAGCGCAGGCCGCGGCGCGCGAGGCTGCCGTGGCCGATCTCGCGGCGGCCGGGGCCGCGCAGCGGCCGGATCTCGCCGACCGAGTAGGGGGGGAAGTTGTAGTGCAGCAGGAAGCGGTCGGTCTCGCCGTCGCTGCCGATGCCGTCGATGCGCAGCGCGTCGTCGGGGCTGCCGAGCGTGCAGCTCACGATCGCCTGCGTCTCGCCGCGCGTGAACAGCGCCGAACCGTGTGCCCGCGGCAGCAGGCCGACTTCGCTCCAGATCGGCCGGATCTGCGTCGTCGCGCGGCCGTCGAGCCGCTTGCCCTGCGCCAGCGCGAGCTCGCGCGTCTCGCTCCACACCGCGAGGCCGTAGGCCTGCTTGCACGCCGGCTGCGCTTCCGGCGGCACGGCCGCGAGCCACGCGGCTTCGGCGGCGGCGATGCCGGCGCGGCGCTCCGCCTTCTGCGGCGTCTGCAGCGCCGCGCGCAGCGCCGCGAGCGTGGCGTCCGGCAGCGCCGGCAGCGCCGGCGCTGGCGGCACCGGCCACTTCGGCTGACCGGCGGCGGCGCGCAGCTCGTCGAATGCCTTGTGGCAGCGCCGCAGCCACTCCGTCGCGGTCGCGATCGCGTCGATCGCGTCCGCTTCGCTGACCTCCTTGGCTTCGCCTTCGAGCATCACGAGCCCGTCGGGGCCGACGCCGACCGAGAACTCGAGGTCGGCGGCTTCGCGCTGGCTCTTGCCGGCGAACGCCAGCCACTGGTCGTGCACGCGCTGGATGCGCAGGCCGCCGGCGGGACCTTTCGCCGGCACCGCGCTGACGTGCAGCGCGGCGCAGGCGGCGAGGATCGCGAGGCTCTCGAGGTCGCTGCTTGGCTCGGCGCTGAACACCTGCGCCTGGATCTGCACCTCGTTCTTGAATTCCTCGGGGAACAGCGAGCGCACGGTGCGGTCGATCAACCGGCTGACGAGCACCTCGTGGTCGCTGATGCGCCCTTCGCGGCGGCCGTAGCTGCCGGGGATGCGGCCGGCGGCGCTGAACTTCTCGCGGTACTCGACCGTCAGTGGGAAGAAGTCCTGGCCGGGCTTCGGCGCCGCGGCGGCGGTGACGGTGGCGAGCACGACGTTGTCGCCGCAGCGCGCCAGCACCGCGCCATGGGCTTGGCGGGCGATGCGTCCGGTCTCGAAGGTGACCTCGGTGCCGGCGAAGCGCACGGTGGCGCGGTGGGCGGTGGGCTGCATGGGGCGGCAGTGTCGGGATCGGCGGCGGCGCGGCAACCCTGCAGCGCCGGCGGCGGACCAACGGCTCGTTGGCGAGCGCAATGCCCCGGCGTTCGGGCGGACGGTGGCGTGCCCGGGCCGCTTTTCGGCTGGCTTCCGCTGGCCGGATGCCTTAATGAGATTGGGTCGCAACAAGATGCCCGCCGCACCTTCCGCCGCCCGCCAGCCGTTGTCCGCCATCGCTCGCGGAGCGAGGGCCGTCGTCGTCGGCGTGCTGGGCGACGACTCGCTGGCCGAACGCCTGCGGGCCAGCGGCCTGTGGCCCGGGGCCCCGGTCGAAGCGCTCGCGCGCGCGCCGTTCGGCGGACCGTTGCTGGTGCGCGTGCACGGGTTCCGGCTGGCGCTGCGCCGCGAGGAGGCGGCGCGCGTCGAAGTCGCCGAGGTGGTCGTCCCATGACCGGCGCTGCTGCCGCGCGCAGGATCGCGCTCGTCGGTCGGGCCAACGCCGGCAAGACCTCGCTGTTGATGCACCTCACCGGCACGCTGCAGCGGCCGGTCAACTTCCCCGGTTCGTCGGTCGAATGCGTCGCCAGCGACGTCGTCGAAGGCGGCGTGCGGCTGTGCGTCGTCGACTTGCCGGGACTCGCCAGCCTGCAGGCGCAGAGCAGCGACGAGCAGGCGGCGCTCGACGCGCTGCAGGGGCGCGCCGGTCCGGCCCCGGATCTGCTGTGCGCGGTGCTCGACGCCAGCAAGCTCGCGGTCGAGTTGGCGTTCCTCCGGCAGTTGCGGCGGCTTGGTCGCCCGCTCGTCGTCGCGCTGACCAAGACCGACGTCGCCGCAAGCGAGGGATTCCCCGTCGACACGGCCCGCCTGCAACTGGCCATTGGACTTCCGCTCGTGGTCGTCGACGGGCGGACCGGCGCTGGCGCTGCGGCGCTGCGCGCGCTGCTCGCGGCCGCCGAGATCGGCGGCTCCGAACGCGCGCTGGTCGACCGGGGCGACGGCCCCGCCGCCAGTCCAGCCGCCGTCCTGCCGCGCGTCATCGCGCGTTCTGCCACCGATGCGATCGACCGCTGGCTGCTGCACCCGGTGTGCGGCCCGATCGCGCTCGTCGCGGTGATGGTGGCGATGTTCCAGCTCGTGTTCGTGGTCGCCGATCCGGCGATCGGCTGGATCGAGGCCGCGCAGGACTGGTTCGGCGGCGTCGTCGGCGGCCTCGTGGCCCACGAGGCGCTGCGCAGCTTCCTCGTCGACGGCATGGTCAACGGCGTCGGCAGTTCGCTGGTGTTCGTGCCGCAGATCGCGCTGCTGTACGCCTTCGTCACCGTCGTCGAGGCGAGCGGCTACATGGCCCGCGCGGTGTTCCTGCTCGATCAGCCGCTGCGCAAGGTGGGGCTCTCGGGCAAGAGCTTCGTGCCGCTGACCAGCAGCTTCGCCTGCGCGATCCCCGGCATCGTCGCCGCGCGCATCCTCGGCGACGAACGCGACCGCCTTGCCACGATCGTGACCGCGCCGCTGATGAGCTGCTCGGCGCGCCTGCCGGTGTACGTCGTGATGCTGGCGGCCTTCTTCCCGCCGCAGCAGGCTGGCCTGCTGTTGTTCCTGCTCTACGCGCTCGGCCTCGTCGTCGCCGTCGCCGTGGCTCTCGTTCTGCGCCGGACGGCGCTGCGCGGCGGCGGTTCGCTGCTGGTCATGGAGTTGCCCACGTACCAGTGGCCGCAGCTGCGGCTGGTGGCCGCGCACACCGGCTACGCGGTGCGCTCGTTCCTGCGTACCGCCGGGTCGGTCATCCTCGTCGCCACGGTCGTCGTCTGGGCGCTCGGCTACTTCCCGCGGCCGGCGGCGATCGGCGAGCGCTTCGCCACGCTGCGCGCCGCCGCTCCGGCGGGGGAGGCCGGCGCCGCGCGCCGCGCCCAGCTCGACGCCGAGGAGGCCGCCGCCTACCTGGAGCAGAGTTGGCTCGCGCGCGCGGGCAAGGCGGCGCAGCCGGTGTTCGCGCCGGCGGGCTTCGACTGGCGCATGACCGTCGGCGTGCTGGCGGCGTTCCCGGCGCGCGAGTTGGTCGTGCCGACGCTCGGCACCCTGTACAGCCTCGGCGAGGTCGAGGCCTCGGCCGACGCGCCGGACGAACGGCTGGCGGCGTCGCTGCGCAGCACCCTCGGCCCCGACGGCCGCCCGACGCTCGACGCCCTGACGGCGCTGGCGGTGATGGCG
Organism: Phycisphaerales bacterium; assembly: GCA_020247305.1. Classification (GTDB taxonomy): domain Bacteria; phylum Planctomycetota; class UBA1135; order UBA1135; family UBA2386; genus UBA2386. The sequence goes on along the minus strand of JADCJE010000094.1, from coordinate 50,896 downwards.
TTCTTCGCGCTGTGCAGTCAGTGCGTCGGCACGCTCGCGGCGATCCGCCGCGAGACCCACTCGTGGCGGTGGCCGCTGTTCACCTTCGCGTACATGACGGCGCTCGCGTGGCTGGTCGCCGTCGCCATCCAGCAGATCGGCCGCGCGCTGCTCAGCTGAACGCGGACGCCGCGGCTCACGCGCCGTGCGGGTTCCACCAGACGTCGCCCTTGCCGGCGATCGCCGCCGCTGCCGCCGTCCGCGTCGCCGCGAGCTCGGCGGCGTCCATCGGTGCGAACGCCGCTGCGGCTGCCCACGCGGCGTCCTGCTCGTTGGGGAACGACAGCCCGAGCAGGGCGACGTCCGGATCGATCGTCAGCGTGTAGCGCACGCACTGCGCGACGCTCAGCCGCGGCAACCGCGTCGCCCTGTCCCCATCGTCGCTGCCGCCGCTGCTCGCCTTGCCGCGCGGCCGCTGCTGCAGCGGCCGCTGGTAGCCCTCGGTGTCGCCGAGCAGCTTGCCGGCGCCGAAGGTCTTGAAGCACACCGTGCCGACGCCGCGTGCGCGCGCCAGCGGCAGCACGTCGGCTTCGTAGCGCGGGTCCGCGAACGGCCCGATCGGGAACATCACGACGTCGCACGCGCCGGCGTGCAGCGCTGCGCGCAGCACGTCGGGATCGTGGCTGCTGAGGCCGCAGAAGCGCGCGCGCCCCGCGGCGACCTCCGCGCGCAGCTGGTCGAAGCCGCCGCCGGGGGCCAGCAGTGCTTTGAGGTCGGCCGGCGTCGAGCAGGCATGGAAGGCGAACAGGTCGACGCACGGCAGGCCGAGCCGCTGCAGGCTGCCCAGCACCTGCGGCGCGACCGGCGCGCGCAGGTCGTCGACCTTGTCGATCAGGAACGTCGCGTCGCGGCGGCCTGAGCGGCGCAGGGCCTCGCCGACGATGCGTTCGCCGTAGCCGTCCTCGTAGTTGGGCGCCGTGTCGACGACGTTGCAGCCGGCGACGAGCGCGCGCCCGAGCGTCGCCACGCACTGCTCGAACGGCACCGCGCGGTCGGCGAGGTCGCCGATGCCGAGGCGGCTGGCGACGAAGCCGGTGCGACCGAGGGCTCGGCGCGGCGCGAACCTCATCGCGCACCTGCCCGGAGTCTGCGCGCGGTCACAGCAGCGTCGTCACCAGCACGAGGTAGATCGCCGCGCCGGTCAGGTCGGCGATCGCGGTGACGGCTGGGGTGCTGATCATCGCCGGGTCGCCGCGCAGCTTCTTGACCACGATCGGCGTCAGTGCGCCGAGCAGCGCGGCCGAGACGACGTGGCCGACCATGGCGACGCCGATGACACCGCCGGCGAGCATCACCGCGGCGAGCGGGTCGGGGCGCGCCGCGGCGCTGCCGACCAGCAGCGAGTTGACGAAGGCGATCAGCCCGAGCAGCGCCGCCATCAGGCCGGCGACGCGCAGTTCCTTCCAGACCACGGTGGGCAGGTGGCGCACGCCGAGGTCGCCGACGGTCAGCGCGCGGATCACCAGCGCGCTCGCCTGGGTGCCGACCATGCCGCCGGTCGCCATCACCATCGGCAGCAGCGCGAGCAGCAGGCCCTTGTTCAGCGACTCCTCGAAGCCCTGGATGACGGTCGAGGTGACCACCCAGAACAGCGCCAGCACGCACAGCACCGGCGCGCGGCGGCGGACCTGCCGCAGCACCGGCTCCTCCAGGTAGTCGTACTCGCCGATCTCGACGCCGTGGCCGGTGACGCCGGCCATCTTCTCGAAGTCCTCCTGCGCCTCCTCCTCGACGATGTCGGCGGCGTCGTCGTGGGTGACGATGCCGACGAGGCGGCCGGCGCCGTCGACGACGGGCAGCGCGATGAGGTCGTAGTCGCGGATGACGCGCGCGGCTTCTTCCTGGTCGGCCTCGGCCGAGACCGACACGAGGTCGGTCTTCATCACGTCGCCGACGAGCCGGCCTTCGTCGGCGAGGATCAGGTCGCGCAGCGACACGAAGCCGACCAGCTTGCCGGCGCGGTCGAGCACGTAGCTGTAGTAGATCGTCTCCCTGCTCGGCGCTTGGCGGCGCAGTTCGAGGATCGCCGCGCGCGCCGTCAGGTTGGGGTGCAGCACCGCGTAGTCGGTGCTGAGGAACGCGCCGACCTGGTCGTCGCGGAACGTGCCGCGGCGCTTGAGGTCCTCGCGCGCCGCCGTCGGCAGCATGGTGATCAGGTGGTCGCGGACGCGCGGCTCGATGCGTTCGAGGAACTCGGCGCGGTCGTCGCTGAGCATCGACTGCAGCGCCTGCTGCACGCGCTCGCGGCCGGCGCCGGCGACGTACTCCTCCTGCACGTCGGGCTCCAGGTAGCCGAACACGTCGCGCTCGAATTCCGGCGGCATGAGCGCGAGGATCTGCGCGATCTCGGCGACGGTCAGCGCGCTCAGCACGGCAGCGGCGTCCGTCGGGTGCATCTCCTGGAGCACCGACACGAGGTCCGGCGTGTTGCCCTCGGCGAGCAACTCGCGGATCTCGGGGATGAGCAGCATGTAGCGCATGCGGAGTGCGGCGGTGCTACGGCGTGGCGGCGCGGTGCGGCGGTCGCGCGTCGCTGCAGGCTAGCCCGCGGCGACGCCGACTGCACCGTCGCTGGCGCGGTTGGGCGCGCCCTGGCCCGGCGCGAGATGCGCTGCGCGGCCTCGCCGCGGTCGCGGCAGCATGCGCGCGGCGGAGCCGAGTTGAGCCCCGCCGCGGCCGGTCGCGGGTCGTTGCGCGGCGGCGGGCGGTCGTCGGCGCGCGGCGGCCGTCGGCAGCCCGCCGCGGCCCATGCCGTAGCCCGCACGCAAGGACACGCCGGTCGGTGTGGCCCGAGGCTGCCGCCGGCGTCGGCACACCGCGTCCCGGATTGCGACCCGACTGTTTGCCGGTGGGAGCGGTCCGCGGCCGTCGGCGTCGCCGTCGCGCAGGAATGCGCTGGACGCAAACTTGACCCAGCGCCTCGGCTTCGCTAACCTCTTCCGTCCGATCTACGGCCGAAAGGCCGTGCATCGCCCGGTCGGGGCGTGGCTCAGCTTGGTAGAGCGTTGCGTTCGGGACGCAAAGGTCGGAGGTTCAAATCCTCTCGCCCCGACCAGTTTTCCTTCCCGGTCTCCCGCGGCGTGTTGCTGCGGTCGAGGCGATGGTGGGCGCGGACTCTGCGCCACGAGGACTCTGCGCCACGAGGACTCTGCGCCACGAGGGAGCCTGCGCCACGGGGAGCCTGCGCCACGAAAGGCCACCCCGCCGGACGCGCGCCTTCGCGGCCGGGGGCACGCGGCCGAGCTTCGGCAAATCCGCCGATTCGCCTGCGGTCGTCCGCTTCGCCCCGGACGCGAATCCGCGCGTCGGATCGACGCGCGTGCCGTGACGCAGGCTCCTACCTGCCCGTTCACCGCGCCACGGTGTCGTAGACCTGCACCTTGTCGAAGCAGTGCCCGAAGCGGGCGAGGAAGCGTTCGTGCACCGGGTGCGTCTGCCAGACGTCTTCGTCGGCGGCCGTCGCGAACACCGTCGTCACGCCGAGCGTGTAGGTCGCGTCGACCACGGCGCGCGGGGTCTCGACGCGGCGTGCTTCGCCGACCAGCACGCTGACGACGCCCGGCAGCGGCGTCACTTCGCCGCGGTAGAACGCGATCATCTCGGCGGCCGTGTCCGACGGCACATCGGGCTTCAGCCAGAAGTAGACGGTGTGGGCGAGTTGGCCGGGAGCGGCGACACCGGGGGGTGGGCAGGATGGCGTGGTCATGAGCAAGGCGAGGGCAGCCAGAAGCAGGTTGTGCGGCACCATCGTGGCATCGTCGGTCCGCGACGGCGGCGGCGCCATGGCATGTGCCGTGCGTGCGGCCGTCGGGAAGTGAGCGACACGGCGGCGCGCGTTGCGACGGAACCCCGCACGCATCCTCGCCGCGTGGGCGCGCCGCGGCCGCTGGGCAGCGGGACGGCCTCCACATGGGTTGTATGCGCCGAACCGCCGGCTGCGCTGTTGATAACGCACATCCGCAAATCGCTGCGCAGCGGTTTGCCCGCGCGCGGATGATGCCGACGGAAGCGCGGAACCGGGGTAGTCTCCCGTGCGTCCAACGATCATCTAGGATGCGTTGCTTGCACCGATCCCCCCGGGTGTGAGCGGCGCGGTCGCGGTCGACCCTCGGCCGCGCATCCAGATTGTTTGCATCGCAACCAACCATGAAGCACCGCAGTTCCCTCGCCGCCGTCGCGGCCACCGTCACGCTCGCCACCGTCGCCAGTGCGCAGGTCGGCACGTTCTACACCTTCAACCAGTCCGTCGGCGCCTACGCGCCGATCACCGGCGGCACGATCGTCTCGGCTTCGTCGGCCACGAACACGATGGACGACGTGACCTACGCGGTGACGTTGCCGTTCGCGTTCACCTACGACCTCGCGACGTACACGCAGATCCAGGTGCAGACCAACGGCCACATCGCGTTCGGCGGGACGTCGCCCGGCACGACGTACACGCCCCTGTCGTCGACGGCGGTGGTCGGCGGCTTCGTCTCCGCCTGCGGCCGTGACCTGCAGGCCGGCTACGTCACCTCGGGCGACCGCACGCTCGGCAGCAACGTGATCACCAACGTCAACCTCGTCGGTCCGATCGCGGTCGGCGATGCGATCACCGGCGCCGGCATCGCGACGGGCGCGACGGTGCTGTCGATCACCGGCAACACGATCACGATGAGCGCGAACGCGACGGCCACCAGCGTCGGCACGGCGATCACCGCCTTTGGCCCGTGGTCGGACATCCGGACCGAGCTCGTCGGCACGTCGCCGAACCAGGAGTTCGTCATCCAGTGGAGCAACTTCCGTCGCTTTGGCACGACGCTGGCGACGACTTCGGGCACCAAGCTCAACTTCCAGATCCGGCTGAAGGAGAACGGCCAGATCCAGTGCGTCTACGGCGACTGCACGCCGGGCGCTGCGGTCGTCAACACGACGGCGCTGCACCAGGTCGGCCTTCGCGGCCCGACCAACGCCTTCCCGGCCAACGTCAACGTGCGGGCCAACACGAAGGGCGTCAACGACGACTGGAGCCTGTCGGCCCCGGGCACGGCAAACACGTCGGGCCTGCTGTTCAACAACGTCGCGCCAGCAAACGTCATCCCCAACGGCCTGACCTACGAGTGGTCGCCGCCGGTTGGCACGATCGCGACGAACCTGACGCTCGGCGCGGGCTGCGGCAGTTCGTTCGCCTCGTACTACCAGCTGTTCGCCGCCGGCCAGATGAACCTCGGCGGCACCGCCCTGACCCAGATCGGTTCGGTGGTCCTCCCGGGCGTCGGCGCGCTGCTGCCGGTCGGCCCGACCGCCACGGTCCTGGCGCTGACCGACGACTCGCAGACGACGTACACGTTCGCCAACGGCTTCACGGCGCCCGGCTGGGGCACGGCCGTCAACGTCTGCTCGAACGGCTTCGTGTCGAAGGCCGTGGGCAACGGCACCGGTACGCTGCCGACCGCCGCGACCTTCCTCGCCGGCAGCCAGGACTGGTACGCGGTCGGCTGGCATGACCTCAACCCGGCCAACCCTGGCAGCGGCCAGGTGAAGGTCGAGGAGACGCCGTCGCTGCTGACGATCACGTGGGACGGTGTGTACGACTACGTCCCCGGCGGCGCCGCGACCGCCGTCAACGCCAACACGCTGCAGATGCAGGTCACCAGCACAGGTGACGTCACGTACGCGTACGGCGTGATTTCTGCGGGCGGCAACGGTTGGCTCGTCGGCTTCTCGCCGGCCGGCCCGAACGTCGACCCGGGCAGCCGCACGCTGCTGGGCTCGCTGCCGTTCACGCTCGGCGCGACCGACGTGCTGCCGCTCTCGTTGGCCGCGACGAACCGTCCCGTCCAGGGCGCTGCACCCGCCAACTGGAACTTCACGGTGAGCAACATCCCGGCAGCCACGGTGCTCGGCGCCGACATCATCGGCCTGACCGACCCGAACCTGCCCGACCTGAGCTTCTTCGGGCTGGGCCTGCCGGGCTGCCAGCTGCGCGCCAACCTCGACGTGCTCAACGTGTGGTTCAGCGCGGGCGCGTCGCGGACGTGGTCGTTCACGATCCCGCCGTCGCCGAGCCTGAACAACTTCCAGCTGTTCATGCAGTCGGCCTGCCTCGGCAACGCCTCGCTGGCCGAGACCATCACGTCGAACGGCATCCGCGGCAACATCGGCAACCTGTGATGAACGGCGACGGACGCACAGTCCGTCGCCAGAGGCCGGGCGGTGGGCACGGCCGCCCCCGGTCCGTTGCTGCGCCCGTCGCTGGCGGCAGCTTGCCGCCCGCGCGCCCTCCCGCCATCGCCCGCGCCTCGTCATGACCACCATGTGTGCCTGCGTCCCGTCCGTCGCCTGCGTCGTCGCCGTGGTCGCCCCAGCCGCCTTCGCCAGCGCCCAGACCTTGGAAGCCACCGTCCCGCTGCCGGCACAGGCCTCCGCGCGCGACCTGCTCTACAACCCGCTGAACAACAAGGTCTACACGGCGAACACGCCGCAGGTCGGCCAGCCGCCGGTGCAGAGCGTGACCATCCTGAACGGCGCGACGAACGCCGTGATCGCGTCGCCGACGGTCGCCGACGGGCCGCGCGACTTCTGCCTCAACACGCAGCGCAACAAGGTCTACGTCGCCAACTACTTCGCCGACTGCGTCACCGTGATCGACGGGGTCACCGACCAGATCGTCGCGGTGGTGCCGGTCGGCGACGGGCCGCGCGCCCTCTGCTACAACGCGCAGGACGACCGCGTCTACTGCGCCAACGAGTTCGGCGCCTCGGTCACGGTTCTCGACGGCGGCGCCGACACCGTGGTCGCCACCGTGGCGGTCGGATCGACGCCGCGGGTGCTCTGCTACAACGCGACGAGCAACAAGGTCTACGTGCCCAACGCCGGCAGCCAGAGCCTGTCGGTGATCGCCGGCGCGACGAACACGGTCGTCGCCACGGTGCCGGTCGGCAACGTGCCGCGCGGCATCCTGTTCAACCCGCAGAACAACCGCGTCTACTGCTCGAACTACGGCTCCGACACGGTGACCGTCGTCGACGGCGTGACGAACGCCGTGGTGGCGACCGTGCCGGTCGGCGACGGTCCGACGGCCCTGTTCCACAACCCTGTCGGCAACAAGGTCTACTGCGCGAACGTCGGCGCGCCGGGTCCGAACACCCCGGCGGCGTGCACGGTGTCGGTGATCGGCGGCGCGACCAACGCCGTCGTCGCCACCTTGCCCGCGGGCGACGAGCCGACAGCGTTCTGCTTCAGCAGCAACAACCAAAAGGTCTACTGGATCAACGAGTGGAGCCACTCGGTCGCCGTCGTCGACGCCGCCACGGACACGACGCTGCAGGTGATCCCGCTCGGCGCGCCGCCGGTGCAGCCGGTCGACATCTGCTACAACCCGATCAACGAACGCATCTACACGGCCAACAAGCTGACCTACACGATCGGGATCCTCACCGACTCGCGCGACGTCAGCCTGCCGACCGTCGGCAGCGCGGTCGGCGCGCCGTTCGACCTGCGCGCGCCGGCGGCGCAGCGCGTCGCGGCCGTCGAACTCAACGTGACGACGGGCCTCGACGGCGTGCGGTTGCGGTGCGCGGCGCGCAGCGGCGAGGCGACGCCTGCGACCGCCTGGGCCGGCACACCTGGGGCCAGTCCGAGCACGTTTGCGGTGCCGGTCGGCGACCACCTCGCGCGCGTCGAGGTCTGGCACGACGTCGCCAATGCGCGCCTGAGCGGCCTCGCGCTGCAGGCGCGCGGCGGCCAGCGGCAGGTCTTCGGACAGCAGGTCGGCGCGTTCCAGGCATTCGACGCGCCGGTCGGCAGCGAGATCGTCGGTCTGCGCGGCACCGCCAACGCCGCGGTGCCGACGCTGGGCGTGGTGCACCGGCCGCTGCTCGGCGGGTACGTCGCCGCCGGGGTCGCCTGCGGCAGCAACGTCGGCGTGCTGACGGCCCGGTTCCGCGCCGGTGAGGACCGCGTGCGCGTCGGCGACGCCGCCGTCGTCGAAGTGACCAACGTCGCCAGCCCGTTCGGCATCGTCGCGATCGGCTTCACGGCCCTCGCCGTGCCGCTCGACGCCGCCGGCGCGCCCGGCTGCTGGGTCTACAGCTCCGCCGAGGCGCTGTTGCTGGCGCCCAAGGACGCCGCCAACATCGCGGCGACGCCGTTTCAGGTGCCGCCGAGCGTCGTGCTCGTCGGCGTCCGGCTGGAGTTGCAGGGCGGCTCGCTGCTGGCGCCGAACATGCTCGGGCTCGCCACCTCGGGGGCCCTGCGCGTCCAGGTCGGCGCGCTCTAGGAGTCTGCGCCACGAAAGGCCACGCCGCCCGACGCGCGTCTTCGCGCCCGGGGACTCGCCGCCCATCGTCGGCGGATCCACTGCTCGGCGAATCTGCCGATTCGCCTGCGGTCGTCGGCTTCGCCCCGGACGCGAATCCACGCGCCGGATCGGCGCGCGTCACGTGATGCAGCCTCGTCGGGCTGTTCGGCTGGCCGGGCTGCCAGCAGCTGGTGTCGCTGGACCTCACGGCATTCGCGATCACGCCGATCGGATCCGCCCAGCACACCGTGCAGGCGCCGTTCCTGCCGCTGCTCGCCGGCTGGTCGATCCATGCGCAGGCGTTGGTGCGGTAGCGCCCGGGCGGCGTCGCCGTCGGCAACGCGGTCACCGCCACGGTTGGCTGCTGACGCCGGACGCCGACGCCACGGCCGGCGTCCGCCTCGCTCAGCGCCGCCGCCGCCCGCCCGCAGCCCCGGGCTCCATCGCCTCGGGGAACTCCGGCCCCATGACGACGCGCAGGCCGGGGATGCTGTCGCGCACGCGCACGACGGCGGCGGCGCCGGCTTCGGTCTGCCACAGGTAGAGCTGTTCGAGCTTCTTCAGCTGGCTCAGCGCCGTCACGCCGTAGTCGCCTGCCTTGGTGCCGAACAGGTTGAGCGAACGCAGTTCCTTGCAGGCGGCGAGCGCGGCCGTGCCGGCGTTGCCGACCAGGGACTGGCGCAGGTCGAGGTCGTAGAGCCGCGGCATCGCCGCGATCGCCTTGCAGCCGTCGTCGCCGACCCGCGTGCGCGCGAGATCGAGTTCGGCGACGTGGCTCGCGATCGGCGCGAGCAGCGCCAGCGCCGCGTCGTCGACGGTGTCGGCGTTGCCGCGGCAGCCGACGGCGAGCAGCGGGCTGCCGTCGCCGAGGCTGTGCACGGTGAACGGTCCGTCGGCGAACTTCGCCAGCGTCGCTGCCGGCAGCGGCTTGAGTCCATCGGCCAGCGCAACGGCGGGGTGGGCCTTGGCCTTGCCCGTCGCCTTGGCGGCGGTCGTCGGGCCGCTCGCCGCCGCGCCCGCCGGTTCCTTGTCCTTCGTGCCGGTCCAGCCGCCGAACGCCGCGCCCTCGTCGAGCCACTGCTTGATGACGGCCTGCTGCTCGTCGGACAGCGGCTTGCCCTTCTTCGCCGGCGGCATGCGGTCCTCGTCGTCGGCGGGCAGCGCGACGACGGTGTACAGCGAACTGCGGGCCGCGTCCTTGGCGACGATCAGGCCGTCGCTGCCGAGCATGCCGTCCTTGCTGTCGAGCACGACGCCGCCCTTGGGCTTCTTCAGCTTGCCGTCGGCGCCGGTGTGCGGCGCAGCGTGGCACTCGACGCAGCGAGCCTGCAGGATCGGCCAGACCTGTTTTTGGAAGTCGACCTTGCCCTGCGCCGTCAGCGCGACGGCGAACAGCGGCAGGACGGCGAGGGCGCGCAGGGTCATCAGATCGCGCGGCTCAGAGGCCGCCCTTCTCCTTCTTGTCGCCGCCCTTCTTCTCGCCCGCCTCGGCCGGCTTCTCGCCGTCCTTCTTCTCGGCCGGCTTGTCGCCTTCCTTCTTCGCCGTCCACGTGCCGAACGACGCGCCTTCGTCGATCCACTGCTTGATCAGGTCCTGCTGCTCCTTCGGCAGCGGGTCGCCCTTCTTGGCCGGCGGCATGCGGTCCTCGTGGTCCGCGGCGAGCGAGATCGACGTGTACAGCAGCGACTCGCCGGACTTCTTGACGACGAGCAGTTTGCCCTTCTTGCCGCCCGTGATCGCGTCCTTGCTGTCGAGCACGACGCCGCCCTTCGGCTTCTTCATCTTGCCGTCGGGGCCGGGCGCGGCCTTGCTGTGGCATTCGAGGCAGTTCTTCTCCAGGATCGGCCAGACCTGCTTCTCGAAGTCGATCGGATCGGCGGCCTTCTTCGGGTCCTTGCCCTGGGCTGTGGCCGCGGCGGCGAAGGACAGGGCGGAGGCGAACAGGAGCGCGAAGCGGTTCATGCTTGGGGTCGTTGCAGGGTGCGGAACGGATGTTGGGGAATGGGTTGGAGGGAGACGCGGTCAGGCGAACAACGACGTGACCGGGATGCCCTTGTCGGCGACCTTGAACGGCCGGCCCGACGGCGAGTGCAGCACGTGATCGACCGGCAGGCCGCACGCGTACGCGATGGTCGCGTTGAGGTCCTGGATCGAGGTCGGCTCGGTGACCACCTGCCGGCCCTCCGGGTCGGTCGCGCCGTAGCGCCAGCCGCCGCGCACGCCGCCGCCGGCGAGCAGCGCGGTGAAGGCCTGCGGGTAGTGGTTGCGGCCCTGGTCCTGGTCGATGTCGGGCGTTCGGCCGAACTCGCTGACCAGCACGACCATCGTCTTGTGCAGCAGGCCGCGGGCGTCGAGGTCGGCGAGCAGCGCGGCGAGGCCCTGGTCGATCGCCGGTGTCAGGTCGCCGAGGCGGTCGAAGTTGTCGGCGTGCGTGTCCCAGCCGTCGCTCATCACCTCGACGTAGCGCACGCCGTGCTCGACGAGGCGGCGGGCCAGCAGGCAGCCGGCGCCGAACGGCGTCTCGCCGTACGCCGCCTGCATCGCCTTGGACTCCAGGTCGAGGTCGAACGCGGCGAGGTCGCTGCTGCGCATCAGCGCGACTGCCTCCTGGTAGGCCTTGCTGTAGGCCTGCACGCCGCGCTGCTGGTGCCGCTGCGCGAAGGCCGCGTCGAGTTCGCCCAGCCGCTGCAGGCGGCGCTGGAAGCGCTCCTCGTCGACGCCGCTCGGCAGCGCGGCGTTCTGCAGGCCGTCCTCGGCGCTGCCGATCGGCAGCGGCTGGAACTCCGGCGGGAAGAAGCCCGCGCCGGCGACGTCGGCGCCGCCGCCGACGATGACGTGGCCGGGCAGCGTCGGGTTGTGGCGGCCGGCGAGGTGGTGGCACCATGCGCCGAGGCTCGGGTGCTGGATCGTGCCGCGCTGCTCGTAGCTCGTGCGCATCAGGTACTGCGCCTGGCTGTGCGCGCCCTGCTTGCTCGACATCGAGCTGACGAGGCAGACCTTGTCCATCTGCTCGGCGAGCTTGGGGAAGTACTGGCCGACGAGCACGCCGTCGGCGCGCGTCGGGATCGCCGCCGTCGGCCCGCCGGTCTCCTTGCCGGGCTTGGGGTCGAAGGTGTCGATGTGGCTCATGCCGCCGCGCATGAACAGGTAGATCACGTGCTTGGCGGTGGCGCGGCCGAGCACCAGCGGGCCGGTCTTGGGGCCCTGCGGGTCCTGGGCGAGCGCCTGCGCGAGGGCGCGCGGGCCGAATGCGCCGGCGGCGCCGACGCCGAGCAGCGAGCCGGCCATGCGCGACAGGAAGTGGCGGCGGGTCGGCAGGTCCGCGCCGCGGATGAGGTCGTGGAGGGTCATGGTGCGTGCGCCCGGATCAGCGGACGAAGCGGAACTCGTTGCTGTTGCAGAGGACCCAGACGAGGTCCTTGACCACGGCTTCGCCGTGGATGGCGATCTGCTTGCGCCAGTCGCGCGCCTCGTCGGCGGTCGGCTCGCGGTTCAGCGTGGTCAGGAACGCGATGCGCACCCGGCGCTCGCCGTTCGGCGCCGTCTCCAGCGCCGCGCGCAGCGGCGAGGCGCCTTCGAGCACGCGCTGGTCGAGGAAGCCGTTCAGCAGCGTCAGCACCTGCGGCACGGTCGCCACGTGGCTGGCGGCGTCGACGGTCTCGCGGTCCGACTGGCCGAACTGGCGCAGCAGGTGGTTGGGCGGCGCTGGCTGGGCGAGGTCCGACGCGCGCAGCATGTCGCCCTCGCGCCCGCGGCCGGCGCGCTGGCCGAGCGGCAGGCCGAGGTTCTGCAGTTCCTGCGCCAGCTCCGCGACCTTGCGCTGGTCGCCCTCGCGGCGGGCGGCGGCGAGCTGGCGGATCAGCGGCGCGGCGCGCTGCTGCAGGTCCTTGTCGGCGGCGAGCTGCCGGCGCGCCTCCTCCTGGCGCTGCTGCTCCATGCGGGCCATCGGATTGGCGCGGCCGTCCTGGGTCATGGCCAGCAGCTCCTTGGCGTCGGCCTTGCTGAGCTCGTCGAACTGCTCGTAGACGGGCTTGGCGCGCTCGTCCATGCCGCGCAGTCGTTCGTCCACGTCGGCGAATACCAGCGTCAGCAGCGAGTCCCACATCTGCTCGGCGCTCATGCGACGCAGCACCGGACCCCGGAACGTGATCGGCTGGCCGGGAGTCGGATCGACCGCCGGGCTCGCGCGCTGGAACAGCTGCGTGTGCGCGAGCACGCGCTCGAACTGCCGCAGGTCGTAGTCGAGGTCCTTCATCAGCTTCTCGAGCAGCGTCAGCAGCTCGGGATGCACGGCCTCGGTGTCCTTTTTCCAGTCGTCGATCGGCTCGACGACGCCGGCGCCGAACGTGCGCGCCCACATGCGGTTGGCGATGACGCGCGCGAACTGCGGGTTCTTCTTGCTCGTCATCCACTCGGCGAGCGCCGCGCGCGAGTCGATCTCCGGCGACGTGTCGCGCTGGCGGGCGCGGGCTTGCTGCGCGGCGCGCGTCTGCGACTGGCCCTTCTTCTGCTCGGGGTACTTCAGCTTGACCTCGGCGCCGAACAGCGTGTTGGCCAGGACCGGCGCGCCCGGCTTCAGGTCCCCATACTTGTAGTCGGTCGGCAGGCGTTCGACGCCGCTGCCGCTGCCGTCGAGCCCCTGGTTCATGCGCCGCAGCAGGTTCTGCACCTGCTGGCGCTGGCGCTCGGGCGCCTGCGCCAGTTCCGTCCGCAGGCCGACGAGGTTGGGCAGGGCGTTCTCGTCGCGGTAGCGGACGCCGCCGAAGAAGGCGGCCATCTCGAAGAACTCCTTCTGCGTCCAGTGGTCGAACGGGTGGTTGTGGCACTGCGCGCATTCGAGCCGTGTGCCGAGGAACAGCCGCAGTGCGTTGGCCATCGCGTCGTGCGGCATGTTGCTGTCGCGCAGCAGCATGCCGGTCGCGCCGTTGCCAGCCTTGTGGGCCGGGCCCTCGGCCGTCAGCATCTCCCGCACGAACACGTCGAACGGCTGGTCCGACTGGACCGACTGCCGGAGGAAGTGCGCGAACGGCTCGCCGCTGAGGTTCTGCTGCCGCGACTTCACGCGCAGCAGGTCGAACCAGAAGTTGGCGAAGTGGCTGGTGCGGCCTGCCCCGTCGAGCAGCGCGTCGACGAGCGCATGGCGTTTGTCGGCGGCGGCGTCGGCGAGGAAGCGCTCGGTCTCCGGCAGCGTCGGGATGCGGCCGGCGATCGACAGGTAGGCGCGGCGCACGAAGGTCGCGTCGTCGACGATCGGCAGCGGCTCCTCGCCGCGGCGCTGCAGGCCGCGGACGAGCGCATCGTCGAGGCGGGCGGCGTCGGCCATCGCCTGCGCCATGGGCCGCACGGCGTTGACGCTGCGCGCCGGTCGCTGCGGGCTCTGCGCGGCGGTCTGGGCGACGGCCATCCCGGTGAGGACGGTGCAGGCGAACGACAACGCGATGGCGCGGCGGGTTCGGTTCATGTTCGGTTGCGGCGGGCACCGCCCGGCCACGACATTCAACGGCAAAATCGGCCGCCGGCCACCGCGCCCTGGCGACAATCTTGCGTCAACGCGTGGTGCGGCGGCGCAGTGCGATGGTCACGCGGCCGCCGCCGGTGGCGTCGGCGCTTGCCGCGCCGCGCGGGGTGCGGCGAACCAGCCGATCGGCGGCCAGTTCAGGGACTGCGGCGCGCAGCGCGGCCGCGACGGCGTCGAGGCGGGCCTGCGCGAGGGCTCGCGCGGCGGCGTCGGTGCGGCGACGAGCGGCGCGCGGCGTGTCGCCGCCCAGCAGACCGAGCGCCTCGTCGAGGGTCCGCTCCAGCGCCCCGAGCATGCCATCGTGCGCCAGCAGCGCCTCCTGGCCGCGCCGCGCCTCGGGCAGGCGCGCGGCGGCGTAGAGCGCGTCGAGGTCGGCGACCAGCTGCTGCCGTCGGGTTTCCAGTTCGGCACGGCGTTGCCGCAGGTCGGCGACGTGCGCGGCCACCACGGTGGGCGGCGGGGACGCCAGGGCCGCCGCCCGCGCGAGGTCGTCGGAACCGAGTTCGTGCGCCAGCACGGCTTCCAGTTGCGGGTCGCGCGCGAGGGCGTCGGCGATCCGCGACAGATCGCCGACGCTCGGCGCCGGGTCGCCGCCGGCGAAGTCGAGCGCCGCCGTCGGCAGCACGCGCTTTGGCCACAGGAAGTCGAAGAAGCCGGTGACGACGCCCGCGGCGCGCGCCGCCGCGCCGGCGACCGCGTCGGCGACAACCTTGGCGAAGGCCTCGGCGACGGCGTCGACGACGTCGCTGGTCTTCACGCCGCGGGCCGGCAGGTGGATCGCGATCGGCACGCGCTGTTCGTCCTCGTCGTTGCGCAGCAGGAACAGCACCGACGGCAGCGGCATCGGCAGCCGCAGGTACGTCGAGATCGGGCCGCCCGGCGGCTCGGTCAGCGACAGCCAGCGGAAGACCTGCAGGCTGCGCACGTCGACGCCGTCGGGGCCGCGCAGGTCGACCTCGACCCGCTGATCGAGCACACCGTCGGCGATCTCGATCGAGACGGCCTTGGCGAGGCCGCGCAGGCCGGTGAGTTCGAAGGCGGTGACGTTGGCGCGCGCTTCGCCCTGCAGGAAGGGCGCGAACGCGAGCCGCCCGGCGACGGCGATCTCTTCGAACAGCGGCCGTGGCGCGAGCGCATGCTGATCGCCCTGCAGGGTGACGGCGCGCGCCGCCGAGCCGACCACGCCAGCCAGCAGGTTGCCGGCGTGAACACGGCGTTCGAGCGGCACGTCGCCGCCGCGCAGCGACACGTCGAATGCAATGGGGAGCGCTTCGGTGAAGGCGCGCGTGCTGAAGCCATGCACGTCGATCTCGGCGTCGGCGATGGGCACGATGGTCGGCGGGTTCGTCGTCTCGTCGCGCACGGTCGTGCGCAGCCCCTGCAGCGACAGGTGTTCGACGGCGAACTCGGCGGCGGCCGACGGCGCAGCCGTCGCCTGGACACTGGCAGCGGCGGCCGGCTCTGTCGGCGGCGCTGCGGCTTTGGCCTTCGAGCCGATCGTCATGCCAGGCAATCGCACGCCATCAGCGGTGCGCGTGACGTCGAACGCGAGGTCCATCGCCGTCAGCGAGTCGAGCAGCACGGCGCCGGTCGCCGGATCGATCGCGCGGGCGATGGCCTCGAGCGACGTCGCCGCCGCGACCGCCGCGCCGGTTGCGGCGTCGCGCAGGCGGAAGTCGTCGAGCGCGAGTTCGCCGCCAAAGGGCCGGCCGAGGTCGAAGCGCTGTGGATCGCGGCGGCGCAGGTTGAGCCGCGCGTGCAGTTCGGTCGTGAACTCGGCGTCCGTGAGCACGCCGCCGGGCACGGCCTGCGTCAGGTCGATGCCCTCCGCGCGGATCGTCGCGTCGATCTCCGGCTGCAGCGCGAACGGCGTCACCGTCGCCGTGAGCGCGGCCTGCCGCAGCAGCGGCGGCGCCTGCAGTGCGATGGTCCACTGTGCGGGCGTCGCCAGGCGCTCGGGGGTCGAGGCGTCCCAAGGCGCCAGCGTCGCCTTGCCCGCGACGACGACCGGGGGCGCCGCCTCGCGGCGGACTTCGAAGCGCGCGACGTCGACCGTCGCGGCGTCGATCCGCAGGCGCGGCAGACGCACGCCGCCGACGACGGCCCGCGGGGCGGCGTCCGCAGCTTCGCTGGGCGCGATCGGTGATGGGGCGAAGCGCCAGCCAAGCGCCTCCGTGCCGTTGGCGCCGACGGCGGCGATGCCGCGCAGGCCGGCGACCTTCAGCTCGCGCACGTGCACGGCGTCGGCTGTCGCGGCGGCGACGTCGAGGCGGGCGTCGTCGAGGTCGAACCATTCGCAGTCGCCGTCGCGCACACCGAGCCCGAGCGTTTCGGCGACGAAGCCGGTCGCGCCGTCGCGGCGGATGCGCCCGGTCAGCTCGATGGCGCCGTCGGCGAGCAGGCAGTTCGCGCCCGGCGGCAGCAACGCGCCGAGGCCCGCACCGCGCACGCCGCGGGCGCGCAGCTGCACGACGGCGCTGCTGCCATCGGGCGCGAGGTCGCCGATCAGGCTCAGTTCGTCGACGACGCCGCGGCTGCTCGCCGTCAGTTGCAGGTTCACGGTCGGAGCGTCCGGCGCGCGCGTGAGGCGCGTCTGGAACTCGATGCGCTGCGGTGGCGCGCCCGTGCGCCGCCAGACCACGACGCCGTTCTGTTGCGCGACGACGGGCAACACGGGCAGCGCCGCGGCTGCAGCGGCGGTCGGAGCGGCCGGCGGCCCCGCTGGCGCGGGTCGCCGCGGCAGCGCCACGCCGGCGATCGCGTGCACGGCGCCGTCGGCGTCCGCATCGACGACGACTTCCGGGCCGTCGATGGTCCATGTGCCGACCGCATCGGCCGCACCCGGCACGAAGCCGACCATCGCCGCGCTGGCGCACTGCAGCAGCGTCTCGTCGCCGTCGGTGAGGCGCAGGCCCGTCACCGCCGCGTCACTGGCCATGGCGTCACCGGTGCGGCGGGCGCTGGTCACGAACTCGGCGCGCAGCGCGGCGTCGCGCCACGTCGGCGCCACGCCCGCTGCCAGCAGCCAGGGCCGCAGCGCTGCCAACGTCAGGCCGTCGACCGCGAGTTCGCCGGCGACCCGGCAATCGCTCGGCGTCGTCGCCACCTGCGCAGCGAGGGACACGTTGGCGGCCAGTCCCGGCAGGACGGCCTGCAGGTCGAGTTGCCCCGGCGGCGCGTACACGCCGAGCGCGAGGCCGGCGCCGCGCAACGCGACGTCGGCGAGTTCCACGGTGACGTCGCCGGCGGCGTCGGCGATGGCGACGGTGAGTTTGGCGCCGCGCCAGCGCAGCAAGCCCAGGCGCGCCGCCGGCAGCGACCATGCGGGCGTCGACGGCGGCACGCCCGCGTCCGCCGCGGCGGCGGGCTGCGGCGGCGCGAAGGCCACGCCCAGCGCCGACCAGCGGCCATCGGCGCGCCGGGCGACGTCCCCGGTCGGGCCGACGACGTCGATCGCTTCGATGACGAGGCCCTCGTCGTCGAAGCGCAGGTCCTGCACCGCCAACAGCGGGGCCGTGACCGCAGCGGCGCCGTTGCGCACGGCGACGTCGCGCAGCGCCAGCGACAGCGCGGCGCCGAAGCTGGCGTCGATGGCGGCGGTGGCCGACATCGGCTCGGTGGGCCAGTCGACGCCGTGCGCCGCCAGCCACGGTCGCGCCGCGGCGAGCGTCACGCCCTCGGCGCGCAACCGGCCGCGGAAGCTCAGCTCGGCGTCGCGGTGGTCGAGTTCGGCGTCGATGAGCGCGACCTCGTCGGCGAAGCCGTCGCCGCGGACGCGCGCGCGGAAGGGCACGGTGCGCGCCGTCGGGGCGAGCAGCACCGGTCCGAAGTCGACGGCGACGGCGGCCCGTTCGACCCCGTCGGCGAACCACTGCGCAGTGACGTCGCCTGCGGCGGCGAGTTCGCCGGGCGCACGCAGTTCGAGGCGCAGCTCGCCGCGGGCTTCGGCGCCAAGCGACTGCAGCCGCGCCAGCGCCGGCGGCAGGGCGACCGCCGCGGCCAGGCGCGCGGTGCGCACGTCGCGCAGGTCGGCGTGCCACTGCGCCCGGACGGCGCGTGCGTCCCCGCGCAGCGTCGCGCGCACCCAGCCGGCGTCCAGCGCGTCCGGCGCATGGATGCGCACGGCGATGCTGCCGTCGGCCTGCGGGTCGCCGAGGTCGCGCACGGCGACGTCGACGACGAGCTGGTCGGTGCGCGCCGGCGTCACGGCGCCGTCGACGAACGTCAGCGCGAGGTCGTGCAGGCGCAGGGCGCGGACGCGCACCGGCAACTGCAGCGAGGCGAGGGGCGCTGGCGCGGCGGCGGGCTGCACGACGACCGGCGCGCTCGCCGTCCACGCCGCGGGCAGCAGCAGGCGGCCGTCGGCGCCGCGTTCGAGTTGCACGCGCGCTTGCGCGATGGCGGCGACCTCGACCACCAGTTCGCCGCGCAGCAGCGCGGCGAGCGAGACGTCGAGCGCGACCTCGCCCGCAGCGAACAGCGGCGGCGCCGCCGGGCGATCCATGTCCGCGGCGACGACGTCCTGGAGCCGCAGCGACATGCCGCTCAGCGACAGCCATGCGCTGCGCATCTCGATCCGCAGGCCGAGCCACGGCGCAGCGAACCCGATCAGCTGCGTCAGGAACAGCGCGAGCAGCAGGCGGACGCCGACGGCGACGACCACGAGGCGCAAGGCCCAGCGCAGCAGGCGGCGCCAGAGCGGGCGCGGGGTCATCGCCCGCCCTCCGCCGCCGCTTCGGCGGCGAAGAAGGTCCGCAGCGCGACGCGGCGTTCGTCGTCGCCGCCCAGCGGGTCGTAGCCCGGCACCTGCACGCCCTGGCGGCGCAGCCAGTCGAGGCCGCGCGCGCGCCATGCTGCGTCGTGGTCGCCGAGCGCGCCGACGTTGTCCTCGCGCAGCGCGCGCGCGAACGCCTCGCCGTCGGCGCTCGCGTCGAGCGCGCTGCGCAGCGCCGCGGTGTCGTCGGCCATGGCGCCGAGCTGGCGCAGGCAATGCGCGTGCAGCGCGTCCGGCAGTTCGTCGCGTTCGAGCCGCGGCAGCAGGGCGCGCCACAGCGCGCGCTCGAACGGCCAGGGCGCGTCGGCGTCGCCGGGCGTGAGTTCGACCGCGAGCCGTTCGGTGAACGCGATCAGCAGCGCCTCGTCGGCCACGAGCAGCGCGTCGCGGCAACGGCTGGCGCCGAGCGTGCGCGCGATCTCCAGCAGCGGCGGTCGCCGGTTGTGCTGGCCCACGGACTGGAACGCGATGCGCCATCGCCGCGGCCAGCCGATCTGCGGTGGCGCTGGCTCTGCGGCGCTCGCTCGCGACCGCGCCGCCGCGGCCGCCGTGCCGGCGTCGGCGGCCATGCGCGCGAGCACGAAGGCGTGGCCGGCGACCGGTGCGTTCCCCGCCGGGACGAACAGCACCACCGGCCCCTCTGCCGGCAGCGGCGCGGCGAGGTGCGCGGCGAGCACGGGGCTGCCGTCCGCGGTCCGCTCGGCGCCAACGCGGACGTGGACGCCGCCATCGGCGCCGACCTGCAGGTCGATGCACGGCAAGCGAACCTCGTCCGGGCGCGCACTCGCGGACAGGTCGGGCGCCGGGAATGCATCGGCCGTGGCGAGCAGGTGCGCGCGGTCCGTCGCGCGAGCGAGGTCGGCGGCGGCAACCGCCGCTGCGTCGCCGGCGAGCCACACCGTGCCGGCGGGCAGGCCGCTCGCGCCCCGAAACGGCGCGCCGCGTCCGGCCGTCAGCGCCGCAACGGCGACGTCCAGAGACGGTCCGGACATCGGTGATCGCACGGCGAACAGGGCGACGCGGACTCGTTGTGGAGAACTGTCCCGGTTCTCAACGGCGTCGAGCAGGGAGTGCGTGATGCGCAAACCCATCGGCGATGGCGCGAAGGGCGCCGGCGCGTTCGCGCACGCGCATGCGAGCGCGCAGGCGACGGCAGTCGACGAACGAAGCGGACGCACGCGCCAAAGCTACTGCTGCGCGCAGCCGCTGCAACTTCCGCCGCGGCGTGGAACCGTCGCGCGGCGATGCTAGCTTGCGCAGCTTCGCGTCCGCATTCCCACTGTCGGAACCAAGAGCCCACGAGGAGCACGATCCGTGTCAGCCGCTGCGCGCACCGCCGCCATCCAGTTGATCGCCCGCAAGTCGCCCGTCGCCTCGCCGATCCCGCAGAACGTGCCGCAGCTGTTCGGCGCGAACGTGTTCGGCCTCGAGCAGATGCGCGCGCGCCTGTCGGAGAGTGCCTACAAGGCGCTGCGTTCGTGCATGGAGCACGGCAGCGAGCTCGACCACGCGCTCGCCGACCAGGTCGCGAACGCGATGAAGGAGTGGGCCGTCGAACGCGGCGCCACGCACTTCACGCACTGGTTCCAGCCGATGACCGGCAGCACCGCCGAGAAGCACGACAGCTTCGCCTCGATCGAGGACGGCAAGCTGATCATGGAGTTCTCCGGCAAGGCGCTGATCAAGGGCGAGCCGGACGCGAGCTCGTTCCCGAGCGGCGGCCTGCGCGCGACGTTCGAGGCGCGCGGCTACACGGCGTGGGACCCGACGTCGCCGGCGTTCCTGCGCGAGACGACCAACGGCTCGACGCTGTGCATCCCGACGGCGTTCTGCAGCTGGACCGGTGAGGCGCTCGACGAGAAGACGCCGCTGCTGCGCAGCTCGGAGGCGCTGAACCGCGAGGCCGTGCGCCTGCTGCGCCTCCTCGGCGACGACAAGGTGCAGTACGTCTATCCCACGCTCGGCTGCGAGCAGGAGTACTTCCTGGTCGACCGCGACCTGTACATGCTGCGGCCGGACCTCGTCGCCACCGGCCGCACGCTGTTCGGCGCCAAGCCGCCCAAGGGCCAGGAGCTGGAGGACCACTACTTCGGCTCGATCGCGCCGCGCGTGCTCGCCTTCATGCAGGAGGTCGAGACGGAGCTGTGGAAGCTCGGCGTGCCGGTCAAGACGCGCCATAACGAGGTCGCGCCGAGCCAGTACGAGCTGGCGCCGATCTTCGAGCGCTCGACGATCGCCGTCGACCACAACATGCTCTGCATGGAGGTGCTCAAGCAGGTGGCGCAGAAGCACGGCTTCCAGTGTCTGCTGCACGAGAAGCCGTACGCCGGCATCAACGGCTCGGGCAAGCACAACAACTGGTCGGTCGCGACGGACACCGGCGACAACCTGCTCGAGCCGGGCAAGAGCCCGGAGCAGAACATGCGCTTCATGGTGATGCTCGCCGCGGTCATGCGCGCCGTCGACGTGCACGCCGACCTGCTGCGCACGACCATCGCGCACGCCGGCAACGACCATCGTCTCGGCGCCAACGAGGCGCCGCCGGCGATCCTGTCGATCTACCTCGGCGAGCAGCTGACGGACGTCGTCGACGCGATGATCGCCGGCACCGGCCGCGGCAGCGAGCGCAAGCGCGAGACCATGCGCCTGGGCGTCTCGGTGCTGCCGCCGCTGCCCCGCGACGCCACCGACCGCAACCGCACGTCGCCGTTCGCCTTCACCGGCAACAAGTTCGAGTTCCGCGCCGTCGGTTCCAGCCAGGCGTGCGGCAAGCCCAACGCCGTGCTCAACACGATCGTCGCCGACGCGATGGGCTGGATCAGCGACGAGATCGAGCGCACGAAGGGCAAGAAGGGCCTGGAGGCGGCGGTCAACGACGTCGTCGTCGAGCTGTTCAAGAAGCACAAGCGCATCCTGTTCAACGGCAACGGCTACTCGCCGCAGTGGCACGCCGAGGCGCAGAAGCGCGGCCTGCCGAACTTCCGCAACGCCGTCGACGCGATCGGCAACTTCGGCAGCAAGAAGAACGTCGAGCTGTTCGAACGCTTCCACGTGCTCTCGGCCAAGGAAGTCGAGTCGCGCATGCACATCATGTTCGAGGCCTACTGCAAGGCGATCGCGATCGAGGGCCAGAGCGCCCTGTCGATCGCGCGGACGATGATCCTGCCGGCGGCGCAGCGCACGCAGCTGACCGTGGCGCAGAGCGTCGCGGCTGCCAAGTCCGCGGGCATGAAGATCAAGGCGCAGGAGAAGCGGCTCAAGGAGCTTTGCGGCCTGGTCGACGCGTTCGTCGAGTCGATCGACGAACTCGAGGCCGAGTTCGAGCACGCCGAGTCGCACGACGGCACGCCGGACAAGCACGCCAAGACCTACCGCGACAAGGTCGTGCCGGCGATGGGCAAGCTGCGCACGCTCGCTGACCAGTTGGAGACTATGGTCGACGACTCCGAGTGGCCGTTGCCGAAGTACCGCGAGATCCTGTTCCTGCAGTGAGCCGCGGGCGGCGGCACAGCTCCGCCGGTCGCCGCCTTCGCCCGTGAACGACGCCTTCGACCTCCGCCTCGCCCCGGCCGCCGTGCACGGCATCGTCGCGCGGTTGCGCGAGCTGGGCTTCCGGTCCTGGCTGGTCGGCGGCGGCGTGCGCGACGCCCTGCGGGGCGTGCCGCCGGCCGACTGGGACGTCGCCACCGATGCGCGGCCGGACGACCTGCTGCGCGCGTTCCCCAAGGCGGTGCCGACCGGCCTCCAGCACGGCACGGTCACGGTGGTCGATGCCGGCGCCCACTACGAGGTGACCACGCTGCGCGGCGAGTCGGCGTACTCGGACGGCCGGCATCCCGACGCGGTGCGCTTCGTCGACGACATCACCGCCGACCTCGCGCGCCGGGACTTCACCGTCAACGCGCTCGCCGTCGACCCGTCGACCGGCGCGGTGATCGATCCGTTCGGCGGCAAGAGCGACCTGCAGGCGCGCCTGTTGCGCGCCGTCGGCGCGCCGCGCGAGCGCTTCGCCGAGGACGGCCTGCGCGTGCTGCGGGCGGCGCGCTTCGTCGCGACGCTGGAGTTCGAGCTCGATCCGGCGACGGCTGCGGCGATCGCTCCGACGCTCGACACGTTCCGCAAGGTCAGCCCGGAGCGCGTGCGCGACGAGTGGCTGAAGACGATGAAGGCTCGGAGCCCGTCGCGCGCGTTCGAGGTCATGCGGGCCACGGGCATGCTGGCGGTCACCTGCCCGGAGATCCTCGAAGGCGTCGGCATGGCCCAGAACCGGTGGCATGCGTTCGACGTCTGGCGGCATGGCATGGCCTGCATGGACCGTTGTGCCGGCGACCCGGTGCTGCGCGTGGCGGCGCTGTTGCACGACGTCGGCAAGCCGCGCACCCGGGCGTTCAGCGCGAAGACCAAGGACTGGACCTTCTACGACCACGACAAGGTCGGCGCGGCGATGGCCGAGCCGATCTGCGAGCGGCTGCGCTTCTCGACCGACGAGCGCCGCCGCATCGTGGACCTCGTCCGGCACCATCTCTTCCACTACGACGGTTGGACGGACGCGGCGGTGCGGCGCTGGATCCGCCGCGTCGGCCGCGACCGCATCGAGGACCTGTGGACGCTCAACGAGGCCGACGTGCGCGGCAAGGCGGCGGCGGTCGACGACGCCGACATGTCGCCGCTCCGGCGCATGAAGGAGCACGTCGCCCGCGTGCTCGCCGCCGGCGACGCGCTGTCGGTGCGCGACCTCGCCGTCGACGGCAGCGACCTGATGCGCGAACTGGGCCTGCCGCCGGGCAAGGGCATCGGCGTCCTGCTCGGCGAACTGCTCGAGCGCGTCACCGAGGAGCCGGCGAGCAACGAGCCCGCCGCCCTGCTGGCGATGGCGCGCCAGATCGTCGCGGCGCGCGGCATGGCCTGACGATCCGGCTCGGCGCCGTGCGCGGCCGCTCCTGGCGGCGCCCAGGTGGGGGATCGGACTGCCGCTTGCCCCGCTGCTCGGGCCGTCAGCGGCGCTGCTGCTGCAGCTGCAGCAGCGGCATCACGATCGCGATCACGATGCCGCCGACGATCGCGGCGAGCACCACGATGATGATCGGCTCCAGCATGCTGGTCAGCTTCTGCGTCGCCAGGTCGACCTCCTCGTCGTACGTGGCCGACACGCGCTCCAGCATCTCCTCCAGGTTGCCGGCCTGCTCGCCGACGCCGACCATGTAGGCAACGGTGGGCGGGAAGACGCCGGTCTGCTTCATCGGCGTCGCGAGGTCGGCGCCTTCGAGCACGCGGTCGTGCACGTTCATCAGCGCGTCCTGCAGCACGCGGTTGTCGAGCACGGCCTTGGTGACCTGCAGCGCCTGCAGCGCCGGCACGCCGGAGCGCAGCAGCGTCGACAGCGTGATCGAGAAGCGGGCCATCGCCTGCTTGCGCATCAGGTCGCCGAACACCGGCAGGTTCAGCTTGAAGCGGTCGAAGGCCAGCCGTCCCTTGTCGCTGTTGACGAACAGCTGGAACGCCAGCGCGAGGCCGATCAGGCCGACCATCACCAGCAGCCAGTAGGCGACGAGGAAGTCGGACACCGTGATCAGCAGGTGGGTGGGCAGCGGCAGTTCCTCGCCGCGGCCCTTCAGCAGCTGCGTGACCTTCGGCACGACCATCGTCATCAGGATGGCCACGACCAGCACGCCGACGCCCGCCATCACCATCGGGTAGATCAACGCGGCGCCGACCTTGTTCTTGAGCCGCGTCTGGGCCTGCAGGAAGCCGGCGAGGCGCACCAGCACCTTGTCGAGCGCGCCGGAGGACTCGCCCGCCTTCACCATGTTGGAGTAGAGGTCGGTGAAGTAGCCCGGGTGCTGCAGCACCGCGTCGCCGAGCGGCATGCCCTGCGTGACCTTCTCGCGGATGTCGCGGAAGGCCGACTCGATCTTCTTGTCGGGCGCCTGCTCGATGATCATGCGCAGCGCCTCGGCCAGGGGGATGCCGGCCTGCAGCAGCGAGGCCATCTGGCGCGTGACCGCCGCGACCTGCTCGTTGCGCTGTTTGTTGGGCGCGTCGACGCCCGTGACGCCGCGGATGCGGATCGCCGCCTTGCGCTTGCCGCCCGACTCTGTGATGTCGGTGACGAACAGGCGCTCCTTCTTGAGCTTCAGGCGGGCGTCGCGCGGCGTGTCGGCATCGATGATGCCCTTCTTGACCTTGTTGGCGCCGTCGATCGCCTTGTATTCGAAGATAGGCACGGTCGGACCTGTCGCCTCACGTCACGTCGAGTTGGGTCACGCGCAGCACCTCGTCCGGCGTCGTCAGGCCGTTGAGCAGCTTCTGCACGCCGGACATGCGCAGGGTCTTGAGCCCGCGCTCGAGCGCGCCGCGCTTGATGTGGCTGGCGGTCGCCTTGTTGACGATCTGCTCCTGGATGTGCGAGTCGATCGGCATGACCTCGTAGATCGCCGTGCGGCCCGAGTAGCCCGAGCGGAAGCACTCGTCGCAACCCTTGCCGACGAACAGCTTGCCGCCGGCGAACTGGTCGGGCGACAGCTTGAGGTCCTCCAGGTGGTAGAGCATCTCCTGCGTCGGCGTGACCGGCTCGCGGCAGTTCAGGCACACCGTGCGCAGCAGGCGCTGGGCGATGACGAGCAGCAGCGACGACGACACCAGGTAGGGCTCGACGCCGATGTCGATCAGGCGCGTGACCGTCGACGCCGAGTCGTTGGTGTGGACCGTCGAGAACACGAGGTGGCCGGTCAGCGCCGCGCGGATGGCGATGTCGGCGGTCTCGTTGTCGCGCACCTCGCCGACCATCATCACGTCCGGGTCCTGGCGCAGGAAGCTGCGCAGGCCGCTGGCGAAGGTCAGGCCCTTCTTGACGTTGACCTGCACCTGGCTGATGCCGTCGAGGTTGTACTCGACCGGGTCCTCGATGGTCAGGATGTTGAGGTCCGGCGCGTTGATGGCGTCGAGGCAGGCGTAGAGCGTCGTCGTCTTGCCGGAGCCGGTGGGGCCGGTGACGAAGATGACGCCGTGGCTGTAGTTGATGTAGCGGCGGATCGTGCGCTCGGCTTCCTGTTCCAGGCCGATCTGGTCGAGCGAGTAGATCTTGGTCGTCTTGTCGAGGATGCGGAAGACGACGCGCTCGCCGCCCGCGACCGGCACCGTGCTGATGCGCACGTCGACGTCGCCGTCGCCGACGCGGATCGAGGCGCGGCCGTCCTGCGGCAGGCGTCGCTCGGCGATGTCCATCTTCCCCATGACCTTGACGCGCGAGATGATCGCCTCCTGCGCGCGCTTGGGGACCGACTCCATGTCGTACAGCACGCCGTCGATGCGCATGCGCACCTGGAAGCGGTCGGCGTACGGCTGCAGGTGGATGTCGGACGCCCGCAGCTTGAGCGCCTGGAACAGGAGCATGTTGACCAGCTTGATGACCGGCGCCTTGTTGGCGTCGAGCAGGTCCTCCGACTCCTGGATGTTCTCGGCGATGGACACGATGTCCGTGTCCTTGACGTCCTGCAGCGCTTCGTCGACGCCGTCCGCCTTGTGGCGGTAGGCGCGGTTGATCAGGTTCGCGACCTCGCCGCGCGTGCTCAGCACGGCCTCGACCTCGCGGCTCAGCAGCGTCGCCAGGTCGTCCATCGGCTGGACGTCGAGCGGCTTGTGCGTGGCGACGCGCAGCAGGTCGCCGGTGTCCTCGATCGCGACGAGGCCGTGCGTGCGCGCGAACTGCACCGGGATGTTATGGATGAACGCGGGGGGCACGTTGACGCCGTCGAGGCTGGCCTTGAACTCCAGGCCGAGCAGGTCGGCGAAGAAGGCCATGCACTTGCCCTCCGGCAGCAGGTTCTTGCCGACCAGGATCTGGTCGAGCTGCTGGCCGGTCTCGCGCTCGGCCTTGACCACGTCCTCGATCTGCGCGGCGGTCAGGCCAGCCTTGCGCAGCAGGCCTTCGCGCACGCGGTCCTGCCGCGCCGCCGGCGGCGTCGCTCCGGTCGTGCTCATCGCCCGCGCGCTCCGTCCGGCTGAACCGGCGTCGTCGGCGCGGTGGGGGCGCTCGGCGCCGTCGCCTGCGGCCGGGTGCGGCGGTACGTCGGGGTCTCGTTCTCGCCCTGCGCGTCGAGGTCCTCGATGGTGGAGCCGGTGTCCTCCAGACGGCGCGACTCGGCGAACGGGTCGGCCTTCCACTTGCGGTCGATCACGCGCAGCCGGCGCTCGCCGATGTACTCCTCGGCCTCCAGCTTGCGATCGAGGCTCAGCTTGTAGAGGTCCTGGAAGTCGGGTTCGTCGAGGATCGTCGGCGTCACGAAGAAGTAGAGGTTGGTCTTGTTCTTCGTGCTCTCGGTCTTGCTGAACAGGTAGCCGAGGATCGGGATGTCCTTCAGCAGCGGGATGCCGCCGCTCTGCTCCGACTCCTGGTCCTCGATGACGCCGCCGATGACCATCGTGCTGTCGCTCGGCATGGTCACCTGCGTCTTGATCTGGCGGCGCAGCGCGACGCCGCCGCCGGTCACCGAGTTGGGATCGAAGGCGCCGACGAAGCGCGACACCTCGAGGTTGATGTTCAGTCGCAGGTAGTTGTTCGGCGAGATCGTCGGCGAGATCTCCAGCGTGATGCCGGCGTTGCGCGGCTGGCCGACGCCGGTCTGCGTCGTCGCCGTGCCCTGGTTCTGCTGCTGGGTCGGGCGTTCCTCGCCGGTCTTGACCGTCGCGGACTCGTTGTTGTTCACGAGCACGCTGGGCAGCGACAGGATGTTGGCGCGGTCGTCGGTCGACAGCGCGTTCACCAGCATCGGCACGGCGAAGTCGCCGCCGCTGATGATGCCGCCCGTGACGCCCTGGAGCGGGTTGTCGAAGTCCGGCAGGCGCGTGTCCGGGATGCCGTCGTCGTCCGTGTCCTCGAACTGCGACTGGCCGTAGCTCGTGTAGCCGAAGCCGCGGGTGAAGTCGCCGTTCTGCTTGAGGTCGAACAGGCCGAGTTCGACGCCCAGGCGATCGAGGTCGCCGGTCGTCAGCTCGACGATCGCCGCCTCGATCAGCACCTGCCGCTGCCGCTGGTCGATCTTCGCGATCAGCTCCTGGATCTGCGTCCACTTGGTGCCGGCCGCCGACACCAGCAGCGAGTTGCTCTCCGTGTGCGGGCGGATGACCGTGCGGCGCGTGCGGCGCTGCGCGGCGGCGCCGGCGCCGGCCGGCGACTGTGCCTGCTGCTCGGCCTGGTTGTCCTCCTGCAGGAAGTTGCGCAGCGTGTCGGCGAGGTCCTCGGCGAGCACGTTCTTCAGTTGGATCACGCTGGCCGCGCCGTCGACCGGCATGCTCGGCACGTCGAGCCGCGCGATCAGTTCCTGGGCGTCGCGCACCTGCTCGGCCGTGCCGCTCAGCACGACCGCCTTCTGCGAACTGTGGACGACGACCTTGAGCTGGCTCTGCCCCGAGCCGCCGGCCACGGCGCCGGGTTGGCCCGCGCCCTGCTCCTGCAGCACCTGCTGGCGGATGCGCTGGCGGCTCTCCAGGACCTCGGTCAGGATCGGTTCGAGTTCCTCAGGGGCCTGGAACTCGAGCGGGATCACCTGCACGACGATGTTCGGCTGCTCGGTCGGCACGTCGACGAGCTTGAGGATCTCGACCAGCGCGTAGACCTGCGGGCCGTAGCCCTGCATGAGCATTGCCGAGCTGTTGCCGATCGGGTTGACGTTCAGCGAGCCGCCGCCCTGGGGCGAACCCGCGGCCGCGTAGAACGGCCGCAGCGCCGTCGTGACGACCTGGGCGTTGATGTGCTTGAGCTGGTACGTCGTCAGGATCGGCACACCCGCCTGATAGCGATACGTGGCGATGTCCTCGAGCGGCACGTAGCGCGCGCCGGCGGTGACTTCGCGACCGCGGGCGCCGCTCATGCTGACGATCTCCAGCAATTCGAGGTCGCCCTCGCCGCGCGGCACCAGCGCGAGGCTCTTGATGTAGAGCATCGTCTGGAAGAAGGAGAAGAAGTCCTCCTGGAAGCGGCTGCGCTTGATGCGGAACGTGCCGAGGAAGCTGATCGTGTTGCTGCCCTGGCCCTGTGCGGCGGTCGCCAGGTCGCCGGCGGAGTACACGAAGCGCTTGCCGGTCACCTCCTTCGCCCACGCGATGAACTCCGTCAGCTCCATGCCGTTCGCCTCGTTCATCGAGAAGGCGATCGTGTCGGTCGCAGTGTCGACCACCAAGCGCGGGGCCGGCCCCTGCGGGCTTTGGCCCTGCTGATTCTGGCCCTGCGCGCCGGCGCCGCCAGTGGCCGTCGGCGGGTCGCCTTGCGCGGTGGCGAAACCGAGCAGGGCGCTCAAGGCGGCGCCGAGGCAGGCCCGCCGCAGCAGGTCCGCGATCGCGGTGGCCGGTCGGCGTGACGTCGGGGCGCAGGGAACTCGGGCGGAAGCGATTCGGGCCATCGGAGGGGTTCGTCGGAGCTCGCTCCCGCGCGGGGAGGTGCGTGACCGGCATGGGACCGGCGTGGCCGCGTTTTTATTTCCGTCCGCCGACGCAAGGAAGCGCGGAGTGGGTGTTTCCGACTTTCCGTTTGCGCGCGTTGGCGAGCGTCGGTTGCATCACCGCGACAAAACCACGTCGGCGCAGGCGCCGGCGCCACGGCATGAAGCTCGCCGACCTGATCACGCCCGAACTGGTGGAAGTGCCGCTGCAAGCCGCGGACAAGTGGGAGGCGTTGCGCGTCCTGGCCCGCGTGCCGGTGCGGGCGGGGCGCTATCCCGCCGCCTTCGCTACCGCCGTCGAGCAGGCGCTCGTGCTGCGGGAGCAGAGCATGACCACCGGCATGGAGCACGGCATCGCCATCCCGCACGCGGCGGTCGATGGCATCGACGAGCTCATCCCGATCCTGGGGCTGAGCCCGCTTGGCGTGCCGTTCCAGACCCTCGACGGCCAACCCGCACGCATCGTCGTCGGCTTGGTGATCCCGCGGAGCAAGAAGCTGCAGCACATCAAGACCCTGGCCGAGATCGCGCGCTTGTTGTCGCGCGCCGACGTGCGCGAACGGCTGGTGCGCTGTGCCAGCCCGGCCGAGGCCGTGCGGGCGCTGGCCGAATTGCAGGCCTGACGGCGGTCGCCTTGGCCCCGCGCGCCGAACAGGCGGACGAACCCCAGCGGCGCGCCGACGGTTTGGAGGTTGGCTTGGGCGCGGCGTTGGCGGGCGGCGTCCTGGCCGTGGGCGCGGCGAACCTGGCACGGGCGGCAGCGGTCGCGCCGATTGCGCCTGGCCTGGCCTGGGCCGCGGGCGCGGCGGCGGCGCTGGTCGGGGGTGGCCTGGTCCGGGTGCTGCCGCCCGCGCGACGTTCCGGTGGGGCGGCGGCGCTGCTGGCAGCTGGCGTCGCCGCGGTGGCGTTGGGGCAGGCGCTGGCCGGTGCGCCCGCGGCGGTTGCCATCGCTGCCGGGCTGCTGGCGCTCGGCGGCGCAGCGGCGGCGGCCATGGCACCGGCATCCGCGCCGGCGCGCACACACGCCGCGATCGCCGTCGGCGCGCTCGCGGCGGCGGCGTGTGCCAACGCCAGCCATCCTGGCGAGGAAACGCTGCTCGGCGCCGGCGTCGTTGCTGCCCTGCTCGCCGCGGCGGCCTGCGCCCGGGTGCGGGGGTGCACTGCCGGTCCGCGGCCGACATGGCGCCAAGGCGCGGTCGTTGCTGGCACGGCCAGCGCGCTGGTCGCCGGTGCGGCGTGGCTTGGGCCGTGGTTCGACGGCCTTGGCGTCCTGGTCGCCGCATTCGCCAGTGCCGCGTTCGCGAGTGCGACTGCGACTGCCGCCGCCGGGCGGCCGTTGCCGGGCGTGCTGGCGCTCGCCTGCGCGCTGGCTGTTGCGCAGGCTGGCCGTCCGCTGGCGCCGGCGCTGCCCGGCGAGCGCGTGCTCGCCGCAGTTGGCCCCGACGCCGCCGTGTTCGTGCGCTCGCGCCACGAGCGGCAGTGGCGTGTCGGCGCCGCCGTGCGCGAAGCGGTCGGGCCCGAGCGGGCCACACACAGCGTGGCCGCGACGATCGTCCGCGCGGCGACCCGCGCCGGCGATCGCGTGCTGGTGCTCGGCGGCAGCGGCCGGCAGGCGCAGGCCTGCGCGGCCGGCGGCGACCGCGTCGTCGACGTCGTCGACGACCGGCCGCACGCCGCCCTCGTACGCGCCGCCTTCGCCGGCGATGGCCCGGTGGCGCCGCTCGCCAGCGACTTGCCGGCGGGCCGCGCGCTCGGCGTCGCCGCCGCGCTGGGCGCGCTGCCGGCCGGATCCCGGCAGGCGATCGTCGTCGGCGTGTTGCCGACGCCGGGCGCGGCCCATCTGCACATCGACGTGCAGCGCGAACTGGCCCGCGTCGCCGCCGGCGGCCTCGTGTTGCAACCGATCGCCGGCGACCTCGACGACGTGGCCGCGGCGGCGCAACTGTGCGCCGCGGCGGCGGCGGTGTTCCCGTGGCTCGCGATCGTCGCCGTCGGCGACGACGCCGTGCTGGTCGGCGCCGCGACCGCGTGGCCGTGGCGGGAAGTGGCCGACTGGCGCGATTGGTCGGCCGAAGCACGCTGGCTCGCGCACGCCGCACACCTTGGCGACGCCGCCGACCTCGATGCTGCCTGCCTCGGCGTGGTCGACGCCGGCGCGCTGCCGCGCGCGCTCGCAGCGGCGCCGTCGACGGCCGGCGGCATGTTGGCGGCGGTCGCCGTGGCGCGTCCGCCGGCGACGCCGCGCGCCGACAGCCTGTTCGCCGCGTGGACCGCGCAGCAGGCGGCGCTGGCCGCGGCCCGACGGCGCCTTGCTGGCCTGCCCGACGACGCCGACGGACGCGCCGAAGCCAGCGCGCTCGCCGCGCGTTTCCTGCCGATCGGCGCGCCGTGCGCCGAGCTGCAGGTGGCGCTGGCGGCTTCGGGGCGCGACGGCGTGGCGTTCGCGACGCCGATGGCGGCCGCCCGCGCGGCGGCCGCGCTCGACCCGTGCTGGCGCCGCGTCGCGCCGGCCGTGCTGGCGTGGCTGCCGGCGGCGGGCGACGAGGTGGGTGCGCTCGAAGACCTCGCCGCGCTGCCGCCGCCGGCGCGCCTCGTCGAGGTCGCCGCCGGCGACGATGCGCACGCCGTCGGCCTGCGGGTCCGCTTCCCGTCGGCCTGCGCCGCGGCCTTCGTCGCCGCGCTCGTGTCGGGACCATTGCCGCCGCCGGCGCTGCAGGCGCTGCGCCAACTCGCCGATCCGTTCGTGCTGCGCGAAGCGGCGGCGGCCCTGGCACCGGCCGGCCGGCTGCGCGAACTGCTCGGCGCCTGGCGCGGCGGCCTGCCGATGCCGCCGGAACTCGTCGCGCTCGCGCATGGCAGCGGCGACGACCGTCGCGCGCTCGCGGTCGCGCTGACCGGCCGCCGCGAGCCGACGTGCGCGTTGGCCCTGGCCGAACTGCTCCTCGCCGACGAAGCCGACGTCCGCGGCATCGCCGCCATTGCGCTGGAACACCAGTTCCCCGGTCGCGTCGCCTACGACCCGTCGGGTCCGCTTTCCGAGCGACGCGCTGCGGCGGCGCGCGTGCGTTCGCTGCATAATCGCGCGCCATGACAGAAGCCTCGGTCGCCGAACTCGCGCAACTCGTGGCCGGACGCCTGCTCGGCGACGGTGACCGCCGCATCGTCGGCCTCGGCGACTTGCGCACCGCCGGTCCGGACCGCATCGGCTTCGTGCGCGACGCCCGCTACGCCGCCGCCGCCAAGGCCACGCGCGCCGGCGCGCTGCTGACCGAGAGCGAACTGGCGACCGCGGCCAGCCAGATCGTCGTCGACGACGTCGACGTCGCCTACGCCAAGGTCGCGCTGCGGTTCCACCCGGTGCCGCTCGCCCTGCGCCACGACGTCCACCCGACGGCGGTCGTCGATCCGGCGGCGGTGCTGGAGGAGCCGGTGCAGATCGGGCCGCGCGCGGTCGTCGGCAAGAGCCGCCTCGGCGCGGGCACCGTCGTCGGCGCCGGCGTCGTGATCGGCGATGGCTGCAGCATCGGCCGCGACTGCTTCTTCCACCCGAACGCCACCGTCTACGCCGGCGTGCAGATCGGCCAGCGCGTGCTGGTGCACGCCAACGCCGTGCTCGGCAGCGACGGTTTCGGCTACGCCCGGGAGGCGGGGCGCTGGATCAAGGTGCCGCAACTCGGCACCACCGTCATCGAGGACGACGTCGAGGTCGGCGCCGGCACGACGATCGACCGCGCCACGCTGGGCGTCACGCGCATCGGCGCGCGCACCAAGATCGACAACCTGTGCCACATCGCGCACAACTGCACGATCGGCCAGGACGTCGCCATCGCCGCCAACTGCGGCATCGCCGGCTCGACCAGCGTCGGCGACCGCTGCGTCATCGCGGGCAACGTCGGCATCAGCGGCCACCTGACCATCGGCGCCGACGTGCGCCTGGGCGGCGGCACCGTCGTGCTCAAGGACGTCATCGAGCCCGGCGACTACATGGGGCACCCGCTGCTGGAGAAACGGCGGTTCCTGCGGTTGCTGCGCGTGCTGCGCGGCCTCGTTCCCGGCCGCGGCGACGGCGAATGAGCGGCGCCTCGGCCGCGATTCAGCCGGCGAGCCAGCCGTCGACGCGCAGTTCGATCGCCCGCTGGATCTCCTCGCGCGTGCGGCGGTAGTCGTCGAGGTCGCCGCCGTACGGATCGGCGATGTCGCCGCCGTCGGGGCGCAACAGCTCGACCTTGTCCTTGGCGGCCGGCAGGCGCGCGAGGATCGCGCGCTGGTGGCTGGCGGCGAGGCAGTAGACGCGGTCGGCGCGATCGACCGTGGCGCGGTCGAGCATGCGACTCTGGTGCGCCGACAGGTCGAGGTCGACTTCGCGCGCCGCGGCGAGGCTGCCGTCGCTGGCCGGCATGCCGTCCATCGTGCCGGTGCCCGCGCTCGCGAACGACAGGCCGCACGCGAGCACGTCGCCAGCCGGGACGCCGAGCGCCTTGCCGCACAGCTCGCGCGCGAGGACCTCGGCCAGCGGCGACCGGCAGGTGTTGCCGGTGCAGACGAAGACGATGCGGCGCGCGGCGGTGTGCAGCACCTCCGCGGCCGTCAGGATGCCCTCGCGCGGCACCGCGAGGCGCGGGCCGTCGAGGCGCACGACGGTGGTTGACGTCGCCAGCGGCGACGGGCCGTCGTCGACGACCAGCGTCCGCGCGGCGGGCAGGCGGACGGCCACGGCGAGCGCGTCGCACAGCGGCCGGCCGTCGTCGCCGGGGATGGCCGTCGTGGCCAGCGGTTCGCCGAGGGCTGCGAGCACCCGCCGGGTGAACGGGTGCGCCGGCACGCGCGCGCCGACGAGCGCGCCGCCGCGACCGGGCAGCACCACGGTCAGCGGCCCGGGCCAGTAGCGGTCGAGCAGCCGAGCGACCGGCGGCGGCACGCTGCGCCACAGCGCGGTCGCGGCGGCGCGGTCGGCCGCGTGGCGCGTCAGCGGCGCGTCGGCGGGGAGGCGCGCAGCCTGCCGCAGCGCCGCGAGCGCGCCCGCATGGTTCGGCAGCGCGGCGACGACGTACGACGTCTCGGTCGGCAGCACGCACGGCTCGCCGGCGCGCAGTCGCGCGGCAGCGTCGCTGCACAGGCGCGCTGCGTCGGCCGTGCGCAGTTCGTGCCGGTCGCCGGACATCGCCGGCCGAAGATAGCCGACGCGCCGCCGGAAACCCTGCCGCGTGCGAGCATTCCGCCGGCGCGGGTTCTATCCTGACCCGGCCGATGGCCACGCCGGCACGCGAATCCCGACAGGCGCGCATCCGCACCGAGCGCCTCGCGCAGCTGGGCACGCTGCTGGCCGGCTTCGCGCACGAGGTGCGCAATCCGCTGTCGACGATCGGGCTCAACCTGCAGTTGGTGCTGGAGGACTTCCGCGAGCCGGAGACGCCCCGTGACAAGCGCACCCAGAAGCGGCTGTCGACGGTGGAGGCGGAGGTCCGTCGCCTGCAGAAGATCCTCGAGGAGTTCCTCAGCTTCGCTCGTGCGCCGGAGCCGCGGCCGCAGCCGACGCCGCTGAACGACCGGCTGCAGGCGTTCGTCGACTTCCAGCAGCCGGAGATGAAGGAGCACGGC
Organism: Phycisphaerales bacterium; assembly: GCA_020247305.1. Classification (GTDB taxonomy): domain Bacteria; phylum Planctomycetota; class UBA1135; order UBA1135; family UBA2386; genus UBA2386. The sequence goes on along the minus strand of JADCJE010000094.1, from coordinate 16,249 downwards.
CTGTCGCTGCGCTTCTACCCCGGCGCCGGCATCGGCTCGCCGCCGGTCGACTGGGACCACCTGCAGGCGGCGATCGGCAACCTGCTGCGCAACGCCCGCGACGCCACGCCCGCGGGCGGCGAGATCCTGGTGTCGACGGTGCGCGACGGCGACGACGTGCTCGTTCGCGTCACCGACACCGGCGCCGGCATCCCCGCCGACGTGCAGGCGCGCGTGTTCGAGCCGTACTTCAGCACCAAGAAGGCCGGCACCGGGCTCGGCCTGCCGACGGTCCGGCGGATCGTCGAGGAGCACGGCGGCGCGCTGACCATGGAGTCGGAGGTCGGCAAGGGCACGCAGTTCACCATGCGTCTGCCGGCGCGCGGCGCGCGACCGGAGTCGGAGCAGAAGCCATGACGGATCCCATCCTCGTCGTCGACGACGACGACGCCCTGCGCGAGTCGCTGGTCGAGGCGCTCGAGGTCCTGCCGGTCGTGATCACGACCGCGGCGAGCGGCGCTGCCGCCGTGGCGCTGCTCGGCGAACGCCGCTTCGCCGTGGTCGTCACGGACCTCGTCATGAAGGGCGTCGACGGCTTCGCGGTGCTCGCCGCCGCGCGCCAGAACTACGCCAACTGCCGGGTCGTCATGCTGACCGGCCACGGCAGCCGCGACGTCGCCGTGCAGGCGATGGAGAAGGGCGCGACGTACTACGTCGAGAAGCCGGTCGACCTCGCCGACCTGCGCGCCAAGGTCAAGAAGTCGCTGGAGGACCACCAGAAGGACGTTGCCTACGACGAGCTCAAGGGCCAGGTCGAGCGCGCCTTCGGCATCGAGGGCATCGTCGGCCAGGACCCGAAGATGCAGCGCATGCTCGGCCTCGTGCGGCAGATCGCCGGCACCGCCGCCTCGGTGCTCATCCTCGGCCCGTCGGGCACTGGCAAGGAGCTGGTCGCGCGCGCGGTCCACAACCTGTCGCCGCGCGCGCGCAAGCCGTTCGTCGCCATCAACTGCGGCGGCATGAGCGAGGGCACGATCGAGAGCGAGCTGTTCGGCCACGTCAAGGGCGCCTACACCGGCGCCGTCGCCGACCGCGAGGGCAAGTTCGAGTACGCCAACGGCGGCACGCTGCTGCTCGACGAGGTCGGCGAGATGCCGCTGCCGACACAGATCAAGCTGCTGCGCGTGCTGGAGGAGCGCACCGTGACGCGGCTCGGCGACAACCGCACGCGGCCGGTCGACGTGCGCGTGCTGGCGGCGACCAACGCCGACCTCGTGCAGAAGGTCAAGGACGGCACGTTCCGCCAGGACCTCTACTTCCGCCTCAAGGTCGTCACCATCGACCTGCCGGCGCTGCGCGAACGCCGCTCCGACATCAAGCTGCTGGTCGAGCACTTCCTCAAGCACTTCACCAAGACGCACGGCAAGGACGTCGACGCCATCGACCGCGACGCTCTGGTGGCGCTGGTGCAGTACGATTGGCCGGGCAACGTGCGCGAACTGCGCAACGCCGTCGAGTCGATGGTGGTGCGCGCCAAGGGCAACATCCTGACGCGCGCCGATTTGCCGCCGGAGATCTGGGCGCCGTTGCCGGTCGATCAGGACGGCTGGCAGTTCCTCGCCGGCCGCACGTGGCAGGACGTCGAGCGCAACCACATCCGCGTGTCGCTGGAGCTGTGCGGCGGCAACCGCCTGAAGGCGGCCAAGGCGATGGGGCTGTCGGAGCGGACCCTGTACCGCAAGATCAAGGAATACGGGCTCTGACCCCGGGCGGCCGCGCCACGCCGTCGCCTCGGCGCGGCTTCGGCGCGGCTCCGGCGTTGGCCAGCGGGGGCGGCGGGACTACAGTTCCCGCCCTCCCATGACCGACGCCAACCCCAAGTCCGCCATGCAAGACGGCCTCGCCTTCGAGCGCCCGCTGATGGAGCTGCAGGGCAAGATCGACGAGCTGCGCAAGCTCAACACCGGTTCGCACCTGGAGCTGACCGGCGAGATCGAGTTGCTCGAGGATCGGCTGCGCAAGCAGACGGCGGAGGTCTACGGCCAGCTCAGCCCTTGGGAACGGGTCAACGTCGCCCGCCACGCCGCGCGGCCGCTGACCTCGGACTACATCCAGCTGATGCTCGACGACTTCGTCGAGCTGCACGGCGATCGCGTGTTCGGCGACGACCGCGCGATCGTCACCGGCCTCGCGACGATGGCCGGCGTGCGCTTCCTGCTGGTCGGCCACCGCAAGGGCAAGACGGTCAAGGACCGGCTGGCGTGCAACTTCGGCTGCGCCCACCCCGAGGGCTACCGCAAGGCGCTGCAGAAGATGCGCCTCGCCGAGAAGTGGGGCCTGCCGATCGTCACCTTCATCAACACGCCGGGCGCCTACCCGGGCATCGGCGCCGAGGAGCGCGGGCAGGCCTCGGCGATCGCCCGCAACATCCTGGAGATGTTCGACCTCAAGGTGCCGGTGGTCTGCGTCGTCATCGGCGAGGGTGGATCGGGCGGCGCGCTCGGCATCGGCGTCGGCGACCGCGTCGGCATGCTGGAGAACAGCTACTACTCCGTGATCTCGCCCGAGGGCTGCGCCGCGATCCTGTGGAAGGCCGGCGACAAGGCGCCGGACGCGGCCGACGCACTGAAGCTGACCAGCAAGGACCTGCTGCGCCTGGGCCTCGTCGACAAGGTGATCGACGAGCCGCTCGGCGGCGCGCACCGTGACCAGAAGGGCGCGGTCGAGCGCGTGCGCGCGCAGATCCTGGAGTGGCTCGGCGAACTGGCGGCGATCCCGGTGCCGCAACTGCTTGAGCAGCGCTACGAGAAGTTTCGCCGCATGGGCCAGCCGCTGTCGTCCTGAGCCCGGTGCGCACGCGCCGGCGGCGTCGCCGCGGCGCCATCGCGGGCTCCGGCATCGGGCCCGTGGGGGGCTACGGCCCTCGGCGGTGGGCGGGAGGGATCGCGCCGTGCAACCGTTGTCGGCGTTCGCCGGGTGACCCCGGCCCACGCCACATGATCGACCTCCGCGCCGTACTTCTCGCAGCCGCCGCCGCCGCGGCGAGCCTGCCAGCCCAGGATCCCCAGCCCAAGGAGCCGGTCGCGCCGCCTCCCGCCGCCAAAGCGGACGCACAGGCGCCCGATCCCGAGGCGCTGGTGCGCAAACTCGGCAGCGACCGGTTCCGCGAGCGCGTCGACGCCGAGACGGCGCTGCGCGGACTCGGCGCCGCAGCCGTGCCGGCGCTGAAGAAGGCGGCCGAGGCCGTCGACGACGCGGAGGCGCAGTGGCGCGCCCGCCGGCTGCTGCGGCAGATCGAGGCCGGCAAGGCGGATGGCGCGCTGGCGCCGCGCGGCCGCGACGACGCGCCGCCGCAGGGCCAGCCGGAGCGGCCGCGGCGCGAGCCGGTCCGCGACGAGTTCGAGTCGCTGTTCGAGCGCTTCGAGCGCGACTTCGGCATCGACGTCCCGCGCGCGCGCTTCTTCGACGACGGCTTCTTCCGCGACCTGCAGGAGCAGATGAAGGCCGGCGCGTCGCGTTCGCAGGGCATGTCGATGCAGATCGGCCCGGACGGCGCGGTGCGCGTCGAGGTCGAGGAGCGCGGCGCCGACGGCAAGACCGAGAAGAAGGTCTACGAGGCGCCGGACATGGAGTCGTTCCAGAAGCAGCACCCAGGCGTGCTCGGCCGCAACGGCATCGGCCTGCAGCTGCCAGGCGGCGGCATGGGGTGGTTGCGCGGCTTCGGCGGCCCGTTCGCGCCGAACGCGCCCCAGCCGCCGATCACCGGTCGGCCGCGCCGCGGCCAGTTGCCGCCCGAAGCCGAAGTCGATGGCTTCGACGACTTCGGCGGCGCTGCGCCGGCCGCGCCCGTGCCGCCGCCGGCAGGCAAGCGCCTGGGCGTGTCGGTGCGCGACGAGGTGCCGCCCGACGTGCGCGCCTACCTGGAGTTGGAGGACGGCGTCGGCCTGATGGTCGAGTCCGTGCAGGAAGGCTCGCTGGCGCAGGAGTTGGGCCTGCAGCGCGGCGACATCGTCACGCGGATCGCCGGCACGCCGATCGGGTCGCCGCAGGACGTCCAGGCCGCGCTCGGCGGCGTCGCGCAGGGCGCCGAGGTCGAGGTCGCCTTCGTCCGCAAGGGCGCGGCCAAGACCGCCAAGGCGCCCAAGGCCGAGGCGATCGAGACCGACGCGGGCAAGCCGGCGCAGCCGCTGAAGAAGCGCGCCCGCAAGGCCGACGGCGAGTCCATCCGCTGACGGCGGGGGCGCTCGCCTGGGCGCCGGCGTCAGGGGGCGCGCGCTGATCCGGTGCGCGGATTCGCGGTCGGGGCGAAGCCGACGACCGCAGGCAAATCAGTGGATTCGCCAAAGCTCGCCGGCGAGCTCCCGGACGCGAAGACGCGTGGCGGGCGGCGTGGCCTGCCGTGGCGCAGACTCCTAGCCGGCGTTCGCGCCGGCGTGGCGCAGGCGCAACTGGCCGCACGCCGCCGAGCGGTCGGCGCCGCGCTGGCGGCGCACGGTGACCTTGAGGTCGCCCTGGCGCAGCGCGTCGGCGAAGGCGTCGACGCGCGGCACGGACGGTCGCCGCAGGCCGCGATCGCGGGCGATCTCCTCGACCGGGTTCCAGGGGATCAGGTTGACCGTGCACGGCAGGGCGCCGAGCGCTTCGACCATCGCCTGCGCGTCCTGCGGCCGGTCGTTGACGCCTTCGAGCAGTACGACCTCGTAGGTGACCTCACGGCCCTTCTGGCCGAAGTAGCGGTGCGCGGCGGCGACGATCTCGCGCACCGGCGCGGTCGCCGTCGGCACGAGGCACTTGCGCAGTTCGTCGTCCGCGGCGTGCAGCGACACCGCGAGGTTGTACGACGGGTCGGCGGCGGCGAAGCGCTCCATCTGGCGCGGGTAGCCGGACGTGCTGACCGTGATGCGGCGCGCGCCCATGCCGATGCCCTGCGGGTCGTGGATGCGCTGCAGCGCCGGCAGCAGGCCGTCGAGGTTGAGCATCGGTTCGCCCATGCCCATGACGACGAGGTTGGTCAGGGCGCGGTCCGCCGGCAGGCGCGCACGCGCAAGCAGCACCTGCTCGGCGATCTCGCCGGGCGTCAGATTGCGGCGCACGCCGAACATGCCCGATGCGCAGAACACGCATGCCACCGGGCAACCGACTTGGGACGACACGCACAGCGTCGTGCGTTCGCCGTCGGGGATGATGACGCACTCGACGGTCTCACCGTCGGCCCAGCGCACCAGCAGCTTCTGCGTGCCGTCCTCGGCTTCGTCGACCTGCGCCAGTTCGCCGGCACGCACGCGGAAGCGCGCGGCGAGCCCCTCGCGCAGGCGCGTCGGCACGTTCTTCATGGCGTCGATGGCCGTGACGCCGTGCTTCCACAGCCAGTGCGACGCCTGCCGCGCCTGGAACGGCTTGCCGCCGAGCTCGGCGACGGCGTCGGCGAGTTCCTGGTCCGTCAGTTCGGTCAGCGCGCGCATGGGCGTCGTCTCGGCTCGCCGGACCGGCCGTCAGGCCGAGTCGCGCTTGCGACGATCGCCGCCCTGGCGGCGCAGCTTCTCCAGCACGTAGTCGCCGGTGATGACGATGCGCTCGCCCTTGCGCGAGCCGATCTCGAAGCGCAGGTCGAGCAGCACCTCCTCGAACATCGAGCGCAGCGACCGCACGCCGGTCTCGCGCTGCATCGCCTCGTCGGCGAAGACGCCGAGCGCCTCGTCGGTGAACTCCAGCTGGCAGCCGTCGAGCTCGAGCATCGCCTTGTACTGGCGGACGAGCGCGTTCTTCGGCGCGGTCATGACATTGAGGATCTCCTCGCGCGTCAGCGACCGCATCGGCACGACCACCGGCAGACGGCCGACGAACTCGGGGATCATGCCGAAGTCGATCAGGTCCTTCTGGTCGAGGAACGGGATCAGCCCGTCGCGTTCGCGCTGGCTGGTCACGAGATCCATCTCGGGAACGGCGGCCGGCGCGTCGTCGCCCTGGCCGAAGCCGATGACCTTCTGGCCCAGGCGCCGGGCGATGAACTGCTCGATGCCGGTGAAGGTGCCGCCGCAGAGGAACAGGATGTGCTCGGTGTTGACCTGGATGTAGCTCTGCTCGGGGTGCTTGCGGCCGCCCTGAGGCGGCACGTTGGCGACCGTGCCTTCCAGGATCTTCAGCAGCGCCTGCTGCACGCCCTCGCCGCTGACGTCGCGCGTGATCGAGACGTTGGACGTGGTGCGGCCGATCTTGTCGATCTCGTCGATGTAGACGATGCCTTGTTGCGCGCGCTCGACGTCGAAGTTGGCGTTCTGCAGCAGCCGCAGCAGGATGTTCTCGACGTCCTCGCCGACGTACCCGGCCTCGGTCAGCGTCGTGGCGTCGGCGATCGCGAACGGCACGTCGAGGATCTTGGCCAGCGTGCGCGCGAGCAGCGTCTTGCCCGAGCCGGTCGGGCCGACGAGCAGGATGTTGCTCTTCTCCAGCTCCAGCTCCGGGTTGTGGAAGCGCGCGTGCAGGCGGCGGTAGTGGCCGTAGACGGCCACCGACAGCACCTTCTTGGCGCGTTCCTGGCCGACGACGTACTCGCCGAGCCGCTTCATCATGTACTCGGGCGTCGGCACCTTGTCCTTGAGGACGAGGTCCTTGAGGAACGTCGGCGACGAGGTCGACGGCGCGCCGCCCTTCTGCTTGCGGTCCTCCTCCTTGAGGATCGTGTTGCAGATCTCGATGCACTCGTTGCAGATGTAGATCCCGGGCGGTCCGGAGATCAGCGACTGCACGTGGTGGCGCGATTTCTCGCAGAACGTGCAGCGCTCGACGGTCTTGCCCTTGGCGGCCATGTGGATCCTGCGTGCGGGAAACGCGGGCAGTGTAGCCGCTGGCGCGCGCCGTTGCGCGCCGGCGACCGGGGGATTCGCGTCATCGCGGCGCTGCGGCCGCGGCGCGGGGGGCGATCACTTGCTGGTCTGGACGATCTCGTCGATGAGCCCGTAGGCCTTCGCCTCGGCCGGGCCCATGAAGAAGTCGCGGTCGCTGTCGCGGCTGACGTCGGCCGCGGACTTGCCGCAGTGCCGGCCGAGGATCTCGCTCAGCGTCTGCTTGAGGCGCAGGATCTCGTCGGCCTGGATGGAGATGTCCATCGCCGTGCCGCCGACGCCGCCCCAGGGCTGGTGGATCATGATGCGCGAGTGCGGCAGCGCGTGGCGCTTGCCCTTGGAACCCGCAGCCAGCAGCACGGCGCCCATCGACGCCGCCTGGCCGATGCAGTAGGTCGCCACTGGGCACTGCACGAACTGGATCGTGTCGTAGATCGCGAGCCCGGCCGTGACGCTGCCGCCCGGCGTGTTCAGGAACAGGTTGATGTCCTGGCTCTTGTTCTCCTTCTGCAGGAACAGGAGCTGTGCGATGACCGCGTTGGCGACGCCGTCGTCGATGGGCGAGCCGATGAAGACGATCCGGTCCTCCAGCAGCCGACTGTAGATGTCGTACTGGCGTTCGCCCCGGCCGGTCTTCTCGATGACGAACGGGATGATGTAGTCGTTGGCGATGGTCATGGCTCGGCGGTCGCTGTCTAGCTAGGCCACGCGGGGGGCGCGGCCAAGCCCGCACGGACGCCCCGGCGCATCGCCAGGACTCCCATGGCAGGCCTACTTCTTATCGGTGATCTTCGCGTTCTCCCGGAGGAAATCACGGACCTTGCGCTCCAGCAGCGACAGGCGCAGCTCGCCGAGCCGGTTCTGCTGCTCGAAGAAGGCGCGCGCCTGCTCGACGGTGAACTGCACGTCCTCGTTGCTGTTGGCTTGCGCGATCAGGCGAAGTTCGGCGTCGAGGTCGCTCTCGGTGACGAAGATCTTGTGTTGGCGCGCGACGGCCTCGATCAGGAAGAACAGGCGCACGCGGCGCTCGGCCTCCTGCTTCGCCTCGTCCTTCGACTCGTTGAGCTTGGCGCGTATCTCCTCGTCAGCAGCGCCCTTCTCCTTCATGCGCTCGGCCAGCGCGGCGAGCGCGCCCTGCTGCTGCTCCTCGACGAGCGACGGCGGCAGCGGGATGTCGTGGGCGGCGACCAGGGCCTGCAGCAGGTGCTCTTCCTGCCGCTGCTTGCCCAGGCGCTGCTTCTCCGAGGAGATGCGCGTGGCGAGGTCGGCGCGCAGCGACGCGAGATCGGGGAACTCCAGCGTGTTGGCCAGCGCGTCGTCGATCGGCGGCGCCTGCACGCGCAGGACCTGGTGCACGGTCAGTTCGACGGCGCCCTTCTGGCCGCGCACGGCCTCCTTCTCGAAGTTCGCCGGGAACTCCAGCGCGATCGACGCGGTCTTGCCGGCGACGACGCCGAGCACCGCCGCCTTGAAGTCCTCTTCCTTGGTGCCGTGGATCGGCAGGCGGGTGTTCAGCTGCACGTCCTTGCGCACCAGCACCTCGGCGCCGGCGGCGTCGCGGAAGCAGTAGTCGGCCTTGACGAAGTCTCCGTCCTGCGCCGGCTCGGTGGTCGGCTGGATCGTGCGCTTCTGGTGCGCGATCTCCTTCAGCGCGTTGTCGACGTCCGCATCGGTCGCCGTGCCCTCGAAGGCCGGGGCCTCGAGACCCTTCGCGCCCTTGAGCTCGAAGCGCGGCCGCACGTCGATCTTGGCGGTGAAGGTCAGCGGCACGCCGGGCTTGACGTCCAGCTTCTCGAAGCCGTCGATCGCGACGCGACCGACCGGATCGATCTCCTTGCTGCGGCAGGCTTCGCCGAAGAAGCGGTTGAGGATCTGCTCCTTGGCTTCGGCGAGGATCGACGCGCCGTAGTGCTTCTCGATGATTGCGCGCGGCACCTTGCCGGGCCGGAAGCCCTTGATCTGCACCTGGCGCTGCGCCGACGCGTACATCTCGTCCAGATGCTGCTGGACGGCGGTGGGGGGGACGGTGACGGTCAGGGCGCGGCTGCAGGGGCCGGTCTCGGCAACCAGGACTTCCATGGCGTGGGCTCGGGCGGGCGTGATGGCGGCACCGCCAGCGGCCGTGGCCGGGCGGTGAAAAGGGGCGGCCATCTTGGCGTCGCCCTCCGGGCCGGTCAAGGCGCGGCGCGGCGCCTCACTTCGGCGCCTGTTCCTTGGCCAGCGCCTGCAGTTCCTTGCGCACCCGGTCCTGCTTCAGGGCCTCGGCGAAGTCCGGGTCGTCGGCGCCGATCGCCTCGATCTCCGCGACCGTCATGCCCGAGGCGCGCATCAGCTTGAGCAGGTTGGCGGTGCGCTTGCGGTGGGCGTCGCAGCGCAACATCCCGACGTAGGCCCGGCGCGTCATCGCGAGGCCGTCCTGGAACTCCAGGACCTTCTCGAAGTCGGCGAACGCCTCGGCGTAGTCCTCGGTGGCGAAGCTCAGGTTGGCGCGGTGCTCGTAGAGCGAGCCCTCCTGCCGCCGCCGGCCCTTGCGCATCTGCTCGTCAATCGCCTTGCGGACCCTGGTCACGCCCTGCTTGTCGCCAAGCGCGCGCATCGTCACCGCCGCCTGCACCGACACCGACGACGGTTCGCCATCGTCGAGCAGAGCCCCCAGCCGCTTGGTGGTCGGTTCGTGGCCCGCGGGCGCGATGGTCGCCAGCACCTGCACGAGCCGGCGCGTGTCCTGCCAGTCGAGGCGGTCGCGGTCGAGCAGCGGCAGCAAGGCGCGCGCGGCGGCGTCGTTGGCCTTGGTCGCGGCGGCGAAGTACTCGACGTACAGAGGCAGCAACTTGGGGTCGCGCTCGGCGGCCAGCGCTTCGGCGACGACGCCGACGACCGCGCCGGCGCGGGCGGCCGTGAGGTAACCGAGCACGTCTTCGCGCATGGCGCGTTCGTTGGCGCCCAGCAGCGGTGCGGCCTTGGCGGCTCCGACCGGCGAACGGTGCTGGCGCAGGGCGCGCAGCACGGTGCGGCGGTCGTCGCCGGTGGTGGCGTCGAGCAGGTCGACGAGCAGCGCCGCCGCTTGGCCGTTTTGCGCCGCGCCGAGCAGCCGGATCGCCTCGGTGCGGGCGGTCGGGCTGGGGCCATTGGCGAGCTCGGCGAGGGCGTCGACGAAGCTGGCGGGGTCGAGGCGCTCCAGCACGCGGCGGCAGTTGGCCGCGAGTTGGCGGCCGCCTTCGCCGCTGCCGTTGGTCGGCGTCAGTTTCTCCAGCAGAACCGGCACGACGCTGTCGCCGAGTCCGGCGACCTCGGCGATGCGGGCGTTGAGCACATCGCGGCTGTCGTCGTAGTTCAGCGCCAGGTCCGGCCAGTACGGCTCCAGGGCCTTCAACTGGGCCGGGCGGCTGCGCTCGGCGCGGTCGCGGGCGAGCTTGGCGACCTCGGCCAGCGGCAGCTGCGCGGCGGCCGCGCCGGCGAGCAGCAGCGGCAGGCAGGAGCGGAGGAGTCGGAACGCAGGCATGGCGCGGAGTCTAGCAAGCGTTCGCCGCGCGCCGTCTGCCGGCGCGCCTGGAATCCGCCGTGCTGTCGGCGGCGACGGCGCTGCGGGCCACCGCCCGTTCCGCGCGTGCGTGCGGGTCGGCTGCAGTCCAGCGGGCGCACCGGCCGATCGAGGCGCCATGTGGAACTACGTGCTGCGCCACCGCCTGCTGCTCCGCGCCATCTACGCGCGCTCGACCCCCGACGCGTGAGGAGGCTTCCCGTCGGGGCGCGCCGCGGGTAAGCGGTTGACCCTGTGACCCGGGACTTCGACGTCATCGTCGTCGGCGGCGGCCATGCCGGCGTCGAGGCTGCCAGCGCCGCCGCGCGGCTCGGTTGCCGCACCGCCATGGTCGTGCTCGACCCTGCTGCCATCGGTCGCATGTCGTGCAACCCCGCGATCGGCGGCCTCGCCAAGGGCCAGTTGGTCCGCGAGGTCGACGCGCTCGGCGGCGAGATGGGGCTGGTCACCGACCAGACCGGCATCCAGTTCCGCATGCTGAACACCAGCAAGGGACCGGCGGTGCGCTCTCCCCGCGCGCAGTGCGACCGCGACGCCTACAACCGCGCGATGGTCATGCGCGTGCTGGCGCGGCCGGGCCTGACCGTGGTCGCCGGCGAGGCTGTCGCGATCACCTCGAACGCGCGCGGCGACGCGGTCGCGGGGGTCGAACTCGCCGACGGCACGTGCCTTGGCGCGCCCGCCGTCGTGCTGACGACCGGCACCTTCCTCGGCGGCCGCCTTTTCGCCGGCGCCTGGGAAGCGCCCGGCGGCCGCCACGGTGAAGCGCCGGCCGCGCGCATCAGCGCGTCGCTGCGCGCGCTCGGCATCCGGCTCGGTCGCCACAAGACCGGCACGCCGCCGCGGCTGCACCGCGATTCGATCGACACGAGCCGGCTCGAAGTGCAGCCGGGCGACGACCCGCCGCAGGCTTTCTCGTTCCGCACCGCGCGGCTCGACGTGCAGCAGATGCCGTGCTGGCTGACGCGCACCAACCCGGCGACGCACGCGATCATCCGCGACAACGCGCACCATTCGCCGATGTTCCAGGGCCGCATCCAGGGCACGGGCCCGCGCTATTGTCCGAGCGTCGAGGACAAGGTCGTGCGCTTCGCCGACCAGGACGCGCACCCGGTGTTCCTGGAGCCGGAAGGCCGCGACTCGGTCGAGGTCTATCCCAACGGCGTCAGCACCAGCCTGCCGGCCGAGGTGCAGGAAGCGTTCCTGCGCACCATCCCAGGCCTCGAACAGGTGGTCGTGCTGCGGCCGGGCTACGCCGTCGAGTACGACTACGTGCTCACCGACCAGATCCGCGGCGACCTGCAGATCGCCAGCCTGCGCGGCCTGTTCGCCGCCGGCCAGATCAACGGCACCAGCGGGTACGAGGAGGCCGCCGGGCAGGGGCTGGTCGCCGGGCTCAACGCCGCTCGCTTCGCGCGCGGCGAGGATCCGGTCGTGTTCGACCGCGCGACGGCGTACCTCGGCGTGATGGTCGACGACCTGTGCCGCGTCAACCCGAGCGAGCCGTACCGCATGTTCACCAGCCGCGCCGAGTTCCGGCTGCTGCTGCGCAGCGACAACGCCGACCGTCGGCTGACCCCGATCGGCGAGCGGCTGGGCCTCGTCGACGCCGCCCAGGCCGACGCCGTGCGGCAGAAGGAGCAGCGCATCGCCGCCGCCCGCCGCTGGCTCGACCTGCAGCGGCGTGACGGCCGGACACTGACGGAGTGGCTGCGGCGGCCCGAAGTGGCGGTCGACGACCTGCTGGGCTGGGACCCGCCGTTCGCCGCCATGGGACTGGCGACTGCCGAGCTCGCCGAGGTCGAGGCCGAGGTCAAGTACGCCGGCTACATCGACCGGCAGGCGATGGAGGTGGCCCGGCTGAAGCGCATGGAGGATCAGCGCATCCCAGCCGCGTTCGACTACGCCGCCATGCCGGGCTTGAGCAACGAGGCGCGCGGGCGATTGCAGCAACGGCGGCCGCTGACGCTGGGCGAAGCGTCGCGCATCGCCGGCGTGCGGCAGGCAGACGTGCAGTTGCTGCTCGTGCTGCTGCGCCGCCCGGCTACATCTGCAGGACGGCCTTGACGAGCCCTTCGACGTCGCCGGCAGCGCCGGCGTCGCGGCCGCGCCGCACCTTGTCGAGCTTGTCGCGCGCGTCCTTCTCGCTGTAGCCCAGCGTCACCAGCGCCGCGATGGCGTCGTCGTTCGCCCGGTCGTGCGCCGCGGCCGCCGGGTCGGCGGGGCCGAGGTCGAGCTTGGCCATCGCGTCGCGCAATTCGAGGCAAAGTCGTTCGGCGGTCTTCTGGCCGACGCCCTTGACCGCCTTGAGTGCGGCGGTGTCGCCGCGCGCGACCGCGCGCGCGAGGTCGGCGGGGGCGAGCACGCTGAGCAGCGCCAGGGCGATCGAAGGGCCGACGCCGCCGACGCCGAGCAGCTTGCGCGCGAGTTCGCGCTCGCTGCGGCTGGCGAAGCCGAGCAGCGACGGCGTGCCGTCGACGACATGCAGGATGGTGAACACCTGGCACGTCTGCCCGACCTTCAGCCCGGCGGCCGAGGTCAGGCTGATGCGCACCTCGTAACCCACGCCGCCGCAGCGGACCACGGCGCGCGACGTCTGCTTCTCGACGACTTCCCCGTGCAAGTGGTCGTACATGCGCGGGGCGGGGGCGGACTAGCCGCGCAGCGACAGGCCGAACTCGTCGAGCTTGGTCTTGATCTCGTTGAGCGAGGTCTGGCCGAAGTTCGGGCAGGCCAGCAGCTCGGCCTCGGTCTTCTGTGCCAGGTCGCCGATCGTGCGGATCTTGAGCAGGTCGACGATGCGGCGACTGCGGACCGACAGGTCCAGTTCGCTGATCGGGCGGCGCGACGGATCCGGGCTGTTCGGGTCCGGCTGCTCCTCGGTGCGGACCGCCGGCTCGGTGATCTCGCCGAGGTCCTTGCTCATCAGCTCGTCGGCGGTCATGCCAAGGCGCAGGCCCTTGTTCTTGAGGATCTCCTTGATCTCCGTCAGCGACGTCTCGCCGAAGTTCTTGTAGCTCAGCAGCTCCGCCTCGGTCTTCTTGACCAGGTCGCCGAGCGTGCGGATGTTCATCTTCGCGAGGCAGTTGCGGCTGCGCACCGACAGCTCGAAGTCGTTGATCGGGGTGCGCAGGAGCTTGTTGCGCTTGTCGTCGCGGCGCTCCTGGTCCTCGTCGTAGTACATGTTGAGCGCGGCCGCCGCGTCGCGGCGATAGAGGCGCGCCCGCGAGTTCTCCGGGTTGGCCTGCAGCGCGAGGTCGAAGCACTGCATCGCGCGGCGGTAGTTGCCCATGTCCTCGTACAGGATGCCGAGGTTGACGACGCACGCGGCGTTGACCGGTGGCGACATCAGCGCGCGCTCGTACAGTTCGCGCGCCTCTTCGTCCTCGCCGCGCAGGTCGACGTTGAGCGCGAGGCGGAACATCGCCTGCTTGTGGTTGTTGTCGAGCCCGAGAACTTCGTCGTACGCGGCGATCGCGCCGGTGACGTCGTGGGCGAGCTCCAACGCGCGGCCGGCGTAGTACTTCACGTCGGCGGCCGACAGCAGGCCCTTGAGCTGGTCGACGTCCTTGGCGAGGCGCTCGGCGTCGTTGTTGGCGTCGAGCACGCGCAGCCACACCAGCGCCTGCGCGGCGTCGGCGTCGCGCTTGCCAAGCAGCTTGGCCGCTTCGTCGATGCGGCCGAGCGCGCCGAGGCTGCTGGCGAGGCAGCAGGCGACGACAGCATTCTGCTTGTCGGCGGCGAGCAACTCGACGGCGTCCTCGTGCCGGCCGAGCGCCCACATGGCGATGCCGCGGGCGGTGCCCTTGGCGCGCGGGTCGGACAGCCAATCGCGCAGTTGCTGCAGCGAGTCGACCGACTGGAACACCGCCGCGCGGAAGGCGTCGAGCTTGGTCGGCGTGAGATCGCCGGACAACAGGGCCGTCGGGTCGAGCGAGGGGAATTGGGCCGTGTCGGTCATCTTGGGTGCAAGCGTGGCCGCTGGCGTCGACGGGAGTCGACGCCTTGGCCGCAAATCGGGGGAAGAAGCCTAGATGCAGCCCCCCGGTCGGGTCAAGGTTGCCGGGCGGTTCCCGTGCGGCGGGCGTCGGCGTAGACCGCCAGCAGGTCGCGGGCCATGGCTTCGAAGCCGCGCGCCCGCTGCCGGGCCGTGCGACCGAGCCGGTGCACCTCGCGCCGGTCGGCGGCGAGGCGCCCGAGCGCCGTCGCCCAGGCGTCGACGTCGCCCGGCGGCAGCACCAGGCCCTGCTCGCCGTCGACCACGGCGTCCTGCAGGCCGCCGATGCGGCTGACCAGCACCGGCCGGCCGGCGGCGAGCCCTTCGCGCACCGTCAGGCCGAACGCCTCCTGCCACAGCGCGGGGGCCGCCAGCACGTCCACCTCGGCGAGGCGTGCGCGCAGGTCGCCGAGGCCGTAAGGGCCGTGGTAGTGCACGTCGTCACCGGGCCGCAAACCCTGGAAGCACCGCGTCGCGTAGCTCTGGTCGCCGTGGTAGGGCACGACGTTGCCGTGGATGGCGAGGTGCACGGTGCCCGGCGGCAGCTTGGCGACGGCGGCGAGCAGGACGTGCAGGCCCTTGCTCGGCATCACGGTGCCGAAGTAGCCGACGCGCAGCGGCCCGGGGCCGGCGGGGGCGTCGGGCAGGTCGAGCAGGCCGTCGACGTCGACGCCGTTTTCGACCACGGTAAAGCGCTCGGCCGGCACGCCCAGTGCGAGGAATGGCGGCAGTGCGCGCGCGCTCGGCACCACGAGGTGCTGCGGCAGCGCGAGCGCGCGCCGGGCGCGCTCGTGCAGCGCCGCGACCTTGGCTGGTCCGTTGGCGGCGTCGATCCACCAGGGGAAGGTGCGCGCAAGGCATCCCGTGCAGCGCTCGACGGTCGCCGTCGCGCACGCTTCCTCGTCGGCGTGGAACATCTGGCCGCGCGGGCAGAACAGCCAGTAATCGTGCAACGTCAGCACGGTCGGCACGGCGGCCGCCGCGAGCACGTCGAGGCTGTCGACCGACATGCCGGTCAGATGGTGTACGTGCGCGACGTCGAAGGTGCAGCCGGCGGCGCGCCGCGCGGCGAGGAAGTCGCGCAGGGCCGCTGCCATCGGCTCGGCGGCGTACATCGCGGGCAGGTCGTGCACGCCTTCCCACCGGTAGGTCGCGCGGGTCGTCCGCGGATTGCCCTCGGCGGCGAGGCGCAGCGTGCCCTGGGCCGTGCCCGGCGTGCCTTCGCGCGCGTAGAGTTCGACATCGTGGCCAAGGCGCACGAGGGCCTTGGCGAGGCCGTCGACGTGCTGCTCGACGCCGCCGACGCTGTCGGGCGGCAGGCCGTGGCACAGCAGCAGGATGCGCATCGCCGAACGATGCCGCGCTGGCGCGCGCGCCGCAACGCTCGGCGGACCGCGCGACGGGATGTTTGACCGCTTCCCCTCGCGCCGCTACCGTCTCGCCCCCGCCAAGTAGAGGCGCTGCGACATCCGCAGCGCTGGCACGCGTGCAGCCATGAAGCTCAAGGTCCGTCGTTCCAAGGTCAAGCGTCTCAAGAAGGTCGGTTTCCGCACCCGCAGCAAGACGGCGGGGGGCCGCAAGGTCATCAAGCGGAAGATCAAGCGCTCGGGCAAGTTCCGCGTCGGCTGATCGTCCACCTCGTGGCGCGCGCCGGCACCGCCGAGCGTGCGCCGATCGCGCGTCGTGCGCCGCCCTGGCGCACCGATCGCGCACGCTGTGCGCAGACCGTGCGGACGTCGTCGTGCGCGGTGCTGCGTGCGTCCAAGTTGCTGCGCGCCAACGTGACTGCGCGCCAACGTGACTGCGCGCCGACTGCGTGCTTCGCCGCGGCGCGCACACCATGGCCACACCATGGCCGATGCCGAGTCAGCCCACGCCGCGACGGGTGGC
>JADCJE010000093.1 GCA_020247305.1 Phycisphaerales bacterium | reverse complement strand
GTGCTGATGCTCGACATGGACCCGCAGGCCAACCTCACGGTACACGTCGACAAGCGGCCCGACCTCGAAGGCCAGACGATGACCAACCTGCTGGTCGAGGACGCGCCGCTGCAGGGCCTTGTGCAGCCGACGGCGACGCCGAACCTGTCGGTCGTGCCCGCCGACACCTCGCTCGCCGGCGTCGAGCAGGTGCTCGCCAACCGCATCGGCCGCGAGACCATCCTGCGCGAGGCGCTCGACGCGTGGCCGGGCGCGGGCGCTTGCGACTTCGTGCTGTTCGACTGCCCACCGTCGCTCGGCGTGCTCAGCGCCAACGCGCTCGTCGCCGCCGATCACGTCGTGATCCCGATGCAGGCCGAGTACCTGTCGCTGCAGGGCATGGCCAAGCTGCTGGAGGTGATCCAGCTGGTGCAGAAACGGCTCAACCCGGCGATCCGCATCGCCTGCGTGCTGCCGTGCATGCTCGACGCCCGCACCAACCTCAGCACCGAGGTGCTGAGCGAGATCGAGTCCCACTTCGGGGCGATGCTGACGAAGACGCGCATCCGCAACAACGTCAAGCTCGCCGAGGCCCCGAGCTTCGGTCGTACGATCTTCGAGCACGCGCCGGACAGCAATGGCGCCAGGGACTACGAAGCGTTCGCCAACGAACTGCTGGCCCGCATCGGCATGCCGGCCGCCGGCGCGGAACCGGCGGTGGCGCCGAACCCGGCGCCCAAGCCGCGCGCGCGGCGGGCGGCGAAGGCCGACGCCGCCGCCGGCGGCGACGCCCCGGCTGCCCCCGCTGCCGACGCTGCCGACGCCGGCTGACCGCGCGCCGGCGCACCGCGGCAACCGCTGGCCGCGGCGGCGCTTGGGCGCGCCCGCGCCGGGGACCGCTGCGCCCCGTCCCGCCGGGCCGTCGATCCCCCTCGCCCCGCCCGCCGCCGGTCGCGCCGTGTCTCAGGTCGGGGAAGGGCACTGCCGATACCCGCAACATGGCTCGCGACAGCGAACTGGAACGGTTGACGGCGATGCTCGGCGAGTGCCTCGGGCGCATCGACGAAGGCGCCTTCCGCCTCCAGCAACTGGGCGACACGGACGATCCGGCGAGCATCGAGGAACTGCTGGAGCAGGAGACCGCGGCGCTGCAGGACGCGATCGACGACATCGTCACCAACGTCGAGGAGGAGCACGACGTCTGCGACGTGCGGCAGATCGTCGACGACGCCATCCGCGCGCGCGTGGGCGAGATCCCGGTGCCGATCGTCGTGCGCATGCAGGTTCCTGCCAACCTGCCGCTGGTGCGCTGCGCCGCGATCGAGCTCGCCGGGGTGGTCCGTCGCGCCCTGAAGCTCGCCACCAGCAGCGTCGCGCCCGGCGACGAACTCGCCCTGCGCGCGCGCAGCGAAGCCGACGCCATCGTCGTCGAACTGGAGTGCCGCTGCGGCGACTGCGACCTGCACATGCAACAGCGCGGCATGACGCTTTGCGAGTTCGTCGCCGGCGTCGGCGGCCACTGCGTCGTCGACATCGACGACCGCGGCAAGGTCCTGATCGCCATGGAACTGCCCAAGGCGACCGTCTGCGACGACAGCTGACGGCGGCGATCGGCGCCGCCGGCGTCGTGGCCGCGCTGCGTTCCCCGGCGGGCTGCTAGGATGCCGCCCGCATGCGCATCGGCATCGTCTGTTACCCGACCGTCGGCGGCAGCGGCGTTGTCGCGACCGAGATGGCGCTGGCGCTGGCGCGCCGCGGCCACGACGTCCACCTGCTGAGCTACGACCGCCCGGCGCGCCTGCGTCGCGGCGTGCCCGGCGTCCGCTTCCACCAGGTGGCGGTGACGGCCTACCCGCTGTTCCGCTACCCGCCGTACGACCTCGCGCTGGCGACGCGCATGCTCGAAGTCCGCGAGGAAGCGGGCATCGACCTGTTCCACGTACACTACGCGATCCCGCACGCGGTGAGCGCGTTCCTGGCCCGCAGCATGGGCGGCGACCTCAAGTTCGTCACCACGCTGCACGGCACCGACATCACCGTGGTCGGCAGCGACCGCGCCTACCTGCGCCCGACGCGCTTCGCGCTGGAGCAGTCGAACGCCGTGACGGCGGTGAGCCAGTACCTCGCCGACGAGACGCACCTCGTGTTCGGCGGCCGCACGCCGGTCGACGTCGTGCCCAACTTCGTCGACACCGAGCGCTTCCGTCCCGGCGACCGCCGGCCGTGGGCGCAGCGCGTCGACGAGGAGCGCGTGCTCGTGCACGCGTCGAACTTCCGCCCGGTGAAGCGCCTCGCCGACGTCGTGCGCGCCTTCGCCATCATCCACAAGGAACTGCCGGCGCGGCTGGTGCTGGTCGGCGACGGCCCCGATCGCGAGCACGCGCTCGCGGTCGCCGCCGACCTCGGCTGCCAGGATCGTGTCGAGCACGTGGGCATGCAGGACGACCTCGAACGCACGCTGGCGCAGGCGGACCTGTTCCTGTCGGCGTCGGAGACCGAGAGCTTCGGCCTGTCGATGCTGGAGGCGATGGCGTGCGGCGTGCCCTGCGTCAGCACCGCGGTCGGCGGCGTCGCCGAGGTGCTCGGCGACACCGGCCGGCTGGCGCCGTTCGGTGAGCCCGAAGCGCTGGCGAAGGCCGCGCTGGCGATCCTGCGCGACCCGGCGCTGCACGGGCAATTGGCCACGGCGGCGCGGCGGCGCGCCGTCGAGCACTTCGCCACCGAGCGCATCGTCAGCGCGTACGAAGCGATCTACGCGCGCGTGCTCGGCCGCCCATGACGCCGAACGAAGCGGTCTTCTGCGACGCCAACGCCGGCGCCCCGGCGGAACCGGACGTCGTCGCCCGCTTCGTCGAAGTCGAAGGCCGCTGTCCAGGCAACCCGGCGAGCGCGCACGCCGCGGGCCGCCGGGCGCGCGCCGAACTGGAGGCCGCGCGCGAACGCATCGCCGCAGCGCTCGGCGTCGCCAGCGCCGACGTGGTGTTCACCAGCGGCGGCACCGAAGCGGTGAACCTCGCGGTGCTCGGCCTCGGCGATCCGGCGCTGCCGGTGCTGCTCGCGGCGACGGAACACGCGGCCGTGCACGAACCGGCGACCGCGCGCGGGGTGCAACCGTGGGCAGTCGACGCCGAAGGCCGCGCCGTGGTGGCAGCGCCCGCCCGGCCGGTCGGCCTCGTCTGCCTCGTGCACGCCCAGAGCGAGCTGGGCACCGTGCAACCGGTCGCCGACGCACTGGCGCTGGCGCGGCAACTCGGCGTGCCGTGCCTGGTGGACGCAGCGCAGACCCTGGGTCGGCTGCCGCTTGCCGGCGCGGTCGCCAGCGGCGCAGTGGTGGCGCTGTCGCCGCACAAGGCCGGCGGCCTGCGCGGGCACGGCGTGCTCGCCGGAGCCGACCTGAGCGCCCGCCTGCGGCCGCTGCTGCGCGGCGGCGGCCAGGAGTTGGGCCGGCGGCCAGGCACGCAGAGTCCGGCGCTGGCGGCGGCCAACGCCCTGGCGATCGAACGCGCAGTCGCCGAGCAACCGGCGCGGGCAGCGGCCATGGCGGCCGCGCGCGACGCCTTCCTCGCCGGGCTCGCCGCGACCGTCGCGACACACCGGGTGTTGACCCCGCTGGCCGCCAGCCTGCCGAACACCGCGATGGTGCACTTCCCCGGCGTCGATGGACGCAACCTCGTGCCAGCGTTGGACCTCGCTGGGGTGCAAGCCGCGCACGGCTCCGCCTGTTCGTCGGGAGCGCCGACGCCGCCGCGCATCCTCATCGCGCTGGGCCTCGACGAGGCGTCCGCCCGCGCCTGCGTGCGCTTCAGCTTCGGCTGGCGCGAGGATCTGGAGAGACTGCGTAGAACCGGTGGACGAACCGGCGAGGTCGTGCGCGCGTTGCAGAAAAAATGTTGAGGCCCGTTGCGGCGACAGGCGCGCGCCGAAGTGGTTGTCCTGCGCAGGCGAGCGCGGAACGCGCCGGAAGCGAAGTGGAAGACGGTGTGAAGCGGTTGCGCAAAGTTGTGCAGCACGCTCTTGCAAGGTCGCATGACACCGCTAAGAAAACTCCGGTCAGTCGCAGGCGCACGCCACGGATGCCTAGCCGTCGCGGACGCCCTCTCTCTCCCTGCGCCAGCCCACCTGCCTCCGTCTCGCGCTGCCCCCCGCAGTCGGCGTACGGTCGTCTCGTAGCTCGCAACGGGTCCCTCCCTGCACCCTGTAGCCGCTCGACCAGTACCCATGGTGGATGCCCCCGCTCCCGACCCGCAGGCCACTGCTGGCCACGCCCCGTCGGCAAGCGACCGGATCGTCTTGCGCGAGTTGCTGCAGCAACTCGGCTCCCGCGTCCGCCGCGAACAACTCGAAACGTGGTTCCGGTCGCTCGACGTGCGCCGGATCGACGACCAGGAGATCGAACTCTCCGTCACCAGCCAGTTCGTCCGCGACTGGCTGCAGAAGAACTTCCTGCCGACCCTGCAGGAAGCCGTCGCCGCGCTCGGCGAGCCGCGCCGCCGCATCATCCTGACGCACCGCGAAGAAGACGGCTTCGACAGCCTGCGCCTCGTACAGCCGACGATCGCCTCGGACGAGTCCGACCGCCTGCAGCGCACCCGCGACGCGCGCATGCCGCCGACGTCGGGGCAGTTGGCTGGGGGGCAGTTGGCTGGGGGGCAGTTGGCTGGGGGACCGGTGCCCACCGGCCAGTTCCACAGCCAGGCCGGTTCGCCGGCGTTCGCGCCGCGCCGATCGCCGGCGACGCTCAACCCCAACTACACGTTCGAGCGCTTCGTCGTCGGCCCGTGCAACCGGCTCGCGCACGCATCGGCGCTGGCGATCGGCGAGAACCCGGGCTGTGCCTACAACCCGCTGTTCCTCCACGGCAACGTCGGTCTGGGCAAGTCGCACCTGCTGCAGGCCATCTGCCACACGGTGCTGCGCCGCGATCCGAACGCCCGCGTGCTCTACCTGAGCTGCGAGGACTTCACCAACGCCTTCATCCAGGCGATCACGAGCCACCAGATCGACGCGTTCCGCGACTACTACCGCAGCGCCGACGTGCTGGTGATCGACGACGTGCAGTTCCTGGCCAACAAGGAGAAGACCCAGGACGAGTTCTTCCACACCTTCAACGCGCTCTACGACGCGCAGAAGCAGATCGTCCTGTCGAGCGACCGGCCGCCGGTCGAGATCCCGACGGTCGAAGAACGACTCGTCTCGCGCTTCAAGTGGGGCCTCGTCGCCGAGGTCGAGGCGCCGTGCTTCGACACCCGCGTCGCCATCGTGCGCCGCAAGGCGGCCGGCCGCGGCGTCGAACTGGGCGAGGACGTCGCGCGGTTCCTGGCCGAGCGCGTCACCGCCAACATCCGCGAGCTGGAGGGCGCCGTCATCAAGGTCGTCGGCATCGCCGCGATCACCGAGCAGCCGATCACGCTGGCGCTCGCCGAGAGCTGCATCCGCGGCATGCCGGCGCGGCACGCGCAAGTGTCGGTCGACGACGTCATGACCCTGATCACGACGGAGTTCGCCATCACCGCCCGCGAACTGACCGGCAAGAGCCGTACCCAGACCGTCAGCCTGCCGCGGCAGATCGCCATGTTCCTGCTGCGCGAGCACACCGAGAGCTCGCTCGAGGACGTCGGCCGCATCTTCGGCAACCGCGACCACACAACGGTGCTGTACGCCGTCAACAAGATCCGCGACCGCGGCCAGAAGGACCGGATGTTCAAGGAACTGCTCGACGGCCTGGGCAACCGGCTGCTGACCCGTTCCTTCCGGTCGTAGTCGCCCTGGGAGCCTGCGGGGTCGCTCTGGGAGCCTGCTGGCTCCACCGCAATCAGACCCCCGGCACGCTGGTCGCCGCGCCTGTGGGCGCTCCTGGAGCGCCTTCCTTGGCCTCTGCCGGGTCGCTGCTCCTGCCGCGCCGCGTCCCGACGTCCGTGCCCACAGCGGCAGCGCGAAGCGATCACGACGACGTCCGCCCGCGCCATCTTTTGACGGCTTGGCGCGGCGGCTGTCCGCGGCCGCGAGATGCGGCGTCGGCGCACGTCCAAAGACCTGTGCAGTGTCCTGGGACGGTTCGTGGGCATTCCGCGGAGAGTCGTGCAGGACTCTCCGCAGCCGCCGACCTGGGGCGGCGGACCACCGCGGTGGCGAAGAACATGTCGAGTCCGTCCGACGAGTTTTCCGCCGCGTTGTCCAGATGCGAAGATCGGCGAGAAACCCGCCATTCCCTTCGATCGGCGGGGTTTCCGTCGCTACCCTTCCAGGACTCGTGACGGCACGGATGATGATGGAAGAGAGAGGTTTTCTCTCTCTGATCCCATCACCGTGTCGCGCGCACCGAGCAGCCAGCGCCGCGCTGTCGCCACCCCCCGAACCGCGATCCGTCGAACGCTCCCGATGAAGATCCTCTGTGACCGCATGGCCCTGCAGGAGGCCGTGAACGTCGTGTCCTCCGTCGTCCCGGTGAAGACCGCGAAGCCGATCCTGCAGAACCTGCTGGTGCGCACGACGGACGACGGCATCACCCTGTTCGGCACCGATCTGGAGATGGCGGCGCGCGTCGACCTCGACTCGGTCAAGGTCAGCAGGAAGGGCTCGGTGCTCCTGCCGGCCCGCGAGACGGCCGCGCTGTTGCGCGAGCTGAGCGATCCGACGGTCACCCTGGAGAGCGCCGAGCAGCGCTGCCGCATCGAGAGCGGCGGCGGCTCGTTCGTGCTGCTGGGCGAGGATCCAGCGCAGTTCCCGGACGAAGCCCTGGTCAAGGGCGGCAAGCGCCTCGACATCGAGGCCGGGCAGGTCCTCCGCATGGTCCAGGAGACCGCCTTCGCCGCCGCCCGCGAGGAGACCCGCTACGCCATCAACGGCGTCCTGATCGACGCCAGCGCCGGCACGGTGCGCATGGTGGCGACCGATGGCCGCCGGCTCGCCATCAGTTACGCCAACACCGACGCCAAGGCCGAGTTCAAGGCCGTGGTGCCGCTGCGCGCCCTCAACACCCTGAGCCGTGCGCTCGGCGAAGGCAGCAAGGACACGCTGCGCATCGAGGTCGGCGACAAGCAGATCGTGTTCGCCACCGGCAAGACCCAGCTGGTCAGCCAGCTGCTGGAGACGCGCTTCCCGGACTACGAAGGCGTGTTGCCGAAGTCGGCGGACACCACCGTCGAGCTGCAGAAGTCCGTGCTCGAGGGCGCCCTGCGCCGCGTGGCGATCCTGTGCGCCTCGGACATACGCATGGTGCGCTTCGAGGTCGGCCAGCAGTCGCTGCGCATGACCGCCGACAACTCCAGCCGCGGCCGCGCTGACGTCGCCATCGACGCCGTGGTGCGCGGCGCCGGCGGCAGCATCAACTTCAACCCCGACTTCATCCTCGAAGCCATGCGCGTCTGCCAGCTCGACACCGTGCGGCTGGACATGTCGGACGACTCGATGCCGGCGAAGTTCACGCTCGGCGAGTGCTTCACCTACGTCGTCATGCCGATCAGCGGCGCCTGATCCGGAACCAAGTGGCCGAACCCAGACCCGCCGCCGAGTTCCTGCGCGACATCCTGCGTCACGCCGGGACCAGCAAGCAGCGCAGCGCCTACCATGACGCGCTCGACGAGATCCTGGGCCAGCGCCTGCGGCCGCACTGCCAGGTCGTCGGCTGCCGCGGCGGCCGGCTCGTGCTCGAGGTCGACTCCGCTCCGCTCTTCGCCGAACTCTCCGGCTTCCGCCGCGAGGAGATCCGGCAACGCATCAACCAACTCGTACCCAACCAACCGATCGCCCAGCTGACCATCCGGCTGGGAGGCACGGGACATGTCTGACGCCAACACCGAGAAGCGCTACGACGCCAGTTCGATCAAGGTCCTCGAAGGTCTCGACGCGGTGCGCACGCGCCCGGCGATGTACATCGGCGACACCGGCATGAAGGGCCTGCACCACCTCGTCTGGGAGGTGGTCGACAACTCCGTCGACGAAGCGCTGGCCGGCCGCGCCAGCCGCATCGACGTGCGCGTCCACAAGGACGGCACGATCTCGGTCAAGGACGACGGCCGCGGCATCCCGGTCGACATGCACGAGAGCGGCAAGCCCGCGCTCGAGGTCATCCTGACGAAGCTGCACTCGGGCGGCAAGTTCGACAAGGGCAGCTACAAGGTGTCCGGCGGCCTGCACGGCGTCGGCATCAGCTGCGTGTGCGCGCTCGCCGAGGTGCTCGACGTCGAGGTCTCGCGCGACGGCAAGATCCACCGCCAGACCTACATGCGCGGCGAGAAGGCCAGCGAACTCGCGGTCATCGGCAAGACCGACAAGACCGGCACCATGCTGCGGTTCAAGGCCGATCCGCAGATCATGGAGGCCACCGAGTTCAGCTACGACATCCTGCGCAAGCGCCTGCGCGAGCTCGCGTACCTGATGGGCGCGGCCAAGCTGCACATCACGCTGTTCGACGAGCGCATCGACAAGGGCGAGGAGTTCCTGTTCCCCGACGGCCTCGTCGAGTTCATCAAGGACCTGACCGCCGGCAAGTCGCCGCTGCACAAGGACGTCATCTACTTCCGCCGCGAGATGCCGTCGGCCGAGAACCCCGACAAGGTGTACGAGGTCGAGATCGCGCTGCAGTACAACGACGGCTACAACGAGTCGGTCTTCTCGTTCGTCAACAACATCAACACGCTGGAGGGCGGCACGCACCTCCAGGGCTTCCGCACCGCGCTGACCCGCGCGCTCAACAACTGGGCGCGGCAGGAGAAGATCCTCAAGGAGAAGGACACGGTGCCGTCGGGCGAGGACTTCCGCGAAGGCCTAGCGGCGGTCATCTCGGTCAAGGTCCCCGACCCGCAGTTCGAGTCGCAGACCAAGATCAAGCTCGGCAACCGCGAGGTGCAGTCGATCGTCGAGACCGTGGTCGGCGACGGCATCCGCACCTACTTCGAGGAGAACCCGGGCGCCGCCAAGACCATCTACGGCAAGGTGATCGACGCGCTGCGCGCGCGCGAGGCGGCCCGCAAGGCGCGCGACCTCGTGCGTCGCAAGTCGGCGCTCGAGGGCGGCGGCCTGCCGGCCAAACTCGCCGACTGCCAGAAGGGGACGCCGCGCGACGAGGCCGAGCTCTTCCTCGTCGAGGGCGACTCCGCCGGCGGCACGGCCAAGCAGGGCCGCATGAGCCACCAGGCGATCCTGCCGCTGCGCGGCAAGATCCTCAACGTCGAGAAGGCGGCGGTCGACAGCATCCTCGACCACGAAGAGATCCAGACGATCGTCAGCGCGATCGGCACCGGCTTCCTCACCGACGAGTTCGAGAAGGACAAGCTGCGCTACGGCAAGGTCATCGTCATGACCGACGCCGACGTCGACGGCTCGCACATCCGCACGCTGCTGCTGACGCTCTTCTACCGCAAGATGCCGGAGCTGGTGACGCGCGGCCACGTGTACGTCGCGCAGCCGCCGCTCTACCGCATCAAGAAGGGCAAGACCGAGCGCTACGCGGTCACCGAGGAGGACAAGATCAACCTCCTGGCCGAGCTCGGCCTCGGCGCCACGTCGCTGCAGCACTCGGGCGGCGGCAAGTGGACCGGCCGCGAGCTGCGCCAGCTGATGGACCTCGTCGGCCGCCTGCGCGAGCTGCAGAACAAGCTGCCGCCCGACGCCAACGTGCCGTTCGGCGAGTACCTCGCCGCCGCCACCGTGCCTGATCGCCACCTGCCGACGACGTGGTTCGTCGTCGAGGGCAAGGGTCGCTTCCTCGACAACGAGGACCAGCTCGCCGCGGCGATCGAGGCGCTGCGCAAGCAGAAGGGCCGCGACGTCGTCGTCTACGAGGGGCCTGACTCGCCGTGCCGCCGCGACGAGGCCGACTGCGAGGCCTGGGCGCTGCTGCTCGGCGGCGACGCGCAGGCGTTGATGCACAAGATCGACGCGTCGGGCGCGCCGGTCGGTTGGCCGAAGCCCGCCGACGGCTCGACCTACGAGATCAAGGCCGGCGGCGAAGCCGCGGGCCAGAAGGCGCCGACGCTGTTCGAGGCGATCGAGACGATCCAGAAGACCTGCGAGAAGGACCTCGACATCCAGCGCTACAAGGGCCTGGGCGAGATGAACCCGTCGCAACTCTTCGAGTCGACGATGGACCCGGCGCGCCGCACGTTGCGCCGCGTGACGGTGAGCGACCTCGTCGAGGTCGACAAGATCTTCACCGTGCTGATGGGGCCAGAGGTCGAGCCGCGTCGCGACTTCATCGAGAAGCACGCGCTCGAAGCGACCAACATCGACATCTGACGTTCGTTCGGTGACGGTGGCGGCCCGCGCGCCGGTGGCCGAGGCTGCCGCGGCGCGGGCGACGCCGCAGGCCGAGGCTCCACCGCCTGCCTGCGGCCGCCGCTCTGCAGCAACGCGGGTCCGACGGCGCCAGCCGGCGTCGTCGGGCAAATACCGGACGACTTCCCCCGCAAGAACGGCCACTGGGACGACCGCACGATGCACGGCCTCCGCTACCTGCTCGGTCTGATGACGCTGCTGGGCGCCGTGCTGGGCGCCCTCTGGCTGCAGCGGACGCTGCGCAACCTCGACGATCGCCCAGGCGTGCCGCTGCAGGTCGAGTTCCGCGAGGCGCGCGGCCTGCGCCCCGGCGCCGTCGTACGCCACCGCGGCGTCGACGTCGGCGCGGTGCGGTCGGTTGCGCTCTCGCCCGACGGCGACAAGGCCGTCGTGCAGGTCCTGCTCGATCCCGCCGCCGCCGCCAACGCCTGCGTCGGCAGCGCCTTCTGGATCGTGACGCCGCGCTTTGGCGGCCTGACCGACGGCCTGTCCGGCCTCGACACGCTGGTGCGCGACGCCTACGTCGCGTTCGCCACGCCGAGCCCGCGCGGCACGCCGCTGCCGCCCGGCAGCCTCGTTGCGGGCCGCGAACGGCCGCCCGTCGACGTCGACGACGAGAGCCTGGAGCCGCCCGCGCACGGCGACCTGCTGATGACGCTGCTCGCGCCGGAGAACCACGGCCTGCGCCCCGGTTCGCGCGTCGTGCACCGCGGCGTCGACGTCGGCGACGTGCGCCGCATCGCGCTCGCCACGGACGGCAGCCACGTCGAGGTCGCGCTGCGCATCGCCCGCGAACACCGCGCGACCGTCACCGACAAGGCGTTGTTCTGGATCGCGCGGCCGCAATTGAGCGGCGCGCTGCTGTCGGGCTTCACGGTGCAGGACGCGGCGTCGCTGCTGTCGCCATTCGTCGGCTACCACGCCGAGCCGGGGCAGGGCAGCCTCGCCCCCGACGGCTTCCGCGTCGCTGCCGCGCCGAGCCGCCCCGACGTCGAACTGCCGCCGGTGCCGGCGGCCGCCGTCAAGGCCGGCAAGCCGACGCCCGCGGCGCCGGCGCCCGCGGACGGCATCGTGGTCGTGCGCGTCGTCTACTCGGCCGTCGAGCGCGACACGTTCACGCCCGACGACGAGATCCAGCGCGCGGGCAACGGCCTCTTGTACGTCGACCGCAGCGGCCGCGCCGTCGTGATCACCGCGCGCAGCCTCGTCGACGCCAGCTACACCGAGTCGGACGGCTACGGCGCGCCCGAGATCGCCGACGAGCAGATCAAGGTCGTGCTGCCGGGTGGCGCCGTGCTGCGCGCCGGCCGCGTCTGGGTCGACGCCGACGACAGCGACCTCGCCGCGCTCGTGCTCGACAGCGCGCCGCCGGACCTCGTCGGCACGGCGGCGGACCGGCTCGCGTTTGCGGTCGATCTCGTCGCGCCCCAGGCGCCAGGTGTCGTGCGTCTCGTCGGTCCGGACGGCGCGCCGCTCGCCCCGATCCCCCTCGGCAGCACGACGGCGCAGCCCGAAGCGCTCGGCGGCGTGTTCGTCGGCGATGGCAAGGCGCGCGGCGTCGTCGTCGCCGACGACCGCACCGCCGTCGGCGATGGCGCGGCGTCGCTCGCCAGCGTCGTGTGGCTGCATCGCGTCCCGGCCGAACTGCGGCCGCAAGGCCTGTGACCGACGCGGCGATCACCTTCGCCGGCTTCGGCCTCGCGCACCGGCGCGCCGGCCGCGAGGAGACCCTGCTGCACGGCGTCGACCTCGCGCTGCCGACGCACGGCTTCTACGCCTTCGTCGGCGCGTCTGGCGGCGGCAAGTCGTCGGTGCTGCGCCTGCTCGCCGGCCTCGTCGAGCCGCGCGAACCCGCGCCCCGCGTGACCGGCGACCTCGTCGTGCTCGGCCAGTCGTTGGCCAACGGCTTCCCGGCGGCGCTGCGCGGCGACGTCGCCGCCATCCTGCAGGACGAAGGCCTGCTCGACGAACGCTCGCCGCGCGCCAACGTCGAGCTGGCGCTGCGGCAGGCGGATCGTTCGCCGCTGCTGGCCGCCGGCCTGCTCGCCGTCGTCGGTCTCGACCATGCGCCTGACGAGACCGCGCGGCTGTCCGGCGGCATGCGCAAGCGCCTCGCCGTCGCGCGTGCGCTGGCGTCGTCGCCGCGGCTCTTGCTGTGCGACGAACCGACCGCCGGCCTCGACCCCGCCGGCGCGCGCACCATCGCCGCGCTGCTGCGGCAGGCGCACGACCAGGATCGGCAGCGCACGACGCTCGTCGTCACGCACGACCTGCCGGCGTTCGCGGGCACGCTCGACGGCGTGCTGGTGCTCGACCGCGGCCGTCGCACGTTGCGCCTCGAAGGCCCGGGCTACGAACCGACCGCAGCCGACACGGCGGCCGCGCCGGGCGACGGCCCCGTCGCGGCCTCCGAGGCGCTGCACGGCGTGCGCACACTGCTGCTTCAGGCTGCCGCATTCGGCGAGTCGCTCCTCGAAGCGGTGCGCCGGCTGCCGCCGTTCGAACTCGCCGAGACGGCGCGGGCGACCTGGCGCGCATGCGTCGAGCCGGCGCCGTTCGTGGCGCTCGGCGGCGGCGTGCTCGGCGGCCTGGCGACGTTCTTCGCGCTGCAGAACAACCCGCTGCACGGCGGCATGGAATCGGCGCTGCTGACCGGCACCGGCAAGGTCGCGCTCGCCGTGCTCGTGCCGCTGCTCGCCGGCTTCTTCTTCTGCGCCCGCGTCGTCGCCGGCGCGACGGCGCGCCTTGGCGCCATGAAGCGCACCAACCAGATCGCGGCGCTACAGATGATGGGGGCGCGGCCGGCCGACCTGCTGTTGACGCCGATGGTCTGGGCGATGGCGATCGGCATGCCCGTCGCGACCTTCGCGGCGTGCGTCGCGGCCAGCTTCGCCGCGATGGCGGCGGCCGCCGCCGCCTCGGGCACGACCGCTGGCGGCTTCGTGCACCCCTGGCTCGCGGCGCTGACCGGTCGGGACGCCGTCGTCGTCGTCGGCAAGGCGGCGCTGTCCGGCCTGTTGGTAGCCGTCGCGTCGTGGCACCTCGGCATCGGCCCCAAGCGTTCGAGCGCCGACGTCGGCGAGGCGGTCGACCGCGCGATCGTCGCGGCGATGGCGATCGTGCTCGCCGTCCATGCGATCGTGACATTCGCTGAGTACGCCTGAGCCGTGCCGGCAGTTTCTTCGCGGCTCCGGCAAGGACCGGCCCGTGGCGCTCCGTCGGCTGGCGAAATTCCCGAGCGCTTCGCAAGCGCCGGCGCAAATGCCGCTAAAGCCGACACCAGGGATGTTCCGATGCGAACGGCGTGAAGGGCATCGAGAAGCTCACGGCCGTGCGCCTGGCCGAGATCCTCACGGAGCGCAACGTCGTCTCCAGTGAGGTGATCACCGATGCTCTGTACGCCAGCGACACCCAGGGAGAGTCGTTCGTCGCCACGCTCGTGGGCGGCGGCCACATCACCGACTGGGACCTCGCCAAGCTGGTGACGGAGCACTTCAACCTGCCATACCTGCTGGCGGGCAGTTTCTCGATCACCGAAGAGGCGAAGAACCGTCTGCCCAAGGAGCTGCTCTTCCAGCACACACTGGTGCCGCTCGACCTCTTCGGCGACATCATCTGCGTGGCGATGCCCGTGATGTTGCCGTTCGAGCAGCTGCAGAAGATCCAGAAGGAACACAACTGCGAGCTGTTCCCGTACGTCGGCTTGATCAGCGAGAACAAGAAGGTCCTCGGCGAGCTGTTCAAGGACTACAAGGAATGGGAAGCGGGCGAGTCGAAGCGTCGCGAAACCGCGGCCAGCAAGCGCTCGGCCAAGGCAGCGGCGGGCGGTGGTGGCGGCGGCGCCTTGGGCTCCGACTGGATGAGCATCTTCGATGCGGGCGAGGCGGCGATCTCCACCGGGGTCAGGAAGCCCGCGCCGGCTCCTGCGCCCGCCAGCCCTGCTGCGCCGGCTGCGTCGACGCCGCCCAATCCGCCGAAGAAGTGACGTGCGCGTGCGCCGTGTCCGGCGCCATGGACCCCGGCAGCGCAACGCGCCGGTAGGCGCTCACGCCGGCTGGCCGCCTTGGTCTTCCCGGCGATCGGCGTACGGATCCTTGTCGGCTGGCGCCGACGGCGAAGCCGGCGGCGGCGGCTCGTCGGCGACGTCCTCGGCGGCGTTGGCTGCTTCCGACGGCCCATCGACCGGCGCGGCGAGCGCATCCTGCGCGAACGTCCGCATCGCGTGCGCCGGGTTGGTGATCGCCTGCGGCACGGCCGTCGCGCGCTGCATCTCGCGCTTGGTGTCGTCGATCGTCTTGCGCATCTCGCGCACCGTCTCGTCGCGATCCATCTGGTCCTTGAACTCCTGGAAGCCGCGGCGGAACTGCGCGACGTAGCGGCCGAGCGTCTTGCCGGCCTGCGGCAGGTTGCGGCCGTAGAGCAGCAGCCCGAGCAGGCCGAGCAGGAACATCTCCTGCCAGCCGAGGGAGGGAAGGATCGCGAACACGGGCGCAGCAGCATACGCGCCGCGAGGCGACGGGCGAACCACCGCGGCGCCGCCCGCGAATCGTCACGACTTCGTGCCTGCGGTCGCAGCCGTGGCGCGATCGACCGGGCGTTCTATGGTGCGGTGATGCCGCGCTCGTTCCGCCGCTCGTCCCGGCGCTGGTTGGCCGTGCCCGTCGCGCTCGCGGCGGCAGCCACGGCCCCGGCGCAGTCCGGGACCGTCGACTTCCCGCGCGACGTCCGGCCGATCCTGGCGGCGCACTGCTACGCCTGCCACGGCCCTGACGCCGGCGCGCGCAAGGCCGACCTGCGGCTCGACCGCCGCGAGGACGCGCTCGCCGCGCGCGACGGCGGCGCTGCGATCGTGCCCGGCGATCCCGCCGCGAGCGCCCTGTGGCAGCGCGTCGCGGCGACCGACCCCGAGGAGGTGATGCCGCCGCCCGACGCGCACAAGCCGCTCGCGCCCGAGCAGAAGGAACGCCTGCGCCTGTGGATAGCCGCCGGCGCGCCGTACGCCGCGCACTGGGCGTTCGTGCCGCCGGTCGCGGCGCCGGTCCCGTCGCTGCCCGCCGCCGACGCGCCGACGCCGATCGACGCCTTCGTGCGCGCGCCGCTGCGCGCACAGGGCCTCGCGTGGAACGGCGAAGCCGACCGCGCGACGCTGCTGCGCCGGCTCAGCCTCGACCTCACCGGTCTGCCGCCGTCCGCCGACGAGGTCGCGGCCTTCGTCGCCGACGCCGCGCCCGACGCCTACGAACGCGCGGTCGATCGCCTGCTGGCGAGCCCGCACTGCGCCGAGCGCCTCGCGCTGCCGTGGCTCGATGCGTCGCGCTACGCCGACACCAACGGCTTCTCGATCGACGGCGGTCGGCACATGTGGCTGTGGCGCGACTGGGTGATCGCCGCGTTCGCCGCCAACAAGCCGTTCGACCGCTTCCTCGTCGAGCAGCTCGCCGGCGACCTGCTGCCCGACGCCGACGACGCGACGCGCACGGCGACCGGCTTCCAGCGCAACGCGATGATCACGCACGAGGGCGGCACCATCGCCGAGGAGAACCTCGTCACCTACGGCGTCGACCGCACCAAGACGTTCGGCGAGGCGGTGCTTGGCCTCACCGTCGGCTGCGCGCAGTGCCATGACCACAAGTACGACCCGATCTCGCAGCGCGAGTACTTCGGGCTGTTCGCGTTCTTCAACCAGACCAGCGAACCGGCGCACGGCGGCGACGGCGGCCACAACGCGCCGCCGACGCTCGACGTCGGCACGGCGCTGCCGACCGGCGAGGAGGACGCGCTGCGCGCGCGCATCGCCGCGCTGCAGGCGCAGCTCGCCGCGCCGGCCAGGGACGTCGTCGACGCCTGGGTCGCCGAGCAGCGCCTGCGTCTCGCCGCGCGCGGCAAGGGCCTCGCGCTGCACCGCTGCGCGCCGACGACGATCAGCACGCCGAACACCGGCAGCGGCTTCCGCATCGCCGACGCGCAGTACGCGGCGGTGGACCGGCCGATGTCGGCGCTGGCGTTCGACGTCGCGATGGAGCTGCCGGCGACGTCGTCGCCGATCACCGGCCTGCGCGTCGTCATGCACGCCGATCCGAGCAAGCCTGCCGAAGGCTGGGGCTGGGGCGGCGGCAAGGACGGCAAGCGCACGTTCGCGCTGACCTGCCTGTCGGTCAGCGTCGGCACGGTGCGCAGCGATCAGGTCAACCTCTACGGGCTGACGCCGATCGCGCGCGTGACCGCGAGCAGTTGGCAGGAGAGCAACGACGGCCGCGATCGCCCCGAGGGCGCGCTCGACACGCCGGCGGGCAGCGGTTGGATGCCGGACATCGCCGCCGAGGGGCCGGTGCATCTGACCGCGACCTTCGCCGAGCCGCTGCCGCCCGACGCGCGCCACCTGACCGCGCAGCTGCACTTCGGTCGCTGGGGCGAGCTCACCGCCAGGCGCATGGAGTTCTTCGCCGTCTCCGGCAACGACGACGGCACGGACCTGCCGCCGGCGATCCTCGCGCTCGTGCAGTACGACGGCCCGCTGCCCGACGCCGAACGGCAGCAGCTCGCTGCCTACGTCGCGCGTCACGCGCCGGCGTTGGAGTTGCTGCGCGTTGCCCTGAAGAACGCCGAGGAGCGGCTCGCGGTGCGCACGCAGAAGTTCGCCGCCATGGTGATGGACACCGCCCAGCAGCCGCGGCCCACGCACGTGCTGCACCGCGGCGCGTACGACCAGCCGCGCGAACCCGTTGCCGCCGGCGTGCCGGCCGCGTTGCCGCCGCTGCCGGCCGGCGTCGCGGCCGACCGCCTCGCGCTCGCGCGCTGGGCCGTCGATCCGGCGCACCCGCTGACCGCGCGTGTCGCCGTCAACCGCTTCTGGCAGATGCTGTTCGGCGCCGGCCTCGTGCGCACGCCGGCCGACTTCGGCACGCAGGGCGAGCTGCCGACGCATCCCGAGCTGCTCGACCGGCTCGCCGTCGACTTCGTCCGCCACGGCTGGGACGTGCGGCGCCTGCTGCGGCAGATCGTCACCAGCGCGACGTACCGGCAGTCGGCCGTGGTCGACCTCGCGTCGCGCGCGCGCGATCCCGACAACCGCCTGCTCGCGCGCGGTCCGCGCCATCGCCTGCCCGCCGAGTTGGTGCGCGACCACGCGCTCGCCGTCAGCGGTCTCCTCGTGCGCCAGCTCGGCGGCCCGAGCGTCAACCCGTACACGCCCGGCGACCCGTGGCGGGAGATCAGCCACTTCGGCAGCTCACCGGCGACGGCGCAGGCGTTCGTGCAGGACCACGGCGAAAAGCTGTGGCGGCGCAGCCTCTACACCTATTGGAAGCGCACGTTGCCGCCGCCCAACATGGCGCTGTTCGACGCGCCCAACCGCGAGGTCTGCGTCGTCGATCGCGCGGCGACCAACACGCCGCTGCAGGCGCTCGTGCTGCTCAACGACGTGACCTTCGTCGAGGCCGGGCGCGCGTTCGCCGAGCGCATCGTGCAGCGTGCCGCGGACGACGACGCGCGCCTGCGCTGGGCGTTCTGCGAGGCGACCTCGCGCGCGCCGGCCGGCGAGGACCTCGCCGTGCTGCGCCGTGCGCTGCACCGCGAACGCGCGCGCTACGCCGGCGACCCGACGGCTGCAGCCCGGCTGCTCGCGCACGGCGAAGCGCCGCGGACGACGGCGATCGCGCCCGCCGAGCACGCGGCGTGGACCCAGGTCGCGACGCTGCTGCTCAACCTCAACGACGCGGTGACCAAGCCATGAACGCGCGCTCCGATCGCCTTCCTGACGCCGCGCTGCGGCCCGCGCGCCGCGCCTTCCTCGCCTCGGCCGCCGGCGGGCTCGGCCAGATCGCGCTCGGCTCGCTGCTCGGCGGATGCGCCGCGGGCCCGGGCGCGAGCGTTGCAGGCGCCGCGCCGTCCGGTCCACACTTCGCGCCGCGCGCGCGCCGCGTGCTCGTGCTGTTCCAGAGCGAGGGCGTGTCGCACATCGACCTGTTCGACGACAAGCCGAGCCTGCACGCGCACGCCGGCAAGGAACTGCCGCCGTCGGTACGCGGCAGCCAGCGCGTCACCGGCATGACCTCGGGTCAGGGCAGCTTCCCGGTCGTGCCGCCGCTGCTGCCCGGCAAGCGCTGCGGTCAGAGCGGCCTGTGGATCAGCGACTTGATGCCGCACCTGCAGGCCGCTGCCGACGAGCTGTGCGTGGTCAAGAGCATGCACACCGAGGCGATCAACCACGATCCGGCGATCACGCTGCTCAACACCGGCAACCAGCTGCCCGGCTACGCCAGCATGGGCGCGTGGGCGAGCTACGGGCTCGGCGCCGAGAACGCCGATCTACCGGCGTTCGTCGCGATGGTCTCGCAGGGCTCCGGCAAGAACCCTGGCCAGCCGATCTTCTCGCGCCTGTGGGGCAGCGGCTTCCTGCCGTCGTCGCACCAGGGCGTCGGCCTGCGGCCCGGCGCCGATCCGGTGCTGTACCTGCGCGATCCCGACGGCGTCGCCCGCGACCAGCGGCGCGCGCAGCTCGACGACCTGCAGGCGCTCGACGCGCGCCACGCCGAGGACGTGCAGGACCCCGAGATCGCCGCCCGCCTCGCCGCCTACGAGCTCGCGTTCCGCATGCAGACGTCGGTGCCGGAGCTCGCCGACCTGCGCGGCGAGAGCGAGGCGACGCTCGCGATGTACGGTTCCGACGTGCGCCGGCCGGGCAGCTACGCCGCCAACTGCCTGATGGCCCGCCGGCTGCTCGAACGCGGTGTGCGCTTCGTGCAGCTGTACCACCGCGGTTGGGACCAGCACATCGCCCTCGCGCGCCAGTTGCCCAACCAGTGCCGCGACGTCGACCAGGCGACCGCGGCGGTGCTCAAGGACCTGCGCCAGCGCGGCCTGCTCGACGACACGCTCGTCGTGTTCGCGACCGAGTTCGGCCGCACCGCCTACAGCCAGGGCGCGCTCGGCGACCCGAGCAGCGGCCGCGACCACCACGGTCGCTGCTTCACCATGTGGCTCGCCGGCGGCGGCGTGCGCGGCGGCTTCGAGCACGGCGCAACCGACGACTTCTGCTACAACGTCGCCAGCGAGCCGGTGCATGTGCGCGACCTGCACGCGACGATCCTGCACTGCCTCGGCGTCGACCACGAACGGCTGGTGTTCCCGTTCCGCGGGCTCGACACCAAGCTGACGGGCGTCGAACCGGCGCGCGTCGTGCGCGCGATCCTGGCCTGAGGGGCCGGGCCGCGGCGCGTTCGTGGCGCCGCAGCCCGCTTCGGTCTCAGCGGCCGACGGCGCCTTGCACGCCGTTCGAGGTCGCGACCATCGCGGCGTTGCCGCTCGTCAGCGCGAGCGACTGCGCGGTCAGCTGCAAGCCGAGCAGTGCACCCGTGGCCGGCACGGTGACGCTCATGGTCGCTGCGCCAGCGGCGGCGGGCGCGTCGAAGTTGGCGATCAGCGCATCGACGAGCACGTTGCAGCCGGGGGCCGCGAAGCCGAGCTGCGTCAGCGGGGTGCCCGGATCGAGGCGAGCGCCGCCGAACCAGTTCACGACGAACGGCGAGATCGCGTCGACGCCGGTCGTGTTCAGCTGCCACGCCGCGCCCAGGCGCGGCGCGTTGCTGTCGAGCACGAGACCCTGGCAGGGCGCGCCGTAGCGGCTGCGCGCGGCGGCGGGCACGGGGCGCAGGTCGTTGGCCGGGCCTTCGAGCACGACGCGGTTGGTGTACGGCCGCAGCTCGTAGCCGGTGACCGTGAAGCTGGCGTCGCCCGCGTTGAGCGGGAACGTGTGCCAGTTCTGGAAGGTCAGGCGGTAGCCGCCGGCCGCCAGCCGCTCGATGTCGCACTCCAGGAAGCCGTAGTGCTTGCCGCCGCTCACCAGCTTGTTGCCTTCCCACGTCTCCGGCTCGCTCTGGTCGGCGCACCAGACGTGGTAGGGGTTCATCTGCCACGCAGCGCCCTGCGGGTTGAGCGGGTTGTTGCGCCAGTTGGTGATCGCCGCCGCCGTCGCGCCGGGGGCGTCCTCGACGCCGCGCAGGCCGTCACCGGCGGCGCCGACGTCCCACAGGTGCACGCCGTAGCCGTCGTTGTCGAGGTCGAAGTAGCTCATCTCGGCGACCTCGCTGTGGCCGGTGAACACCGCGGCGACGCGGTACTGCTCCATCAGCGGCGCGTAGATGCGCATCGCCTCGCCGGACTGCGTGCTGGTGACGCTGCTGCCGTGCACGCCGCGGCTGAACGGCGTGTGGTGCCACTGCACGAAGATGATCTGCCCGGCGGCGCGGGCGTCGGCGAGCTGCTGCACGGCCCAGTTCCACTGCAGCGTGCCGACGTTGAAGTCGGGCAGGTCGCCGAAGGGGTAGTTCAGCAGCCACGCGCGGTTGGTGTCGCGGATGTCCGGGAAGTTGACGTTCGTGCCCTGGCCCTGCGGCGGCGAGACGTTGTCGTTGGCGCCGAGCGCGCCGACCGAGCACAGCGTGATGACGGTGATCGGGCCGTAGTCGACGCGGTGGTAGAGGTCCTTGGCCAGCGGGTCGTTGTTGGCCGGGTAGTCGAAGTACGCCGACCACTGCTGGCGCGCGTACTGGACCAGCGGGTTGGCCGTGCCGTTGCCGCCGCCGTTGTAGATGCAGTTGTTGCCGATGGCGGCGACGAACGGCATGCCGCTGAAGAGGTCGTCGTACGAGCCGGCGTTGTGGCGCCAGAACTCGTCCCAACGGCGCTGGCACTCGTTGGCGGTGCCTTCGATCAGGTCGCCGGCGAAGATCAGCATGTCGGCGTCGCGCGCCTTGATGTTCTTGATGTTCTCCTGGTAGCCGCCGGTCTCGCTCAGGAAGTACTGGTCGCGGCCGCGGCCCGTCCCGGCCGGCCGGCCCGTGCTCCAAGCCGTCTGCGGCGTGGCCCGCGACCACTCGCGGAAGCGCGTGCGCCCGAGCACGAGCGTCTCGCTGTCGGAGATGGCGACGAAGCGCAGCGGCCGGTTGCTCGTCGGCGTCGGCGCGGTGCGGAAGGTGTTGCTGTACGACGACGCGCCCTGCGTCACCGTGTAGCTGTACTCAGCGTCTGCCTGCAGGCCGGTGGCCTGCACGCGGTGCCGCCAGTTGCGCGCCGGCACGCCTGGGGCCTCGAAGACCGCCGTCGTCGCGAACGGGAATGCGCCGGTGGCGTTGAGTTCGCCGGCGATCTGGTAGTCGAGCACCGGCACCAGCACCGGCGTGCTGGCCAGCGTCAGCGGCGCGGCGAGGCCGGGACCGGTGATGGCGACGGATCCTTGCGTGTTGGTGACGGTGAACCACGTCAGCTGGATGCCGTCCAGCGCCGGGTTCATCTGGTAGGGGAGGACGCGGAAGTCGGCGGTCGTCGAGCCTTGGGCTGCGAGGCCGAGGCCAAGGCAGCCGAGCACGAGCGCTCGGGCGAGGAACAGGTTGGTCTTCATCTTGGTTGTCGTCTGGCTGGGGGCAGGCTGCGGCGGCAAGTTGGCAAGCACCGCGGGACGACGACGGTCTCCGGCCGCGTGTGGATTCCGTTCCAACTCGATGAAGCTTGCGATCGCGCCCAGGTAGCCTGCGGCGCCTTCCTGCGCCGACCGCCCGATGTTCGATCCCGACGACCTCGACGACGAGACCGCCGCCTACCACGAAGCCGGGCACGCGCTCGTCGCGCACCTGCTCGGCGGCGAGGTCGTGCAGTGCACCATCGAAGACGAGGACGGCGACCTGCACGGCTCGACGACGGTGCGATGGCGCCTCGCCGATCCGACGGAGCGCGCACGGCGGATCGGCCTGTCGGCGCTCGGCGGCCCGCTCGCCGAGGCGCGCTTCCGCGGCGACGTCGACGTGCTGGAGTCGCTGGCCGCGTGGGAGGACGACTGGCGGCAGGCGCAGCAGGCGATGGCCGCCGCGGGTGCTGGGCCAGCACAGCAGAAGCAGCTGCTCGGCCGCTGGGTGCGCGAGGTCGCTGCACTGTTTGCCGACGAGGACACGTGGGAGCGCCTGTGCCGCGTCGCCGACGCGCTCGCCGCGCACGGCACGCTGGACGAGGAGCTGTTCGTCGACGCGGCGGACGGTTGAGCGAGCGCGGGTCGGGATGACCGCATGGCCGCCCACGCGCCGTTTGCGTTGTCCGCCGCCGCCGCGCGCGTCAGCCGACGAGTTCCGGCAGCTGCTCGGCGAACTCCGCGAGTCCGATCGCCTCGACGGATGCGTGCAACGGAAAGCGCTCGCCTTCCGGAACCACGACGAAGCCGCGCGCGGCCTCGATGTCGCGCATCGCGCGCAGCATGCCGGGGCCGAGCGTCGGCGCGGTCGACAGCTTGATCTCGACGGCGAGCCGCCGCTGCGACGACGAGGTCAGTACGAGGTCGATCTCGTCGCCGGTGTGCGTCCGGTAGTACGTCGCATCGACGCCTTCGGGGATCTGCGCGAGGATCTGCTCGATCGCGAAGCCCTCGAACGAGGCGCCGAGCTTTGGATGCCCGTAGAGGGCCTCCAGGTCGTGCACGCCCAGCAGGCTGTGCAGCAGGCCGGCGTCGCGCACGTAGACCTTGGGCGCCTTCACCAAGCGCTTCTTCAGGTTGGCGTGCAGCGGCTGCAGCTGCCGCACGATGAAGGTGTCGGTCAGGATGTCGAGGTAGTGGCGCACCGTCGGCGCGCTGACGTCGAAGTTGCGGGCGAAGGCGCTCGCGTTCCAGATCTCGCCGTGCCAGTGCGCGAGCATCTGCCAGAAGCGACGCAGCTGCGCGCTCGGCACGCGGATGCCGAGCGTCGGCAGGTCGCGCTCCAGGTACGTCTGCACGAAGGCCTCGCGCCACGCGCGGCTGGCCGCGTCGGTCGGCGCCAACAGACTCTCGGGATACCCGCCGCGGCTCCACAGCGTCCGCCAGGGGACGGCGCCCTCGCCCTGCCCGAGCTCCGTCACGGTCACGGGCGCCAGTTCGACGAAGGCGATGCGGCCGGCGAGGCTCTCGGCGGACTGGCGCAACAGCGCCGGCGACGCCGAGCCGAGGACGAGGTAGCGGCCCGGCCGCCGGTCGCGGTCGATCAGGCCTCGCAGCGCCGGGAACAGGTCGGGTCGGCGCTGCACCTCGTCCAGGATTACGAGGCGTTGCGCGTGCTGCGTCAGGTAGCCCTCGGCGTCGTGCAGCTTCGCGAGGTCGGAGGGAAGCTCCAGGTCGAGGTAGGTCGCACCCTCGCCTCGGGCTGCGCCAACCGACTTGGCGAGCGTCGTCTTGCCGACCTGTCGACTGCCCAGCAGGGCGACGGCGGGGAACTGCGCCAAGCGATCGAGGACGAGGTCGATGCGCCGCCGGGACAGCATGTGTGAAAGTAGAAAGCCACACTTTCAAAATGCAAGAAATGGTGTAAGCTGTTCTTGGTCCCATTCTTGGGTGCGCCATGGCGACTGTCCTACGGCATGTTGATGCCAAGCCCAGCAATCCGGTGACGCCCGCCGCCGCCGCGGGGAGTAGGCGCATGCCGACGCCCATCGAGGAGCAGTTCGCCCGCTTCGTCGCCACCGGCGACCCCAAGGCGCTCGGCGCGGTGTTCGACCACTGCTGCGGCGAACTGCTGCCGCTGGCGATGCACCTGACCGGCCACCCGGCCGACGCCGAGGACGCGCTGCAGGCGACGTTCGTCACGGCGATCGAGAAGCGCGGCGAATGGGACGCGAGCCGGCCGCTGCTGCCGTGGCTCGTCGGCATCCTGACGCTGCACGGCAAGAAGCTGCACGATCGGCGCGCGCGCCGGCGCGAGGTCGCGTTGCCGACGCCGAACGAAGGCGCTGGCGCCGAGCCGGTGGATCCCGCGGATCTGCCGCTCGACCAGAGCGAGCGGCGCGAACTCGTCGAACGCCTGCGCACGCACGTCGAGCGGCTGCCCGACGAGCAGCGCAGCGTCGTGCTGCTGCAGCTGCAGCACGGCCTGCAGCCCGCACAGATCGCCGAAGCGCTCGGCCTGCCGCCGGGGACCGTGCGCATGCGGTTGCACCGCGGCTTGAAGACGTTGCGCGGCCTGCTGCCGCCTGCGCTCGTCGCGTGGTTCGTCGCGATGCTGCCCGAGCGCGGGCTCGCCGCCGTCCGGCAGGCGGTGCTGCAGCACGGCGCGCGCGCCGTGCCCGTCGCGGTCGCCGCCGGCGCAGCGGGCGGCGCCCTGGCCAAGTGGTTCGTCGCCGCCGTCGCCGCCGCGGCGCTGGCCGTCGGCCTCGCGGCGTGGCCGCCGGTCGCCGCGCCGCCGATCGCCGTCGATCGCGTCGGCGAGAGCGCGCCCGTGGTCGTCGCCGACCTCGGTGCGCCATCGCCGGCGGACGAGGTCGGCACGCGGCACGCAGTGCCGGCGGCCAGCGCGCCGCTCGCGGCGGCGGCGGACGCCACCGAACTGCGCGTCCGCGTGCTGCGTCCGGACGGCACGACGGTGAGCGGCTGCATCGTCACGCTCGAACCGGTGCGCGGCGACGTCGACCTCGTGTTCGACGCGATCGATGCGGCCACCGCGGCGGACGGCGTCGCACGGTTCGCGGTGGCGCCGCGCGCGGTGTACGACGTCGTCACCGCCACGGCGCGCGCGCGCATCCAGGCGCAAGCGACCGGACCGACGGAGGTCGAGCTGCGCTTGCAGCAAGCGATGTCGCTGCAGC
This sequence comes from Phycisphaerales bacterium, assembly GCA_020247305.1. GTDB lineage: Bacteria > Planctomycetota > UBA1135 > UBA1135 > UBA2386 > UBA2386. The sequence goes on along the minus strand of JADCJE010000093.1, from coordinate 71,318 downwards.
AACTGCAGGTGGCGCGCGATGCGCGGTTGGTCGACCGCTGGCAGATCGCGCCGATGCGCGTCACCGGCGTCGTGCGTCGGCCCGACGGCGCGCCGGCCTCGGGCGCGGCTCTATGCCTGACGCGCCACTCCGTGCGCACGCCGGCCGTGAAGGTCGCGGTCGCCGCCGGCGACGGCTCCTTCGCGTTCGAAACGATCGGCATGGCGCTGGTGCAGGCGCAGGCGCCCGGCTTCGCGGCGTCAGAAGTGCGCCCGTGCACGTCGGCGCCGCTGACGATCACGCTGCAGCCAGCGCGCGGCGACCTCGTCGGCATCGTCCTCGACGCGGACGGACGACCGCTCGCGGGCGCGCGCGTGCGCGCGATCCCGGAGACCGGCCGAGGGGCGGGCCTGGCGACTCCCGAGCGCCGCCCGCTGCCCTTCGTCGCCACGGACCGCGCCGGGGGCTTCGTCGTGCCGGACCTGCCTGCGGGCCGCATCGACGTCGTCGTGCATGCCGACGGCCACGCGCCGGCCACCCTGGTGCTCACCGACACGAGCGCGGTGCGCGACCCGGTGCGCGTCGTGCTGCCGCGCGGCGTCGCGCTGCGCGGCCGCGTCGTCGACCAGGACGGCGCTCCGGTCGCCGGCGTCCAGGTCCTGCTCGGCGGTTCGTACGGCATCCAACGCGTGACCGACGAAGCCGGCTGCTTCGGCTTCCGCAGCGCGCCCGCGACCATGCAGGCGCTGCGCGTCCAAGGACCGAAGATCGTGCCGAGCCACGTCGAACGCGATCTCGCCGTCGAAGCTGGCGAATGGCGCGTCGTCGTGCAGCGGCTCGCTGCGTATCCGCTCCGGCTCGTCGACGCGATGCACACGCCGCTCGCCGGGTGGTGGGCGAGCGTCGACGGGGATGCGTTCGCGATGGCCGTGCAGGCCGACGCCGACGGGAGGCTCACGCTGCCGGCGCCGGCGGTGCGGCCAGCTCGCGTGCTCGTGCATCGCGGCTTGGGCGATCGACCGGTTGCGGTCGCCTGGCCGACAGAGTCCGCGCCGGGCGTGCTCGGCATCGTCGTCGTGCCGGAGTCCGCGCCGACGTCGGCATCGCTGCGCGGCCGCGTGCTGACTGCGGATGGCGCGCCGGTGGACGGGCTCACCGTCAGGGCCATGAACACCGGTGGTCGCCTCGAAGCGCATGGCGACGTGCGCGACGGCCGTTTCGAGGTGCTCGACCTGGCGGCGGGCGACTACGTGCTCTCCGTGCAGACCGCCAACAGCGATGCGGAAGAGCGCTTCCCCGTCGCGGCGCTCGCCGTCGGCGAAGCGCGCGACCTCGGCGACCTGCGCCTGCCGGCCCAGGGTCAGGTCGCGGTGCGCGTCGTGCGGCCCGGCGGCGGTGCGGCGGTGGAGCCGCGGTTGTTCTTCGAGCGCGTCGAGGGCCCTGACGCCGTCGGCTCGGAGCGCTTCGGCCCGAGCGCCGACGGCCAGCCATGCCCTTGGCCGGTCGGCCGCTGGCGCTGGCGGTACCTCGAGGAAGCCGGCGCGTGGCAGTGCGGCGAGCTCGACGTGAAGGCCGGCGAACTGACGACGCTCGACCTCGTCGTGCCGCCGGCCGTGCGGCGCAAGCTGAGGTTCCCGCTGCCGACGCCGGCGTGGGGAGCGCCGCAGCGCGTGCAGTACGTGCTGCGCGGCGCGGATGGCGCGATCTACGACGATGGCGATTTCGATCCGCGCGTCGAACTGCCGTATCGCTACGCGCCGACGCTCGCCGTCGGCCGCTGGACGCTCGAATTGACGACCGACGCCGGCCTGCGCTACCGCGGCGAGTTCCAGGTCGATTCGCTGGCGCCATCGCTCGACGAGGTCGTCGTGTCGGTGCAGCCGGCGCGCTGAACGGAGCGGCCGGCGGCGCAGAGCCGCGCGCGCGGCTATCGTGCGGCGATGCTGCGCCGCCTCGTCGTCTTCGCGGCCCTCGCGCTCGCCGTCGTTGCCGCGGGTTGCGCAGTCGCGAGCCGCCAGTCGGCAACGCGCCGGCCCAACCTGCTGGTCGTCGTCACCGACGACCAGCGCTGGGACAGCCTCGGCAGCATGGGCGACGCGCGGCTGCGCACGCCATGCCTCGACCAACTGGCGCAGGACGGCGTGCGCTTTCACAACGCCTTCGTCACGACGGCGATCTGCGCGGCGTCGCGCGCGTCGATCCTGACCGGCCAGTACGAGGGCACGCACGGCTTCACGTTCGGCACGCCGCCGCTCGGCGACGCGCCCGTCGCCGTCAGCTACCCGGCGCTGCTGAAGCAGGCGGGATACCGCACTGGCTTCGTCGGCAAGTTTGGCGTCAGCACGGCGAAGGGCGCGCCCGCGCGCATGTTCGACGTGTTCGAGCCGATCGGCGGCCCGCCGGCCGGGAAGCCCGGGCCCGACGGCGCCCTCCGGCACCGGTGCGATCACACCGGCGACCGCGCGCTGGCGTTTCTCGCCGGCTGCCGCGCCGACCAGCCGTGGTGCCTGTCGGTGAGCTTCCACGAACCGCACGCCGAGGATGGCGATCCGCGCCAGTACGTCTGGCCGAGCGCGTTCGACCAGCTGTACGAAGGCGTCGACTTTGCGCCGCCGGCGACGATGGATCCGGCGTTCTTCGCAGCACTGCCTGCGTTCCTGCGCAGCTCGGAGAGCCGCGTGCGTTTTGGCTGGCGCTTCGACGAGCCGCAGAAGTACCAGCGCATGGTGCGCGGCTACCACCGTCTGATCGCGGCTGTCGACGCCAACGTCGGCCGGCTGCGCGACGCGCTGCGGCAACGCGGCATGGCCGACGACACGGTGATCGTGTTCACGTCGGACAACGGCTACTTCCTCGGCGAGCGCGGCTTCGCCGACAAGTGGTACGCGTACGAGCCGTCGATCCGCGTGCCGCTGCTGGTCGTCGACCCGCGCGCGCCGACCGCGCGCCGCGGCGCGCGCTGCGCGGCGATGGCGTTGAACGTCGACCTCGCGCCGACGCTGCTCGACCTCGCTGGCGTCGCCGTGCCGCCGGCGCACCAGGGCCGCAGCCTGCGGCCTCTGCTCGCCGGCGACGCGCCCGCGGACTGGCGGCGGTCGTTCTTCTACGAGCATCGCTTCGTGCATGCACGCATCCCGCGCAGCGAGGGCCTGCGCACCGAGCGCCACACGTACCTGCGGTGGATCGACCAACAGCCCGTCGTCGAGGAGCTGTACGACCACGTCGCCGACTTCGACCAGACGCAGAACCTCGCCGCCGATCCGGCGCACGCGGCGACGCTCGCCGATCTGCGCGCGCAGTGCGATGCGGGGCGCGCCGTGTACGCGGCGGCGGCGAAGTGACGAGCGCGTCGGTGATCCGCAGGTGGACGCAGCCGGGCGCGTGGCGCAGGATCCGCAGCGCCGTCGCCGTGCGGCGCGCCGCGTGATCGCATGCCCATGAACGTCTCCCCTGCCCGCAAGTGGTCGACGATCGGCGGCGTCTCGGTGGCGTCGCTGCTCGGCATGAGCGTGTGGTTCTCGGTCAGCGCGGTGGCCCCGGCGATGCAGCGCCACCTGCAGCTCGCGCCGGCAGAGGTCGCTTGGCTGACGATGGCCGTGCAGCTGGGCTTCGTGCTGGGCGCGCTGGGCAGCGCGCTGCTCAACCTCGCCGACCGCGCGGCGCCGCGCGTCCTGATGGCGGGCGGTTGCCTTGCCGGCGCGGCGGCCACGGTGGCGGCGCCGCTGTGCGAGCCGTCGCTGCCCGTGCTGCTGCTGCTGCGGCTCGTCACTGGCGCAGCGTGTGCGCTCGTCTATCCCGTCGGCATGCGGCTCGTCGCGTCGTGGACGCAGCGCGACCGGGGACTCGGCATCGGCATCGTCGTGTTTGCGACGACGGTCGGCTCGGCGGCGCCCAACCTGCTGCGCGCGCTCGGCGCAGTCGACGACTGGCGGCCGCCGCTCTACGGCGCCAGCGCGCTTGCGGTCGCCGGCGCCCTGCTGGCGCTCGGGGTCGCGCAGCGCGGCCCGTTCGCGGCGCGCACGCCGCCGTTCCAGCTGCGGCAGATGGCGCAGGCCTTCCGCCATCGCCCGCTGCGGCTGGCCAACCTCGGCTACCTCGGCCACATGTGGGAGCTGTATGCGATGTGGACGTGGACGCCGTTGTTCCTGCAGCGCGTGCTCACGCCGGCGGGCTGGTCGCCGGCCGCCGCGTCGCTGGCGGCGTTCGTCGCGATCGCGCTGGGCGGCCTAGGCAGCGTGCTCGCCGGCGCGCTCGCCGACCGCTGGGGCCGCACCCGCACCGCGAGCCTCAGCTTGTGGATCAGCGGCGGCTGCGCGCTGGTCGTCGGCTTCGCGGCCGAAGTGTCGCCGCTGCTCGCGCTCGCCGTCTGCTGCGTCTGGGGCTTCGCCGTGGTCGCCGACTCGGCGCAGTTCAGCGCCAGCGTCAGCGAACTGGCCGAACCGGAGTACGTCGGCACGCAGCTGACGACGCAGACCGCGTGCGGCTTCCTGCTGACGCTGGCGTCGATCCAGGTCGTGCCGGTGCTGGCCGACGCCTGCGGGTTCGGCTGGACCTTCGCGCTGCTGGCGCTCGGTCCGGCGGTGGGCCTGTGGGCGATGCACGAGCTGCGTCGCGCGCCTGAGTCGCTGCGGCTCGCGAGCGGGCGGCGGTGACGAGCGCGCGGCGGCGGTCCCGACGACGCCACCGGGCGCCGGGCACTGGTCCAGGCCGCCGCGACGGCGGCCCACGCACGGTTGACCGCATGGCCTGCTGCGGATTTCGCTGCGATCCTGCACCAGCTTCGACCCCCGTGGCGTCTTGAGGGCATGAACGACCTCCTTCGACCCCTCGCGTCCGTCGGCCTCGCCGCCGGCCTGGCAGCGACGCTCGCCGTCGCCCAGTCCCCCTTCTCCGTGATCCGCAACGCCGGCCGCATCGGGGCCGAGCCGCAGCTGGTCGGCGCCGGCGGCATGGTGACGTCGCTGCTCGACCTGCAGCCCGTCGCCTTCGCCAACGGCCAGACGTGGCGTTTCACCGGCGACCGCTGGGACCTGTTGGCGTCCGGCGGACCGACCGTGATCTCGGGCTACGGCATCGCTTCCGACGCGCTGCGCCAGCGAATCGTGCTGTTCGGCGGCTCCTTCCCTGACGGCTCTCCGTCCAATGAGACCTGGGAATTCGACGGCGTCGCCTGGGCGAGGATCGCGACAACCAATGCGCCGAGTCCGCGCATCAACATGGTCGTCGGCTACGACTCGATCGGCCAGGAGGTCATGCTGTTTGGCGGCAACCTCGCTGACGGCTCGTACACGGCGGAGACGTGGACGTACGACGGCGCTCGTTGGACGCTGCGCACGCCTTCGGCGGCGCCGACGCCGCGGTCGGCAGCCACGTTTGCGAGCACTCCCAGCGGGCCCAGCCTGCTGTTCGGCGGGCTGCAGGGGCCGGATCTGCAGTCCGACGAGACCTGGCTCTATTCGCAGCGCAACTGGCAGCTGCTGCCCGGAGCGGGTCCATCGCCGCGCTACCGCGCCGCGCTGACCTTCGATCCCGTGGCCATCCGCTTCGTGCTCGCAGGCGGCGAGCGCAACCAGTTCGTGTCGGTCGGCTCCGTGCAGGGGCTGCAGGTCGATGTGCTGAGCGACGTCTGGGAGTTCGATCTCATCACGCAGTCGTGGAGCCAGGCGACCTTGCGCGGCGACCTCGCCACGACGCCCGACGCCGTCGCGGCCTATGACATCGCTCAGGGCCAGGTCATCATCCGCAGTGTGCTGGCCAACACCAACCGCGCCCTGCGCCGCGAAGTGCCGGGACAGAACCTCTCGGCCACGCGCGGCGACGGCTGCCTCAACCTGTTCAACCCGCTGGCGAGCCCCGAACTCGCGGTCGTCGGCGCGGATCGCCCGATTCCGGGCACGACCCTCACCGTGCGCGGCCGCAATCTGTCTGACGCCGGGCTGACCGTGCTGACGTTGGGCCTGTCCGACCAGTTCCAGGGCAGCACGCCGCTGCCTGCGCCCCTCAGCAGCTTCGGCCTCGCCGGCGCATGCCCGCTGCTGGCTTCGGCCGATCTCATCAATCCGGTTGCCACCGCGAACGGCGCCTTCGACGCCCCGCTGCCCGTCCCGGCTGGCAGCGCGCTGCTGGGCTTGCGGGTGTTCCTGCAGGTGCTTGCCGCCGACAGCCTGCCGTTCCCGCTCCCCTTGCCCGTGCTGACGAGCAACGCGCTCGAGTTCACGATCGGCTTCTAGGCGCATGCGTCACGAACTGCCACGCCGCCCGGCGCACGTTCCGTTCGTGACGATCCCTCGACGTCTTTCGCCGATGCGACGCCGGCTGCGCCGGCCGGCGAGCACGCAAGGACCGACCGGCTGCGCCGCGGGCCGCGCACCTGCGGCCACTGGCCGGCCGCGCCACCCGAGATCATGAGCATTCCCAACATCGACCGCCTGCTCGAACAGACCGAATGGCTGCGTGGGCTGTGCCGCAAGCTGACCGGTGAACAGGCCGGCGCCGAGGACCTCGTGCAGAGTACGCTCGTCGCCTGCATCAGGAACCCGAGCGACCCGCGGGCCGCACGGTCATGGCTCGGCAGGATCGCGCGCAACCTGTTCCTCGACGAACAACGCGGCAAGCGCCGCCGCATGCGTCGCGAGCTGCTGGCGGCGACCGAGCGCGCGGTCCCTTCGCCGGTCGAAATGGCCGAGCGCGTCGAGGCGCAGCGGGGCGTCTCGGAGGCTCTGCTCGAACTCGACGAGAAGTACTCGACCGTGCTGTTCCTGCACTACTTCGACGGCCTCGACCTGCGCGAAATCGCCGAACGCACCCAGACCAACCTCGAGACGGTGCGCAGTCGCCACAAGCGCGGACTCGAGTTGCTGCGCGCCCGACTCGACGGCCGCTACGGCGGACGTTCGGCCTGGGCGCTGGCGCTGCTGACGCCTGGCGACGTGCGGCAGGTGCTGATGGCGCGCGAAGGGCCCCTGGCGCCGCCGGCGATGGCCACACCCGCGCTGTTCGCTGCCGCCGCCCTGCTGGTCGTCGCCTGGATCGGGTTGCAGCCGCCGGGCCCGACGCCCACAGAGGCAGCCGGCGGCGTCGCAACCGTGGCCGCGGCCGACGCGCCGGCGCTGCGGGACCAGCCGCCAGCCGTGCCGGAAGCGACGCGCGCCGACGCGAGCCCGCTCGCGCCACCACCGCCGGCTGGCATGGTCGTCCGGGGCCGGATCGTCGCCCTGGAGTCCGGCGAACCTCTCGGCGCTGCGGCAATCTCGTTCGACGCGGGCGACATCGTGCGCAACCTCGCCGCTGACCCGAATGGAGCGTTCGCGTTTGCGACCGGACTCGTCGTGCCGGACGCCGCCAAAGCCGACGCCAGACTGACGGTGCGCGTCGCCGGACGTGTCGCCGAGAGCATTGCCTTCCGGTTGCAGCCGGGCCTGCCCGTCGATGGCGAGACGCTGGATCTCGGCGATGTGCTGCTGGCGCGCGGCACGCGGCTCGATGTCGCTGTCGTCGCCGCCGACGGCCGCGCCGCCGCCGGCGCACGCGTCGCCTTCGCCGCGTCGACGGGAGCGTGGCAGCAGCTCGGCACGACCGATGCGCGCGGGCAGCTGGCAGTGGCCGATCGCCTCGCGTGCAGCGAGGGCGTCGACCGGCTGGTCGCATGGGGGCCGGACGGCTGCGGCTGGGCCTGGGCGCCCCTGACGCGGCAGGCGAGCGAGCGGCGCGTGCGGATCGACCTGCGGCCCGCCGCGCAGCTCGCCGTGGCCGTGACGCGCGCCGGCGCGCCACTGCCGGGCGCTCGGGTTTCGTGGCGGCCGCTCGACGCAGTCTACGACGGCGCGTGGAGCGAACGCCTGCTCGGCGCCGACAGCGCCTTTGCGGCGGCGGTTGCGGCCACGACCGACGAGCGCGGCGCGGTTTCCTTCCGGGGTCTCCCTGCCGACGACGCGTATCCCGACGGCTGGCCGGTCATCGTGACCGTCGATCCCGCCGCCGGCGATGGCCTGCGCACGACGCACGAAGTGCAGGTCGTGCCGAATGGTCGCGGCCATGTGCACGTGGAGGTCGTGCCGCTGCCGGCGAAGGCGCCGGTGCGCATCGCCGTCGCCGCAGTGGGCGCGCCGCCGACTGCGATCGAAGGTCGCGTGACCGTCGGCGGCCGGCCGTTCTCGCAGGCAACCGCCGACGGCGATGGGAGCCTGACCGTGCAATTGCCTTCGCCACGGGTGCGTGCCACCGCGGTGCACATCGCCGCGAACGGGTTCCTCCCGGCGACCTTCGAGCTCGACGACGGCCCCCTCCCGGAGGTCGTCGCACTGTCGCGGAGCCGGGTCGTCAGCGGCGCCGTGCTCCGCGGCGGACGTCCCGTCCGCGACGCCGAAGTCCGTTCCGAACGCAGCCAGCAACGCGCCGTCACCGACGCGTTCGGCCGCTTCCGCATGGTGGTCCGACGCGAGACGGATGAACTGGTCGTGCGCAGCCTGACGCGCGCCGGGGCATGGCAGACGGTGCGGCACGCCCTGACGCCGGACGCCACGACGGCCGCGGTCGAGCTGCCCGCGCTCGGCGGGGCGCGGCTCGTCGCGCGGCTGTTCGATCGGGAGCGGCGGCCGGTCGATCCGCGCGCCGTCACGCTCACGGCGGTTCGCGGCGGCAGCCCGGCGACCGTTGAGCTCGGCATCGGCCGCGTCACGGCGGCGGATCTGCCGCCGGGGCGCTGGGCTTTGGTCGCGACCAGCGCGCAGTCGCACACCTACATGGAGGTCTTCGACGTGCCCGAGGGTGACGACCTGGTCGAGCTCGACCTGCGCCCAGGACCGGTTGCGTCGGTGCGCGGCGAGCTCGATCTTGCCGCCTTGCCCGCAGCGGCGCGCGCGCGGCCGATCACGCTGATGCACTCGTTCGCCGACCAGGGCGCGCGCTGGGTCGATCCGGAGACCGGCGGTGAGCTGCCGGCGACGATGCGCGTGCTCGGCATGAGCAACGCCCTGCGCCTCGAACCGGGCGAGACGCGCTTCCGCATCGATGGCCTCGATGCGCAGCGCCGCGCCATCGACGTGTTCGTCGTCGACAGTGGTCCGCTGGTGGGTGGACTGCGCGTCGCCCTGCTTGCCGACAAACGACCGGTCGTGCGCCTGCCGGTGCGCATCGGCACCGAGGTGCGCTTCGTCTGGCGCGGCGACCCGCCGCGGCACGACGTGTACATCTGGTATCGGGAACGGGTGGACGGCGCGTGGTCGGACTGGGTGTCGCTGCGACATGTGGAATCAGGCCACGACGTCCGCATCCCGCCGCTGCCGCTGCAGCGGGGCGAGTTCGAATGGGGTGTGACCCGCTCGGCGCCGGAGTCCAAGGTGCTGCGCACCAGCGAGGTCTGGCGCACGTCTGGCGGGCCGCTCGAACTGATCGCGACCGGCGCCTTCGAGGTTGCCGGCCAATGGCGGCTGCGCGTCGAGCTCGGCGACGGCGTTGGTGCGGGCGAAGGCGCCCCTGACAGCCCGCGTTGACGGGAACGGCTGCGCCGAACGCTGTCGCGCGCCCGCGACCCGCGCGGGGCAAACTGCGGATCCGAACCGGGCAAGGCTGTCACCCATGTGCCCGGGTCGGACCGTCGCTGCTGGTGCATCGCAGTGCATCTCCCCACGCCCGGCCGCGTCGGGCAGCCGTCACCGGCACGACGAGTCGGTCACCCGACGAGGTTGCGCCACAGGATGAACGCCGCCACGACCACGAGCATCCAACCAAAGACCCGGCGCAGCATGGCCTGCGGCATGCGGTTGCCGAGCCGTCGGCCCAGCCACGACCCCAGAGCGCCGATCGCGACGAACACGCCCAACACCTGCCAATCCAGATCCCTGCCCTGGGCGTGCAGCTGCTGCAGGTACTGCAGGAAGCCCGCCGTGGATTTCAGGGCAATCAGCAGCAGGCTGGTGCCGATCGCCAGCCGCATCGGCAGGCCTCCGAGCAGGACCAGGGCGGGCACGATCAGGAAGCCGCCGCCGACCCCGACAAGTCCGGTGAGGATCCCCACCAGCAGCCCGTCCAGCACGATGGCGGCGGGTCGACGCGCCTTGGGCGTGGCCGGCGCCGGGCCGGCGGGTCGCAGCATCAGGACGGCAGCCGCCAGCATCACACCGGCGAACAACAGCAGCTGGACGCTGCCGCTGACGTAGCGTGCGAGGAATGCGCCGGCCCAGGTGCCGGCGATGCCGGGCAGGCCGAAGAACAGCAGGCTCGGCCACGAAATCTCGCCGCGTCGCACGCAGGGGATCGCGCCGAGCAGGCTGATGGCGCCCACGATGCCCAGGCTGCCGGCGATGGCCAGCTTTTCGTCCTGCCCCACCAGATACACCAGCACCGGCACGGTGAGGATGGAACCGCCGGAGCCGAGCAGCCCGAGACTCAGGCCGATGGCGAGGGCGCCGACCAGGGCGAGCGGCGGCATGGCGGCGCCTCAGCTCGACTGCGGACGCTTGGGCAGCGCGCAGGCCGGCGCGGCGTCGGTGGTCGGGACCGGTGCCGCGCAGCCGCTGGCGGCGCAGGCGGCAGGGGCCGGGGCCGACGCGGCGCACGCCGAGGGCGCCGAGGCCGCGCAGGCGGACGCGATGCCGCTGCTGGCGCGGTTGCTGCGGCGGTTCCACGGGGCGCGCGCGATCAAGAGGCCCATGCCGCACCAATCGGTGATGCCGGCGAAGACCAGCCCCGCGCCGACGAAGCCGGACAGCCAGACGAAGCCCGGATGCACGACGTTGGCCAGCAGGACGCCGGCCAACACGATCAGGCCGGCGGCGATGCGGACCTGGCGCTCCAGCGAGATCACGCCCTGGCCGCGTTCGACCTGGCCGCCAGCGGCCTTGTAGGCCTCGATGCCGCCTTCGATGACGGTCAACCCGCCGATGTGCAGACGTTGCAGGGTGTCGCGCGCCATGGTGGCGCGGCTCCCGGTGCGGCACAGCAGCAGGCGCGGCGCCGGCGTGGCGCGCACCTGATCGGCCGACTGGGCCAGCTGGTCCAGCGGCAGCAGGCGCGAGCCGGCGATGTGTTCCCCGTCGAACTCAGCGCCGGTCCGCACGTCGATCACGCTGCCCTGGCCACCGGCGGCGACGAGGCGCATCGCTTCGGCGGCCGAGATGGAATTGGGGATGTCCTGGCCTTCGCGGTTGAGCCGCAGCAGGTCATCCATGTTGGCCGGCCGCGGCGGCGGGTTGGCGCGCAGTTGCCGGACGAAGGTCGCGCGGTCGCCGAGCAGCAGCCAGGGATTCTGCTGGCGCTCCTGGCCGAGGGTCGAGCGCACGCGGCCTTGGTAGTCGTGGCCCGGGTAGAGCACGGTCGTGTCCGGCAAGCTGCCGAGCACGCGCTGCAGCGAATCGAACAGCTGGCCGGCATCGCCGCCGAGGAAGTCGGTGCGCGCCATGCCGCCGATCAGCAGCGTGTCGCCGGCAAACACGGCCCCGTCGATCAGCAGCACCAGATGGTCTGGAGTGTGGCCGGGCGCGTGGCGCACGGTGACCACCTGGTCGCCGAGGTGGAGCACGTCGCCGTCGGCCGGGTGTCGGCTGACGCCGCGGTGGTTGGCCTTCTGGTGCGCGATGCGGGTGCTGCTCATGCGCGCGGCGAGGGCGGCGGATCCCGACGGGTGGTCCGCATGCGTGTGCGTGTCGACGACGTACGGGAGCTTCCAGCCGTTCTGCTGCACGGCCGCGGCGGCGTCTTCGACGAGGTCGAGATGGATGTCGATCGCCAGCGCCTGCCTGCTTGCGGGGTCGGCGACCAGGTAGCCCCGGCACCCCTGCGGGTGCAGCAGCGGCAGGACGGTCAGGGAGCCGAGGGTGGCCCGGTGGGTGTTTGCGACGGCAGTCTGGCTCATGAGGGTCTCCTGGCGTGTTCGATCGGAGGTTTGTCCTCCGCGCTTGAAAGTATGAGCAACGGATCATACAAACAAGGCATGGCCCCGAGAATCTCGCCGCACACGCCCTTGTCCGAAGCCCAGCTGGAGCTGGTCGCCGAGCGGTTCCGCGCCCTGGCGGTGCCGAGCCGCCTGCGGGTGCTGAATGCGCTGATGGGCGGCGCCCTCGGCATGAGCGAACTGGCCGAGGCGACCGGTCTGCAGCAGTCCAACCTGTCGCGTCAGGTGACCGAGCTGGAACGGGCCGGTTGCGTGGCGCGGATGCGGGAGGGGCGGGAGGTGACGGTGCAGATCGCCGACCCGACGCTGGCGAAGCTGTGTGAGCTGGTGTGCGGGGCGCTGCAGCGGCAGGCGAACAAGGAGCGGGCCCGACTCTACGGCCGTTGATGCGGCATCCGGGGCGCGCGCCCTTGGGTGCTCGTGCCATGGCGCGACGGAGCAAGCCGGCGCGAGCGGTTCGATGCGACGGCGTGCCGGAGAGGAGACGCGATGGTTCCGCGCGCAGCAGCAGCAGTGTCGGCGTCGGCGCAGCCGCCCTACTTCGCCGCCTGCCGTGTGACGATCGGCACGTAGCCGATCTCCAGTCCCTTGGGCGGCGTCACCAGCACGGCCGCATCCAGCGCCGCGAGCTTGCCGGAGGCCGGCGGCGGCAGGTACTGGCGGTCCTTCGGCCATTCCCGGTGCAGCAGCTCGACGCGCTGCTGCATGCGCTCGCGTTCCGCGACCGTCAGGTCGGCGTGCTGCAGCGCCGGCTGGTCGCAGAAGCGGTACCAGCTGTACGTCACCACGCTGCCGTCGCCGAGTTCCGCGGGGAATGGCCCGGCCTTCGGCCCCGGGCTCGCCCATGCGCCGTCGGTCGGCGTCACGTACGGCTCGGGCTGCTGCTTCTGCGGCGGCACGAACGCGACGTCGCGCAGGGCAGGCGGCAGGGCGTCGTCCGCGCCGGCTGCGCGCCACACCGGCTTCTTGCCGTCGCGCGCGACCGCGATGAAGTGCTCGGGCAGCGTCGCGAGCCCATCCTCGCCGCGGCGTACGCTGGCGTCCCACGTCCAGCAGAACGTGTGGCCGTCGACCACCTCGGGCTTGGCGAACGCGTTCCAGTCGATCGCCGTGCGCTCGTCCTTTGGCGTGCCCGGCGTGTGGATGCGCCACGTCGACCAGCCCTTGCCGGTCAGCGGGTGCACGACGCTGCGCGCAGGGTCGATGCGGCCGTCCACGGGCTTGCCGCCGCCGAACCACGCGGCGACGTCGTTCCACAGCGCGTCCTCGCGGAACGAGCGGATCGCGTGCACGAGCGGCGAACGGCCCTGCGCGTCGATCGGGAAGCGCGTCGGCGCGGTGCGCGCGTGCAGCCGGCCGTCGTCACTGGCCGCGACGAACGCCGGCACGTACTGCGTCTCCATCTGCAGCGCGCGGTTGGGATCGGCCGGCCGGCTGTCGAGGAACAGGCCGCCGAACTCGGGCTTCGCCGTCGTCGCCTCGGTGAAGAAGAACGGCAGGAAGAACGCGACCGGGCCTTTGAAGTTCGCGGCGTCGAGGAACAGCGTCCAGCACTGGTCGCCGGTCGGCACGTCGACGCCGGCGGTCTTCGCCTTCTTCTCGGCGAGCGGCAGCGGCAGGTAGCCGTAGCCGAACCACTCGCCGTTGGTGCCCTGCGCGAGGTTGAGGCCGTCCGGCGGCCACAGCACCCACGGGCTCAGCTGGGCGACGCCGTACTTGCCCTGCGGCTTCTGCCAGTCGCGGCCCTTGCCCGCACCCGGACCGTTGGCCCACTGGCAGAACTCCAGGGCGACGCCGCCCATGATGAACTTCGGCGTCGGCGTGGCAAAGCGCGTGTCGCGCCACCAGCCGAGCCCGCCTTCGATGTCGGAGTAGCTCTTCGCCGCGGGCTTGTCGGCGCCGAGGTGCGCGAACATCCACGTGCCGAACAGGCCGGTCTGGAAGCGCTCGCCCGGCCACTGCGCGAGCAGCGGCCACGCGGCGACGTGCATCGCGAAGCCGCCGCCGAAGTCGAGCGCGACCTTCTCCTGCGGCACGCCGAGGTAGCCGTTCATCTCCGCGGCCTGCGCGTCGGCGGGCTGCTGCTGCGCGGCGAGGGGGGCGGCGACGAGCAACGGGACGACGCGACGCAACGACGAGCAGCGCATCGACGCACGCTAGCGCGCGGGCTGCGCGCGACACTTCGGCGACGAGAATGCGACGGCGCGGCGCTCAGCGCGTCGCGTCGGCGAACAGCGGATCGAGCGACTGCGCGCCGATGCCGAAGAACGCCTTGAACGCGTCGTACCGCGCGCGCGCCTCGGCCCGCTGCGCGTCGGTCCGCGGCGCGTCGTCGCGGACGCCGGCGATCATCACGTTCTTGCCGGTGTGCTCGCTGCTGACGAACTCGATCACCTTGGTGCGGTAGCCGGCCCATTCGAGCGCGAGCGCGCGCAGGCCGTCGGTCGCCCACTCGGCCATGCGTTCGGCCATGAAGCCGTGGCGCAGCACGGGGCCGAGCGGCGCAGGCGAGCCGAGCTGCGGGCGTACTTCCTGATGGCAGCACGGCGCCACGACGATCAGGCGCGCGCGCGCCGCGACGCCGCGGCGGATCGCGATGTCGGTCGCGGTGTTGCACGCGTGCAGCGCGACGAGCGCGTCGACGTCCGGCAGCGGCACCGTGCCGATGTCGCCGGCGACGAAGCGCAGCCCCTGCGCGCCGACGGCGGCAGCGCGGGCGTTGGCCTGTTCGACGAGCTCGTGCCGCACCTCGACGCCGAGCGCGTCGACCGGCCGGCGCAGCACGTTGGCGACGAGGTGCCACGCCGCGAACGTCAGATGGCCCTTGCCGCAGCCGACGTCGACGAGGCGCAGCGTCGGCTGGTCCGCGCCGGGCTGCCAGCCGCAGTCCTGCGCGAGGTGCGCGAGGATCTCGACGAAGCGGTCGATCTGCGTCTTCTTGTCGGCGAGCTTCGGCTTGGTGCGGCCCTGCTGGTCGACGAGATCGAGCGCCTGCAGCCACGGCGTCGCGTCCGCGCCGAGAAAGGTCTTCTTGCTCTCGTCGTGCGCGCGCGCCGGCTTGGCCTTGTGGCTCGGCTTGTGCCGGATCAGCTTGCCTGCGCCGTCGCCGTCGCCGAGCTGCAGTTGCCAGTCCGCCGCAGTCGTCGCCAGCATCGCCGCGCGGAAGCTTCGCAGCTGCCGCTCGACGAACGCCGGCGCGTCGGCGAGGGAGACGTTGTGCGTCGTGTCGCGCTTGGGTTCGCGCAGCGTGAACGACAGGCAGCGAGCGCCCTGGATCTCGACGAGGCGTGCGACGATGCGCTGCACGTCGGCGTCGGCGTCACGAGGCGAGGACAGGGTCAGGCGGACGAACGTGTCGTCGGCGCAGGCCGATGCGAGCTGCTGCAGGATGGTCGCGGTGGGTGACAAGCGGCCGATGATGCGGAGGCGACGAGGTTCCGACAATGGCGTTGGCGTGGCCTTCGTCTCCCGCCCGGTAAAGCCTCGGACCGGCAACGAGAATCCGGTCGTCCGGGCGCCCGGAGAGCCCACGAAGACCGATCCACGACGGCGGCGTTGGCTGCTGCCCATCTGCGCCGTCTTGTTCGCGTTGGCGCTGGTGGAACTCGTCCTGCAGGCAGGTTCATTCGTGCTTTGGAGCCGCCAGCGTCGCCCCGTGCCCGCAGCCACCGGCAACGTCGTGCTCTGCGTCGGCGACTCGTGGACCCAGGGCATGGGCAGCGCCGATCCGCTCACCGGCTCGTATCCGGCCCGGCTCCACCGGAAACTGCATGCGGCTGGCCACGTCGGCGTCAGCGTCGTCAACGGCGGCCAGTCCGGCCAGAACTCGCGCGACGTGCTCGAACGGCTGCCCGCACAGCTCGCCGACTTCCGTCCCAAGTGGCTCTGCGTGCTCGTCGGCCAGAACGACTACTGGTCGCGCCCGGACGAGTTCGTCGGCGAGCCGGACGTCGACCACTCGAACTACCGCTTCCGCTGGCGCCTGCCGCGGCTGCTGGCGCGGGCGATCGGCAACCTCCGCGGCGACGGCGTCGCCGCCCCGCCGCCGCGCGATCCGGCAGCCTGGGCGCCGCGCGCCGTGCCCGCGACGCCCGACCCGTACGCCAACGAACCGAGCGACTGGCCGTGGAGCCCCGAGCTGCACGAAGAGAAGCTCGCCGGCTGGCGGGCGAAGGACGCCGCGAGATGGAGTGGCTGCAGGCCGCGTGGCAGGAGAAGCGCAGCCACCGCACGGGCATCGCGCTCGCCTGGGCGCAGGACGACTTTGGATCCTGGCGCGCCAACGTCGGCCACACGACGGCCTTTCTCGAGCGGTTTCCCGCCGATGCGTGGGCTTGGCGCCTGCTCGCCATCGCGCGCTTCCAGCTCGGCGACCACGACGCCGCGCTGCCGGCGATCGACCGTTCGATCGCGCTCCGCTTCGATCCGTGGGCCTGGTTCATTCGCTACGAGATCCTCTTCGTCGGCAAGCAGGACGTCCCCGGGGGCGCTGCGCGCGATCTACGACTGCTGCGCGATCGACAACGACAGCGCGCGGGTGATCGGCCAGTTGCGCGCCATGTCGGAGGACGTTCCCGAACTGCCCGACCGCGCCCTCGCCGTCGCGCGCGACCTGGACGTGCCGTTCGTGCGGATGAGCGAGCGCTTCGAGCAGCTGCGCGGCGCCACGCCACACGACGCCTTGCGCGCGCCGGACGGGCACTGCAACGACGCCGGCTACGGACTGATGACGACGGCGGTGGCCGAGGTGGTCGGGCCGCTGGTCGGCCGCTGAGGCCCGGCGCGCAGGCTGCTCCCGGGCGCCAACGCCGCCGCTTCCCTGCAGGGGGCGGTTGACCGCACCGGACATCGGCGCCAACGTCGTCCATCACGCGCCACACGATGAACGCACGAACTGCCGTTGGCGGCCTGCTGGCCGCCGTCCTGCCCGCCGTCGGAGTCCTCGCCCAGGCGCCGGCGCCGCTGTGGACGCCGGTCGCCAACCCGCCGGCTGCGTCCGTGCAGTGGGACGCCGCCGAACGGGCCCGGAGTCCGATGGTCGCGCAGTCGACGTTCGTGCGGCTCGACGCCGCCGCGCTCGCCGCGATCCCGGCCCGCGTGCAGCAGCCGCTCGCGACGTTCGCGCTCGACCTGTTCGGCGCGCAGGCGACGTTCGAGGTCACCAGCCAGGACTGGGTCCTCGGCCACCGCACGTTCGTCGGCCATGTCCCCGGCCGCACCTCGACGGTGCAGCTCGCCGTCGCCGCCGACGGCACGACGTGGGGCCAGATCGACATCGACGCGCTGTCGTGGGTCGTCGCGCCGACCGGTGTCGGCGATGTGCACGTTCTGCAGCGCATCGACCCGTCGCTGCTGCCGCCGCACATGGGCTGCGGCACCGACCACACGCACGCCGTCGCGGCAGCGCCCGTGCCCGGCGAGGACGTCGGCACGAACTCCGACTGCAGCGTGCCGATCGTCGACGTGGTCGTCTTCTACACGCTGCTCGCGCGGCAAAACGCCGGCGGCACGGCGGCGATGGAGGCGGCGATCGTCGGCGCGGTGCAGCAAAGCAACCTCGCCAACCGCGACTCCGGCGTCGCGATGGAGATGCGGCTCGTGCACATGGCCGAGACCAACTACGCCGAGCTCGGCAGCACCGCCGACCTGAGCCGTTTCGCCGCGGCCAACGACGGCTTCATGGACGAGGTGTTCACGACGCGCGACACGTACGGCGGCGATCTGATGCACCTGATCACCAACCCGGCGACGCCGCAGTACTGCGGCGTCGCCTACCTGATGACGGCCCTGGGGACTTGGTTCTCCGGGTTCTCGTTCGGCGTCACGGTGCGCACGTGCATCCCCAACCGCACCTTCGCGCACGAATGCGGCCACAACATGGCATGCCACCACGACATCGCCAACGCCGGCGCCGCGCTGTACCCGTACAGCTACGGCTATCGCACGCCGGACAACGCCTACCGCACGATCATGGCGTATGCGCCTGGAGCGCGGTCCAACCGCTGGTCGAGCCCCAACGTCACCTACCTCGGCTACACGATGGGCACGGCCACGGCCGACAACGTGCAGTCGCTCAACAACACCGCCGCGACGGTGAGCCAGTTCTGGGCCACGCGCGCGCCGGCGTGGTGCGACCTGAACGGCGGCGTCGGCGGCGCGCTCGGCATGCCGACGATCACCGGCTCGGGCACGATCAACCTCGCGCAGCCGCTGCAGGCGACTGTGCGCAACTTCGCGCCGGGCGCGCTGGGCGTGCTCGTGATCGGCGCGTCGACCCTCAACGTGCCGATCTTCGGCGCGACGCTCGTGCCCTCGCCCGACGTGTCGGCCACGCTGATCGGCGTCGGCCAGGAGATCGTCTACGGCTGCAACTGGCTGGCCTCGCTGCCCGTCGGCGCGCAGGTCTGGTTCCAGGCGGGCTTCCTCGACGCCTCCGCGCCCGGCGGCCTCGCCGCGAGCGACGCGGTGCGGGTCACGGTGCCGTAGGCGTCTGCGTCACGCGACGAAGACTCGTCGCGGCGGCCGGCAGGAGCCGCCCTTTGACCGCTTCGCGGTGGGCTCCTACCCTGTTCGCCCTCCATGAGCGACAACAAGCCCATCTTCGCGCTCGAGCGGCTCACCAAGAGCTACCAAGGCAAGAAGCCGGTCCTGAAGGACGTCAGCCTCGTCTTCCTGGAGGGCGCCAAGATCGGCGTCATCGGCCAGAACGGCGCCGGCAAGTCGACGATGCTGCGCATCATGGCTGGCGTCGACAAGGAGTACGACGGCACGGCGCGCCTCGCCGAGGGCAGGACGGTCGGCTACGTGCCGCAGGAGCCGAAGCTGCTGGAGGAACTCACCGTCCGCGGCAACGTCGAGCAGGCGGTCGCGCCGATCCGCATGCTGCTGCGCAAGCACGAGGAGCTGAGCATGAAGCTCGGCGAGGACCTGCCGCCCAAGGAGATGGACAAGGTCATGGCGGACCTCGAGAAGCTGCAGCACGAGATCGAGGCCAAGGACGCGTGGGAACTCGACCGCCACGTCGAGACGGCGATGACCAAGCTGCACCTCCCGGCCGGCGACAAGATGGTCAGCGCCTGCTCCGGTGGCGAGCGCCGCCGCGTCGCGCTCTGCCGTACGCTGCTCGAACAGCCCGACCTGCTGCTGCTCGACGAGCCGACCAACCACCTCGACGTCGAGACGGTGAAGTGGCTCGAAGAGACGCTCGCCGCCTACAAGGGCGCCGTCGTCGTGATCACGCACGACCGCTTCTTCCTCGACAACGTGGTCGGCTGGATGCTCGAGGTCTGGCACGGCCGCTGCATCCCCTACCAGGGCAACTATTCGGAGTACCTGATCCAGCGCGCCAAGCGCATGGAGTCGCAGGAGCAGCAGGAGCAGAAGCGCGCCAAGTTCCTGGAGCGCGAGCTCGACTGGATCCGCATGAACCCGAAGGCGCGCACGACCAAGAACAAGGCGCGCCTGAAGAACTACGACAAGATGATCGAGCAGGAGGTCGAGGAGCGCGACGACTCGGTCGAACTGCACATCCCGGCCGGCAAGCGCCTTGGCGACACGGTCATCCGCTTCGAGAAGGTCAACTTCAGCTACGACGGCGAGCGCAACGTCGTCGAGAACCTGTCGTTCGACATGCAGCCGGGCGACATCCTCGGCATCGTCGGGCCCAACGGCACCGGCAAGACGACCTGCCTCAAGATGATCACCGGCAAGCTGCAGCCGACGAGCGGCAAGGTGACGATCGGCGCGACCGTCGACCTCTGCCACGTCGACCAGGAGCGCGAGACGCTCGATCCGGGCAAGACCGTCTGGCAGGAGATCAGCGACGGCCAGGACCTGATCAAGCTCGGCAAGTTCGAGCTCAACAGCCGCAGCTACGTCGCCAAGTTCAACTTCACCGGCCAGGACCAGCAGCAGCTCGTCGGCTCGCTGTCGGGCGGCCAGCGCAATCGCGTGCAGCTCGCCAAGATGCTGCGCCGCGGCGGCAACGTGATCCTGCTCGACGAGCCGACCAACGACCTCGACCTCGACACGCTGCGCGTGCTCGAAGAGGCGATCAACGACTTCCCCGGCTGCATGGTGGTCGTCTCCCACGACCGCTACTTCCTCGACCGCATCTGCACCAAGATCCTCGACCTCGGCAACTACGAGCCGGGCAAGTACCTCGACAGCCTGTGAGCCGGCCGGCCCCGCGCCCCGGCGTCACGTTCTCGTCGCGTCGGCGCCCTTCGCAGATCCTGTTGTCCGGGGGCGGACGGACGTCGCTTTGCTGTTGGCGGTCCCAGCATGCCTGGGCATCATCCGCCGCCCTCCAACCTCTCTCAATCGCATGCGCATCCAAGCCACTCTCGCCGCCGCCGCCGCGCTCTTCGCCGCCGGCGCCGTCGCCCAGGACAAGATCACCCTCACCAACGGCGACGTGCTCACGGGCACGATCAAGTCGATGGCGGACGGCAAGGTCGTCATCGCCTCGCCCGCCCTCGGCGACGTCACCGTGCCGCTCGACAAGGTCGGCGACATGACGACCGCCGCCCAGGTCAAGCTGGAGACCAAGACCGGCGACCTGCTGCAGCGCCGCCTGCTCGGCATCGAGGCCGGCAACCTCAAGATGGAGGGCGCGACCACGTCCCTGCCGCTCGCCGACCTCGGCCAGATCAACCCGCCGGACAAGAAGGAGCCGGAGTGGATCGGCGCGCTGAAGGTCAGCGGCCTGTACGCGACCGGCAATACCGAGCGCAAGGCCGGCGGCCTCGCGCTCGACGCCTCGCGCCGCAGCGAGGCCGACCGCATCTCGTTCGACGCGGCCTGGGACTACGGCCAGGACAAGGACCAGACGACGCGGGAATGGACGCTGACGCAGCGCCGCACCGGCGGCGGCCTCAAGTACGACTACTTCCTGACCAAGCGCTGGTACGCGCTCGCCAACGCCAGGGTGCTCGGCGACACGCTCGCCCGGTTGGACCTGCGCTTCACCAGCGGCGCGGGCCTTGGCTACACGTGGATCGAGGACGGCAAGACGACGTTCGTGACCGAAGCCGGCCTGTCGTACTTGAACGAGAACTACCGGCCCGATTCGAGCGGCAACGTCGACCCGTCGGTCGACTACGTCGCGATCCGCGCCGCGTACAAGCTCACGCACGAACTCAGCAAGACGAGCCGCATCGTGCACGGCGTCGAAGCGTTCCCTTCGACCGAGTCCTCGGACGACATCTACCTGCAGTCGAAGTCGGAGCTCGTGACCTCGCTGACCGACAGCATGCTGGCTTCGGTCTCGCACGTGTTCGACTACGACAACACGCCGGCGACCGGCCAGGACCGCGGCGACCACCGCGTGCTGCTGTCGATCGGCTGGTCGTTTTGAGCCTGAGGCGCCCGCTGCGCGGGCGCCGCGGCTCAAGTGCTGCTGGGCGCCGCCGCAACGCGGGGGGCGCCTGAGGGCGAGCCGATGCAACCAGCCCGCTGCGCGGGTGCTGCGGC
Source organism: Phycisphaerales bacterium (assembly GCA_020247305.1). Classification (GTDB taxonomy): domain Bacteria; phylum Planctomycetota; class UBA1135; order UBA1135; family UBA2386; genus UBA2386. The sequence continues at coordinate 49,975 of JADCJE010000093.1, read as the reverse complement.
CTAGAACGACATCGCCGTCTGGTCGTTGCGCGCCATGCCGTCATCGGCGCGGAAGCGGCTGTTGCGCGGTGAATTGAAGCTGCCCAGGCGCGGCAGGAAGTCGATGCGGAAGGTGATCTGGTCGGCGAACGGGTTGTAGCTCGCCATCGCCTGGATCGACCAGTCGTGGTCGTCGCGGCGCAGGCCAAGGCTGTACGCCAGCCACTCGTCGGCGTCGAGGTCGCGCTGGGTGCCGGCGAAGGCTTCCCAGCGGTCGAGCAGCCGCGCGTTCGCCGTCAGCCCGACGGCGCCGTCGACGGCCGCGTCGGTGCGGTAGTTCGCCGTCCAGTCGAGGCCGAGGATGCGGCCGGCCTGCACTTCGGCGTCGAACGTGCGCATGCCGTCGTCCCACGAGTGGTCGCCGAAGACGGCGAAGCCGAACGTCTCCAGCGGCGCCCAGCGCAGCTGCGGCCGCACCAGGAAGTCGTAGCGGAACAGGCCGATCTGCTCGCCCTGGTTGTCGCGCGCGGCGTCGGGGAAGAAGTCCTGCGCGAGGTCGAGAAACAGGAAGTCGCGCGGCTGCTGCCGGTCGGCGTTCGACGCGGTGGTCTGCACGAGGTTGCGCACCTCGGCGCGCACCAGCTGTTCCTCGCCCAAGGTGTCGAGGTCGTCGAAGCCGTAGAACTGCGTGCGCGCATCGTCGACGTGGTAGCGGTCGAGCCAGCGCAGGCGCGGCGCAACGACGTGGCGCACGCCCTTCTCCTCGCCGTCGTCGAGCCACTTCCACGACTTCTGGAAGCGCGTGCCGACGTCGACGCCGCCGGTCGCGGCGATGCGGCCCTCGCTGCCGCCGTCGCCGGCAAGCGTCGGATCGTCGACCGTCTGGTCGTACCACGTGCCGCGCCACGACGCGTACGGCCGGACGCTGAGCCCGGCGAGATGGAACGGCGCGGAGACCTCGGCGAGCTGGTCGGCGCGCAGGGTGCGGTCGGACACGCGCCCGTCGCCCGGCTGCGGCGCCGGCCGGAACGTCGCGTCGGGCAGGCTCAGCCGCAGCGGATCGGCGCGCTGGTCGAAGTCGTCGTAGTCGCTGCGCCGCTGGCCGACCTCGGACTGCAGATCGAGCACGATCGGCGTGTCCCAAGGCGTTTCGGCGATCGGTTGTGCCAGCAACTGCCACGTCGCGACCGGCGACTCCTCGACGAAGCGCTGCGCCAGCGCGCGGTCGTCGCGGTAGCTGAACTCCGAGAGGTTGAAGCGCGTGCCGACGGTGAAGAGCTGGTTGCCGACGCCGTGGTGCAGGTAGCCGCTGGTCTCGGGCACTTCCTCGGTGCGGTACGGGTTGCCGTAGAACTCCGAGTACACGCCCGGGTCGCTGGCCTGGAAGACCACCGCGTCGACGTGGGCGCCTTCGCCCAGGCGCACGCGGTTCTGCGTGCGCACGAGGCCGCGCTGGCCCTCGCCGATCAGCGCGCCGTCGCGCGTTGCGCGGATCTCGCGCAGATCCGCGCCCTGGTCGTCGAGCGCGAACGCTTCGAGCCGACCTTCGTAGACCGTGCCGCCGCGGTACTCGACCGCGGCGTCGAGCGGCGCGCCGCGCTGCTCGATCCAACCGACGCCGAGCTCCAGGTCGCCGCGGAACTCGTTCGCCGGCCGGCCGGTCAGCCACTCGTGCACGGCGCCGCCCGCGCTGTTCCACGGCACGCCGAAGACCACCTCGGCCTCTGCGCCCTGGCGCTGCGACCAGCCGGCGCGCGCCGAGCGGATCGGGAACGTGCCCTGGCTGCCGGTGAAGAAGCGCGCGTCGGGCAGCGGCAGCACGCCCGTGCCGCCGAGCTGCAGCCGCTGGCCGCGCGCCATCACCTCGAACTCGCCGTCGCGCTCGACGATCTCCACTTCGCCCAGCGCGAGCGCGATGTGCGGCTCGCCCGCCGTGCACGTGGTCATCGTCACGTCGCGGCCGGTCCAGCGCCCGCCCTGCTTGACCAGCCGCGGGCCGCGCACGATCAGCGTGTCCTCGCCCTGCGGCGTGCTCGTGACATACCGCAGCTCGGCGTTCTCGACGACGATGCGGTCGTCGAGCGGCGACAGCCACAGCCGGTCGCAGCGCAGCGCCTCGACGCCGTCGCGCACGACCACGACGCCGTCCTCGCAGTACAGCAGGCGCGGCAGGTTGCGCAGGCTCTGCTCGCCGGCGAGCAACGGTTGCGGCGGCGCGGTCCCGGCGGCGCGCAGCGCGCGGGCGAGCCGCTGGCGCAGTTCGGCGTCGTCGACGCGGCGGCGGGCGGCGGGCGGCGGCACGTCGCGGCGCAGGCCGTCGCCAGACGCGTTCGGCGGCCGCGCCGGCGACTCCTCCAGGTCGGTCAGCACGAGCGCGTTGCCGCCGCGGATGCTCAGCCCGAGCCCGGGCACCGCGAAGCGGAAGCCGCCGAAGAAGTGCCATTCGCGGTGGTCGTCGCGCACCAGCGACTGCGTCAGGTTGCTCTCGGCGACCCAGTCCGGCGGCTTCGCCGGCGGGTCCTGTGCGCGCGCGATCGCCGCCGTCGCCGCGATCGCGGCCGCGAGGCCGAGCAGGCTGCGCGCGCGCGTCACTGCGGCTCCTTTGGCGCCGCGCCGCCGGCGTCGCCGGCGAGGTCACGCTGGGTCATGCGCCCCGACGACATGCGCGCCGACTGCGTCGCGTAGTTGACCTCGATGCGCGGCGCGCGCAGCTCGCGGCCGTCGCGCAGTTGCACGACGGCGTCCGCCGGATCGGCGGCGACGACCTTGCTCCAGCGCAGGTCGAGGTCGAGGGCGGCGCAGCGCGCCGACATGTCGGCCCAGCCGGCGTCGACGCCGCGGGCTTCGGCTGCGACCAGTTCGCCGGATTCCTGGTCGCGCAGCAGCCGCAGCGTGCGCGCGTCGAGGCGCAGCCCGCGCGGGTCGAAGGCGCCGTCGGGCAGCAGGCCGCGGGCGGCGACCGGGCCGCCGAAGGCGACTGCGTCGCTGCGCACCGCGATGGCGCCTTGGCAGACGGCCTGCATGTGCGCCAGCAGACCCGTGCGCTTCTGCTCGTGCAACGTGAGCGTCGGCGGCAGGAAGGCCTCGCGGCCGTCGAAGGCGCCGAGCGCGTCGAGGCGCACGTCGCCGTTGCCCTCGCCGCCGCCGTCGACGACGCGCACGCGCGCGCCGCGCAGCGTCGTCGTCCGGCCGGCGTGCGCGCGCGTCACCTCGGCTGGCGTGCTGCGATCGGGATCGCCGAAGAACACCGCCGCGCGCGCGGCCTGGCTGACGAGCAGCCGCGCGCCACGGCCTTCGACGTGGCCCTGGCGCGGATCGTCGAGCGCGAACTCGCGCACGGCGTCGACGAGCAGCCACGTCGAGCCGGCGCCGCGGAACATCGCGAAGCCGAGCGCGTGCTCGCCGCCGAGCAGCCGTTCGCGCGCGAGCGCAGGCGCCGCGAACGGCAGCAGCCGCAGGCGCGTCGCCGTGCACGCCAGCGTCGTCGGTTCCTCGCCCGCCCGCTGCTGCAGGCGCGCGTGCAGTTGCGGCAGGTCGTCGCCGACGGCCTGCGCGTCGACGATCGCGGCGCGACCGCCGGCGTGGTGCACGTCGATCGACGGACCGCCGACCTCCAACTCCTGCTGCGCGCCGTCCTTGCCGGCGGCCGTGCGCCGCAGCGTCGGCGTGCCGCGCCCGGCCGGCAGCGCGCGCCACAGCGCCGGTCGCGCCGGGTCGGGCGGCAGCAGCCGCACGGACGCCGGCCCGATCTGCAGCAGGCGCGCCGCACGCGCGTCGATGCGTTCGCCGCCGCGATCGACCAACAGGTCCAGCGGCCAGCCGGCGGCGTCGAACGCCACCGGCCGGCCGGCGACGAAGCGGGCGTCGGCGCGGTGCGCGCCGCGCAGCGCGAGCCCTTCGGCCGGCACGGCCGCCGCGATCGACGCATCCGGCGCCTGGATCGCGAGTTCGACTGTGTCGCCGCGCTGGACGATCGTCGCAACGCCGTTGCCCGCGACGTCGGCGTCGCCATGGCGCAGCGTGAAGGCGCTGCGCGCCCAGGCGCCGCTGGGATCGCCGTCGGCGGGCGCCGCGGGTCCGATCTGCGCGCGCTGCACGCCGTCGCGCTCGGACAGCGTGAAGCCGTCGGTGCAGGTGGCGATCAGTTCGCGGCCGTCGTCGCCGCTCTGTTCGACGCGGGCGGCGCCGAGGCCGCGCACCACGCCGGCGGAACAGCCATCGCGCCGGTACATCCGGGCGCCGTCCTGCGCCGTCGCCAGCGAGCGGTCGTTCCGGACGGTCGCGCCGCCCTCGACGACCACGGCCTGCAGTTGCTCCAGCGGCCGCATCGTCCAGCGCGGGAAGCCGAAGCTGCGCAGGTGCGCGCTGGCGACCGCGCGCGGCTCGGCGAAGTGGATGCGCTTCTCGCTGACGCCGACCAACAGGCCGTCGTCGCGGCGGCGGCCGCCGCGGCGCGGCGTCGTTTGTTCCAGGCGGCTCTCGCCGCCGTGCGCCGTCAGCCACGCCAGTTCGCCGTATGCGTTCGGCCACGCCGTCAGCCGCGGCGTCCGCAGCGTGCCCGCCGGCGTCGTCTTGCTCTTTGGCATCGTCACGGTGACCGGCGCGCCGGTCAGTTCCATGCGTCCCCACGTCGCCTGCTGGCGCTCGCCGGACGTCGCGCGGGCGAGTCGGCCGGCGAAGCGGTCGGCGCGCACGACGAGGCCGCCGCCGTCGGTCGGCGCGCCGGGGAGCGCCAGCGCGCGAGCGCTCGTCAGCTCGACCTCGTCCTCCAGCGTCAACTCGGCGCCCCCGGTCGCCGGCTCGTCGACGAAGCGCATGGCGCCGCGGGCCCGCACGGTCACGTCGTCGGCGACGACCACGGGTTCGCGGCGGATGGTGACGTCGGCGCGCGCGATGCCGCCGTCGCGTTCGCGCGGCAGTTCGGCGCGCAGACCCTTGCCGCGCAGCGTCAGCGGCCGCTCGCCGGCGAGTTCGGCGAGCACCTCGGCGTCGTCCGGGGCCGTCAGCACGATGGCGTCGTCGGCGATGCGCGCGGTCGCCGTCGCCAGACGCAGCGTGAAGCCGGCGAGTTCGCCGTCGGCCGCGCCCAGCACCTCGAGGTCCCGCAGGTCGAGGTCCTTGCCTTCGTCGACCGACGGCCGGCCGTTGCCGTCCGGTTGCAGCGCGACGAACGCCTGCCGCGCGCGCAGCGTCGCCGCCGGCTTCGCGCCGTCGAACACGGTGACGACGACGCCGTCCAGCTGCTGGCGGCCTTCGCCCAGCGGCCGGCTGTCGGCGGCGCGCAGCACGAACGCCTCTTCCTTGCGGATCCTGCCGCCGTCCTCGCGGACCTCGCGCCAGCGCACGATGTCGATCGGACCGGTCTGCGTGAACGTCGCGGGCACGCCGCCCTGCTGCACGGTCACGCCCTGGCCGGCGGTCGTCGGCGCGTTCGGCTTGCGCTCGCCGCCGCCGAGGTTCGGTCGCGGCAGCGGCGCGCCGCCGCCGGCGAGCCACGCCAGCACGCCGAAGCCGAGCGCCAGCAGCAGCAGGAACACGAGCAGCCGCTTCACGCGCGCCCGTCCCGCCGCAGGATCGCGTCCCACGCGCCGCGTGCGCGCAGCAGTTCCTCGACGACGTCGCGCGCCGCGCCGAAGCCGGCGCTGCGTTCGGTCACGTGGTGGCAGGCGGCGACGACCTCGGCGCGCGCCTCGGGCACCGTCGCAGCGAAGCCGACCTGCCGCAGCACGGGCAGGTCGAGCAGGTCGTCGCCGACGTACGCCACGCGCGCCGGATCGAGGCGGTGGCGCTGCAGCAGCTCGGCGAAGGCGACGTCCTTGTCGCGGCGGTCGAGCATCAGCTCGTGCACGCCGAGCTCGCGGGCGCGCCGTTCGACGATGTCGCCGCCGCGGCCTGAGAGGAAGCCCGAGCGCAGGCCGCTGCGGTGCCAGTAGACGAGCCCCGACGCGTCGTGCACGTGGAAGGCCTTCTGCTCGCGCCCGTCGGCGTCGAACCAGATGCGGCCGTCGGTCAAGACGCCATCGACGTCGAGCAGCAGGAACTCGATCGCGGCGAGCACGGCGTGCTCGGGCCGTGGCCGGCCGGGCGTCGGGGCGCGGCGGCTCATCCGATCTTGAGGTTGAGCAGGTCCTGCACGTCGAGCAGGCCGAGCAGGCGGCCGTCGCCGTCGACGACGGGCATCTGGTCGATGGCGCGCTGGTGCAGCAGCGCCAGCGCCTCCAATGCGAACGTGTCGGGGTCGATGGCGCGCGGGTTGCGCGTCATCGCGTCGTCGATGCGGCGCTGGCGCGGGTCGGCGAGGCCCTGCTCGATCAGCCGGCGCAGGTCGCCGTCGGTGAAGAAGCCGAGCAGTTTGCCGTCGGCGTCGACCACGCTGGTCGCGCCCGGGCGGCCCGGCGTGCGCGTCATCACCTCGATCGCCTGCATCACCGTGGCGCCGGCGCGCACGACGGGGCTGCGGTCGCCGGTGCGCATCAGTTCGCGCACCTTCATCAGGCGGCGGCCGAGGTCGCCGCCGGGGTGGAAGCGCGCGAAGTCCTCGGGCCCGAAGCGCCGGCCTTCCTGCACCATCAGCGCCAGCGCGTCGCCGAGCGCCAGCATCGCCGTCGTCGACGCGCTGGGCGCGAGCCCGTGCGGGCCGGCTTCGTCGATGCGGCCGAGTTCGAGCACGAGGTCGGCGTGGCGGCCGAGCGTCGAGCGGGCGTCCTGCGTGATCGCGACGATCGGCACGCCGACGTTCTTGACGTGCGGCAGCATCACCAGCAGCTCCTGCGTCTCGCCGGACTTGGAGAACGCCAGCAGCAGGTCGCCGGGGTCGACGCGCCCGAGGTCGCCGTGGATGGCTTCCGCAGGGTGCAGGAAGATCGACGGCGTGCCGGTGGAGGCGAGCGTCGCCGAGACCTTCTGGGCGATGAACCCGGCCTTGCCCATGCCGGCGGTCACCACGCGGCCGCGCAGCGCCAGCATGCGGTCGAGGGCCTGCAGGAAGGTCGGGCCGATGCGCTCGGCGACCTGGCGGATGGCCTTGGCCTCGCATTCGACGATGCCGCGTGCACGTTCGATCCTGGGATCCATCAGCCGGGCCATGGTAGCGGGCCGCCCAGGGCGCACCTACAGCACCGCCTCGCCGCGGTCCAACCCGGTCCCATGGGGGACGCTCGTCGCCGGCCTCGTGGGCTGGATCGGGTCCGATGGCCGCGATGCTGGGAGCGCTTCGGGGTGAGCCGGCACACGGACCTCACCGATGCGCGCGCGCCGTGCATCGCTGGGCCTGCCAGGGTTCCGCGACGCCTCGCGGGCGCCGAAGTCGCACCCCGACCAGACGCCGCCTCTGCGGGCGGCTGCGGTCCTGCGGGCGCGCATGGCGCGTTCGACGGCAGCTCGGGTCACTGGGCTCGCGATCCAGCCTGCGCGCTCGCGGCCGGCCGTGCCGGCGGCGGGCGGCGTCCCCCGTGTGCCCGGACCGCACTGCCAGCCATGTTCCGGGTTGCTCGCCACGCGCGCGGTCACGGCAGCGGCGGGCAGCCGGCGGCGACCAGGGCGGCTTCGAGGTCGCCGTCGCTGGCGCTGGCGAACGCCGCCTCGTCGACGTAGCACCAGCGGCCCCACAGCTCGGCCGCGCCGAGCGCGTGCGGGAAGTGCGGCGCAGGCGTTTCCGCGCGGCGCGGCAGCAGCCACGTTGCGCCGTCCTGCGCGACCACGTTCCACGCCGCGGTCAAGCGCGCCTCGGCGAGCCGCACGACCGCGAGCGCGCGGGCGGCCGCCGGTCCGCGCACGCCGAGCAGGCAGAACGGCACGTCCTTGGTGACGAGCGCCGCACCGGCGGGCACGTCGATCAGGTCGGCTGCACACGGCCGCTCGGGCAGCGCGCCGAGGAACGGCAGCCGCTCGGCGCACAGATGCGCGTGCGCGCGGCCGATCGACGACGCGGCGCCGACGTTGTTGACCAGCGCCGCGCCACCGGCGGCGTCGGCCCACGCGAACGCGGCCTGCCACAGCGCTGCATCGGGTTCGCGCAGCGGCACGAGCGGCCACAGCAGGCGCTGGCCCTGCGCGAACGGAAAGGCGTTGGGCGTCAGCGCCATGCCGTCGCCGCGCCAGATGCACTCGTCGGCGACGATGCGGGCCGCGCGGCTGCGCGCGAACGGCGGCCGCTCTGCGACCGCGGCGCCGACGCGTTGGCGGCGCGCTGGCACCAGTGCTGCTTCCACATGCGCGCCGAACACGCGCAAGCGCCGCGCGGCCGCGGGCGCATAGGCGACGAGGCGTTCATGGTCGGCGATCGGCACGGCCGCAAGCGATGACACACCGCTTGGTGTAGCGGCGCGCGCCGCAGCGCACCACCGCACCACCGCAGCGCTGCGATCACCGTGCCACTGCGGCCCATTGCCCTGGCGTTCCGCGGCGGTACCGTGCTCGCCCACGCAGCGTCGTTCTCCAACCTTGCGCATCGTCTTCTTCGGCAGCAGCGACTTCGCCATCCCGGCGCTACGGTCCCTCGTGCAGGCCGGCCGGACCCCGGCCCTGGTGGTGACCAAGCCCGACGCCCCGCGCGGCCGCGGCCGCAAGATCTACGACAGCGAGGTCAAGCTGGGCGCGCAGGAGATCGGCCTGCCGTGCGCGCAGCCGGCCGATCCGCACGGCGATGAGTTCCTCGGCACGCTGCGCGACCTGAAGCCGGACCTCGGCATCGTCATCAGCTACGGCGTCATCCTGAAGCCCGCGCTGCTCGGCCTGCCCCTGCACGGGATGATCAACGCGCACGCGTCGCTGCTGCCGCTCTACCGCGGCGCGGCGCCGATCCAGTGGGCGATCCGCGACGGCCGCGCGGAGACCGGCGTGACCATCATGCGCATCGCCGAAGCGCTCGACGCCGGCGACGTGCTGCTGACCAAGGCGACGCCCATCGACCCCAAGGAGAACGCCGGTTCACTGCGCGAACGGCTGGCCGCCATGTCGGGCGAGGCGCTGGTCGAGGCCTGCGAGCTGATCGAGAAGGAAAAGGCGAAGTACGCACCGCAGAACCACGGCAAGGCGACGTACGCGCGGAAGATCGAGAAGGAGCACGGCGTCATCGACTGGAAGCTGCCCGCGGTCGAGATCGACCGGCTGGTGCGGGCGATGACGCCGAAGCCCGGCGCGCAGACGCGCCTGGGCAACAAACGCTTCATCGTGATCGAAGGCTCGGTCGAGCAGGACCTGTACGGCATGGGCATCCCCGGCGCGCTGCAGTCGTCGGGCGAGGAGGGCATCCGCGTCTGCACCGGCCGCGGCCTCTACCGCATCACGCGCATCAAGCCCGACAACGGCCGCAACATGTCGGCCGGCGAGTTCGTGCGCGGCCACCACATCACGCCGGACGCGCGCTTCGGTTGAGCGCGCGCGACGACGCCATGGCGTGCGCCTTGCCCGCTGCGCTGCCGCCGATCGCGCCGACGCGTGCGCCGGTTGCCGATGCCGCCGTCCGCGGCGCGATGGCCGCGCGCGCCGGTCGGCCCCGTCGTCGGGAGCGCTGACCGTGGCGACCGCCCGCGCCGTCGCGCTGCACGCGCTGGTGGAGCTCGACCGCGGCCGCATCGAGCGCCTGCGCGATGGCCTCGTCGACGTCGGCCTGTCGCCGCGCGACCGCGCCTTCGCCTTCGATCTGGCGCACGTCGTCGCGCGCCGTCGCCGCCTGCTCGACTTCGTGCTCGCCGCGCTCTGCCAGCGCGGCCTGCCGCCCGATCCGCGCCTGCGCAACGTGCTGCGCCTGGGCGTGGCACAGCTGCTGTTCGTCGCCGGCATGCCGCGTCACGCGGCGGTGTTCGAGACCGTCGCGCTGGTGCGCGGCAACCGCGGCTTCGCCAACGCCGTGCTGCGGCGCGTCGCCGACGCGGTCGTCGACCGCGCGGCCGTCGATCCGCTGCGCGAACTGCCGCTCGGCCCCGACCGCTGTTGCGCGCTGCCGGCGCCGCTGCCGGCCGACGAACTCGAACGCCTGGCGCTCGTGCACTCGCTGCCCGACTTCGTGCTGCGCCGCGTCGCCGCCGAGCACGGGCTCGACGGCGCGCGCGCGGTGGCGGCGGCGGCGAGCGCGCCGGCCGACGTCTACCTGCGCCTGCTCGCCGCCGTCGACGCGCCGGCGCTGGTCGCCGAACTCGCCGCCGCGGGCGTCGAACTGCAGCCGACCGACCATGCGCTGGCGTGGCGCTGGAGCGGCGGCGCGTCGCCGTTCGCGACCGCGGCCTTCGCGCGCGGCGCGTTCCTGGCGCAAGACCCGACCGCGCTGCGCGCCGCCGAGGCGCTGCCGTGCGGACCCGGTGACACCGTGCTCGACCTGTGCGCCGCGCCCGGCGCCAAGACGGCGCGGTTGGCCGAGCGCGTCCGGCCGGGCGGCAAGGTGGTCGCCTGCGACGTCGATCCGGTCCGCCGCCGCCGCATCGCCGAGAACGTCGCGCGCCTGCGCTTGCAGGACGTCGTCCAGGTCGCCGCGTCGGCCGACGTCGTGCCCACCGGCTGCGACGCCGTGCTGGCCGACGTGCCGTGCTCGAACAGCGGCGTGCTCGGCCGCCGCGTCGAGGTGCGCGATCGCCTGCAGCCGGAGACCTTCGCGCAGATGGCGGCGGTGCAGCGGCCGCTGCTGCTCCAGGCGCTGCGCGCTTGCCGGCCCGGCGGCGCGGTCGCGTACTCGACGTGCTCGATCGACGGCGAGGAGAACTGCGCGGTCGTGCGCGCCGCGCTCGCCGATCCGCAGGCGCCGCGCGCCGAACTGGTGTCCGAGCAGACGACGCTGCCGCTGGCCAGCCAGCACGACGGCGGCTACGTCGCCGTGCTGCGCCGCCTCGCCTGACGCCAGCGCGCGCGGGCGTTCGCTGCATCTCGCCGCCGTTCGCGGCCGTTCGCCGCCGCGCGCGTCCGGGCAGAACCGGACGCAGCGCCGCCGCCGCGCCGGCGCGCGGGCTTCCTGGCCCGCCGGCGCGCGGATAGAACGGCGCGTTCACCATGGCAGCCCGCCCCGCGTCCCGTTCCGCCCGCAGCGCCCGCCCCGCGCCGTCGTCCGGTTCCAATTCCTCGAACACGGCCATGCTGCTCGGCGGCGTCGGCCTGCTGGTCGTCATTGGACTCGTCGTCGTGCTCGGCGGCGGCAAGAAGGACGGTGACAACGCCGCCGCGGCCGCCACCAAGCCGCCGGTCGCCGCGCCCGCGGCGGCGACGCCGACCCCGACGCCCGCCTCGGCCGCCAAGGCCGGCAAGACCCCGACCAAGCCCGCGCCCGCGCTGTCGGCCGCCGTGCTGGCGGACGCGCGCACGCTGCTCGCCGACGCCAAGGCGCTGAGCAACGAAGGCGTGCAGGCGCGCAACGCTGGCAACAACGAATTGGCGCGGCAGAAGCAGTCCGCCGCCAGCGACACGGTCGAGGCCATCAAGGCGACGACCGCCGCCAACTGGGCGTGGCTGGAGGAGGCCGAGCTGGAGGGCTGGTCGATGTCGGGCGAGTACGCCGACCTCGGCAAGCTCTACACCGACCTGCTCAACCTGGAGAACCGCATCCGCAAGGGCGGCGGCACCCGCTGACCGCGGCGATGCGCCTGGGCTACCAGACCAACGGCCTGCAGAACCACCGCCTCGGCGACGCCCTGCGGTTGTTGGCTGAGCACGGCTACGAGGCCGTCGGCATCACGCCCGACACCTGCCACCTCGATCCGGCGACGACGACGGACGCCGAGCTCGACGCCACCGCCCACCTGCTCGCCGAGCTGCGCCTGCTGCCGGTCCTGGAGACCGGCGCGCGCTTCCTGCTCGATCCCCGGCACAAGCACGAGCCGACGCTGATGACGGCGGATCCGGCCGCCCGCCAGCGCCGGTTCGACTACTGCCAGCGCGCCGCGGCGATGGGGGCGCGCCTTGGGGCCAAGGTGCTGTCGTTCTGGGCCGGCATCGACCACCGGCCGGACGCCGGCAGCCGCGACCGCCTGCTCGACGGGGTGCGGCGGGCCTGCGCGCTGGTCCGGGCGGAGGGGCTGGAGCCGTCGTTCGAGCCCGAACCCGGCATGGCGGTCGCGACGGTCGCGGACTGGCTGGCGCTGCGCGCCGATCTGGGCGGCGACGCGCCCGGCCTGACCCTCGACCTCGGCCACCTGTACGCCGTCTGGGAAGGCGAACCGGCGGCGGTCATCGCCTCGGTCGGCCCGCACCTGCGCCAGGTGCACCTCGAGGACATGCGGCGCGGCGTGCACGAACACCTGCTGCCCGGCGCCGGCGAGGTCGACTTCGATGGTTGCCTAAACGCTTTGCAGAAAGTTGGTTACGAAGGACCTGTGTGCTTCGAACTGTCGCGCCACAGCCACGCCGCGCCGGCCGCGGTCGCCGCCTGCCGGGACGTCTTTCAGCGGTATCGGCGGGCATCCGGTCGTTGACCGGCGGCGCGCCAACGGCCTACGCTTCCGCCCCCCAACCGCCGGCCACCGCCCAACCAGCGACCCCGAGACCCATGCGCAACTGCCCGTCCGTCGATGGCTCCGCGACCCCGCTGATCACGCACCGCATCGACTCGGACGTCTGCATGGCCCGGCAGCGCACCTTCTTCCACAAGTGCCACCGCTGCATCTACCGCGGCAAGGCGGCGGACTGGGAGCCGGCGGAGCCGCCGATGGCGATGATCAACATCCACGCCGCCGAGGAACCGGGGCCGCAGGCGGCCAAGCCGGTCAGCCTGCCGACGCGCGGCAAGCCGGCCAAGAAGGCGGCGACCAAGGCGTTCGACGCCACGGCCTGAGCGGCGCCGCCGCCGGCTAACCCTGCTGCTGGTACTTCGCCTGCAGCGAGCGCAGGGCGGCTTCGGCCGCGTCGTAGTTGGTCTGCAGTTGGGGCACCAGCATCTGGGCTTCGGTCGGCCGCTTGAGGCGCGAGGCGACCTGCAGCAGCTCGCAGATTTGCGACAGCACCTTTGCGCCGAGGTTGCCCGAGCTGCCCTTCAGCGAGTGGGCGGCGCGTTCGGCGCGGTCGAAGTCGCCGGTCTGCACGCCCTCGACGACCGCGCGGACCTTGGTAGGACCGTCGTCGAGGAACATCTGGATCAGGTCGAGGACGAGTTCGGGGTCGCCGTCGTCCGCGAACGACAGCAACTCCTCGACGACGCTCATGTCCAGGACCGTATCCATCATGGTTTTCCCCAGCCCCCGGATCGGCTCGCCGCCGACCTGACCTTGACGTCAAGCCGCGGTCACGGCGCGGCGGCGGCGCGGACCTCGGCGTCGGTCAGCAGGCGCTTGCTCGACTTGCCGGCGGCAAGGACGCGTTGCACGCGCTCCTCGGTCGGTTCGATTCCGAGACGTTCGAGGACGAATGCCGCGTTCGACTTGCCGGCCATCGGACCGACCGCGATCAGCTGCTGCAGGCCGACCATGCCGGCGGGCACGCCGGAGTAGACCGCGTCGGCGAGCTCGACGTCGCCCTTCTTGAACGCCTTGATGACCGCCGCGGCGTGCACGCCGGTGCCGGTCTCGAACGCGTCCTTGCCGAGCACGGGGTAGTTGTGCGGGATGTCGACCTCGAGCGCCTTCGCGGCGGCGGCGACGTACTGCGGCAGCGTCGACAGGTCGTTGTCGATCCAGCCGTGCAGGCGGCAGTTGACCAGCAGCAGGTCCATCGGCGCGTTGCCGGCGCGCTCGCCGACGCCGAGCGCGGTGCCGTGGATGCGGTCGGCGCCGGCCTCGATGGCGGCGAGGCAGTTGGCGATGCCGAGGTCGCGGTCGCGGTGGCCGTGCCAGTCGACGCCCAGCGTCTTGTCGTGCTGGTCGGCGAGCTCGCGCACGTAGCGCACGACCGCGCGCGTGCCCTGCGGCGTGGCGTGGCCGACGGTGTCGCAGACGCACAGCCGGCGCGCGCCGAGCTCGATCGCGGTGCTGTACAGCGCCTTGACCGTCTCCGGCCGCGCGCGCGTCGTGTCCTCGGTGACGTACATCACCGGCAGCTGGTGCTTCTGCGCGAACGTCAGCGCGTCGCGCGTGTTCTGCAGCATGCGTTCGAGCGTCCAGTCCTCGGCGTACTGGCGGATGTAGCTGCTGCCGATGAAGGCGCAGACCTCGATCGGGATGCCCGCCTTCTGCGTCATCTCGACGACCGGCTCGATGTCGCTGACCACCGTGCGGCAGGCGACGTTGGCGCCGATGCGCAGGCGGTTCTTCGCGATGTGCTGCGCCAGCTTGAGGATGTCCTCGCGCGGCCGGCCGCCCGCGCCCGGCAGGCCGAGGTTGGCGGTGTGGATGCCGAGCCGGTCCATGCGCTCGATCAGGTCGATCTTCTGCTCCAGCGACGGATCGCTGACGGCGGGCGACTGCAGGCCGTCGCGCAGCGTCTCGTCGTCGAACTGCAGCGGGCGGCTCGGGCGGAACGCGCCGCCGGTCAGGTTCCAGTCGTGGATCAGGTCCGCGATGCGGGTCATGGGGCGAAGACTATGCCACATCCTGGCGGCGGCGAAGATGCCGGCGGCGGCGTCTTCCGACCGCGGCGGCGCTGCTGCATGATCGCGGCGTGATCGTCATGAAGTTCGGCGGCGCGGCCGTCGCCGACGCCGCTGGCATCCGCCGCGTCGTCGCGCTGGTGCAGGCCGAACGGGCGCGCGCGCCGGTGGTCGTCGTCTCGGCGCTCGCCGGGGCGACCGATGCGCTGCTGGCGGCCGCCGATGCGGCGGCGGCCGGCGCCGGCGAGCAGGCGGTCGCCGCGCTGGTGGCGCGCCACCGCGCCGTCGCCGGCGAACTCGGCCTGCCGCCGGCGGTGGTCGACGACGCCTTCGCCGGCCTCGCCGAGCTCGCGCGCGGCCTGCGCCTCGTCGGCGCGGTCGCACCGCGCCTGCGCGACGAGTTCGTCGCGTTCGGCGAACGCGCCAGCGCGCGCCTCGTCGCCGCCGCCCTGGCCACTGCCGGCACGGCCGCGGCGGCGCTCGACGCGGGCGCTGCCGGCGTCGTCACCGACGATCGCTTCGGCGCCGCGACCCCGCGCCCGGACGCCGCGCGCATGCGCGCAGCGGTCGCGGCCGTCGCTGGCGTGCCGGTGGTCGAGGGCTTCCTCGGCCGCGACGCGCGCGGCTTCGTCACCACCCTCGGCCGCAACGGCAGCGACGTGACCGCCGCGCTGTTCGCGGCGGCGCTCGGCGCCGAGGAACTGCAGGTATGGAAGGACGTCGGCGGCGTCTGCGCCGCCGATCCGCGCGTCGTGCCGCAGGCGCGCCGCCTCGCGGCGTTGCCGCCGGCGGTGGCGTTGGCGCTGGCGGCGTGCGGCAGCCGCATCGTGCATCCCGACGCGCTCGCGCACGCCGCCGCCGCCGGCGTGCCGATCGTCGTGCGCGGCATCGCTGCGCCGGCTGCCGCCGGCACGCGCATCGCCGCCGATGCGCCGCCGCCAACCGGCGTGCTGGCGATCGGCCACGACGAGCCCGGCGATCCGCCGGCCCCGACCGGCGGCTTCGCGGCCCTGCGCGCGAACGCGGCGGCGCGCGGCGGCGCGCTGGTCGGCCTCGTCGGCGCACCGGCGACGCTCGGCGGCCTCGTCGTCGCGGCGGCCGCGCGCGCGCTGACGACCGGCGGCGTGCCGGTGTTCGCCGCCGATTCGCTGCCCGACGGCGGCGCGGTCGCCTTCGCCGTGCCGGCGGCCAGCGTCCGCCGTGCGGTTACGTTGCTGCACGACTGCTTCCTCGCCGCATGACCCGCGACCTGCAACCGCCGCCGCCGCCGTTCGCCGCGCTCGCCCGCGACGCGCTGTTCGTGGCGCTCGCGGCGGTGGCGACGGTGCAGGCGCTGCGCCTGCGCGTCGGCGATCGCTACCTCGTGCCCACCGGCAGCATGGAACCCGTGCTGCACGGCGATCCCGCGCACGGCGACGTCGTGTACGTCGACAAGCTCGCCGATGGCGCGGCGCGCCGCCGCCACGACCTCGTCGTCGTCGCGCATCCCGCCGAACCCGGCCAGCTGATGGTCAAACGCATCGCTGCGCGCGGCGACGACCCCGAGGCCTGCTGGCTCGACGTGCGCCAGGGCGATCTCTGGCTCGGCCCCGACGCGCAGCGCCTGCAGCGCGAACAGAAGGACCCGCTCGCGGCGCGCGGCATGCGCGCGACGTGGGCGCAGGCGCCGGGCTCGCCGGCGGCGCAGCAGCGGCTCGACCTGCGCGCGTGCGCGCCCGGGACGTTCGCGCTGGCCGGTGGCGCAGCGGTCGAGGTCGCGCGCACGGCGCTGCGGCCGGCGGCGCGGCAAGCGCGGCGGCTGCGCGACGGCAGTCCGTTGCCCGACTTCGCGATTGGCGCGGCGCGCCCCGTCGATGCGTCGTGCGTCGACGCCACCGGCGCCGCCTTGCGCGTCGGCGCCGATGTCGCCGTGCAGGACGTCGGCATGGCGCTGGCCTTCGCGCGTTTGCGCGGTGACCTGCTGCTGAGCGTCGAGACGCGCGGCGAGACGCTGACGTGGCACGTGCAGCCGGCCGCCGCCGCCGTGACGCTGTGGCGCGACGGCGTCGACGTGCAGCGCTGGCCGCTGTCCGCGCCGCGCGGGCTCGTCGAGTTCGGCCTGCTCGACGACCGTGCATTTCTGGTCTGCGACGGCCGCCGCGACGCGCTGGTGGTGCACGCGCGCGATCCGGCGTGGAATCCGCCGCCGGGCGCGCTGCCCAACGGCCCGCGCGCGCTCGTCTGGGCGGCCGTCGCCGGCGACGACGCCGCGCTCGACCTCGCGTACGTCGAGGTCTTCCGCGACGCCTTCGCCTGGCGCGATCCGATCCTCGGCATGCCGGGCCAGGCCGGCGGCTGGCCGCGCCACGTCCCGGCCGGGCAGTGGTTCCTGCTCGGCGACAGCGCCTTCGACAGCCACGACAGCCGGCACTTCGGCCCGGTCCCGGCCGCGAGCTTTGTCGGCGTGCCGCGCGGCGTGCTCGGGCCGTGGTCGCGCGCCCGCTGGGTCGGGCCGTGAGCGCCGACGCGGGCGAGGACGACGGCCCGACGGGGCTCGCCGGCGGCTACGTCGTGAATGCGCTGCTCGCGGGGTTCGCGCTCGCATCGCTGGCGTGGCGCGACCGCTGGGACGAAGCGCCGCGGCGCGCGATCGGCGACGGCGGGCCGTTCGTCGCCGCCGGGCTCGGGCTCGCCGTCGGCCTCGCGCTGGCCTGGCTGCTGCCGCGCCTGCGCCGCTTCCTGCCCAGGCTCGCCATCGTCGAGGCGGAGCTGCGCCGCATGTTCGACGGCCGCAGCGACGCCGCCATCGCCGCATTCGTCGCCTGTGGCGCCGCCGCCGAGGAACTGCTGTTCCGCCTCGCGTTGCCGGATTGGCTCGGCGTGCCAGTGGCGGTTGCCGCGGCGGCCGTCGTGAATAGTGCCGTGGTCGGCTGGGCCTGGCTGCTGCCGGGCTTGGCCCACGCCGCGGCGTTCTGTCTCATGGTCGACGCGGGCTGCGGCCTGCTTGCCACCGCGACGGCCGGCGCCGTCGCCAATTTCCTGATGATCCGGAGGATCCTTTGTCGTTCCGATGCGTGATGGCGGCCTCGGCCGCAGCGGCGGCGCTCGCCGCCCAGGGGCCGCCCGGCGGGCAGCCGCAAGGCGCCCCGCAGTCGCCGCCGGCGCAGCAGCAACCGTCGCCGATGCTGCTGCCGCAGGTGCTGGTGCTGCCGCGCGGCGAGCGCCGCGTCGCCATCGACGGCGCGCTCACCGATTGGCCCGAACTGCCGGCGATCCGGCTCGACGACCGGCGGCAATTGTCCGGCACGGCCTACAAGGCCTGGAACGGCCCCAACGACCTCGGCGCGCAGGCCTTCCTGCTCTGGGACGAGCAATCGCTGTTCGTCGGCGTCGTCGTCAAGGACGAATGGCACCGCGGCCTCGACAGCCGTTCGCTGCGCATCGTCGAGATCCCCGTCTGCGACAACGTGCTGCTGACCGTCGATCCGCAGCGCGACACGCGCGGCGCAGGCGACGACCCCGGCCGCCGCGACGACCGCGAGTTCTGGCTGGCCGACGAAGCCGGCCGGCAGGTCGTGCAATGGGACCGCGTCACCGGCACGGCGCGCGTGCTCGATGGCGCCGCGGCGCGCGTCGTCGCCGTGCACGACAAGGAGCGTGGCATCACCACGTACGAGGCGCAGATCCCGTGGCGCGAGATCCTGCCGTCGGGCCAGCAGCCCGCGGCGGGCCAGGTCTACGACCTGCAACTCGTCGTCAACGACTTCGACGAAGGCACCGACCCGATGCCGCAGACGCGCATCGGCTTGACCTTCGGCGTCGGCCCCGTGGTCGATCCCGGATTGTTCGCCAGCATGATGCTGCTCGCCGACGCGTCGGCGCTGCGCGGCGTGGTGCCCGAGTTTCCGCCCAAGCCCGGCGTCAAGGACGGCCCGCTCGTGGGCGAGCGACGCTGGCGGCAATGGCTGACCGATTTCGCCGCGACGGCGCCGGCGGTCCACGACGGCTCGATCCCGCCGGCTGCGGTGGGCGGGGAGCGGCGGCTCGCGCTGCTGACGGAACTCGACCGCGAATGCGAGCGCATGCCGCGCGTCGAGTTCCTGGAGCTTTGCCAGCGCGTTCATCGCCGCATGAGCCGCGAGGTCGGCGGCCTGCACGCGCGCGGTTTGCCGTGGCTGTGGCGCAATCGCCTGGAGGCGCTGTCGAAGGCCGCCGAGGCGCCGGTGCCCGAGGGGGCGGCGCGCTTGTTCCGCCTGCCGATGGGCGGCTGGCTCGTGCGCTCGGCCAAGCGCAACTTCGCCATCGACCCGGCCGGCGCCGACCTCGCCGAGTACCTGTGGGGGGCGATCGACTTCTGCGCGCTGACGCAGCCGCTCGACATGACGCGGCGCAACGACCAGCTGCTCGTGCGCATGTTCCTCAACGAGCCGCCGCGCACGGTGCTGACGCACATCGCCTTCCATTTGCCGGTCGTGCCGATGGAGACGATGCCGCTGGTCGAACCCGGCGCCGACCTCGCCAGCACCAGCGGCGCCCGCATCCAGGCCCTCGGCGAGCCGCCGAAGGACAACCAGGTGGCGTGGAGCTGCAGCTATCGCATCGACGTGCTGGGCGGCCCGCGCATCCTCGTGGTCGCGCCCAATCTCACCGCCGCGCAGGTCGCTGACGAGCCGGTCGACGTCGCCATCGTGTGCCCGTACGCGCCCGAGTTGCTGGCCATCGTGCAGAAGGCGAAGCCGGGCCTCGTCGTCATCGACGACGCGTTCCTGCCGGCAAATCATCCAGAGCGACGGCGGATCACCCTTGCCGACCTGCACGTGCTGCAGGCGGCGCTGCGGCCCGCGCCGTCCGTGCTGCTGGGCCCGGGCGAGTCGTGGACGATCACGGCGGCGGCGACGGGGCGGTGAACAAGTGCGGATGGCGATATTCGCCAATCAGCGCTTGCTTGCGGTGGCGCTTTCGGCACTATGCTCGCCGTTCATAGGGCTTCGGCCCGTTCCACATAGCACGTAGACAAGGCAAACTCCCCATGGCAGCAAGCAAGTCCAATCCGGCGATGGAGTTCATCGTCGAATCCCTGAATTCGAACCGTTCGGCCGCCTACAAGGACATCGCCGAGGCTGCGGCGAAGAAGAAGCTGAAGATCTACCCGATCATGTTCGGCCGCGCGCAGGCGCTGCTGGGCATCGTCAAGGCCGCCCCGCGCGGCCAGGGCAAGGCGGCCAAGGCCGCCAAGGCGAAGGCGGCGAAGACGGCGGCTCCGGCTGCTGTCGCGGCCCCGTCGCTGCTCGCGCCGGTGAAGCGCGGCCCCGGCCGTCCGCGGAAGAACCCGCTGCCGATGACGGCGCCGGCGTTCGACGGCACGCTCGAAGGCATCGTCGCCGCCGTCAAGGGCAGCGAGCAGGCCAAGGCGCGCTACCACGCCGCGCTGAGCAAGATCCAGGCGATCCTCGCCGAAGTCCTGGCCTGAGCGGTCGACGCCCGCCACGCGCGGGCGCACAGAGCCTGAGCGACAGTCGATTTCAGGCTCGATTTCAGGCTCTTCGCGTGGCCGCGAACGCGGCCACCAGCGGCAGCCTGAGAGCCCGCAGTGGCGTTCTTCGCGGGTTCTCAGCCGCCGCTGCCGAGACGGCGCCATTGCGGCGCATAGAGCGTGCGCAGCCGTTCGGCGTACCACGCCCGGTAGGCGGTGAGCAGCCGCTGCACGTTCGGTCCCACCTCGCCGCCGCACAGCGGCCGGCCGTCCAGGTGGGTGACCGGCGCGAGGTCGCGCAGGGTGCTCGACAGGAACACCTCGTCGGCGCGCCGCAGATCCGCCGGCGTCAGGTGCGCCTCGACGACCCGCTCGCCAACAGTCGGCAACCACGCCAGCAGGTGCGCGCGGGTGACGCCGGCGAGGATGCCGTCGTCGAGCCGCGGCGTCGCCCAGACGCCGTCGATGTGCGCGAACACGTTCGACGTCGACGCCTCCGTGACGAAGCCCTGCGCATTGCACATCAGGCAGTCCGTCGCGCCGCGGTCCTTGGCCTCGGCGAGGCCGAGGACGTTGTTGAGGTAGTTGCCGCTCTTGGTCGCCGGGTCGAGTGCGCGCCGGTCGTTGCGCAACCGCTCGATCACGGTGAGCCGCGACGGCGCGCCGGCCATCGGCGCCAGTTCGCGGACCATGATCACCCAGCATGGCGCGCCGGTGGCGCTGGCGAGGTCGATGTTGGGCGCCGAGCCAGCGCCCCGGCTGACGACGATGCGCACGTAGCGGTCGCCGGGGCCGGACGCCGCCAGGGTCGCGGCGACCCGCTGCGCGACCGCGGCCTCGTCGAGGTCGAGCCGCAGGCGGATGGCGGCGGCCGAGGCGACCAGCCGCTCCCAGTGCTCGGGCCAGCCGAACGGCTCGGCCCCGACCGTGCGCACGACTTCGTAGATCGAGTCGCCGAAGAGGAAGCCGCGGTCGAGCACGGGCACGTGCGCCTCGGCTTCGGGGGTGATGCGTCCGTCGACGTTGCACAGGTTCGCCATCGCGTCGCGGATGGTAAGCTCGCGCGCCCCCATGTGCGGCTTCATCTCGATCCTTGGTCCCGACGGTTCCGACGCCATCCATGACGCCCTCGCGGGACTGCTCGCGATCCAGCACCGCGGCCAGGACGCCGCCGGCGCGGTGACGTTCAAGGACAAGTTCCACGCCAAGAAGGGCCTCGGCCTCGTGCGCGAGGTCTTCGAGACCAAGCACTTCGGCCGCCTGAAGGGCCACCTCGCCGTCGCGCACGTGCGCTATCCGACGGTCGGCCTCGGCGACGACGGCGACGTGCAGCCGTTCTGGCTCGACTACCCGGTCGGCACGGCGATGGCGCACAACGGCAACGTCACCAACTTCCACGAGCTGAAGGGGACGTACTTCCAGCAGCGCAACATCCACCTGAGCAGCAGCTGCGACCTCGAGGTCGTGTTGTACGTGTTCGCCGACGCGCTGATGCGCCGCGCCGCCGACCCGATCACGGTCGACGACGTGCAGGTCGCCGTGAAGGAGGTCTTCGACCGCGTGAAGGGCGCGTACTCGGTGTGCGGCATCACCAGCGAGGGCATGTACGCCTTCCGCGACCCCTTTGGCATCAAGCCGTGCATCTTCGGCAAGAAGGTCACGCCGGAGGGCACGTGGTACGCCGCCGCCAGCGAGTCGGTCGTGCTCGACGTCGCCGGCTACGAGGTGGTCCGCGACCTGAAGGCCGGCGAGATGGTGTGGATCGGCAAGGACCGCGTGCCGCAGTTCCGCCAGGTGGCCAACAAGCCGCACCGGCCGTGCATCTTCGAGTACGTCTACTTCGCGCGGCCCGACACGTTCCTCGACGGCACGTCGGTCTACGAGGCGCGCATGGAGCTCGGCCGGCGCCTGGGCCGCGCGTTCCTGCAGACCGGCCTGCAGGCCGACGTCGTCATCCCGGTGCCGGAGTCGGCGCGCACCGCCGGCCAGACGATGGCCGAGGTGATCGGCGTCCCGTGCCGCGAGGGCTTCGTCAAGAACCGCTACGTCGGCCGCACGTTCATCATGCCGAACGACAAGGCGCGGCAGGCGACGATCCGCGCCAAGCTCAACCCCATCCGCGCCGAGTTCGAGGGCAAGAACGTCGTCATCCTCGACGACTCGATCGTGCGCGGCAACACCAGCCGGCAGATCGTCAAGATCGCGCGGCAGATGGGCGCCAAGAAGATCTACCTCGCGTCCTACTCGCCGAAGCTGCTGTTCCCGTGCCTGTACGGCATCGACATGTCGACCAAGCGCGAGTTCATCGCGCGCGGCCGCGACGACGGCGAGATCGCCAAGGAACTCGGCTGCGACGTCGTGCTGTACCAGACCATCGAGCAGATGGAGGACGCGGTGCGCGCGGCGGGCAACAAGGACCTGCAGTTCTGCAAGGCCTGCTTCGAGGGCAAGTACCCGACCGGCGACATCACCGAGCGCATGCTGAGCGACATCGAGCAGGACCGGCTCGAGGCCGGCAAGGCCTGATCCCGGCGGCCGCGCCGGCGCGCTCGGAGCTCGTGAGTCCGCCGCTCGTCCGGGTTCCGCGTGGCCGCGATGACGGCCACCGCCGGCGATCCGGAAGCCTGTCTGACGGCTCGTTTCCGGACGCTCAGCGCGCGCGCTGCTTCGGCACGCGGCCGCGCAGCTTCGGCACCAGCAGCAGCGCCTCGCGCGCGATGCGGCCGTCCATCTTCGACTTGCCGACGAAGCGGTCGACGAAGTGGATCGGCAGCTCCTTCACGCGATGGCCGGCGCGCACGACGCGGTACGCCATCTCGATCTGGAAGGCGTAGCCCTGCGCGGCGACGGCGCCGAGGTCGAGGCCCTTCAGCGCGTCGACATGGAACACGCGGAAGCCGGCGGTGTTGTCGCGGATGCCGCTGCCGAGGACGGTGCGCGTGTAGAGGTTGGCGCCGCGCGACAGCATGCGCCGTTTCCAGTCCCAGCCGATCGTGCAGCCGCCCTTCACGTAGCGGCTGCCGATCACCAGCTCGGCGTCGCCCGAGCCGAACACGAGCCGCGGCAGGTCCCACGGCGCGTGGCTGAAGTCGGCGTCCATCTCGCAGACGCGCTCGTAGCCGCGCTCGAAGGCGACGCGGAAGCCGGCGAGGTACGCGGTGCCGAGGCCCTGCTTGCCGGTGCGGTGCAGCACGGTCAGCCGCGGGTCGGCCTCGGCGATGCCGTCGGCGATCGCGCCGGTGCCGTCCGGGCTGCCGTCGTCGACGACGAGGATGTCGCAGTCGAGGTACAGCCAGATCGCGCGCACGATCGCCGCGAGGTTGTCCTTCTCGTTGTACGTCGGGATGACGACGAGCGTGCGCCACGGCGGCACGTGCGGCGCCGCCGGCACGGGGCCGTCGCCCAGCTCGCAGCCGCGCGCCGCAGCGTCGCGCGCGCGCTGCGGATCCTGGCCCTGCGCGACGACGATGCGCGCGCTGTCGATGCCCGAGCGCACCAGCGCCTCGGCGGCGGCGAAGTCGACGGCGTCGACCAGCGGTTCGCGGAACGAACGCGGTCCGAGGACCTTGGTCGGCGAGGGCGACGCGGATTGGTGGGCGGGTAGGGACACGCGCGGCGGCGCATGGTACCCGCCGGCGGCCTGATCGCGAACGGCGCGCAGGCGTCGCCCTCGGACTCGCGGCGCCGCCGCCGCGCGTTGCCGCGCGTCCTCACCCGTGCCACGGCGGCGTCCGGATGGGGGCCGCGGCCGCTGCGCCCCGCCGGATACACTGCGCGGCGCCATGCGAGTCCTCGTCCTGCCCGTCGTCTTCTGTGCTGCGGCGACTGCCGCCGCGCAGTCCCCGCAGTTCGCGCCGCCGGTGCGCCTCAAGGCCGGCGAGACGTTTCTCGGCGAGAAGCGCCTCTACCCGTCGCCGGTCCTGCACGACCTCGACGGCGACGGCCGCGTCGACGTCGTCGTCGGCGACCTCCCGGGCGTGCTGACCATGGCGCCGCGCGGCAACGCCGCCGCGGACGCGCCGGTCTACGGCGCCGAGACCAAGGTGCTCGCCGCCGACGGCAAGCCGCTCGACTTCGACAACTGGTGATGCATCGGCATGAGTCCACAGTTCGTGGACTTCGACGCGGACGGCAAGCTCGACATCGTCGCCGGCATCTTCGACGGTTCGCCGCACCTGAGCCGCGGCAGCAAGCAAGGCTGGCAGAAGCCGGAGCAGATCCTCGGCCGCGACGGCAAGCGCATCGTGGTCAACAACTTCTGGAATTTCGACACCAAGAAGTGGGACAGCACGCACGCCTACGACGCGCCGGGCCATGAGGGCGAGGCGCATGCCACCTCGACGCTTGCGTTCGACATGGACGGCGATGGCGACCTCGACCTGCTGCTCGGCGACCACAAGAGCGGCCGCGTGTTCTGGCGTCGCAACGACGGTTCGCCCGGCAAGCCGGCGTTCGACCTCGTCAACCAGCCGGTGACCGCGGCGGGCGCGCCGATCGACGTGCCGGGCACGGTCGCGACCATGCGGCTCGTCGACTGGAATGGCGACGGCAAGCAGGACCTCGCGTGCGGCAGCATGGGCGGGCCGTTCGGCGACGGCGACGGCGGCGGCGTGTGGGTGTGGCCCAACGTCGGCGACGGCAAGGCGGCCGCGTGGGGCGCGCCGATCGAGCTGCTCGCGCGCAGCAAGCAGGACCACGTCGGCGACGCGCCAGCACGGCCAGATGCCGGGCTGTACATGGACTTCGGCGACGTCGACGGCGACGGCGACCTCGACATGCTGGTCGGCGCGTACTCGCACTGGCAGGAAGCACCCAAGCCTCTCGACGCGGCCCAGCAGGCCCGCGTCGCCGCGCTGCAAGCCGCGCAGAAGGACTGCGACGCGCGCTTCCAGCAGGTCCTCAAGGAGGTCAACGCCGGCCTCGGCGACGCCGTCGGCGAGGCGCGCGACACGCTCTACACGGAGCGCTACCAGGCGCGGCAGGCCGACTTCGAGGCCATCCGCAAGGACCGCTCGGCGGCCGTGAAGGAGCTCGCCACGCTGGTGCCGCCGCGCCAGCGCCAGTCGTTCGTCTGGCTGTACGAGAACCTCGCGGCGAAGAAGGCCGCGGCGCCGGCGAAGTAGCCGGCCGATGGCCGGCGGGGGCTGCGTCGCCGCGGGTGGAAAAGCGTTTCCTCCGCGGCAATGCTGCTCGCCCCGTGAACACGCCCTTCGACCCCAAGGCGGGCAAGAACCGCCTCCTCCAGCTCGTCCGCGAACGCGCCTACAAGGACGGCATCGACATCGTGCTCGCGTCGGGCAAGCGCTCGACGTTCTACATCAACGGCAAGAAGGTCAGCCTGCACCCCGAAGGGCTGTGGCTGATCGCCAAGCTGCTGCTGGAGAAGCTGAAGAACTACCCCGGCATCACCGCCGTCGGCGGCCTGACGATCGGCGCCGATCCGCTCGCGAGCGCGGTCGCGGCGCTGAGCTTCGAGACCGGCCAGAACCTCAAGGCCTTCCTCGTGCGCAAGGAGGCCAAGGGCCACGGCACCGGCAGCCTGATCGAGGGCGACCTCGACAAGGGCGAGAAGGTCGCGATCCTGGAGGACACGGTGACCACCGGCGGCTCGGCGAAGAAGGCGATCGACGCCGTGCTCGCCGCGGGTGCGGTGCCCGTCGTCGTCATGGCGATCGCCGACCGCGAGGACCCGGACGCCGACGCCTTCCGCAAGGAATGGAAGACCGACTGCCTGCTGACGCTCAGCGAGATCCGCGGGAAGTGAGCTGATGACGCCGCGCGTCGTGGCGATCGTGCCGGCGGCCGGACGCGGCGTGCGCATGGGCGCCGACAAGGCGCTGCTCGACCTCGCCGGCGTCCCGGCGATCGCGCGCGTCGTGCAGACCTGCCGCGACGCCGGCGTCGACGACGTGCTGGTCGTGCGGCGCGAGGGCGCCGAGCCGCTGCCAGCCGGTCTCGCCGTGCAGGCCGTCGTCGTGCCGTCCGGCGGCGAGATGGCCGACAGCCTGCGCGCCGCCGAACGCGCGCTGCCCGAAGGCGTCGACGTCGTGGTCGTGTTCCCCGTCGACCACGCGCTCGTCGCCGCCGACACCGTGCTCGCGCTCGTCGCCGCGGTGCGCATGGGCGCTGGCGTCGCGTTGCCGCTGTTCCGCGGCCGTCCCGGCCACCCGGTCGCGTTCGCGCGCGCCGTGTTCGCCGAGATCGCAGAGCCGACCGCCGTGCTGCGCGACCTCGTGCGCCGCGCGCCTTCGCGCGTGCGCGCGCTGCCGACGAGCAACCCGTGGACGCTCGCCGACCTCGACCGGCCCGAGGACCACCGCGCGGCGGTCTGCGCGCTGCACGGCGGGCCGCTGCCGACCGTCGCGCAGATGTTCGCGCACCGCAGCCATCGCGCGTATGCGCCGACGCCGGTGCCGAAGGCGCAGCTCGAACGGCTCGTCGACGCCGCGCGCCACGCGTCGACGTCGAGCTGGATCCAGGCCTACAGCGTCGTACTCGTGCAGGACGCCGAGCAGAAGGGCGCATGCGCGCGGCTGTGCAGCGGGCAGGCGCACATCGCAGAGGCGCCGGTGTTCGCCGCCGTCTGCGCCGACCTGCACAAGCTCGCGGCGGCGTGCGGACGGCATGGCGCGTCGCTGCAGACGCAGAGCCTGGAGCTGTTCCTGCAGGCCGTCGTCGACGCGGCGCTGCTCGGGCAGAACCTGCAGCTGGCCGCCGAAGCCGAAGGGCTCGGCGCCTGCATGATCGGCGCGGCGCGCAACCATCCGCTCGAACTCGCGCAACTGCTGGCGCTGCCGCCGCACTGCTTCGTGCTGTTCGGCATGGCGATCGGCGTGCCGACCGACGATCCCGTGCCGCGCGGCCGCATGCCGCTGCCGGGCGTGCTGCACTGGGAGCGCTACGACGCGGCGGCCGCCGACGCCGCGATCGACGGCACGGACGCGGTGATCCGTGCGTGGGCCGCGCGCACCAACGCCGAACGCGGCGGCTACCAGGGCAAGCCGGTCAACCTCGACAAGGGCTGGAGCGAGCGCATCGCCGCGGCGTGGGGCGAAGGCAGCAGCTACCTCGCCGCGCGGCGCACGCTGGCCGACGAGCTGCGGCGGTTGGGGTTCGGGCTAGGGTGAGCGGAGCTCGTCAGCGCGCGGCGTCGGCGAATGCGCGCTCGAGCAGGTCCGCCACCGCGAGCACAGGCGCCCATTGCTTCATGGAGTCGAGGTCGAGCCGACCGGCCTGGACGCGCAGCACGCCGAGGATGTCGGACCACTGGCGGTCGCTCGTCTCGCCGCCCTGGCGAAACCTGTCGAGCTTGTGCAGCACGACGTCTTCCGGGGTCGCGAAGCGGAACTCGCGGCCGTTCCCGGCGCCGACGAGCCTGGCCATCCTGTGGCGTGCAAAGGACGCGATCGCCGCTCATGCCTTCCCGGCCGCGAGGTAGGCGCGCAGTCGGTCGGTCAACGGCTTGCCGTAGTGCAACTCGCACCAGCGCAGCTGCACCTCCTGCGGCGACGCGTCGGGCATCGTGGCGGCGATCGCAGCCAGGGACTGCTCGCAGACGAAGTCCGTCATCTCCGCGGCCATCGCGAAGCGCTCGGTCGGCGTCATTGCGCGCAGGCGCTGCGTCATGACGGAGCGAACGCGCGGATGGGTGTCGTCCAAGGCCACGGGACCAGGACAGGTCCTCTTCGCGGTCGTCCGCCAACCCCGTCTGCCGCGCCGCCGAACTCAGCGCACCATGCGCGCGCGCAGGTCGGCCAGTGCGTAGCGCGTGCCGCGCCAGACGATGCCGGCGCGCGCGAGCGTCGTCGCCGTGGAGACCGCCATCGCCACCGGCAGCAGCAGCCGCGAAAGCGGCACGGCGAGGCCCGTGCTTGCTTCCCAGCCCATGCGCCGCGCCAGCAGCACGCCCGGCACGCCGGTTGCGAGGTACGCGGCGCACGGCCACCAGCCCGCCGGTCCGGCCCACAACGGCGCGAACAACGAACCGAGGGGCAGCGCGAAGCCGGCGGCGATCGCCGCGGCCGCGAGCGCCGTGCGGTAGCGCAGCACGGCGAACATGTTCTTGGTGACGACGCGCACGAGGTCGCGCGGCGTGCGGCCCCACGCGATCGAGAACGCGTCGGGCGCGAGCCACGCGCGCGTGCGGAAGCCAGCGCGGAACAGCAGCGCGCCGAGCATGACGTCGTCGAGCGCTTCGAAGCGCAGCGCCTCGTGGCCGCCGATCCCGCGGTAGGCGTCGCGACGCACCAGCGTGAACGCGCCGGTGCCGACGAAGCCGCGCTGCCGGCGCGCGTTGACCTGCGCGATGCGGCGCTGCACTGTGAGGTGGAAGGCCAGCAGGCACGCGCGGCCGGCCCATGTCGTGTCGCGGTGCTGCGGCAGCAGGCAGACGTGGTCGGCGCCGTGCGCTTCTGCGGCTGCGATCGCGCGCGCGACGGCGTCCGGCGCGAGCCGCGTGTCGCCGTCGCCGAACAGCAGCCACGGCGTGTCGGCCCGCGTCGCCGCGACGCCGAGTGTGAGCGCGTGCGGCTTGCCGAGCCAGCCGTCAGGCAGTGTGCGCACCGCAGCGCAGCGCAGGCGCGGTTCAGCCGCGGCGAGCACAGCCAGGGCCTCGCCGGTGCCGTCCGTGCTGCGGTCGTCCACGGCGACCACGCGCAGGTCGACGCCGCGCTGGTCGAGCAGCGTGCGCGCCGCGGCCGTGGCGTCGGCGCGGTCGTCGCGCACTGCGAACACCGCGTCGACCCGCGGCGGCGTCGCCGCTGCGCCGTCCGGCAGCGCCGGCAGTCCGGGTAGCCGCCGCACGGCGACGAGGTCGTGCAGGGTCCACGCGGCCCACAGCAGGGCGAGGGCGACCAGGGCGGCCGTCATCGCGGCGTTGTAGCCGCCGTGCCGGTCGGTCGCCCAGGGACTTGCGACACCGTTGTCACGGCGGCCGCGATTGTTTGCGGCAGCGACGCCTCGCCGTCACCCTGCTCGCGATGCCGATCCGGCTGATTTTGCCGCTGCGCCTCCCTCACACTTGAGGCGAGCCGACGACCCCACGGTGCAGGACCGTGTCGGGTCGAGGGGCCGGTCGGCCTCGCTGAGCCGCGCGTGCGGCCCAGCTCCCTCGGCGCGCACGTTCGTTGGAGCCTTGCACGGTGGGTGGCCTCTTCGCTCCCCAACCCCCTGCAAGAACGCTGATCCGATGAAGAACGTGCTCTCTCTCGCCGCCGGCCTCGCCGCCGCGGCTTCCCTTGCGTCGCACGCCGCGGCGCAGAACTGCTACGACCCGTACATGCAGTGCTGGAGCTTCGCGCCGCGCGGCTCCGAGATCGAACGCCTCGACACCGGCGTGTCGCTGCGCAGCAAGCAGCTGGCGATCACCGGCGACCTGCGCCTGCGCGTGCGCGGCGGCACGGCGCCCAACGACGCGCCGTACCCCGGCGGCGGCGAGGCCGACCAGCAGGCGACACGCGGCCGCATCCAGATGAACTTCCAGGCGACGGAGAAGGTCCGCGCCAAGGTGGAGTTCCTGTTCGCCGAGACCTGGGCCGGCTCGGAGAGCTACTCCGACGCGCTCGGCGGCACGGCCAACGCCCCGAACGAGCAGTACAACAAGATCTCGATGGCGTACGTCGCCTCGAAGGACCTGCTCGGGCTCGGCGAGGAGATCCGGGTCGGCCGCAGCGACTACTTCTTGAGCAACGGCCTGATCCTCGGCTCGTGCGACTTCCTGCAGTTCCCGTCGACGTTCACCGGCGTCTGGGTCGGCCGCAAGTTCGGCCCCGTCGACGTCGAGGCGTTCCTGTTCGACGACTACGGCCCGCTGCAGACGGCCGACCGCGACGGCACGCGCTTCGCCGGCGCGACCGCGAAGTGGGCGGTCTGCGACGACGGCCTGCTGACGCAGTTCGGCGCCTACGTCCTGGCCGGCACGCAGGACGGCGACGCCGCCGTCAGCTCCGCGTACCGCGACTACAGCAACGACCACTGGTGGGGCGTCGACGCCAAGGGCAACCTGCCGGTCGACCTGAAGTGGTACGGCGAGGCGGCGCAGCGCGTCGACAGCAACGACCCGGGCCTGACGGCGTCGACCGGACCCGACCCGGACCCGACCGCGTACCGCCTCAAGGTCGGCCGCAAGATGTCGGACCTGTTCCACGAGGTCGCGGTCACGCGCACCGACAGCGAAGGCTCGCTGCAGATCAACCCCGGCGACTTCAACAGCGCCGGCCTGCTGCACCAGTACGCGGGCGCGTGGCGCAGCGACCTCGACACGTGGCAGCTCAGCGTGATGCTGAAGCCGGGCTGGGGCCTCGACGTCACCGCGACGGTGCTCACGCTCGACCACGACGGCGCCAGCCAGACGGGCACGACGATCAACCGCCAGCTCGGCCACACCGAGTTCGACCTGCTCGTCGCCAAGGCGCTCGACACGGGCGTCCACGCCTCGATCGGCTACGGCATCGACAACCAGGACCGGCAGGTCGGCTTCTTCCAGCTGACGGTCTACTTCTGACCGTCGCCGGCCGCCGGCGTGCCAGCGCTCAGCGGTGCACGCCCGGCGCTTCCATGCCGGTCTTCTCGACCCATTCGACGTAGCTGCCGGGGTAGGCCTTGGCGGCCTTGCCGGCGGCGCACTCGCTGACGTCGAGCACGCGGTTGGCGAGGCCGCGCAGGAAGCCGCGGTCGTGCGACACGAACAGCATCGTGCCGTCGAAGTCCGCCAGCGTCTGGACCAGCATCTCCTTGGTCATCAGGTCGAGGTGGTTGGTCGGCTCGTCGAGCACCAGGAAGTTGGGCGGGTCGAACAGCATCAGCGCGAGCACGAGGCGCGACTTCTCGCCGCCGGACAGGAACTTGATCAGCTTGTCCTGCTCGTCGCCGGAGAACTGGAACGCGCCCAGCAGGTTGCGCTTGGCGCCGGTCGACTCCAGCGGGAAGTTGCGGTCGACCATCTCGAAGACGGTCAGCTCGGGGTCGAGCAGGTCGAGCGCCTGCTGGGCGAAGTAGCCCATCTTGACGCTGCCCAGCTTCATCACGCCGCCGTCGGCCTGCAGGTGGCCGGCGATCATCTTGAGCAGCGTCGTCTTGCCGCTGCCGTTCTGGCCCATCACGCACCAGCGCTCGCCGCGCTTGATCTCGAAGTCGAGCGACTTGTAGATCGCGCGCGCGCCGTAGGCCTTCGCGACGCCGTGGATCTTGACGATGTCGTCGCCCGAGCGCGGCGGCCGCTTGAACGCGAACGGCACGACCTCGCGCTTCTTGGGCAGCTCGATCTTGTCGATCTTCTCGATCTTCTTCGCCTTGCTCTGCGCCTGCGCCGCCTTGGCGACGTGCGTGCCGAAGCGGTCGATGAAGCGCTGCATCTTGGCGATCATCGCCTGCTGGCGCTCGAACTGCGCCTCCAGCTGGGCCGCGCGCACCTTCTGCTCGCGCTCCATGAAGTCATAGTCGCCCGTGTAGGAGACGAACTGGCCGTTGTCGACGTCGATGATCCGGCCGACGACGCGGTTCATGAAGTCGCGGTCGTGGCAGGTCATCAGCACCGACGCCTTGGTCTGCTGCAGGAACTGCTCCAGCCAGAGGATCGACTCGATGTCGAGGTGGTTGGTCGGCTCGTCGAGCAGCAGCACGTCGTTGGCGCCGAGCAGCACCTTGGCCATGCCGACGCGCATCTTCCAGCCGCCCGACAGCGCGCCGACGTCGCCGGCGATCTGCTCGTCGGAGAAGCCGAGGCCGTGCAGCACCTCCTTGGCCTTGGCCTCCAGCTCGTAGCCGCCGAGGTCCTGGAACTTGGACTGCACCTCGCCGTAGCGCGCGAGGATGCGGTCCATGTCGTCGGCCTTGTCCGGGTCGGCCAGGTCGGCGTTGAGCTTCTCCAGCTCGGCGTGCAGTGCGCCGACCTCGCCGCTGCCGGCGATCGCCTCGTCGAGGACGTTGCGGCCCTTCATCTCGCCCATGTCCTGGCGGAAGTAGCCGATCGAGATGCGGCGCGGCAGCGCGACCTCGCCGTCGTCCGGCTTCTCGTCGCCGACGATCAGGCGGAACACCGTCGACTTGCCGGCGCCGTTGGGGCCGGTCAGGCCGACCTTCTCGCCGGGGTTGAGCTGCAGCGACGCGTCGACGAACAGGATCTGGTTGCCGTGGCGCTTGTTGATGCCGGTCAGCGTGATCATTGGGGGCGAGCAGGATAGCGACGAACCGCCGTCCTGCCGACTCCCCCCGGGATCCCGCCCACGGCCCGCGCCGCCGTCACGGCAGCGGGCGGCGGAACGTGACGGTCAGGCGCGGCCGCTGCGCGGGGTCGGCGTCTTCGCGCGTGCCGAACACCTTGGCCGAGCGCTGCGCGGCGGCCTCGTTGGCGCGCACGATCCAGCCGGCGTTCTGTGCCGGCGTGGTCAGCCATCCCTGCACGTTGCTGACCATCGTCGCGTTCGTCGGCCACGTGTACGTGCCGACGGCGTCGACCGTGGCGCTGGCGCTCGCGCCGGCGATGAAGTCGCCGCCCGCCGTCGTCCAGTTGACGGCCGCGCCGCCCGACGTGGCGCTCGCCCAGGTCGCATCGCCGCCGGCGGCAGCGGCGCCGAGGCCGATGCCGAGGTTGGTCGTGCCCTCCGTCCAGGTCCGCGTCAGCCGATGCAGCGCGATCGACTGTGATCCGGTCGGGTTGATGGGGTTCAGCGTGCAGGCCATCTGCAGGCTGGCGGTCAGCACCGTCGAGCCCGCCGGCACGCCGCCGGCGACGTCGAAGCGCAGGAGCGCGCGCCGCACGCCGTTGTCGATGGGCGGCACCGGATTGTAGGCCCGACCGCAGACCATCTGCGCATTGGCCCCGTTGCTGTTGCCCGTGCTCGCGCCGGCGGCGTTCGCGTAGATGCTGGTGTCGGCCACCGACTCCAGCGTCACCGACTCGCTCGCCGGCACGATCGTCAGCGCGCGCGTCAGCGCGGCGCTGCCCGCCGGGCCGGTCGCCAGCAGACGGACGTTGAACACCGTCGTGCTGGTCGGCGACGAGAACGTCCGCGTCACCGGCGAGCCCGTCGCCTCGACCGTCCCCGGGTTGTTGTCGAAGTCCCACTGCAGCGTCGTGATCGTGCCCGTCGACGTGCTGGTGAACGTGACCGTCTCGTTGGTGTAGGCCGACGTGCGCGGCGATCCGCCGACCGTCATCGTGAAGTTGGCGGCGATCGGACCGTTCGCGGTCACGCAGTTGGCGAACGTGAACGCGTTCGTGCCGCCGGGGCCCGTCGCGGTCAGGCGCACGGCGAACGTGCCGGCCACGCTGTAGGTGAAGGTCGGATTCTGCGCCGTCGAGTCGACGACGCCGTCGTTCTGGAAGTCCCACGCGAACGACGTCGCGCCGACCGACGTGTTGGTGAACGACACCAGCAGCGGCGTCGTGCCCGACGCCGGCGTGCGCGTGAAGCTGGCGGTCACCGGCGTGAACGCCGTGACCGCGCCGGTGAGCGTCGTCGCCGCGCTGCCGGCTTCGTTGGCGACGACGAGCCGCGGATTGAACGTGCCCGGCGTCGTGTAGGTGAACGTCGGGTTCTGCGCCGTCGAGTCGACGACGCCGTCGTTCTGGAAGTCCCACTGCCAGCCCGTCGGCGATTCGGTCGACGTGTCGGTGAACGTCACCGTCAGCGGCGCGACGCCCGTCGCCGGCGTCAGCGTGAACGACGCGGTCGGCGGCGCGACCACGCGCACGACGCCGACGCGGGTCGTCGTGCCCTCGCTGTTGGCGTTGCGGGCGACGAGGCGCACGTCGTAGAGCCCGGGCGTCGTGTAGGTGAACGTCGGGTTCTGGACCGTCGCATCGACCTCGTCGTCGTTCTCGAAGTCCCAATCCCACGAGGTCGGCAGACCGGTCGACTTGTCGGTGAACGCCACCGTCAGCGGCGCTGCGCCGCGGGCGACGTCGACGTCGAAGTCGGCGGCGATGCCCGACGTCTCGGCCAGGAACGACACCATCAGGTCGGTCGCGTCGCTGGCGCCGAGGTTGGTCGCCGACGTCGCGTACACCAGCAGACCCGACGCGAACGCCGTGCCGGCGCCGAAGCTCGCCAGCGCCGGCGTCCGCGACGCGCCGTTGGCGTCGGCGCCGTCGTTCGCCGTCACGCTGAGGCGGAACGGCAGCACCGCGCCGCCGGCCAGCTGCGCGACCTCGACGAGGAACACGTCCGCCGAGCGGTTGCCGTCCTCCTGCCGCACGACGTCGATGTTCGTCGCCGCCGACACGAAGGCGACGCGCGAGCCGTCGGGCGAGACCTTCGGCGCGCTCGACGGGCCGTCGCCGACCGCGTTGCCAGTCGTCGTGATGCGCTGGTTCAGCGGCGTCGACGCGCCGGCCGTGCTGTCGAACAGGTACACATTGCCGGCCGCCGACGCGCCCGCGCCGAGATTCGTCGCGCGCGACTCGTAGGCCACGAGCACGCGGCCGCCGTCGCCGACCTGCACGCTCGCCGCGCCGCTGTCGCCGCCGACCGCCTCGGCGCCGCCCGCGCCGACGCTGCTGCGCGCCTTGACGAAGGTCGCGCTGCCGTCGACCGCGGCGTGGAAGACGTCGCGCACGCCGTTGCCGTCGGCGGCGACCAGCAGGTTGCTGGCGGCGGAGTCGAACGCGATCGCGGCGCCGGTCGCGGCGAGCGCGGGCGCGGCCGAGTCGCCGTTGCCACCCGTCGTCGTGCTCGCCGGGACGTGGCTGGCGAGCCGCGTTGCGTTGGTCAACAGCTGGCGCACGTAGACGTCGCCGCCGGCGCCGTTGCCGTCGACGAAGCCGGCGACGAGGTTGGTCGCCGATGAGCGGAACGCCACCAGTTCGCCGTTGCTGCCGCCGATTGCCGGCTGCGTCGACGCGCCGTTGCCGGCGGTCGCGCCGCCCGACACCGCGCTCGCCAGCGTCGCCACGCCGAGCTGCTGCAGCTGCAGGCCGTCGAGCGCGCGCGTCGTCGTCGCGTCCTCGGCGACCAGCACGCGATAGCGCGCGACGTACACGTCGGTCGCGCCGTTGCCGTCGGCCGGGCCGAGGTTGGTGGCGTCGGACTCGAACGCGACCACGGCTTCGCCGAGCGGCTGCGCCGTCGGATTGGCCGGGTTGAACGCGAGGTTGCGCACGAACACGAGGCTGGGCCGGCGCGAGCCGCCGTTGCCGGCGACGGGGCTGCCGCCGGCGCGGCTCACGAGCGTCACGTCCCGCACCGCCTGCGTGCACGAGGTCACGCGGCCGCTGGCGTTCCAATCGCTGATTTCGCGCAGGAAGGCCGCCGAGCCGCCCGGCACCGTGCGGGGAGTGCCGTCGCGGTCCTCCGGTTCGTCGACGCCGTCGTGGTCGTCGTCGGCAGCGCCGTTGCGGCCGCCGACGGTCGGCAGCACGCCCGAGTCGAGCGCCCACAGCACGCGTTCGTCGGTGGTGAAGTGGTTGGGCTCGCCGGTCGGGATCAGCGTCGCGCGCTGGGCAAGCTGCGCAACGGTGTCCGTGCGCAGGTCGAAGCTCGCCGCCGGCGCCTTCCAGGTCGGGATCGGCACGGCCGTGGCGTTGGTGTGGCACGGCGCGCAGGTCGAGCCGTCGAGCGCCGGGAAGCCCGGGCCGGGCGGCGGGCCGGCGTGCGGTTGCGACGGGTTCGCCGCCGCCGACGACACGAAGGCCGTGGTCCCCGGCGCCTGCATGCTGTGGCACGTCGTGCAGCGCGGATGCCGGAACTTGCCGGCGAGCGACTGGCTGAAGGCGCGCCGCTCGACGTCCTGGGCCGACACCGCGGCGAGGAACACGTCGCTGGCGCCATTGCCGTCGGTCGCGCCGTCGCGCGACAGCCGGCCGCCCGCACCGTCGGCGTTGTCGGCGGCGGCGGTCGTCGTGAAGGCGACGAGCGCGATCTCACGCTGCGGATTGTCGCCGAAGGCCGGCAGCACGAAGCCGGCGACGGCGTGTTCGCCGACGGGCGCCGACGGCCGCACGCCGAGGTCGACGCCGACCGGCAGGTTGTCGTTGGCGATCGTCGTCGCCGGCTGGTCGTCGGGCGGCAGGTTCCTGCCGAGCCCCGAGGAGCATGCGTTCAGCCAGACGAGGACAAGCGTGAACAGGGCGAGGACGAGCGGAATCGGCATGGCGTCGGGCGCGCGGAGACGGCAGCGCCGCAGCGTACCCGTCGGACGATGGTCGTACGACCGGCAGCGATGTTGGCATCGCGTCGGCGGCCGCCGGATACTGCGCCAGGCCCTTCCCGGCCACGGCACGCCATGAACCTCCGTATCCCCGCGCTCCTCGTCTGCGTCTGCCTGTCGGCCCCGGCGTGCAAGTTCCTCGTGCAGCAGCTCGTCGACCACGTCGAGACGTGGTCGAGCGGCATGCCCAAGAGCCGCGGCAGCCTGTTCAACGGCGAACAGTCCGGCGACTGGGTCTTCTACTATGAGTCGGGCAAGCCGCGCGCCAAGGGCCGCTATGAAGCCGACCGCCAGCGCGGTCCGTGGCTCTATTACTACGAGAACGGCGTCGTCGAGCGCGCGGGCGCCTTCGACGACCAGGGACTGCGCACCGGCGAGTGGTCGATGCAGTATCCCGATCAGACGCCGCAGGCCCGCGGCAGCTATGTCGTCGACTTCGAGGACGGGCTATGGCAGTTCTTCGACGCCGACGGCGGCATCGACCGCCAGGGCCAATACGACGCCGGCCAGCTGTCCGGTCATTGGGACTACTTCCACGAGGACGGCAAGCTGCGCGCGGCCGGCGCCTATCATCGCGGCCAGCGGATCGGCCTTTGGCGCGTCGCCGACGAGCAGGGCAACGAGACGGAGCAGGACTTCGGCAGCCGCCCCGGCGTCGCCGTGTGGCGCGAATGGTGGCCGGGCGGTGCGCTGCGCCGCGTCGGCGTGACCCAGGACGGCGCGCCGGCGGGGCGCTGGACCAGTTGGCACGACAATGGCCGATTGCGGTTCTGTTGCACGCTGACGGCGGCCGGCCCGGCGGGCGTGTTCGAGGCCCGCGATGCGGCGGGCAACATCCTGGCGCAGGGCCGCTTCGACGCCGGCGCCATCGTGCCGGGCGGGATCGCGCTGGCCGGCGGCCAGTCGCGGCCGCTCGCCGCCGGTGCGCTGCCGCCGTCGCCTGAGGTCGCGCCATGGGCCGCGGCCACGGCGCCCGCGGCATTGGCGCCCGAGGCGCTCGTCGCCGCGTGCGTCGCGGAACTGCGCGCGCCGGCCGATCCGGTCGCCGCTGCCGCCAGGCCGCCGCTGCGCGCGCCGGCCGCCGCGGCCGCGCCTTCGCCCGCCGCCGCCGCGCAGACGGTCGCCGCCATCGACGCCGAGCCGACGCGCGCGCCGGCGGCCATGCAGCCGGACCTGACGGTCGGCCAGCGGCGCGAGATGCAGGAGTACGTCGCCGAGTACACCAATGGCCCGCAACCCGGCGTCGCCGGCAACCTCCTCGACAAGTACCGCACCTCGCCCACGGCGACGAAGCCAGCGGGCGCCGGCGAGCGCAAGGACTGGTACGGCCGGCAGCTGCCGTTCACGACGATGCGCGGGGTCGACGGCAAAGACGTCGACCTGACGCAGTTCCGCGGCCAGAAGCGCCTGCTGCTGGTCGTGCTGCGCGGCTTCCGCGGCGAGGTCTGCACGTACTGCATCGCGCAGACCAAGGCGCTGGAGCAGTCGCGCGACAAGCTGCAGCAGCTCGGAGTCGAGGTGCTGGTGATCTACCCCGGGCCGCGCGAGAACGAGAAGGCGTTCGAGGACGCCTACAAGCAGATCTTCGGCGAGGGCGCGCCGTCGTACCGCGTGTTCTACGACCCCGACCTGTCGCTGGTCGCGCAGCTGGAGATCGCCGGCGACCTCGCGTCGCCGTCGACGCTCGTCATCGGCCTCGATGGCGCGATCGAGTACTTCTACAAGGGCGAGCACAAGGCCGACCGGCCGGCGACGCGCAAGCTGCTTGAGGTCATCGAGGGCCTGCGCAAGTGAGAGCTCCGGGCGGCAAAGACGACGACGACGACCTCGAGGCCACGCGCCCTGGCCGGGTGCCGGCGCCGCCACCGCTGCCGCGCATCCCCGGCGTCACGCTGCAGCACGAGATCGCCCGCGGCGGCATGGGCGTCGTGTACCGCGGCCGCCAGGACTACATCGACCGCGACGTCGCCGTGAAGCTGCTGTCCACGGAGCTGACCGACCGTGCCTTCGTCGCGCGCTTTCGCCGCGAGGCCAAGATCCTCGCCGGCATCGACCACCCGAACATCGTCGGTTGCCACTTCGCCGGCGAGACCGACGACGGCCAGAGCTTCCTGGTCATGGAGTTCGTCGCCGGGGCGAGCCTGAAGCGCCACATCACCGACCACGGGCCGATGACGGTCACGACGGCGCTGCGCGCGATGCACGCGCTGGTGCTGGCGTTGGACCACGCGCACCAGCTCGGCATCATCCACCGCGACGTCAAGCCGGAGAACATCCTGATGGCCGAGGTGAAGGGCACGCCGACCGACGCCAGCTTCCCGTTCGTGCCGAAGATCGTCGACCTCGGCCTCGCGCGCGCCAACGAAGGCACCGGCAGCTTCGGCATGACCTCGCCCGGCTCGGTGATGGGCACGCCGTCGACGATGTCGCCCGAGCAGTTCGACGAACCCGACGCGGTCGACTTCCGCAGCGACGTCTACGGGCTGGGCTGCGTGCTGTTCGAGATGCTCGCCGGCCGGCCGGCCTTCCAGGCGAAGAAGCTGACCGACCTGTTCGCGCAGAAGCGCTCGCCGACGCCGCCCGACCCGTGCGCGGCGAACGCGGCGATCCCGGCGGCGGTCGGCGCGATGACGCAGTGGATGCTGGCGACCGACCGTGCGGAGCGGCCCGGCAGCTACGCCGAACTCGCCGCGCGCATCCAGTCGCTGCTCGACGATCCGCTGACGGCGACGGTCGTGTCCGGCGGCGGCTCGCGCGCCACACCGCCTGCGGGCAAGGGCTCCCGCCGGGCGGTGCTCGCCGGCGCTGCCGCGCTCGCGCTCGCCATCGGCGCGTGGATGGCGCTGGGCGGCGAGTCGCCGACGCCGCCGGAAGGCGTCGGATCGAATCAGCAGCCGCCGTCGCAGGATGGCCGCCCCGTCCCGCCTGCGCCTGGAGGCAGCCCCGCCGCTGCGCCGAAGAACGCCCGCGTCACCGGTGCGGTGTCGGCCGCGCTCGGCGACGACTTCGAGCTCGCGGCGGCCGCGGACGCCCCCGCTGGCGCCGTGCTCCGCTACGCCTGGACGTTCCCGCCCGCGCTCGCGGCGGCGCGCGGGCCGACCGACGCCGCGACGCTGCGGCTCGAACTGATCGACGGCCTGCCGGATCTCGAAGTGCCGGTGCAGGTCGTCGTGCGCGCCGGCGATGGTCCCGAAGTCGCGGTCGAGCACGTCGTGCGCATCGCCGACGCGCCGCTGCGGCAGCCGTTGCTCGGCTGCAAGCGCCTCGGCAGCGGCTGGGTGTACGACCGCGCCGACGCGGCCTGGGCCGAGGTGCCGGATGCCGTCGCGGGGTTGTCGTGCGCGGCCAAGGCGGAGCGCCGCACCGTCACCTTCCAGCTTGGCGAGGATGCGTATTGGGAGTGGTCCGGCGCGTTGGAGTCCGCTGAAGCCGAGAACACGCCGTTCGCGGCCGTCGCGATGCGCTTCTGCTGGCCGGCGTCCGGGATCCAGATCGACTGCCGCCGGCAGGGTGCTGATGGCCTGTCGTGGACGATGGCCGCGGCGGCGGTCGACTTCGCCGGCGGCGCCGCCGCGCAGGGGGCGGGCGAGACGCGACTGCAGCAGGTCCGCGAGCGCCTCGTCGATCCCGGCCAGGGCGGTGAGACGCGGCGGGCGCTCGTGCCGCCGCTGCTGCAGGCCTACCAGCAGCCGTCGTTGATGTCCGACGACCCCAAGGCCGACTGCGAGCCGCGCGGCTGGTTCGCCGTCCGGCGCCTCGGCGGCGAGCTGCAGGTGCGGGTTGGCGTCGACAACAAACGACCCGACGGCCAGCTGGTCGTCGAGTCGCGCAGCGAATGGGCCAAGCTGCCCGCGCCAGCTGGCCCGTGCCGCGTCGAGCTCGTCGTCGACAAGGGCATCGGCCGGTTCTTCCTGACGACCCGCTGACCGCAGGGCGAGGACGCCCCGCACGCGGCCGGTTCGCCCAGCGGGCGGGCCGGCCCCCGAGTGGACGCTGCAGCGGGGCTGGCGGCGTCGATGTCGCGGTGTCCGGATCCCGCGTTGCGGCGTCTCGGCAAGCGCTGAGCCGGTTCGCCCAGCGGGCGGGCCGGCTCAGAACGACCAGGCGACGCCGAGCGTGAACCAGATCGGGTCCGAGTCGATGCCGATCTCCGCGAACCAGTCGTCGATGCCGTTGTCGACGATCAGCGAGCCGTGCATGCCGGCGCGCAGCGCGGTGCGCGCGTCGTACTGCCAGTTGACCACCGCTTCACCGCGCAGGTCGGCGAGGCCCGACTGGCCCCGCGTGCCGTACATCCACGCCGCCTGCGCCTCGCTGGCGTAGCCGAGCGAGCCGTCCAGCAGCAGGCTCCACGCGCCGCCGAGCGGGATGCCTTCGCGGATGCCGCTGCGGTAGTAGCCGCCGCGCACCTCGTCGAAGTCGTAGTGCAGCGCGAGGTACGGCGTCGCCTCCAGCACGTTGATGCTGGCGAGTACGAACGCCTCGCTCGTGCTGCCGCGCTCGGTACTGGCCTTCGAGCTGATGAACTCCAGGCCGTTGGGCAGGGTGTAGTTGTGCACTCCGGTGCGCACGGCGACCGGACCGAACTGCCGCTGCCACGCCGCGACGGTCTCGATCTGCGTGAAGCGGCCGGCGTGGCCGTCGGGGAACCACGCGTCGCCGGTGTCGTTGCGCAGGTCCATGTTGGCGTCGATGTCGAGGCCAAGGGTGCCCGCGGCGTGCGTCGGCAGCGCCACGGCGAGCTTCGGCTGCAGCACCGGCGCGTCGACCAGCGTCATGCCGCGCTGCACGAAGCGCGTCGCCACCTGCGCGCCGGCACCGACCTGGGGCTTGGCGTCGGCGGGCACGATGCACGCGCCGGCGCCGAGGGAAACGAGGACGAGGGACGCGGCGAGTCGGCGGTTCATGGGCGGTCGGCGGCGAGACGGCGGCCCGCCGAGTCTCGGAGGCAGGCGGGGCCGATGCAACGCCGCGGTGCACCGCCGCCTGCCCGTCCGACCTACTTGACCGTCACGCTGCCGTTGTGGGTCGTCGCCCGCACGGCGCCCGCGCCGCCCTTGCCCACGCGCCCGGTCGCCTTGCGTTTGCCGACGTCCACCGGCGTGACGCGCGGGCCCAGCTTCAGGCGGCCATTGTGGGTCTCGGCCGCGAACTCGGCG
The DNA here is from genome assembly GCA_020247305.1 of Phycisphaerales bacterium. GTDB lineage: Bacteria > Planctomycetota > UBA1135 > UBA1135 > UBA2386 > UBA2386. Next base: position 8,799 of record JADCJE010000093.1, on the reverse strand, counting down.
TCGACGGCGCCGGCGAACGCGAGGTTGACGTCGCCGTTGTGCGTCGTCAGTTCAGCTGTCACCTCGCCGGCGGCGCCCAACTCGGCGTCGATGTCGCCGTTGTTCGTCGTCAGCGCCAGCCGCCGCGCCGCGCCGCGCCAGACGACGTCGCCGTTGTGCGTCAGGCCCCGCACCGACGGGCTGCCGCCGGTCACGTGCAGGTCGCCGTTGTGGGTCGTCGCCTGGACCTCGCCGTCGACGCCTTCGGCGCGGATGCCGCCGTTGTGCGAGGTCGCCGACACGGCGAGCCGCGCCGGGGCGGTGATGGTGAAGTCGAAGGCCGGCGAGAAGCGGCGCCGCAGCGCGTCCGGGCAGCGGCCGCCGAGGGTGAGCGCGTCGCCCGCGACCTCCTGCGCGACGTCGAGCTGCGCCAGGTTGGCCGCCGCCTCCTCGGGCGTGAAGCCGCGCACGCTGAGTTCGGCGCGCACCGTCACCACAGCCGCCTTGGCGTCGCCGGTGACGCGGATGCTGCCGTTGTGCGACGTGCAGCCAAGCCGCTGCAGCGCGGCGGCGGGCACTTCGAAGGTGACGACGCGCGAGGCCTTGTGCATCGGCGTGGTGCAGGCGGCGACGAGGGGGAACAGCGACAGCAGCAGGCGGGTCTTCATGGGGTGTTTCCTTGCAGGGCGCAGTCTGCGATGTCCTCTCGCCATTATTGCGAATCGCCGGCAGGCCGTCAGCGGCGGCTGCCCGCGTCCCCGCCGGCTGCCAATGCTCGATGCTGTCGAACCGTGGCCATGCCGCGCGCCAGCGGGCGGTTGCCGGGTGGCCCGAGCCGACGCGGGCGACTACGCTGCTGCGGCTCCATCGCGCGACCCCGCGCGACTGCCCATGCGATCCCAACACGTCTTCCTCGTCGCGTGCGCGCTGCTGGCGGGCTGCGCCAACACGGTCTACCGCCTCGACGCCGGCGCCATGATCTCGCGCGCCAACGGCGACATCGCGCTGAAAGGCAGCGGCCCGACCTTCAACTCGAACGCGAAGAACGACGTCGCCGACGACTTCGGGATCGGTGACGCGACGCCGTCGGCCTTCGGCCGGTTGCAAGCCGACGCCGACAACGACCGCTTCCGCATCGAGGGCTTCGCGCTCAACACCGACGGCGAGGGCGTGCTGCAGGAGGACTACGGCGACATCCTCGCTGGCACGACCGTCGACGCCTCGCTGCGCTTCTTCTCGCTCGGCGCCAACTGGAACCACGCCATCCTGCGCGGCGACAACTGGCGGCTCGGCGCCGGCCTGCAGGCGTCGTTCGTGTCGCTCGACCTCGCCGCGCGCGCGCCCGGCCAGCGCGAAGAGACGGTCACGCAGTCGCTCGTGCCGATGCCGCTGGTCGACGGCGAGGTGCGCTTTGGCAACGTCGCCGTCGGCGTCACCTTCGCCGGCATGTACGCCGATGTCGGCGACGCGACCGGCACCTTCCTCGATGGCGAGCTGTACGCGCGCTGGCTGTTGAGCAGCGAGTTCCAGATCTTCGGCGGCTACCGCTACATCGTCCTCGACGCCGAGGGGCAGGCGTCGGATCGCCGCTTCGACGCCGACATCACCATCGACGGCGTGTTCTTCGGCGTCGGCGTCTGCTTCTGATTCTGAGGGTCAGGAGTCGACGCCACGAAAGGCCACGCCGGCCGACGCGCGTTCCGTGACGCAGACTCCTGGCCGGCGTCGTCAGCGCGCGCCGCGTCGGCGCAGCGCCTGCCGCGCCGCGGCTTCGAGCAGCCGCTCCCACACCGCCTGCGCGACCTCGGCGCCGTGGACCTCCACGTCCGCCACGGTGAGCCGCACCGACACGTCGGGCGCCACGCCTTCGCGCTGCAGGCCGACGCCGGTGCGGTCGACGACGCGCGTGCTGCCAAAGCGCAGCACCGCGCCGTTGGGGCAAGTGGCCTCCTGCACGACGGCTTCGGCGCCGGCGGTGCGTTCGCCGATGACCACGGCGCCGCAGTGGCGCTGCAGGATGCGCGCGGCGTGCTCGGCGGCGCTGCCGGTCAGCGAGCTGGTCAGCACGACGAGCGGTTGCACGATCGCCGGCGCGCGCGGCTGCCACGAGTCGACGACGAAGAACTCGACGTCGAACAAGCCGAGGTAGGACACCACCGGCTCCTTCGGCACGAACACCAGTTCGATCGGCTCGCGCAGGAACCGCTCGACCAGCTGCTGCGCCAGCTGGAAACGACCGCCCTGGTTGCGGCGCAGGTCGAGCACGAGGCCGGGGCCCGGATCGGCGGCGGCGAGCAGGCGTTCGGCGTCGTCGATGGCCTTGCGGTCGGTGAAGCTGCGCACCTCCAGCCACGGCATCGACCGGTCCTGCGCGCGCGTCGTGCCGTCCTCGGGGTCGAGATGGGCGAACAGCCGCTTGCGCCCGCCGGCCGCTGTCGCCGGCCGCCGCATCGACGTGCGCGTCACCACGCCGTTGGCCCAGCGCAGCTGCAGCTCGACCGGCGAACCGGCGGGTCCGAGCAGCAGGTTCTCGACCAGCGACAGCACGACCGGGAAGCCGTTGACGCGCCACAGCTCCGGGCACGGCCTCGCCGGGTTGATGCCGTCGGGCGGCGTGGGGGCAGCGCCCTCCGGCCACTGCACGACGTGCAGCCGACCCTCGATCGGCATCACCGCAAAGTCCGGTTGGTCGAGCAGCGACGTCACCGACACGCCGGGCGGCGCGAACGACTCGCGCGGGATCTGCAGCGACACGTGCAGGTCGCCGAGTTCGCCGAGCATGCCGGTCAGCAGGTGGTGGAACTCGTGCGGCGCGCGCGCGAACGGCACGGCGGCGCGGCAGCGCGTGCGCACCTCGTTCCAGTCGACCAGCCGGTCGCCGAACATCGGGTAGTCGTCGGCCAGCGTCTGCCAGACGAAGTCGAAGGTCTCCAGCCGCGCGTTGTCGTCCTGCGTCAGCGGATCGAGCGAGTGGCAGGCGGCCGCCGCCAGCGCCGCGACTGCGCCGGCGGCGAGTCGTAGCGCGGATGGGCGGACGCAGCGGCGCGGCATGCTGTGCACGTTCGGGCCGCGTGCGGCCGCGGTCAACGGGCCGCCACCCCCTTGTGTCAGCGCATTTGTCGCCCGCGCCGGTCTGACGCCATCGCCGCGGGGGCTGCGAGTGCCACGCAACGTGTCCACGGGGCGACCGAGCGGCAGAGCCCCGATCGAATTCGATGGCTTCGCGCCCGCATGGGGAACGCCTCACTCACGGTCCGTGCAGTCCCGCGGCGGCGAGGGCCGCGGCGCCGTCGGCGTCGCGCAGGCGCGCCAGCAGCCGGGCCGCCGCGCCCTGCGGCGCGCCGGCCGTGACGACGGCGAACTGCAGGCCGTACGCGTAGGCGCCCATGCGCCAGGCGTCGACCGTCGGCGGGTTCCATTCGATCGGCACCGCGCGCAGCGTCGCCGGCAGCGGTTCGCGGCGAAGGCGCACGACGCCGATGGCGTTGGTTTGCGCCAGGGCCTGCGGCATATCCGCGTCCGCGAGCGGGATGCACGCGCGGCTGAAGCGGTCGCCCGGCATCAACACGCCGGTCGCGCGTTCCGCCACGTCCGCTTCGCGCGGCACGTAGACCACCATGGCGCCTGCGTTGGCGCCGAGTTCGCGCCAGTCGGGGGCTTCCCTGCTCAGCAGGTGGCGCACCTGCTGACGCGTCAGCGAGGGCAGCGGGTTCTGCGCCGCGACGACGAGCGCGTAGATCTCGACGCCGACCGGACTCGCGATGGCGCCGTCCGCGCCATCGCCGGCGTGCAGCGGCCCGGCGACGACGGCGAACGCCGTCGTGCCGTCCAACACGCGTCGCACGGCGTCGCGGTCGCTGTCGCACGGTGGCGCCAGCGGCTGCACGCCGCAGCCGAGCGCGAACGAGGCGAGGCCAGCGTCGCGCCATACCGGCAGCGCGGTCGGGCTGGCTGCGAACTCGATGGGCGGCGGGATGGCCGCCGCGGCCGGCCGCCCCTCGCCCGCCGGCGCTGGCGCCACGTGGCCCGCCAGCCACGTCGCGTGCAGCGGCTCGATGGGCGGCGGTGCGGCCGCGTCGGCCGCGGCCAGTTCGATCGCGTTGGGATCGGGCTCGGGGGCGGTGTGCACGACCGCGGCGACGCCCATGGCGATCGCGGTGCAGGCAAACGAAACGACGGAGATGGTGTGCATCGCGGTCCGGTGCCGGCGTATCGGGCAGCCGCCGGCACTCCGCGTCGCGGGGGCCCACGGCGCCGACGGCAGGCGGCGTCGGCATGGCCGGCTGGCGAGCGGGACTTGTGCGCAAGTCGGCTCAAGCCCGCGTCCGCCGGGCGCGGCGGCGCCATCGGACGCGGCACGTTCGGCATCGGGCCAATATGGCCCAATTGACGGGCCAAGATTGTCCGCTACATCTGCGCCCCGCGTGCACCTGCTCCTCCCCGAAGTCGACCGCGAAGCCCCCGCGCCGCTCGCCGCCCAGATCGCCGGCTTCTACGCCCGCGCGATCGCCGAGGGCCGCATGCGCGTCGGCGACCGGCTGCCGCCGATCCGCGAGGTCGCCGCGACGCTCGACGTCACCCGCGCGACGGTCCAGGAGGGGTACCGCCAGCTCGCCGAGCGCGGGCTCGTGGCCGGCACCGTCGGCCGCGGCACGGTGGTGGTGCCGGGTGCGCGCGGCGACGGCGCGGGCGCGCTCGCCCCGGTGGGGCCGCTGAGCCCCTACGCCGAAGCCGCCCTGCGCCGCAGCGAGGAGGTGCCCGGCGCGCCGCCGTTGCCGCCCGGCCAGCCGCTGGTCGCCAACTTCGCCGAGCTCGCGCCCGACGACGCCCGCTTCCCGGTCGATGCGTGGCGCGCGGCGATGGACGCGGTGCTGACGCGGCGCGGCGCCGAGCTGCTCGGCTACGGCCGCGCCCAGCACGGTCTGCCCGAACTGCGCGAATTGCTCGCCGCGCGCACGCGCGACATCGACCCGGGGCTCGCGGCCGACGACCTGCTGGTGACCGCCGGCGCGCAGCAGGCGCTCGACCTCGTGCTGCGCACGTTCTGCGCGCCGGGCGACACGGTGGTGGTGACGTCGCCGTCGTACCACCAGATGCACGGCCTGCTGCGCGCGCACGGCCTCAACTTCGTGCAGGTGCCGTTCACTGCCGACGGCCTCGACCTGGAGCAGCTCGAACGCGCGCTCGTGCGCCGGCAGGCGCGGCTCGTCTACCTGACGCCGACGTTCCACAACCCGACCGGCCGCACGCTCGACCTCGCGCAGCGGCGCGCGCTGATGGACGTCGTCGCGCGCACGGCCACGCCGATCGTCGAGGACGAGTACCAGAGCGCGCTGCGCATGCGCGGCGAGCCGCTGCCGACGCTGCGCTCGCTCGATCCGCGCGGGCTGACGGTCACCGTGTCGAGCGTCAGCAAGGGCCTGTTCCCGGCGCTGCGCATCGGCTGGATCGCCGGCAGCGGCGACGTGCTGCGGCCGATGGCGGCGGTGAAGCGCTTCATGGACCTGGAGACGAGCGCGCTGCTGCAGGCAGCACTCGTCGAGTTCATCCGCGAAGGCCACCTCGACCGCCACCTCGACGCGCTGCGCGGCGAACTGCGCCTGCGCCACGCCGCGCTGCAGGCCGCCTGCCGCGAGCACCTGCCCGCCGGCTGCGCGGTGACCGATCCCGACGGCGGCTTCGTCGCGTGGCTGGAGCTGCCCGAGCCGGGCCACGGCGACCGCCTCGCCGACCTCGCCGCCGACCGCGGCGTGCGCGTCGTGCCCGGCCGCGTCTTCGACCTGCACGGCCTGCCGTCGCGCGGCGTGCGGCTGTCGCTGACGCGCGCCGACCAGCGCCAGATCCGCGACGGCATCGCCGTGCTCGCTGCGCAGTGCCGCGCCGTGCTCGGCGCGCCGGTCGCCGCCCGTTCCTTCCTCTGACCTTCCGACTCCTTCCTCCGCTTCCGACCCCACCCGCCGATGTCCACGCTCCATCCCATCCCGCACGTCCCCGGATTCACCGCTGAAGAACTCGTCAGCAAGATCGGCTTCTGCGAGCAGCTCAAGGGCGGCGTCATCATGGACGTCATCGACCCGACGCAGGCGCGCATCGCCGAGGACGCCGGCGCCTGCGCCGTGATGGCGCTGGAGCGCGTGCCGGCCGACATCCGCAAGCACGGCGGCGTCGCGCGTTCGAGCGACCCCGACATGATCGAGGGCATCCAGAAGGCCGTCAGCATTCCGGTGATGGCCAAGGTGCGCATCGGTCACTTCGTCGAGGCGCAGATGCTGGAGTCGATGGAAGTCGACTGCATCGACGAGAGCGAGGTGCTGACGCCCGCCGACGAGGAGTTCCAGATCGACAAGCGCGGCTTCCGCACGCCGTTCGTCTGCGGCTGCCGCGACCTCGGCGAGGCGCTGCGCCGCATCCACGAGGGCGCGGCGATGATCCGCACCAAGGGCGAGGCCGGCACCGGCAACGTCGTCGAGGCCGTGCGCCACATGCGCACGCTGATGACGGGCATCCGCTCGCTGCAGGGCATGGAGCGCACGCTGCTGGAGCGCAAGGCGGTCGAACTGCGCGTGCCGTACGAGCTGGTCGCGTGGGTCGCCGAGCACCAGAAGCTGCCGGTGCCCAACTTCTCGGCCGGCGGCGTCGCCACGCCGGCGGACGCGGCGCTGATGATGCAGCTCGGCGCCGAGGCGGTGTTCGTCGGCTCGGGCATCTTCAAGAGCGGCGATCCGATCAAGCGCGCCAAGGCGATCGTGCGCGCAACGACGCACTTCAACAACCCGAAGGTGCTGGTCGAGGTCTCGCGCGGCCTCGGCGAGGCGATGGTCGGCATCGACATCCACCAGATGGCGCCGCAGGAGCGCCTCGCGGGCCGTGGCGTCTGAGCCGAGCGCGCCGCTCGTCGGCGTGCTCGCGCTGCAGGGCGACTTCGCCGACCACGAACGCGCGCTGCAGGCAGCCGGCCTGCGCACCGTGCAGGTGCGCACGGCAGGGCAGCTGCGCGGCCTGCACGGCCTCGTGCTGCCGGGCGGCGAGAGCACGACGATGCTCAAGCTGCTCGACGTCGACGGCCTGTGGGGCCCGCTCGGCGACGCGCTTCGCAGCGGCCTGCCGGTGTTCGCGACGTGTGCGGGCATGATCCTGCTGGCCGACAAGGTCGAGAACCCGAGCCAGCGCAGCTATGGCCTGCTGCCGATCACTGTGGTGCGCAACGGCTATGGCCGGCAGTTCCACTCGGGCACCTTCGTGCTGCACGGCGACGCGCTGCCCCCGGGCACGACGGGGACGTTTATCCGCGCGCCGCGCGTCGCCGCGGTGGGGGAAGGCTGCGAGGTGCTGGCGTGGCGCGACGGCGACCCGGCGCTGGTGCAGAAGGGCGCGATCCTCGCGGCGGGGTTCCATCCGGAGCTGCAGCACGGCGTGCATCCGGTGGTGGCGCGGTTTGCGGGGATGGTCAGGGAGTACGCGGGGGCGGTGGGGGTGGGGTGAGCGGGGGTGGGGTGGCGTCAGCGCGTGCGGGTTCCATGGGCGGCTTGCGGAGCCGTCGGACGCTTACCGACAACCTCGGCCAAGAACACCTCAATCGACAGGATCGCTCCATGGCCATCCGCCGCCTGCGCAAGCGGCTCGCCGACCTCGGGTGCGACACCACTGCGTCGGGGGGCCATGCAGCGTCGAGCAGCCTAGTAGCAGCGGTTCACGCGCGTTCCGTCGGGCAGTCGGAATTCGAAGAAGATGTCCCAGCCGCTGCCGATGACGCGCAGTCGACCGCTCGACATTTCCACGGTCACCAAGGCGTGCCGGCGGCGTATCACTGCGCTCGCGATGCGATCGAGCAGCATGGCATCGTCGGTTGCGACCGGCGTGGTCACGGTGTAGGTCACGGAAGCATGACGGTTCTGGTCGTGGTAGGCGTAGGTTTGGCCATCGACCATCACGGTTTGGGCGGCGGATTCGGTCATTTTTCTTGATGCGTATCCCGCAGTGAAAGCGTACGCGCTCTGCCATGAGCTCGGGCCTCGATGGGCCGGCCTGCGCCATCGCCCATCGGTCCGACGCCATCGCAGACTGTGGAAGAAGACGTAGCGGTCCCAGACAACCCAGAACCCGATCGCGCCACCCTGCCCCCCGCTACCGCCTCTGTCCAGCCGCCTACTCCCGCCGGGAGTAGGACGTGCAAGCAGCAGTCCGGACCACACGGGCCGCTCCGACCAGTCTATCCCTGCCCTTGGCCGCCCCGTCAACCCGCTCTCGAATGCCGCGCTCCCCGGTAGACCTTGCCGGAATCCTCATTCCAGCAAGCGTGTGCGGCGCGCCATTCGGATCAGCCCCTTCGCCGTTGAAGAAGCCGAACTCGTAGCCATCGTCCGCCGGCACCGCGACGAAGCCACGGAAGAAGCGTTCGCGCGTATTGTCGTAGCCGAGCACCTTCTTCAGCGACTGGTAGAGCGCGCCGAGCAGCGGCGTGCACTCGAGCAGCCGGTCGATCCCCCGCCACATCCAGCGGCCGACGAACGTCGTCACGAACAGGCCGACCAGGCCGACGACGACGAGCGCCAGCAACAGGCCGAGGCCGGGGAAGTACCAGGACACCTTGTCGCGCCACGAACCGGTCAGCACGCCTCCGAGGCTGTGCGCGTACGACGCGGCGGCGTGCGCGCTGGTGCGCTCAGCGCTGGTGCGGGCCGTGTCGGGCTTCTATGAGCGAACGGCACCGCGAGCGGGTGTGCCGCGGCCGCGGACGGGCGCGGTGGCATTCGTGCAGCGGTTTGACTCGGCCCTGCGGCTCAATGTGCCCAATCGAGGGCAACGCGGCACGTGCTGTGG
>JADCJE010000092.1 GCA_020247305.1 Phycisphaerales bacterium | reverse complement strand
CTCGGCGATCCCGGGTGGGCGGCGCGCGATCCGCTCGACGGCCACGTGCAGCAGGCGCTCGCCGCCGTTGGCCGCCGGCCGTCGCCGCCGGCCGCGCCGCTTGTGCAGTTGCGCCGCGTCCACCTGGCGCTGACCGGCCTGCCGCCGACGGCCGCCGAAGTCGCCAGCTACGTCGCCGACGCACGGCCCGACGCCTACGAACGGCGCGTCGACGAACTGCTGGCCCGACACGCCACCGCCGAACACCTCGCGACGGCGTGGCTCGACCTCGCGCGCTTCGCCGACACCTTCGGCTACCAATCGGACTTCGAGTGCCGCACGTGGCCGTGGCGCGACTGGCTGCTGCAGGCGCTGCACGAGGACCGCCCGTGGCCGCGCTTCGTCGACGAACTTGTGGCCGGCGACCTGCTGCCCGATGCCGACCAGCAGACGCGCACGGCGACGGCGTTCTGGCGGCTGCACCGGATGACCAACGAAGGCGGCTCGATCGAGGCGGAGTGGCGCCACGAAGCGATCGCCGACCGCGTCGACACCTTGGGTGCGACCTTCCTCGGGCTGACCGTCGGCTGTGCGCGCTGCCACGACCACAAGTCCGACCCGATTGCGCAGCGCGACTACTACGCGCTCGGCACGTTCTTCGCGATCGACGAGTGCGGGCTGTACCCGTACGCGACCGGCGGCGCAGCGCAGCCGACGCAGCGCTTGTTCACGCCCGAGCAGTCCGCGAACGTCGCCACGCTGCAGGCGGCCGCCGCCGCGGCGCGCAGCGCGCTGGCGACGGCGCAGGCGCGGGCGCTGGCGGGCGCCGCGGCCGGCGCGCCGGCGATGGACATGGTCGAAGCAGGCCCGCGGCCGCGCGCCGTCGGCGCGGACCTCATGGCGGCGGGTCTCGCCGACGCCGTCCGCGCGCCGGTGCGTTGGTCGCCGCCCGATGCGGCGGCCACGGCCGCATCGGGCGCGCCGCGCGCCGCCGTTGCGCCGATGCCGACGCCGACGCCGCGGGCGCCGATCGCCGCGTTCGCCTTCGGTGGCACGTCCGGCGCGACCGCGCGCGACGAACGCAGCGACCGCGCGGTCGGCGTGCCGGCGGCGATGGCCCCGATCGACGGGCCGACGCCGGGTGCTACGGCGCTGCGCTGCGATGGCGACGCGACGATCGGCGTCGACGGGCTGCCGGGCTTCGGGCGGGCGGCGCCGCGCACCGTGCGCTTGCGGCTGTCGATCGACCGCGTGCACGAGCGCGCCGTCGTGCTGCACACCAGCCACTTCACCGAGGACGCCGACGCGCAGGGGCACCAACTGCTGCTGCGCGACGGTCGGCTGTGCTGGGAGGTCGTGCACCACTGGCCGGGTTCCGCGGCCGCCGTCGCCGCCTCGGCGCCGCTGCCGCTCGATCGCTGGCTCGACGTCTGCTGCACCTACGACGGCAGTTCGCGGGCCGCCGGCTTGTGCGTCTACGTCGACGGCGAACGTGTCGCGACGACGGTCGTGCGCGACCACCTGCACGGTCCCGCCGTCGTGCGCCGGCTCGTGCTCGGCGGCCGCGACCGCGACAAGGGCTTCGTCGGCGGCGGCCTCGCTCGCTTCGAACTGTACGACGTCGCGCTGACCGCCGCGGAGGTCGCCGTGCTCGCCGGCAGCACGCCGCGCCGCGACGACCTGCTCGCGCACCACGCCGAACTCGCGCCCGCCGTCGTCGCCGCGCGCGCCGCAGCCCGTGTCGCCGACGAAGCGCTGCATGCCGCCATCGAGCAGGCGCCCGAACTGATGGTGATGGCGCCGCACGGGCATCCGGAGCCGCGCTTCGTGCTGCGGCGCGGCGCCTACGACCAACCCGACCGCAGCCAGCCGGTCGGCGCCGACGTGCCCGCCGCCGTGTTGCCGTGGGATCCGTCGTGGCCGCGCGACCGCCGCGGCCTCGCGCGCTGGCTGTGCGATGCGCGCAACCCGCTGCCGGCGCGCGTCGTCGTCGACCGGCTGTGGGCGCAGTGCTTCGGCCGCGGCCTCGTGCGCACGCCCGACAACTTCGGTCTGCTCGGCGAACGGCCGACGCAGCAGGCGCTGCTCGACGCGCTCGCCGTCGACTTCCAGCGCCACGGCAGCCACAAGCGCATCCTGCGCCACATCGTCACCAGCGCGACGTTCCGCCAGTCGTCGGCGGCGACGCCGGCGCAGCGCGACGCCGATCCCGACAACGAGCTGCTCGGTCGCGGCCCGAGCTTCCGGCTGTCGGCCGAGGCGCTGCGCGACCAGGCGCTGCTGGCCGCCGGTCTGTTGCAGCCGCGCTTTGGCGGCCCGAGCGTCAAGCCGTACCAACCGCCCGGCCTGTGGCGCGACGCCGGCATCGGCTGGGGCGGCGGCGACTACCAGCCCGATCAGGGCCCCGATGCGCACCGGCGCAGCCTCTACACCTACCGCAAACGCACCGCGCCGCCGCCCAACCTGATGACGCTGGACGGCGCCAGCCGCGAAGTCTGCGTCGTGCGCCGGCAGGGCACCGACACGCCGCTGCAGGCGCTGGTGCTGCTCGGCGATCCGGTGTTCACCGAGTGCGCCGACGCGCTGGCAGCGCAGCAACTCGCGCGCGCGGGCGCGAGCGACGACGACCGGCTGACGGCGATCTTCGCGGCGTTGTGCACGCGGCCGCCGACCGCAGGCGAACTGGCGGCGCTGCGCGGCGTGCTCGCGGCGACAGCCGACCCCACGGTCGGGCTCGCGGCGGCGGCGAGCGCAGTGATGGCGAGCGATGCCGCGGTGGTGCTGCGATGAACGGCGCGCCAATGCGATCCCTGATGGGAGACCACAGGACGCCGCAGCGCGAACGGGGTGGCGACCTTGCGGCAGGGGAGCAGCCATGACGCCGATGCACGACGTGCCGACCGCCGATCCGTTCGCCGCGCTCGATCCGCTCGGCCGCGCGCGGCGCGCCTTCCTCGGTCGTGCGTCGCTCGGCCTCGGCGCGCTGGCGCTGCAGGGACTCGGTGGCTGCTCAGCGGCGCCTGCTGCCGGCGGTGCGGGGGCGGCGGCCGATGCGTTCGTCGACGCCGGCCCGCGGCCGCACTTCGCGCCGCGCGCGCGCCGCGTCGTCTACCTGTTCCAGGCCGGCGGGCCGTCGCCGTTCGAACTGTTCGACGAGAAGCCGATCCTGCGCGCGCGCCACGGCCAGCCGCTGCCCGACTCGGTGCGCGGCGGCCAGCGCCTCACCGGCATGAGCGGCAACCAGGCCGTGCTGCCGATGGCCGGCTCGTTCGCGCGCTTCGCGCCGCACGGCCAGAGCGGCCTGCCGTTGAGCGAATTGTTGCCGCACACGGCCAAGATCGCCGACCAACTGTGCGTCGTACGCTCGCTGCACACCGAAGCGATCAACCACGACCCGGCGATCACGTTCTTCTGCACCGGCCACCAGCTCAGCGGCCGGCCGGCGATGGGGGCGTGGGCGGCGTACGGGCTCGGCAGCATGAACCGGGACCTGCCGGCGTTCGTCGTGCTGATCAGCAAGGACGCCGCGCGCGACCAGCCGCTGTATGCGCGGCTGTGGGGCACCGGCTTCTTGCCGGGCGAGCACCAGGGCGTGCAGTTCCGGCCGGGCGCGTCGCCGGTGCTGTTTCTCGACAACCCAGCCGGCGTCGACCGCGAACTGCGTCGCGCGCAGGTCGCGGCGCTGGCGGCGCTGCACCGCGAACAGCAGCAGGCGCACGGCGATCCGGCGATCGCGGCGCGGCAGGCGCAGGCGGAGCTGGCGTTCCGCATGCAGGCGAGCGTGCCGGAGGCGGCCGACGTTTCGACCGAGAGCGATGCGACGTTTGCGCTCTACGGCGAACGCGCGCGCGATCCCGGCACGTTCGCCGCCAACTGCCTGCTGGCGCGGCGGCTGCTCGAACGCGGCGTGCGCTTCGTGCAGTTGTTCCACCAGGGCTGGGACCAGCACGGCAACCTGCCGGGCGACCTGCGGCGGCAGTGCGCGCAGACCGACCAGGCCGCCGCCGCGCTCGTGCTCGACCTGCAGCGCCGCGGCCTGCTCGACGACACGCTGGTGGTGTGGGGCGGCGAGTTCGGCCGCACCGCGTACTGCCAGGGCGCGCTGACCGCCGACAACTACGGCCGCGACCACCACCCGCGCTGCTTCTCGATGTGGCTCGCCGGCGGCGGCGTGCGCGCCGGCCATGTGCACGGCGCGACCGACGACTTCGGCTACAACGTCGCCGCCGATCCGGTGCACGTGCACGACCTGCACGCGACGATGCTGTGGCTGCTCGGCGTCGACCACGAGACGCTGACGTGGCGCTTCCAGGGCCGCGACTATCGGTTGACGGACGTTGCCGGCAAGGTGGTGCGCGGGCTGATCGCGTAGCGGCGTGCGCGGTCCGCCTGTGCTGCGTTGGCTTCTTCTGCCTCTCGTTCTGCCTCTGCTCTGTGCGCTCTGTGTTCTCTGTGGTTGTTCTGCTTCGGCAGCAAAGGAACCACAGAGCGCACAGAGCCCGAACAAGCAGGCAGGATCACGCAGGGTGCGGTCGTCGCACGGCCTTCTCGGGCGCCGCCGCCAGCACGCCCGCCTCTACATGCGCGCGACGTACGCCTCGATCCGCCGCAGGAAGTCCTGCGCCAGCGTCGGCCCTTCGAGCGTCGTCACCTGCACGCCGTCTTCGTAGACCGGCGCGCGCGGCATCTCGCCGGTGCCCGGCAGCGAGATGCCGAGGTTGGCGGCCTTGCTCTCGCCCGGGCCGTTGACGACGCAGCCCATCACCGCGACCTGCAGCGATGCGGCCTGGGGCTTGGTCTTCTTCCACTCGGGCATGCGCGCGTGCAGGAACTTCTCGACCTGCTGGCTGAGCTCCTGGAAGTACGTCGACGTCGTGCGGCCGCAGCCCGGGCAGGCGGTGACCTGCGGCAGGAACGGCCGGATGTCCATCGCCTGCAGGATCTGCTGGGCGACGCGCACCTCCTGCGTGCGCGAACTGCCGGGCTCCGGCGTCAGCGACACGCGGATGGTGTCGCCGATGCCTTCCTGCAGCAGGATCGCCAGCGCCGCGGACGAGCCGACGATGCCCTTCATGCCCATGCCGGCCTCGGTGAGGCCGAGGTGCAGCGAGTGGTCGGTGCGGTCGGCGAGCGCGCGGTAGACGCGCACGAGTTCCTGCACCTTGCTGATCTTGCAGCTGAGGATGATCTGGTGGCGCGGCAGGCCAAGCTCCTCGGCCGCGTGGGCCGAGCGCAGCGCACTCTGCACCATCGCCTCCAGGAACACCGCCTGCGCGTCCTGTGGCACGGCGGCCCGGGCGTTGGCCTCCATCAGGTCGTTCAGCAGCTCCTGGTCGAGCGAGCCGGCGTTGACGCCGATGCGGACGGGTTTCCGGTGGTCCTTCGCGCACGCGATCATCGTGGCGAAGTTCTTGTCGTGGTTGGCGCCCTTGCCGACGTTGCCGGGGTTGATCCGGTACTTGTCGAGCGCGTCGGCGCAGGCCGGGAACTTCCGCAGCAGGACGTGGCCGTTGTAGTGGAAGTCGCCGACCAGCGGCACCGGCAGGCCGCGGTCGCTCAGGCGCTGGCGGATCTCCGGCACTGCGGCGGCGGCTTCCTGCGAGTTGACCGTGATGCGGACGACCTCGCTGCCGGCGAGGTACAACTCGGCCACCTGCTCGGCCGTGGACTTGGGGTCGGCGGTGTCGGTGTTGGTCATCGACTGCACGACGACCGGGTGGCCGCCACCGACCGTGATGTTGCCGACCCGGACGGCGACCGTGTTCTTGCGCTGCGGTGCGAACATCGTTGGGGCGGGGAGGATAGCCGCCCCGTGCGCCGCCGGCGAGCGCGGCGGTGGCCGGTCGTCAGTCGCGGTTGCTCTGCAGCTTGGCGAGCAGGCGCAGCGTCTCCAGATAGAGCCACACCAGCGTCACGAGCAGGCCGAAGGCCGCGTACCACTCCATGTGCTTGGGCGCGCGGTTGGCCTCGCCCTGCTCGATGAAGTCGAAGTCGAGCACGAGGTTCAGCGCGGCGATCACCACGACGACCATCGAGATGCCGATCGACAAGAGGCCACCGCCGTGCAGCCAGCCCATGTCGACGCCGCACAGGCGCGCGATCCAGGTGGCGAGGTAGAACAGCAGGATCGCGCCCATCGCCGCCGCCATGCCGAGCTTGAAGTTCTCGGTCGCGCGGATCAGGCCCGAGCGGTAGGCGAACAGCAGCGCCAGCAGCGTCGTCGCGGTCAGGCCGGTCGCCTGGATGGCGATGCCGGGGAATCGCGCCTCGAACAGCGCCGAGATCGCGCCGAGCACCACGCCTTCGCAGGCGGCGTAGAGCGGCGCGGTGACGAAGGCGATCGTGCGCTTGAAGGCGGTGACCAGGGCGAGGACGGCGGCGACGATCGTGGAGCCGATCAGCCAGGGGTACATCGCCTGCCCGCCCTGCGCGGCGAGCTCCTGCCACGACCACATCGCCATGCCGAGCACGATCAGCACGAGGAACGCCGTCTTGTGCACCGTGCCGAGCACGGTCATCGTCGCGTCGGCGGTCGCAGCGCGGAGGTCGAAGGTGTCGGTGCGGAGCAGGGGATTGGAGGTGCGCATGGTGGGTGTCCTTTCGGCGGCGCGGAGCGCGCCCCAGCGCGCCATGTTCGCGGGCGCCGCGCGGCGCAGCAAGCGCGCGGCGCGGGATCAGTCCCGCCGCTGTTGCAGCGAATGATCGACGAAGTCGAGGAAGGCGGTCGCGAGTCCGCGTGCGGTCCACCATGCGAAGAGCAGCGCGATCCACGCGGTGGCCCGCCCGATCGCCCATGCAATGTCGGCTGGTCCCGCCGCGAACATCGCGATGCACGCCACGGCCACGCCGACGATCGCGAGCCCGTTCACCACGCCGAGGAACAGCCGCAGATCGGTGTAGGCGCTGGTGGCAACGAGTTGCGTTCGGTAGTCGTTGGCGGTGGGGGCCGTGCCGGCGCCTGCGACCGGCCCCGGCGCGCGCAGCAGCGCTTCGGCGGGCTTCCAGTGTGCGCCCGGTGCTGGTGGCGTGGGGCCATCGGCGATGGCGACCATGCCGCCGCCCGGCAGGGCGCCGTTGGCGATGCGCGCGGCCAGCTCGTCCGGCGTGAAGGGACCCTCTGGCGTCGTCGGCGCTGTCGGTGGTCGGTACCAATGCGATTGCGTCATCGTGGCGATCGTCTCCTTGGCCGCAACGATGCGTGCCAACACCGTCCACGTCGAGCGTGCCTTCGCCGCGACGGCCGGTACCCTGCGCCGCGATGCGATCGCGTCCGTCCGCCGCACCTGCCGATGCGCTGCTCGCCGACGGTCGGCTGCGCGTGCTGGCGTTCTGCTGGCTCGGTTGGGTCTTCGACTTCTACGATCTGATCCTCTTTGCGTTCACCAAGGCCGCGATCGGACGCGACCTCGGGCTCGAACTCGTCCGCGTGCAGTGGATCGAAGGCTGGTCGCTGGCGGCAACGGCGCTCGGCGGCTTCGCCTTCGGGCGCCTCGCCGACCGCGTCGGCCGGCGGCCAGCGATGGTGGCCAGCATCGCAACGTTCTCGCTCGGCGCGCTGCTGACCGGCGTCGCCGACGGCTTCTGGTCGCTGTGGCTGGCGCGGTTCGTCTGCGGCTTCGGCGTCGGCGGCGAATGGGGCATCGGCCATGCGATCGTCGCCGAGGTGTGGAGCGAGCGCCAGCGCGACCGCGTGCACGGCCTGCTGCAGGCCGGCAGTCCGGTGGCGATGGCGCTGGCGGCGACGGTCGGGTGCTTCCTCGCGCCGCTGCCGCAGGTCGGTTGGCGCGCCGTGTTCATCGGCTCGGCGGCCCTCGGCGCGCTGGCATTCGCGGCGCGCTGGGCCTTGCCTGCGCATGCGGGTGCGCCGCCGGCAGCGCACAACGCTGCCGCAGCGGCGTTGTGGTCCCCGCTGCACCGCCGCGCCAGCGCCGTGCTGCTGGCGGTGCTGACGCTGCACATGGCCGGATTCTGGTGCGTGTACGCCGAACTGCCGCGCGTGCTGATGGCCGAGCGCAAGCTGCCGCTGGCGGACGTCGGCTGGTTCCAGATCCAGGTCAACGCCGTGCACGTGTTCGCCGACGTGGCCTTTGGCTTCGTCGCCGCGCGCCTGGGGCGCATCCGCGTGTTCATCGCCTCGTGCCTGCTGTTCGCGCTCGGCCACGCCGCCGTGCTGGCGGTGCTGCGCGACGCCGGTCACTCGTTCGCCGCGTTCACCGTCGCGGTCGCGGCGATGGGGCTCGGGGCGGGCACGTGGTCGTGCTTTGGCGCGCTGTTCGGCCGCTGCTACCCGCCGGACCTGCGCGCCACCGCGGCGTCGACGTTCTACGCTGCGGCGCGGCTGGTGCAATTGCCGCTCAAACCCGCGGTCGCCGGGCTGCTGGTCGCCGGCGCGACCGATGGTCTGTTGTGGATCGGCATCGGCTGCGCGCTCGGTTCGGCGGCGTTGATCGGCTTGTTGCCGCGCGGCCGAGGCGGAACGCGGGGCTGAGCTGGCCGTCTGTCGGCTTCACCCGGCGAACACGTCGTCGAGCGTGCGCGCGTCGAGCACGCGGTCGAGCCAGCCTTCGAGTGCTGCGGGGTCGGCGGTGCGAACGCGCGCGTCGACGGCCGCGGACAGCGGGCCGAAGCGCCGGCCGAGCTGGCGCAGCAGTGCGGTGGCGAGTCCTTGCGCTTTGCCGGCGGCCATGCCTTCGGCGCGGCCTTCGACGCGACCTTCGACCCGACCTTCGACCCGGCCTTCGGCGCGTCCCTCCTGCCGCAGCTTGTAACCCGTCGTCAGCTTGCCGTCGGCCGTGTAGGCGTATGGGTCGGTGATGTGCATCTGCAGCTCCTCCTGGGTGACGTCGGTCTGGTCGAGAAGATAACACGCAAACGCCTCCATCGCGTCGGCGGCGGCCGGCGGGCTGAGGTCGGCGTAGACCCCCGCAATCACGTCGCGCCAGCGGTGCAGCGCGTCGAGCACGCCGCCGCTGTCCATGCCGCGCACCGTGCCGAGCGCCAGCAGCGACAACTGCGCCAGCGGCAGCAGTCCGGTTCGCCGCAGTGCCGTTTCCTCGACGCCGTGCAGGTCGTCGACGAGGTAACGCAGCTGCGGCTGCAGCCGGCGCAGCGCGGCAGGGCGCGTCGGCCGGCGCAGTGCTGGCGGCGCATCGCCGTGGTGCAGCGCCACCGCCACAACCAGTGGCTCGCGGCCGTCGCGGCGCGCGGCGATGCGGCGAAGGTGCACGGCGTAGCGCAGCAGTTGGGCCGCGAGGTCCGGGTCGGCGTGCGACTTGTGCTCGACGAGCAGCAGCGCCGTGCCGGCGTCGTCCTCGCCGTCGGCGCGACAGCGCACGGTGAAGGCGAGGTCGGCAGCGTGGCTGCGCGTGCGCAACCCGAGCGCTTGCCCGGGCCACGGCGCGAGGCTCGTCAGGTCGAGCGCCTGCCGCACGGCGGCCGGCAGGAACGACGCCAGCCAGGACGCCGTCTGGCGCGGGCAGCGGAACACCGCCTGGAACAGGCGGTCGTGCGGGGACGGCGGGGCCACGCCCGTAAGGGCATGGCAGCCGTCGTTTCGGACGCGATTTCTCGCCGCACCGAGCGGAGGGCGGCGCGGCCGCCGCCGGCTCAGGCCGCCGAACGCTGCGGCGCGCGGAACAGCAGCACGAACAGCACGAGGATGCCGAGCGCGCCGAGGCACGGCAGCAGCCAGACGTGGCCCCAGTCGATCACCGGCTTGTCGGCGACGGTCTGCGTGTTGCCGGTGACGACCGACGTCATCGCCTGCGCGCCGATCCACATGCCGAGGCCCTGCGTGACGATGACGAGCAGGCTCTGTGCCTGGCCGCGCACCTGCGGCCCGGCCTTCTGGTCGGCGTAGATCTGGCCGGTGACGAAGAAGAAGTCGTAGCAGATGCCGTGCAGCAGGATGCCGCCCAGCACCATCCACGCGACCGGCGGCGCGCTGCCGGCCGCGGCGCTGAACAGGCCGTAGCGCACGACCCACGCCAGCATGCCGAGTGCGAGCATCCACTTGACGCCGAGCCGCGCGAAGAACGCCGGCATGATCACCATGAACACGACCTCGGCCCATTGGCCGAAGGTCATGTAGAAGCCGGCCTCGGGCCACACCGTCGCCGCGAACTGGCTGCCGTAGCTGTAGTAGCCGGCCAGCGGGATGCAGACGAGGAACGACGACAGCAGGAAGACCGCGAACGCCGGGTCCTTCAGCAGCGGCAGCGCGCCGAGGCCGATCGTCTCGGCCAGCGACGTGCGCTTGCCGGCGGCCGGCGGCGGCGTGTTCGGCAGGATCCAGCTGAGCAGCGCCATCGCCGCCGAGCTGTAGCCGGCGACGAGGAACATCACCGGCTTCTGGTCCGCCTGCAGGAACTTGCTGACGAACGTCACCGCCGCGATCCAGCCGAGCGTGCCGAACACGCGCGCGATCGGGAACTGCTTCTCCGGGTTGGTCACGTGGCTGAACGCCACCGTGTTCGACAGCCCGAGCGTCGGCATGTAGCAGAGCATGTACGCGAGCACGTACCACTCGAACCACGTCGCGTCCTTCGCCTCGATCGCTCCGGGGATGCCGACCAGCATGATGACCGCGCCCAGCGCGTGCATCGCCGCCAGCACGCGCTGCGAGGCGAAGAAGCGGTCGGCGATCAGGCCGAGGAACAGCGGCGAGATCACCGCCGCGATCGGTCCGGCCGAGTAGACCCAGCCAGTCGTCGCCTGCGGCCAGCCCATCGCCGGCACGAAGGTGCCGGCGGTCACGTACCAGCTCCCCCAGACGAAGAACTGGAGGAACATCATCGCGCACAGGAGGGGGAACTTCGGCATGGGGCCGCATTGTGTCGGCGGCCCGCCCGTCCCTCCAGCGCGGAGCGCGCCGATCAGGCGTAGTACTTGCCGAAGCGGTTCTTCAGGAACGCGCCGCAGTCGATCTCCTCCATCTTGAGGAAGCCCGACTGCTGCAACTGGCCCGCGCGCACCATGTCGACGACGCCGGTGATGCCGGCGGCGGTGGTGATCTGGATGCCGGTCCACTGCTCGCCGTCGATCTCCTGGTGGTAGATCGTCTTGGCGTACGTCCGCTCGGTCAGCTTGCCGCCGGCCATGCCGATGGCGCTGGCGTAGACGATGATCTGGTCCTGCGCCGTGCCCGGAATCGCCTTGTCGAACAGGTCGCGGATCGCGTCCTTGTCGTTGCGCAGGCCGAGGTCGTGCAGCAGGAACTTCATCAGCTCGCAGTGCCCCGGGTAGCGGATCGTCTTGTAGTTGACGTTGCGGACCTTGTCCTTGAGCGTGATCGCCAGCGTGCCGAGCCCGCCCGAGGTGTTGAACGCCTCGTACTCGACGCCGTCCAGCGTCATGCGCTCGAGCTGCTCCAGCGGCGGCACCGTCGTCAGCTGGCCGTTCTCGACCGCCTCGCACGGGTTGCAGTACTCGTTGATCAGCCCGTCCGTGCTCCACGTCAGGTTGTACTTGAGCCGGTTGTTCGGGTAGCGCGGCAGCGCGCCGACGCGCAGGCGCAGGTCGTGCACCTGCGTCATCGTCTTCATCAGGTCGTGCGCGACGATGGTGATGAAGCCCGGCGCTAGGCCGCACTGCGGCGCGAACACCGTCTTGCTGTCCTTGGCGAGTTCCTTGACCCGGTGGGTGACGCCGACGTCCTCGGTCAGGTCGAAGTAGTGCACGCCGTGCGCCTTGGCGCGCTCGGCGATCAGCGGGTTGCAGCGGTACGGCGCGCAGCTGATCACCGCCCAGGCGCCCTTGAGCACGCCATCGAGGCTCGCCTGCGAGGCGAAGTCGACGGCGCTGCCCTTGACGTTGCCGTAGCGTTTGGCGACCGCTTCGGCCACGCCGGGCGCCACGTCGCCCAGCCGCACGTCGTAGTCGCCGCACTTGGCCATGAGGTGGGCGACCATGCGGCCGATCTTGCCGGCACCGAGGATGACGAGCGTGTGCATGCGGATGAGGGCGGTTGGGGCAGGCGCGGCCGGGCTGGCCGGGTTGTGGGGGCGAGCATTGTGCGGAGGCCGCTCACGGGCGCAAGGACGGCCCGGGGCGTGCGCGGGCCTCGCCGATGCAAGTGCCGATGGCAGCGCGACTTTCGCGCGACGTCAGAACGGCTTGCGGCCGGTGACGAGCGCGATCCAGGCTTCGTCCTGGCTGCCGCGGTTGGTGCGGTAGAAGGTGCCCGAGCCGGTGCCGGTGCGGTGGTCGGTCGACTCCCACAGCACCTGGACGTCGGCGAACCCCGCCTCGGCGAACAGTTCGCGCAGCTCGGGCAGGGTCCACAGCCGCCAGTCGTAGACGAAGGCGTCGCGCATGCGGCTGCCGTCCGGGAAGGCGAAGTGGATCGCGCACTGCACGCGGTGGGTGACCGGGTCGAAGGCGCGCTGCTCCCACTCGTAGACGAAGCCTGCGCGGCGATGGCGGTCGGTCTTGGCCAGCAGCACGTCAGGGCCGCCCCAGGCGTCGGCGAA
Organism: Phycisphaerales bacterium; assembly: GCA_020247305.1. GTDB lineage: Bacteria > Planctomycetota > UBA1135 > UBA1135 > UBA2386 > UBA2386. Next base: position 66,658 of record JADCJE010000092.1, on the reverse strand, counting down.
CAGCACGCCGCCCGGCCGCAGCGACGCGAACGCGACGCGCAGGTAGGCGAGCAGGTCGGCGCGCGTCTGGAGCACCGCGTAGCTGAAGTTGAGCGCGACGACGGCGTCGACCTTCGGCGCGCGCACGGCGCGCACGTCGGCGTGCACGAGTCGCAGCCGTCGCTGCTGCGCGGCGTCGAGCTGGGGCCGGACGTTGTGGATGCGGCCCCAGGCCAGCGTCGGCCAGTGCAGATCGACGCCGATCGCGCGGTTCAGGCGGTGTCGCTTGACGTGCTCGACGGCGAGTGCGGCGGTGCCGCAGAAGTCCTCGCGCAGCACGCGTAGTGGCCGGCCGGCGAGCCGCTGGAACCAGCGGGCGTAGAAGGCCGCGTCCGTCGCCGGCGTCTGCACCGCCAGTTGGTACAGCGCGTGACGGTCGGCGGTGCGGGCGGTCAGCCGTGTGCGGCGGCGACGGGCGGGGACCTTGCGGGCGGCCATCGACAGCGAGCGTAGCGGCGGTGCGGCCGGCGACCGCACGGCGGGTGCGGCGGTCCGCACCGACCACCGGCCGCGCGCGCGACCGGCCAAAAAAAGTCGGCCCGTCCGGTTGGTGCCGGACGGGCCGTTTTCTTCCGCTTGGGTTTCCCGAAGTCGGCCGCCTGCCGGGGCGCGGCGGCCGGAATGCGATGGGCGCCGCGGTTGCGTCGCACCAACCTATAGAGTCCCCAGAGAGCGCATTCGTGACAGCAAGTTGCGTGCTGGCGCAGAATTCCGCCGCTGCCGCCATCGCGCAGGCAGTGCGGGCAGGCGAATCTGAAGGGACGCCCGGACCGGAGCCCGTGCAACGGGACGCGCGCCGATCTGGTGCGTGGATGCGCGGCCGGGGCGAAGCGGACGACCGCAGGCGAATCGGTGGATTCGACGAGGATCGGCCGCGAGCCCCCGGGCGCGAAGACGCGTGGCGGGCGGCGTGGCCTTTCGTGGCGCAGACTCCTAGGCTCGCCGCGCGAGATGACCGTCCCTGCGCCCACCGACCTTCCGCCCGCTGCGCCGCTGCGCGTGGGCATCGTGGGGGCGGGGCGGTCGCGGCAGGGAACCGGTCCCTTCCTGGCGCGCGCCTTCGAGGCGGCGGGGGCCACGGTCGCGGCCGTGGCCGGGCGCGACGCCGCCGGCGGTGTCCGCGCGGCTGGCGAAATCGCGGCGCTGCTCGGCCACCCGGTCGCCGCCGCCGCCGATGCCATGGCGCTCGCGCGCGCCGTCGACGCGCTCGTCGTCGCCGCGCCCGTCGCCGGCCACCTCGCCGGCCTCGACGCCGCGCTCGCCGCCGGCGTGCCGTGCCTGTGCGAGAAGCCGCTCGTCGCCGCCGCCGACCTCGCCGCCGGCCTGCAGCGCGTCGCTGCCTTCCGCGCGCGCGGCCTGCTGCTGGCCGAGAACTGCCAGTGGCCTGAGGTGCTGCCGGAGCTGCGCGCGCTGCACCCGTCGGCCATGCGCGCGCCGGTGCGCTCGGTGGCGATGGGGCTGTCGCCGATCGAGCCCGGGCCTGCGATGGTCGAGTTCTCGCTGTCGCACGCGCTCAGCGTCGTGCAGGCGGTCGCCGACTTGCCGGCCGACGCGCTGCCGACGAATGTGCGCCAGAGCGACCCATCGCCGTCGGCGACCGCCAACGTCGTCGCGTTCTCCGTGCCGGCGCGCGGTGGCGCCGTCGACGTGGAACTGCACCTCGCCGTCTGCCCGACGCAGCCGCGGCCAGCGTGGCTCGCGGTCGACGGCTGGCGCATGGACCGCCGCATCGGTCCGGGCTACCGCATCTCGTTCGCTGCGCCGGACGGCCGCGAACTGCCGTGCGAGGATCCACTCGCCCGTTTGGTGTATGGTCTCCGCCCGCTCCTGCAGCAGGCCACCCGTGAACGAACCCACGCCCTCGCCGACGCCCTCGCCCTCCGCCTCCGCCTCTACGCGGCCGTCCTCGCCGCCCTCGGCGGCCGCTGAGGTCCGCCGCGTCGAGTCCGTCCACGACTTCGCGCAGAAGCTTCAGCAGCCGTCGCTGTGGACCAAGGTCGTCGACTACGTCGAGTGGCAGCGCGCCCGCCGCGCCGCCGCCGCCAACGGCGAGCCCGAGCCAGACCTGCCCGACCTCGCGCCGCTGTCGATCAACCTCGATCTCACCACGGCGTGCAACTACAAGTGCGACCACTGCATCGACTGGGACATCCTCAACAGCAAGGAGAAGCACGAGGACCAGGAGCTGCGTGACGGCATCGCCAAGATGGCGGCTCGCGGCCTGCGCAGCGTCATCCTGATCGGCGGCGGCGAACCGACGCTCTACCCGGGCTTCGTCGCCTTCGTGCAGTTCCTGAAGCAGCTCGGCCTCGCCGTCGCGGTCGTCAGCAACGGCAGCCGCGGCGATCGCCTGCTGCAGGCAGCGCCGTCCTTCACCGAGGGCGACTGGGTGCGCTTGTCGCTCGACTCGGGCAGCAACGAGGTCTTCCGGCGCATGCACAACCCGTCGAGCGCGACGCTCAACCTCGACGAGATCTGCAGCTGGATCCCCAAGATCAAGGCCGCCAACCCGGCGCTGCAGATGGGCTTCTCGTTCGTCATCACGTGGAAGGGCGGCAGCCGCGGCGACGTCAAGGTCGTCGAGAACATCCACGAGATGGTGATGGCCAGCCGCCGCGCCTCGGACGCGATGTTCGACTACATCTCGTTCAAGCCGTTCCTCGAGCGCCAGGAGGACGGCGCCGAGGTCATGGACCCGGCCAAGACCGAGGCCGAGTTGCAGGCGGTCATCGCCCGCATCAAGCAGAACCTCGCCGAGGCGCGCGCCGCCGTGCGGCCGGGCTTCCGCGTGCTGGCCAGCACCAACCTGCGCGTGCTGATGGACGGCACGTGGCGCGACTACACCAAGCAGCCGAAGACCTGCCACATGCAGATGCTGCGGCAGGTCGTGACGCCGCTCGGCACGTTCAACTGCCCGGCGCACCGCGGCGTGCCGAAGGCCGAGGTCGGCGGCAAGGCGCTGTGGCAGGTGCCGCCGGCGGCGCAGCACAACACAGCGAAGCTGCTGAACACGTTCGACGCCAGCCACGAGTGCGCCCAGGTCACCTGCCTCTACCACAGCACCAATTGGTGGATCGAGGAGCTGATCGAGGCGGGCAAGGACCTGCCGCAGCAGGCGCCGGGCGCCGAGCGCCGCGACTGGTTCCTGTAGTTCCTGTAGTCGTCCAGGTCAGTCGAACGTCCCGCGCAGCAGGCCGCAGGCGACGCCGAGCGCCATTGCGGCAAGCGGCCCACATCGGCGCGTCGCGACGAGCGCGAAGGCGCCGGCGGCGAGCGCCAGCGCCGCGAGGTCGGGGCGGCCGACCAGCCATTCGCCGTCCTGCCGCGCCGCTGCGTCGGCAACGCCAAACGCGAGGTCGCGCAGCGCATCCAGTGGCGAGCCCGGCGCACGCTGACGGAACAGCGTCGCCGACGCCATGCCGAGCGCGAGCAGCAGCAGCGCGCCGAGCGCCGCGGCGGTGACGCCGGCGAGCGCCGCGCGGGCGCGCGGCCGCCGGCGCAGGCGTTCGAGCGCCGGCGCACCGGCGAACACCATCGTCATTCCCGGCAGGAACGTCGTCCACGACGTGATCGCGGCGGCCAGCAACGCGGCAGCGACGGGCGGCCACGCGCCGGCGTGGTTCCACCCCGTGACGAAGCCCGTGTGCTGAAGCGCCAGCACGAGCGGGCCGGGCGTCGCCTCGGCGAGCGCGATGCTGTCGAGCGCCTGCTGGGCCGTCAGCCAGCCGTGGTCGCGCACCGCCGCGTCGGCGACGTACGCGAGCACGGCGTAGGCGCCGCCGAAGGTCGCGAGCGCCGCGACGCTGAAGAACAGGTACAGCTGTCGCGGCAGCGCCAGCGCATCGCCGCCGGCGAGCAGCAGCAGCCACGGCACGAGCCAGAGCACGCCGCCGAGCGCGAGCGCGCGCACGGCGCCGCCCGCCTTCGTGGTGCGCATGTCGGCCGCCGCCGCGGGTTCGCCGGCGGGCCGTTCGGGCGGCGTGGCCAGCAGCCCGAGCAGGGCCGCCGCCGGCAGCAGCAACGGGAACGGCGCGCCGAAGAAGAGCGCCCCGAACGTCGCCACCGTGATCGCCAGCAGCGGGCGCCGACGGGCCACGCGGCGGCCGAGTTGCAGCGCCGCGACCAGGACGAGTCCGACGACGACGGCCTTGCCGCCCCAGAGCGCGCCCTGCAGCAGCGCGCCGGCGCCATGCGCCATGACGGCCCACGACAGCGCCGCCATCAGCAGCGCGCCCGGCAGCACGAACAGCGCGCCGGCCGCGATGCCGCCGCGCGCGCCGTGCAGCTGGCGTCCGCACCACGTCGCCAGCTGCTGCGCCTCGGGGCCGGGCAGCATGGTGCAGAAGTCGAGCGCGTGGTCGAAGCGTTCGCCGTCGAGCCAGCGCCGGCGCACGACGAGTTCGTCGTGCAGGCGCGCGATCTGCGCGGCCGGGCCGCCGAACGACGCGCAGCCGAGCCACGCCCAGAAACGCAGCGCTGCCGCGAAGGTCGGTGGCGCAGTGGGTTCGGCGGGCGCGGTCATGGCGGCGCCCGCAGCCTATCGACGCGCCGGCGCGGTTGCTGCCAACCCGCGTCGCCGGCGATCAGAGGGTGCCGAGCAGCAGGTCGACGCCGTTGCTGGTCAGCGCGTTGAACGCGTTGGTGCCCGGCGGGATCAGCGCCGCGCCCTGCGCGTAGACGCGCGTGCCGCTCAGCGACGGCGTGGTCGGGATCGCGAAGTTCCACGTCGTCGACGCGCCGAGCGGAAACAGCGTCTGGATCACCGTGCCCGGGTTGTAGAGCGAGCAGCCCGGCGCGCCGAGCACGCCGAGGTCCTGGCCGGCCGGAATGCTCGTGGTCGCCAGCAGCACGAGCCCGATGCTCGCGGCCGGGTTCGGCACGTTGGTCAGCGCGCACTGCTGCGTCGTGCCGAGCAGCGGCCGGTTGACGCCGGTGAACGTCAGGCCCGCCTGGTCGCTGCTGACCTGGAACGGCAGGTTCGCCGCCGACAGGTCGCGGTTGGGCGGGACCTGCGAGCCGCTGCGGCCCCAGCCGACGACGCACGCCGCCGTCTGGCTGCCGAGGACGCGGTAGCGGTACTCGACCGCGCCGCTCGGGAACAGCGCCACCTGCACCGTGTTGCCGGCCGTGCTGCCGTAGTGCGGCACGCCGCTCCACGTCAGGTAGACGGCTGTGTTGCCGGGCGCGACGTCGAAGTGGCACGTGCCGCCGGCCGCCGGGTTGAGGTCCATCCAGAGCGGCGCGAGGCGCGAGGCGGCGCCGACCAGCAGAGCCGCGGTCGGCTGGTACTCGGTCGCCGTGCTCGTGCCGTTCAGCCAGACGAAGCCGTTGCTGCACATGCGCACCTGCGTCGTCGCGCCGCCCGGGAACGGGAAGGCGAACGGCAGCGTCAGCGCCGCCGACAGCGCGTCGTCGCCGAGAGCGAGGTTCGCGGCGACCGGCGTGAACCACGCGTTGGCGCCGGCCTGCACGGTGTACCCGGTGTTGCCAGCCAGCGGCTGCAGGCTGATCGCGTTGGCGACCGTCGCCGTGCCGCCGAGGTCGAGCGTGTTCGCCGCGAAGGTCTGCACGAAGCTGCCGAAGCGCGTGTAGCAGCCGGCGCCGTAGCTCGTCGCCGCGGCGACCGTGCCGCCGCCGCCGACCGGCCGCGTCGCCAGCGTCGTCGCGCCGGTGTTGATCGGGTCGAGCCAGTTCGACAGCCGTGTCGTGTTGGTGCCGCCGCCGGTCCACGAGATGGCGAAGCGCCCGTACCAGTCGGACAGGTTGTTGCCGCACGCGGCGCCGCCGCCGTGCAGTTGGCCGACGATCAGCTTGCTCTGGTCGAGCAGCGGGCTGCCCGACGAGCCGCCCTCGGTCGTGCCCGTGTCCCAGTCGACGACGCGCAGGTGCGTGCCGGCGCCCGGCGACGCGGTGCCGCCGTAGGAGGTGATCGTCGAGGCCGCGGTCTCGAACGAGATCTTCTTCACGTCGCCGCTCGGGTGGTGGATCGCCGTCGACGAGGTCGGCGCCGCGGTGCTGCGGTTCCAGCCGGCGTGAGTGATGCCCCAGGCGAGGTTCGGCGCGCTGTTGAGCTCGACGAGCGTGAAGTCCGAGTTGCTGTAGCCGGCGCGCCAGGTCGAACCGCTGGTGAACTGCGTCAGCGGGCCGCTGCCGCTGCCGCACGTCGCGCGCTGGTAGTTCCAGTAGCACACCAGCGAGGCCGCGTTGGCCGACGTCACGCCGCAGTGGAACGCCGTCAGGAAGTAGTTCTTCCCGTCGTTCGCCGTGTTGTTGATCATCGCGCCGGTGCAGAAGATCGAGCCGGCCGAGCTCATCGCCGCGATCGCCGGGATCTCCAGCGCGAACGCCGCGCCCTGCGCGCACGACACGTCGACGTTGCACGAACCGGCCGGGTCGATGCCGCCGATCGCGTCGTCGCCGGAGCCGAAGAAGCGGTAGCCCGAGCCGATCTGCGCCAACTGCAGCTGCACCTGCGGGCGCAGCGCGGTCGGCACGTACAGCTCGCAGACGATCTCGCTGGTCTGCACGACCGGCGTCCAGAACTCGCCGCTCGGCTGGTGGTCGCCGCTGTCGAACGGCCGGACGACGTCCTGGTAGTTCGACGCGTAGACCATCATGCGCGCGCCGGCGGGCATGAAGAACTGCTGGAAGCCGAGGTTGACGTGGTTGGCGTCGGGGCAGGCGATGCGCAGCCGCCACAGCGACCACGTCGGATCGAGCGCTTCCCACAGGCCGTGCGTGCCCGGGTTGGCGGCCGTCGCGAAGGGCACGGCGTAGCGCGCGGGCTGGCCGTTGAGCCGCCGCTGCACGTCTTCGCCGCTCAACTGCACGCGGTCGATGGCGGGCAGCGTCAGCGCGGGAACGGCCGCCAGCGGGCCGGCCTTGGGGTGGATGCGACCGATCGGATCGACGCCTTGGGCGGCGATCGGCGCGACGAGGGCCACGGTGGTGACGAGGCCGGTGAGCAGCTTGCGCATGGTGGTGTAGAGCGCGCCGTAAGGGCGTTGGCGCGGGCAGGAGGATACCTGACGGCGCGGCACGTGGAGAGCCGGTCGCCCGCGCGCGACGGGGCGAAGCGGGCCCGCCGTGGCGTTCGTCCCGGGCCTCGCCGTCGACTTGGGGCACTGCGGCATTCGCTCGCCGCCCGGGCGTCGCTACCGTGTTCGCCCCCGGCGTGCCCCGCCGGGCCGCGTCGTCGCATGGCCTACCCGCAAGTCGTCCGCGTCTACAGCACCTACCAGGACCCCGACTACGAGTGCCCGTGGCAGAGCGTCGCGCCGCGCGGCAGCACCGGCTCGGGCGTGATCGTCGGGCCGGGGCAAGTGCTGACCGGCGCGCACGTCGTCGCCAACGCGACTTTCGTGCAGGTGCAGAAGCAGGACGACGTCACCAAGGTCGTCGCCCGCGTCGCCGTCGTCAGCCACGACTGCGACCTGGCGCTGCTGCAGGTCGAGGACCCGGCCTTCACCGCCGGCATCGCGCCGGCGCGCGTCGGCGACCTGCCGCGCCTGCGCGAGGCCGTGCAGGTGGTCGGCTATCCGATCGGCGGCGAGGAGGTGTCGATCACCGAGGGCGTCGTCTCGCGCATCGAAGTGCAGCGCTACGAGCACAGCCAGCGCCACCTGCTCGCCGTCACCGTCGACGCCGCCATCAACGAAGGCAACAGCGGCGGCCCGGTGTTCGCGCGCGGCAAGGTCGTCGGCATCGCGTTCCAGGCGCTGCCCGACGCCGAGAACATCGGCGAGATGGTGCCGGCGACGATCATCCGGCGCTTCCTCGCCGGCGCGCGCCGCGGCCTGTCGCCGCAGGTGCCCGGCATCGGCATCACCATGCAGCCGCTCGAGAACGACGCGCTGCGCGCCTACCTCGGCATGGGTGCGCGCCAGTCCGGCGTGCTGGTCACCGCCGTGCAGTACGGCTCGTCGGCGTGGGAGCAGTTGCACGTCGGCGACGTGCTGATGGAACTCGACGGCCTGCGCATCGCCGACAACGGCACCGTGCGCTACCGCAGCCGCCATCGCTGCCAGTTCGACGCCGTGATCGGCGACCACCATTGCGGCGACGTCGTCGTCGCCAAGGTGCTGCGCGACCGCAAGCCGCTGGCCGTGCGCATGGTGATGCAGCCGATGGCGTGGCTCGTGCCGCGCACCGAGTTCGACCGGCGCCCGATGTGGTTCCTGTTCGGCGGGCTCGTGTTCCAGCGCCTGACCGCCGAGTTCCTGCGCAACTGGGGCGACCACTGGTGGGACAAGGCGCCGAAGGAACTGCTGCACCTGCACCAAGCCGGCCTGCGCAAGCCCGAGCAGCAGGAGGTCGTCGTGCTGGCGCACGTGCTCGCCGACAAGGTCAACGTCGGCTACGAAGCCTTCGCCAACGACGTCGTCGCCGCGGTCGACGGCCACGCGCCGGTCGACATGCGCGACTTCGTGCGCCACGTCGACCGCGCCCGCGGCCAGCTCGTCGTCAAGCTGACGAGCGGCGCGATCGTGCTGCTCGACGCCGCACAGGCGCGAGCGGCGCTGCCGCGCATCCTGTCGCGCTACCACGTGCCGGGCGACCGCTCCGACGACCTCGGCACGGCGGCCGTGGCCGCGCCGTCGCCCGCCGCGGTCAAGGCCCGCCGCCCCGCCGGGCCGGCGGCCCGCCGACCCGCCGGCCGCCGCCGGACGCGCCGATGAGCGACCGCGTCGTCGTCGCAGCGCCTGGGCCGCTGCTGCCAGCGCTCGTCGTCGCGTTGCCGTCGTGGTCGCGCAACACGCTGCGCGAGCGGCTGCGCCTGGGCTGCATCGAGGTCGACGGTGAAGTGGCGCGCCGCCACGACCAGCCGGTCGCCGCCGGCGCGGTGGTCACCATCCGGCCCGCGGCCGCGGGCCGCCGGCCCGACGCGCCGGCCGGCCTGCCGATCCTGTTCGTCGACGACGACCTGTGCGCGATCGACAAGCCGGCCGGCTTGCTGTCGGTCGGCAGCGACGACGAGCGCGACCGCACGGCGCTGGCGCTGCTGCGCGCGCAGCTCGGCGGCGGCGAGCTGTGGCCGGCGCACCGACTCGACCGCGAGACGTCGGGCGTGCTGCTGTTCGCGCGCACGCGCGCGGCCAAGGAGGCGGTGCAGGCGGGCTGGCCCGCCGCCGCGAAGGTCTACGCCGCCGTCGTCGCCGGCGCGCCGCGGCCGCCCGAGGGCGTCGTCGACCAGCCCCTGTGGGAGGACCGCAACCTGTTCGTGCGCGTCGGCGCGCACGCCGACGCCAAGTCCGCGGTCACGCGCTACCGCACGCTCGCGCGCGGCGGCGGTTGCGCCCTGCTGGAGGTGCGGCTCGACACCGGCCGCAAGCACCAGATCCGCGCCCACCTCGCGTGGCTCGGCTGTCCGATCGTCGGCGACGCGCGCTACGGCGTCCGCGGCCCGCGGCTCATGCTGCACGCCGAGGAACTGGCGTTCGACCATCCGGCCGACGGCCGCCGCGTCGTCGTGCGGGCGCCGGCGCCGGCGGCGTTCGCGCTGGCCATGCGGCCCGGCCGCTGATCACGCCGGTTCGAGGCACAGGAAGAGCGCGTCGTGGCCGAGCAGCAGCACGGCCAGTTCGCGCAGCGCCGCGTCGTGGCGCGCGACCGCAGGCGCTTCGCCGCCCGCGGCCACCAGCGCGCGCACGCGCTGCAGCGTCGCCGCGTCGTCGCGCAGGCGCACGGCGGCGTAGTCGGCGGCCAGCGGCAGTTCCGGCGCGGCGAGGTGGTCGGCGACGTTCTGCCGGAACCGCAGCAGCGTGCCGTAGGGCGTGAGCCCGTAGCGCACCGGCCGGCCTTCGAGCGGGTCGGCCCACGGCAGCCAGCGGCCCATCTGCGTCTCCAGGTCGGGCAGCTGCAGCTCCGGCGCGCGCTGCGCCAGCTCCCACGCCGCGAACAGGTGCGCGTAGAGCGGATTCGGCGCGCGGCGGCCGAGGCGCAGCGCCGCGGCGCGCGCGAGGAACGCCGCTTCGCCCGGCCAATCGGCGTGCGCGGGCAGCTTGCTGCCGTGGTCGCCGCCGAGCGCGAGCGGGCCGTGCGCGAGCGTCGCCGGCACGCGGCCCGCGCCGAGCGCGCGCGCGTCCGCGGGCCGTACGCGCAGCGGCGCGTCGCCCGTGCGCGCCGGCAGCGTGCCGCCGACGAGGCCCAGGCGCAGCAGCCGCAGCCGATGGCGCAGACCCGCCGCGTCGCCGCGGAAGCTCGGGTGCGCCGCCGTCGCCTGCACGATGCGCGGCGGCGCGTCGGCGGCGCGCGCCAGCACGACGAAGTTGCCGCGCAGTTCCTGCCACAGGTCGAGGTAGGCGAGCACTTCGCCCTGGCTGCGGCCCGTCAGCGCCAGCCGTTCGGCCATCGCGTCGGGCTGCGCCCACGGCCGGTGGAACCAGTGCGCCGGCTGCAGGCCGGCGTCCGCCAGCAGCGCGCCGACCTGCCAGCCGGTGAAGCCGCGGTCGCCGCCGTGCAGGAACGCGTCGACCACGCCGGCGTCGTTGCGGCTGTCGGCGTAGGTGGTGAAGGCGTGGCGCAGCGGATGCGCCGCCGGCAGGCGCTTGACGAAGGCGCGCAGGCGCGCCGGATGCGAGCGTTCGGCGGCGGTGAAGCCGAGCAGCTTCGCCACGCGCTGCAGCTGGAACACGCGCTGCCGCGACCAGTGCGGGTAGACCATCAGCCGCAGCACGCCACGCGCCGTCAGCCGAGCGCGCAGCGCCCGCAGCGTCGCCAGCGGGTCGGCGCAGTTCATCAGCACGCCGTAGCACTCGACGACGTCGAACTGGCCGTCTGGCCACGTCGACGGGTCGTCGAGGTCGAGCGGCGCGAACGCTACGTTGCGCACGCCGTGCACGGCGCAGCGCCGGCGCGCGACCGCGAGGCTCGGCTCGCTCAGGTCGCCGGCGACGATCTCGGCCTGCGGGTTGGCGACCGCGAACGCGTACGGCTGGAAGGTGCCGCAGCCGGCGATCCAGATGCGCGGCCGCGTCGGCGCCGGGCCGCTGCCGGCGCGGTCCCACAGCCAGCTCGCGTGCAGCTCGAACGGGTGCGTGCTCGGCAGGCTGGCGAGCAACGGCACGTGCGGGTACGGCCACGCGCCGTACTGCGCGCGCATGGTCGCCGCCTTGCCCGGTGCCGCCGGATTGCCCATCGTGCCGCCGGTCTCATCGGCAGCACGGGCCCGCCGGGTTCAGCCGGCGTCGCCGCCGTCGTACATCTCGACGATCTCCTCGCGGGCGGCCAGCAGGTCGTCGGGCGCCTTGATCGGCAGGAAGCGGTTCTGGCGGCCGCTGCGGCGGATCTGCAGCCAGTTGGTCGACACGTGCGCGGTCAGCTCGCCGATCAGGTGCTCGATCTGGACGGCCTTCTTGTCCTCGACGCTCTTCTCGACGTAGTACCAGCCGAGGTCGAAGTCGCGGTCGAGGGCCGCCGCCGTGAACGTGAACGTGTTGGTGTTGAACACGTCGACGATGCTCGGGTCGAAGCCCTCGGGGAAACGCAGCTGCTCGACCAGCTGCACGCGGCCGTCGAGCAGGTAGGGGGCGCCGCCGACGTCCTCCGGCCACTTCGGCGCCAGCTCGACGGTCGCGTCCTGCTTGCTCTTGATGTGGTGGCCGAGGACCACCGGGTCGATGCGCGCGCCGAGGTTGTCGACGTTGCGCACGAACAGGTACTTGCCGCCGCCGTCGAGGAAGCGCTTGAGCATGCCGCTCCTTCGCAGCGCCGGCGCGAAGTCGCCGTGGCCCGGGCCGTAGGCCGAGGCCTCGCCGTCCGCGAGGCGGAACAGCTCGCCCTTCTTGGTCATGCGCAGCTGCACGAACTGCGTGAAGTGCGCGAGGCGGTCGGCGTCGAAGCCGAAGCCGCCGTGTTCGACGAAGTGCTGCTTGGTCGCGGCGTCGGTGGCGAAGCTGTTCATCAGGAACACCGGCACCTTGCCGCCGGCGCGCGCCTCCGCCTTCTTGACGTCCTCGATCATCAGGCCGAGGAAGCTGCGCTCCTTGCCGAGCACTGGCACGACGCCCTTGACCACGCCGCCAAAGCGCGTCGCCATGCCGCCGTTGAGCACCACGACGCCGAGTTCGCCGCGCGCGATCGCCTCGTTGCCCAGGCGTTCGAGCTCCTTGGCGGTCTTGGTGGCGCTGCCCGGCAGCTTCTTCAGCGTGCCCGGCGGCGGCGCCAGCAGTTCGCCGGCGACGAGGTTCCTGGCTTTGGCGAGACGCCCGGCCGCGACGTCCTCCTGCCAGCGCTGCTGCAGCGCCGGGTCGAAGCCGTACTGGGCGAGGAACGCGAGTTGCTTGGCGGAGAGGCCGCTCACGGGGGCAGAAGGGTAGCCGCTGTGTCGTTCCTTGGCGAGGTTGCCGGGGCTAGCCTGCATCAAGGCGATGGCAAGATCCCATGCGAGCGCGGCCGTGGCCCTCGGGCCGCAGGATCCCGTTGGGACGATCCCCGGCATCGGACCGGCGAGCGCGGCCCGCCTCGCCGCGGCGGGCATCCACACGGTCCTCGACCTCGTGTCGTTCTTCCCGCGCCGCTGCCGGCCGCTGCGCGAACTGCCGGCGCCGGACGAAGCGGCCGCCGGCGAACTGGTGCGGCTCTGCGGCGCGGTGCACGGGGTGCGTTCGGCGTGGCTGCCGGGCGGCCGCGCGATGACGACCGTCGTGTTCGTCTGCGACGACGGCAGCCGCTTCGAGGCGATGTTCTTCAACCAGCCGTGGCTGAAGAAGAACTACCCCGTCGGCCAGCGGCGCAGCGTCGAGGGCGTGCTGCAGCCGAAGGGCAGGCGGTTCCTGCTGCAGCAGGCCAAGGTGCTGCCGCTGACCGCCGCGCCGAGCGGCGAGGTGCAGCTGCGCTACGCCGACATCGACGGCGTGTCGGGCGCGCGGCTGCAGCAGTGGTTGGCGACGGCGTTGCAGCGCATCGACTGGGCCGCCATCGCGCTGCCGACGCTGCCCGCCGGGCTCGAGGAGCACGCGCACACCGCGCCCGAACTGCTGCGCGCGATGCACCGGCCGGCGGACCTCGCCGAGCACGAGCGCGCGCGCCGCCACTTCGCCGTGCGCGAGGCGGTGCAGTTGTTCGCCGCGGTCGAGAAGGCGCGGCGCGCCCGCGCCGAGCGGCCGTGCGTCGCCTATCCCGTCGACGCCGCGCTGGCGGCGCGCATCACCGCGCGCATCCCGCTGCAGTTGACCGTCGACCAGCAGCAGGCGCTGGCGGCGATCTGGGGCAAGCTCGCCGGCCCATCGGCGATGGGCGTGCTGCTGCAGGGCGACGTCGGCACCGGCAAGACCGCGGTCGCCATCGGCGCCGCACTCGCCGTGCTGGCCAAGGGCGACACCGTCGCGTTCCTGGCGCCGACCGAACTGCTCGCCGAGCAGCACCACCAGAACGTCCGCCGCTGGCTGCAGGGCACCGGCGTGCACGTGTCGCTGCGCACCGCCGCGACCAAGGCCGAGGCCCTGCCGACGCTGGGGCCGCGGCTGGTCTTCGGCACGCACGCGCTGCTGTCGGGCGGACTCGACCTGCCGCGCCTGCGCCTCGTGGTCGTCGACGAGCAGCACCGCTTCGGCGTCGGCCAGCGCATGCAGCTCGTGCACAAGGGCGACAACCCGCACGTGCTGGTGATGACGGCGACGCCGATCCCGCGCACGCTCGCGCTGGCGCTGTTCGGCGACCTCGACGTTGCGACGCTGCGCCAGCGGCCGCCCGGCCGGTCGCCGGTGCGCGCCGTGCACGTGCCGACGACCGACTGGCCGCGCGCCGTGCGCAGCATCGCGCGGGCGGTGCGCCGCGGCGGGCGCGTGTTCGTCGTCTGCCCGGCGGTCGGCGAGGAAGGCGAGAAGGGCGGCGTCGTGCGCGTGCACGAAGCGCTCGCCGGCCGCTTCCGCTGCGGCCTCGTGCACGGCCGGTTGCCGACGGCGGAACGCCAGCGCGTCCTGCAGTGTTTCCGCGACGGCGTGCTCGACGTGCTGGTCGGCACCACCGTGCTGGAGGTCGGCGTCGACGTGCCCGACGCCACGCTGGTGGTCGTCGTCGCCGCCGACCGCTTCGGCATCGCCACGCTGCACCAGCTGCGTGGCCGCGTCGGCCGCGGCCGCCGCCGCGGGCTGTGCCTGCTGTGCGGGCCGAAGAGCGAGCGCGTCGCGGCGGTCTGCCGCACGACCGACGGCTTCGCGCTCGCGGAGGCCGACCTCGCGCTGCGCGGCAGCGGTGAACTGCTGGGCACGCAGCAGAGCGGCTTCGCCGACCTGCGCGCGCTCGATCCGGTCGACGACCTCGAACTGCTGCTGCGCGTGCGCAAGGCCGTCGCCGACGCGGCGGAGGCGCAGCGGTGAGCGGCGCGTCCGGCGGCGAGCATGGCGGCGAACCGGGCGGCGAGCGGCTGCTGTCGGTCGCCGAAGCGCGCGCCATCGACGCCGACGCGCGCGACCGCCTCGGCTTGCCGACGCTGCTGCTGATGGAGAACGCCGCGCGCAGCGTCGCCGAGGCGGCGGCGGCGCTGGGCGAGCGCTTCGTCGTGCTCGCGGGCGCTGGCAACAACGGCGGCGACGGCCTCGCCGCGGCGCGCCACCTCGGCTGGCGGCGCTGCGCGATCCACCTGCTCGCCGAGCCCGACGCGCAAACGGCCCCCGACGCGGCGCTGCAACTGCGCGTGCTGCGCGCGGCCGGCGTCCCGGTGGTGTTCGGCGCGCTGCCCGACCTCGCCGCGCACGCTGGCGCGGTCTGGATCGACGCGCTGTTCGGCACTGGCCTCGCCCGGCCGTTGGCCGGCGCGGCGCGCGCGTGGGTCGACGCGTGCAACGCCGCGCGCGGCCGCAAGCTCGCCGTCGACATGCCGTCGGGCCTGCACGGCGACACCGGCGCGGTGCTCGGCGCCGCGGTTCGCGCCGACGTCACGGTCACCTTCGTCGCGCGCAAGCTCGGCATGGCGACGCCGGATGGGCGCGCGCACTGTGGGCGGATCGTCGTCGCCGGGCTCGGCTTGCCGTGACCGTCACTTCACCGCCGGCTTCCCGACGTGCTGGTCGAACAGCACCGGGTTGCCGTCGGGATCGGTGACGACGAAGTACGCCGGGCCCGTCGAAGCCGGGTCGGCGGCGGGCGCGGGCTGCAGGCCGCGCGCCTGCAGTTGCGCCTGCAGTTCGCGCACGTCGCGGAAAGCGTGCGCCAGCGGCGTCGCCTGCTGCGTCCACCCCGGATTGAAGGTCAGCGTGTTGCGTTCGAACATGCCCTGGAACAGGCCGATGACGACGTCGCCCTGGCGCAGCATCTGCCAGCGCGCGCCGTCGCCGCCCGCCACCGTGAAGCCGAGCTTCTCGTAGAAGGCGCGCGACGCAGCGAGGTCCTTGACGGCGAGGCTCACCGAGAACGCGCCGAGTGCGCTCGCGGCGGCGGCCGTCGCGGGCGCGGGTGCCGTGGGCGCGTCAGCCGGCGCTGTGGGCGCGGACGCAGCGCAGGCGGCGACGAGGACGGCAGCGAACGGGACGGCGAAGCGGCGAAGGCGCATCGCGGCAGCATCGCCGTTCCGGCGCGCCGGTGGACGTGCGAGCTGTGGTGCGCGCGAACGACGGGCGGGGCATTCGTCGGTCGAACCGCGGCCGCGGGCCGTCGGCGGCAAATCGACGCCCTGCGGCGTTCGGCGGGCGCGTCGGCGCGCTGCTGCCTCAGCCGGCGGTGTCCCAGAACGCCGCGAGTGCCGCCGCGAACGCCGTCGGTTGCTCCATCGGCGTCATGTGGCCAGCGCCCGGCGCCACGACCAGCCGCGCGCCGGGGATCGCCGCCGCCATCGCCGCCGCTTCGGCCGGCGGCGTGATGGCGTCGTGTTCGCCGACCACGACGAGCGTCGGCGCCTGGAGCGTCGGCAGCAGCGCGGTGCGGTCGGCGCGGTCGCGCAGGCCGCGCAGGTCGGCGACGATCGTCGCTACCGGCGTGCCCGCGATCATCGCGCGCAGCGCCGCAGCCACCGTCGGATCGGCGCCGGGCGCGAGCAGCTTCGGCAGCATGGCGTCGGCGATCGCGGCAGCGCCCTGCGCCGTCGCCACGGCGATCGCCGCGTCGCGCGCCGCGCGCGCGGCCGGCGCGTCGGCCGCCGCGCGCGTATCGACGAGCGCGAGCGAGCGCAGCCGCTGCGGGTGCCGCTCGGCGAAGGCGAGTGCGGCGTAGCCGCCCATCGACAGGCCGACGACGTCGGCGCGGCCGTCGGGCGCGAGCGTTGCGACCACGGCGGCGACGTCGTCGGCGAAACGCTCCATCGCGTGCGCGTCGTCGCCGGCGAACGGCGAGCTGCCGTGGCCGCGCAGGTCGAGCGCGGCCAGCGTGCGCCGCTGCGCGAGTTCGCCGCGGCGGACCGCTTCCCACATGCGGTGGTCGAGCGGGTAGCCGTGCAGCAGCACGGCGAGCGGGCCCGCACCCGTCGCATGCACGGCGATCCGCGCGGCGCGGCCGTGCGGCGACGCCGGCACATCGACGAAGCGTGCGCCGCTCACGGGTTCGCGAGCCGCAGGCGCGCGACCGCCTCGACGTGGAACGTCTGCGGGAACATGTCGTAGCCCTCGACCTGCTCCAGCACGTAGCCGCCGTCGACGAGCTGCCGCAGGTCGCGCGCCAGCGTCTGCGGGTCGCACGACACGTAGACCATCCGCCTGGCGCGCAGCTGCAGCAGCAGCGGGATCGCCGGCTTGGCGCCCAGGCGCGGCGGGTCCATCAGCACGAGGTCCGGCCGCTCCTTGTTGTCGCGCAGGAAACCTTCGGTCGTGCTGCGCAGGTAGGTGACGTTGTCGCAGCGGTTGGTCTTGACGTTGACGCGTCCGAGCGTGCATGCGCGCCGCTCGTCCTCGACGGCGACGACGCGACCGAAGCGCCGGCTGAGCGGCAGCGAGAACAGGCCGACGCCGGCGTACAGGTCGAAGCACAGCCCGCCGCGCTCGTCGCCGATCGCGCCGGCGACCAGCTCGCCGACGAGGTGGCGATTGCCCTGGAAGAAGCTCTCCGGCTCGATCAGGTAGCGGAAGCCGCCGACCTCGTGCTCGACGAGGTCCTTGCGCATGCCCGGCAGGTCCGGCGCCCACGACGCGCCGCCGACGCCGCACGCGCCGTCGACCTGGTACGGCCACTCGCTGCGCGGCAGCGACGCGATCGCCTTGCGCACCTCGGGCAGGCCCTTCTCCAACTCGGGCGCGAGCACCGGGCATTCGTGCACGTCGAGCGTGCTGTGCGACAGCGCGCGGTGGAAGCCGAGCACCGGCGGCCCGCCGGCCGACGCCGCGGCGGCGGCGCGGCGCTCTTCAGGCGACGGCCGTTCGCGCTTGCGCAGGCGGCCGTGCGCGCCGTCGTCGCGCAGCCCCGACGTCGCCGTGAGCTTGAGCTGCGTGCGCACGCGGTAGCCCCATGGCTCGGCGTGGTGCACCACGACCGGCTGCGGCCAGTCGAAGCCGCCGGTGCGCACCAGCGCGTCGCGCACGATCTCGGCCTTGGCCGCGACCTGCGCGCGGTAGTCGACGTGCTGCAGTTGGCAGCCGCCGCACTCGCCGTAGTGGCGGCAGCGCGGTGCGACGCGGTCGGGGCCGGGTTCCAGCACCTCGACCAGCCGGGCGCGCACGAACGTCTTCTCGACCTCGGTCACCTCGACGACGGCGCGGTCCCCCGGCGCCCCGAATGGCACGAACACCGCCAGCCCGTCGTGCCGCGCGATGGCGAAGCCGCCGTAGCCGAACCGTTCGACGCGGACTTCGAGGCGCTCGCCGACGGCTGGGATCGTCATGGGGGCGGGGACGGTAGGAGGCTGCGCCGCCGATCGCAATTCGGCGGCGGTGGCGGCGGTTGCGGTGCAGCCGTGACGCGGCGCAGTTTCTCTGCCGGGCTGCCGCGTGTCGCGCCGGCGGCCACTGTGCGGCCGCCAGCCGCGGCAACGCTGCGGCGGCGTCGCCGTCCACGTTCCTGCTTCTGCGCCGAACGATCTGCTGCCGCCGTGGCGTCCGGCCCGCCGCATCGCGCCGTGCGCGCAGGGTCCGGTCGCGTGCCGGCGGCCCGCGCGCTGCCCGGCGCGGCGGGACAGCATCGTCGTCCGCCGCTATCATCCGCGGCCCGTTCGCGCGCCCGCTTCCCCTCGCGCCGCGCGGACCTACCCCTGGCGTCCATCGCATGAGCTTCGTCGTCGCAGTCTTCCTCCTGGCCATGCCGCAGCTTCCGCGCGGCGGCGACATCGTGCTGCCGCCGCGCAAGCCCGCCGCCGCCGCGCCGGCGACCGCGCCGCCGCTGACCTCCGTCGAACGCTTCCGTCGCGACCTCGCCGACCTGCAGGGACCCGCCCAGCGCATCGAGAGCAAGCTGCAGGAGATGGCCGCCGCGTACGAGCCCGAGCAGATGAAGCAGCTGGTGCTGGACGTCGCTCGCAGCGCGCGGGCCAACGAGTTCCGCGGCCTGTGCACCGTGGCGGCGCGCTTCTGCACGCGTACGCCCGAGGTCGCCGACGAGTTCCTGTTCCAACTGCTGACGCGGCCGCTCGGCGAGGCCACGCGCGCAGCGCTGGAGACGATGGCGGCGCTGAAGGGCGACGGCGCCAAGAAGGCGCTGCAGGAGTGCCTGCGCGGCCGTGTCGCCGGCGTGCGCCGGCACGCGGTCGAACTGCTCGCGCCGATGCTGACCGCGGCGGACGTGCCGTTCGCGCTCGAACTGTCGCGCGAGACCACGCTCGACCTGCAGATGCGAGGCCTCGACCTGCTGCGCGCGCTGCCGACGCCGGAGACCGCCGCGCGGCTCGTCGAACTGCTGTCGAAGGACCCGTCGCTCGCCGGCGCGTCGTGCACGGCGCTGGTCGGCATGGGCGCGCCCGCCGTCGAGGCGCTGCAGCGCCTGCTGCAGGGCCCGCGCATCGACCGCGGCCACGCCTACGCGGCGTTCGCACTCGCGCAGCTCGCCGCCGCCAACGGGCCCGCCGCGCTGCCCGAAGCGCTGCTGGCCAACCTGACGCCGCTGCTGCGCGATCCCGAGCTGCTGACGCGCTCGCTGGTCGCCGTCGCGGTCGCCGACCTGCTGCACCGCGGCGCGCCGTCGCCGGCGGCGACCGACGCCGCCTGCGTCGAAGCGCTGCTCGACGTCGTGCAGCCGCAGCAGTTCCTGCCCAATCTCGACCTGTTGCGGCGGCCGTGCGAAGAACGGCTGCAGCGCGCCACCGGCCGCTTGCTGGGCGGCGCGGAGCAGCGGTCGTGGCGGGCGTGGTGGCAGGACGAGAAGGCGACCTTCGTCGCCGTGCGCAGCCGGCTGGCGCTCGACGAGCGCGCTGCGGCGACCGCGTCGGTGTCGTGGCGCCAGGGCGAGCGGCACGTGCGCCTGCTCGGCGAAGGCGTCGCCGACGCAGCGCCGATGCCCGGCGCCACCGAGATCGTGCTGACCGCGGCGCAGATGGGCGCCCTGCTGCAGGAGCTGCAGCAGGGCGGCATCTTCGACGCCGTCGCGATGCAGGTCGACTCGGCGCTGCCGCGCTCGCGTTCGCTGGAGCTGCGCGTGCCGGGCGGCCGGGCGCAGACGGCCATGCCGGCCGAGGCGCATCCGCGCTTCGACGCGCTGGTGACGCTGGTGCAGCAGCGGCTCGACGAGGAGGCGTGGCAGCTGTTCCGCGATCCGCGCACCGAGCCCGAGCGGGCGCCGTTCTGGCGCACGGAGCGGGCGTGGCGCGAAGCCAACCCCGATCCGGTCGCGCGCGGCCGCCGCGTCGCGCATCGCGTCGTCGCGCAGTGGGCCGACCTGTCCGAGCCGCTGCGCGCGCGCGCGGTCGACCTGCTGCTGAGCAACCCCAACCGCCGCGAGCTGCTGGTCGAGGCCGACGGCCTCGCCGTGCTCGACGCGCTGGCGCAGCGGCCCGAACTCGGCGAACTCGACCTGCGCCTGCTCGAACTCGCGGCCGCCGTGCCCGGCGACGCCTGCTGGCGGCGTGCGATCGACGTCGCCACCACGCGCCAGGGCGGCAGCCGCGCCGCCGTGCGCTCGGTGTTCGCGGTGCTCGGCCCCGAGGCGGTGCTGAGCGCGCTCAGCGATCCGAAGCCGGTGGTCCGGCGCGCCGGCATCGACGAAGTGATGGTGGTGCGCGACCAGCGCGCCGCCCCGCGGCTGGTCGAACTGCTCGCCGACGCCGACCTCGACGTCGCGCGCGGCGCGGCGATGGCGTGCGGCCACCTGCAGGTCGCCGCCGCGGCGCGGCCGCTCGTCGACCGCATCGCCGCCATCGACAGCGACCCGGAGATGCGCCAGGAGTGCCTGCGCGCGCTCGGCAAGGTCGGCGGCGACCTTGCCTTCCCGGTGCTGCAGCGCGCGCTGATGGCCAAGGGCCTCGACGACCGCGAGGCGGCGCTGCGCGGCATGGGCGAACTGCGCGACCCGCGCGCGCCGCACGTGCTTGCCGACCTCGTCGTGGTGGGCCACGGCAAGGACATCGGCGCGATGGCGCGCGTCAACCTGCAGCGGCAACCGGCGCGTCGCGTCGTCGAAGCGGTGCTGGCGCAGGTCGAGATCGTGCAGGACCGCGCCATCAAGGACGACCTCGTGCTGCTGCTCGGCGACTACCAGGATCCGGCGGCGCTGCCGTACCTGCTCGACCTGATGCGCAGCCCGCGCCTGGGCGGCGACGCCGCCATGCGGTTCTCGGCGACGACCGGCGTCGAGCTGGTCGAACGCGCCGACCGCGTCGACATCGCCGAGCGCTGGTACCGCCAGAACCGCGAACTGCCGCAATGGCGCTGGCTGCTCGACGCGCTGGCGGCGACGCGCAACGCCACGGCGCTGACGGCCGAGCAGTTCGGCCCGAACGCGGGCCTGCAGCCGGTGCCCGAGCTGGCGCGGCTGCTCGTCGAGGCCAACGAGCCGCGGCTGTGGTCGCTCTGCGCGGCGGTGCTGCGCAGCGTCACCGGCGAGGACTTCGGCGTGTTTGCGTTGGCGGCCTCGACCGACGCGCGCACGGCGCTCGCCAACCGCTGCCGGGCGCTGTTCGACAGCACGCGCGCGGCGCAGGCCGGGCGATGAGCGAGGCGGGCCGCGTGGTCGGTGTCGGCGTTGGCGCCGGCGCGGCGCCTGCGCGCGCGGGCTCGTGGCGGCCGCTGCTGGCCGTGACCGCGGCGTTCCTCGCCGCCTTCACTGCCTTGCGCAGCAGTTCGGACTTCCTCGCCATCGAAGCCGAAGCTCCTGCCGCGCGCGCCCTCGCCGCGCTCCACGGCGTGCCGCTCGCCGACGCGCTCGCGCTGCGCGAACTCGTCGGCCTGCAGGCATCGGCCGAGCGCTGGCACGACGTCGTGCAGCGCTATGCCGGCCTGCGCGCGTCGCTCGGCGACCCGCTGGCCGCGATCGCCGCGACCGCGAGCGACGCGGCGGTGGTCGCGGCGGTGATGGCGGCGGGGGGCGGCGGTGCGAGCGCGGGGGGCAGCAACGGCGGCAATGGCAGCAACGACGGCGGCCCGGCCAACGGCGACGCCGCAGCGCGCGACGGCGCGGCCAGCAGCGCGGACGCCGGCGGCCATGCCGCGCGCACCGCCGCCGCCTGGCAGGCGTTCGCCCCGCGGCAGGAAGCGGCGGCAGGGCTGCGGTTCCTCAACATCCGGGAACGGTTCGCGAAGCGCGCGGTTGCGCGGGAGTGAGCGGGGGCGTGGGTGCGTCGCGTCGCGGCGGGCGGCGCGCGCGGTGGCGGGGCGGCCGTGGATTCCGACCGTTTGCGCGCAGGACGGCGGGCGTGGGTGGATGCGGCAGGCGCTGCAGTGGCGGGGTTGGCGAGCTGGCGGACCGGGGTGCGGACGTGCTGGCGTGCGACGACGGCATGCTCATGTTCTGCTGCGGTCAGGACAGCGGCCGCGTCGAGGCGACGATGGGCACGGTGGCGCGCGCTGCGCCCGTCGTACGCGCCGCCGCCGCTATGCTCGCCCGCGCCGCGCGGTTCGCGGCAGTCGTTCCGCGCGCCATGCACATCGCCATCCTGACCTTCGACGGCTTCAACGAGCTCGATTCGCTGGTCGCCTTGTCCGTGCTCTGCCGCGTCCGCGCGCCGGAGTGGCGCGTCACGCTGGCGTGCCCGACGCCGACGGTGCGGTCGATGAACGGCGTCACCGTGCCCGCGCAGTCTTCGCTGGCGGATGCCCGCGCGGCCGACGCCGTGCTCGTGGGCAGCGGCGTGCGCACGTGCGAACTCGCCGCCGACCCGGCGCTGCTGGCGCAGTTGCACTTCGATCCCATCGCGCGCGATGCCGCAGTTCGGTGCGAGCCGATCCGAGGAACCTGACGCCATGCAGATGCACGACATCCCGTTCGGCACGACCGATTGGTCCACGGTGCCTTGCACCGAGCACCCCGGCGAGACCGGCATGGCCTATTGGCGCACGCGCCAGTTCGGCGCCATCCGGGTGCGCATGGTCGAGTACACCCCCGGTTACCTCGCCGACCATTGGTGCGCGAAGGGCCACATCGTGCTGTGCATCGCCGGCGAACTGCAGACCGAGCTGCAGGACGGCCGCACGTTCACGCTTCGGCCCGGCATGAGCTACCAGGTCGCCGACGGCGCCGAGGCCCACCGGTCCCGCACGGGACCCGGTGCGACGATCTTCCTCGTCGACTGAACCGGCCGGCGATGGGCGCATCGGCAGGCTGCGCGCGGCCGATGCGTTGCATCGTCTGAGACCCCGCAGCCTGATCGAGCAAGGCGACAACTACGCTGACACAGGGAGCTTCGACGAACTTCCGTCGCGCCATCTCTGGCTCGGTCAAGATCCTTGGCATCCGGCCACAGGATCCGATCCGGCCCACGAGGCCAGCACCGAGTGTCACCCATGTGCCCGGGTCGGACCCCCAAGCCGCCTCGCCGCCCTGCGCCGCATCCGCCCCGCCGACTTTGTGGAGTCCTGGCCCGCCGGTATCGTCCTCGCGCCCTTTGTCCGGCCGGAACCCCTTCGCATGACCGACGTCGTCGCCATCGCCCAACGCATCCAGTCCGAGAGCAAGACCCTGCAGAACGTGCGCGCGGCGCTGCAGACGGTGATCGTCGGCCAGGACGCCCTGCTGGACGGCCTGATGATCGCGCTGCTCGCCGACGGCCACGTGCTGCTGGAGGGCCTGCCCGGCCTCGCCAAGTCGCTGACGGTCAGCTCGCTCGCCAAGGCCATCGGCGGGCAGTTCCGGCGCATCCAGTTCACGCCCGACCTGTTGCCGGCCGACCTCGTCGGCACGCACGTCTACAACCCGAAGACCGGCGAGTGGCAGGTCAAGGAAGGGCCGGTGTTCGCCAACTTCGTGCTCGCCGACGAGATCAACCGGGCGCCCGCCAAGGTGCAGTCGGCGCTGCTCGAAGCGATGCAGGAGCGGCAGGTGACGCTCGCCGGCGAGACGCGCAAGCTGCCCGACCCGTTCCTGGTGCTGGCGACGCAGAACCCGGTCGAGCAGGAGGGCACGTACGCGCTGCCGGAGGCCCAGGTCGACCGCTTCATGGTCAAGCTGATCGTCGGCTACCCGAGCAAGCAGGAAGAACTGCGCATCATCGACCGCATGGCCGCCGTCGGCAGCCACGCCGAGGTCAAGCAGGCGACGACGCCGCAGGAACTGCTGCGCATGCGCGCGCTGCTCGACACGATCTACCTCGACGACAAGGTCAAGGGCTACATCGTCGACCTCGTGTTCGCGACGCGCGAGCCGGAGCAGGTCGGCCTCGCCAAGCTCAAGCCGCTGATCCTCTACGGCGCCTCGCCGCGCGCGTCGCTGGCGCTGGCGCGGGCCTCGCGCGCCCGCGCCTTCCTCGAAGGCCGCGGCTACGTCACGCCGCAGGACGTCAAGGCCGTCGGCACGATGGTGCTGCGGCACCGCGTGCTGACCACCTACGAGGCCGAGGCCGAGGGCGTCACCAGCGAGCAGGTGCTCAAGACGGTGTTCGACACGGTCAAGGTGCCGTAAGGCGGGACCATCGCCATGGCGCGGGCGCTCGACCCGGAACTGCTCGCGGAGGCGCGGCGCATCCAGGTGCGCGCCGACCGCATGGTGACCGACGTGATGGCGGGCGGCTACAGCTCCGTCTTCCGCGGTTCGGGCATCGAGTTCGACGAAGTGCGCGAGTTCGCCGAGGGCGACGACCTGCGCTCGGTCGACTGGAACGTCACCGCGCGGCAGGGCCGGCCGTTCGTCAAGAAGTTCGTCGAGGAGCGCGAACTGTCGGTGCTGTTCCTGCTCGACGTGTCGTCGTCGATGGGCTTCGGCACGGCGCCGCCTGGGCGCGCCGGCCGGCGCACCGCGGCGACGACGGCGGCGCTGTTCGTCGGCTGCGTCGCCTTCGCCGCCGCGCGCAACAACGACAAGGCCGGCCTCGTGACGTTCACCGACAAGGTCGAGCGCTACGTGCCGTGCAAGAAGGGCCGCAACCACGTGCTGCGGCTGATCCGCGAGGCCTGCGAGCCGCCGCAGCCGCGCGCGCGCACCGGGCTCGCGCAGGCGATCGACTTCGCCGGCCGCGTGCAGCGCAAGCACGCGATCGTGTTCGTGGTCAGCGACTTCCTCGGCGCCGACGCCGTCGACGCGATGCGCCGGCTGGCGCAGCGCCACGACGTCATCGCCGTGCGCGTGCGCGATCCGCTCGCCGCCGGGCTCGACCGCGCCGCCGGCGACGTCGCGGCGCTGCCGGCCGCCGGCCTGCTGCACCTCGTCGATCCCGAGACCGGCGCGTCCGTGCACGTCGACACCGCCAGCGCGGCCGTGCGCGCAGCGGTGCAGGCCAACTGGCGGGCCGAGCGGCAGCGGCTGCTGGAGTCCTGCCGGCGCGCCGGCGTCGACCTGCTCGACGTGCCGACCGAAGGCTCGGTCGCCGACCCGCTGGTGCGCTTCTTCCGCATGCGCGAACTGCGCGGAGCACGGCGATGAACGCCGGTGGCCGTTGTCGCCCAGCGCGCGCCGCCGCCCGCGCCGCCGCCGCCGCACTGCTGCCGCTGCTCGCCGGCTGCGGGCCGACGCCGCCGTGGCGCGAGGAGCCGGCGGCGGTGGTGGCGCTGCGCCTGCAGGTGGCGCCCGCGGCGGTGGCGCCGCTGGAGCCGGTGACGCTGACCTTCGACCTGTGGACGCGCGGCGGCGCGCCGGCCGACTTCGCGCCCGAACTGCCGGCGGCGGACTGGTCGACGACGCGCCGCGACGAGCCGGCGCGGCCGCTGTTCGGCGGCAGCTGGCGGCGCACGGTGCTGCAGGCGACGCCCAAGCGCGGGCCCGGCGAGCTGGCGATCCCGGCGTTCACGGCGCGGTTGCGCGAGGGCGCGGGCGAAGCGTCGTCGCCCGCGGCGGCGGTCACCGTGCGCAGCGTGCTCGCGCCCGACGACGACGCCATCGAAGCGCCGGGCGAACCGTTCCCGACGCCGCTGGCGCGCTGGCCGTGGCTGCTCGCCGGCGGCGCGCTGCTGCTCGGCGGCGGCTTGCTCGTCGCCGCCAACCGCCGCCGCCGCGTGCCGACGCTGGCCATCGCGCCGACGCCGCCGCACGTGCGCGCGCTGCGCGAACTCGAACGCCTGCGCCAGCGGCCGCGGGCGACTGCGGCCGAGGTCGCCGCCTTCTACGTCGCCGTCTCGCAGGTGCTGCGCGACTACCTGGAGGCGCGCTTTGGCCTGCGCGCGCCCGAGCGCACCACCGAGGAGTTCCTGCGCGACCTCGAAGCCGGCGACGCGCTCGCGAAGGCGCACCGCGCCGACCTGGAGGCGTTCTTGTCGCAGTGCGACCTCGTCAAGTTCGCCGCCGTGGTGCCGAGCGAGCGCGACCACGAGGTCGCATGGCGCCTCGCGGCGGCGTTCGTCGAAGCGACGCGCGGCGACCGCACGGCGCCGCAGTCGCTGCCCGCAACGGCGTCGTTGCCGTCGCTGGCATCGCCCGCCGCAGCGTCGGCGTTGTCCGCGTCGCCGCTCGCGCCGCCGCCTCTGCCATCGCCGCCGCCCACGCGCTCCCCGGAGGACCGGCGATGAACTGGCTCGGCCTCGACGGCCTGCAGCTGCTGGACCCGTGGTTCCTGCTGTTCGCGCCGGCGGCGGTGCTGGCGGCGCTGTGGCGGGCGCGCACGCCGACGGCGGCGCTGCCGACCGCCGCCGCGGCGCTGTTCGCCGGCGTGCGGCCGTCGTGGCGCGTGCGCCTGCGGCGGCTGCCGCTGGCGCTGTCGACGCTCGCCGCCTGCTGCCTCGCCGTCGCGCTGGCGCGGCCGGTGCAGCGCGACGTGCTGCCGCTGCGCGAGCAGGGCATCGACATCGTGCTCGCCGTCGACGCCAGCTCGTCGATGAACATCGCCGACATGGACGCGACGCGGAAGACGCGCCGCATGGACGCCGCGCGCGAGCGCGCCCGCGAGTTCGCCGCCGCGCGCCGCCGCGACCGCGTCGGCGCGATTGCGTTCGCGCGCTACGCCGAGCTGCGCTGCCCGCTGACGCTCGACGAGCAGGCGCTGGACGCGTTCCTCGGCGTGCTCGACACCGTGCCCGAGGGCAGCGAACTCGACGGTACGGCGGTCGGCACCGCCGTCGCCAAGGCCGTGCAGGTGCTGCAGAAGAGCGACGCCAAGTCCAAGGTCGTCGTGCTGCTGACCGACGGCGAGAACACCGTGCACGACATCGAGCCGGCGACCGCCGCCAAGCTGGCCAAGGACGCCGGACTGCGCGTGCACACGATCGGCCTCGGCAACGGCACGCCGACGCCGTTCGGCTTCCAGCCGCTCGACTTCCGCGAACTGCGTCAGATCGCCGAGACGACCGGCGGCCGGTTCTTCCAGCCGCGCAGCGCCGCGGACCTCGCCGAGGTCTACGCCCAGATCGACGAGCTGGAGACGGTCGAACTCGCCGACCCGCGTTTCCGCACCGTCGACTGCTTCGAGTGGCCGCTCGCTTTCGGGCTGACGACGCTGCTGCTGGCGCTGCTGCTCGACGCGCTGCTGCTGCGGAGGGCGCCGTGAACGACCTCGTCTGGACGCGGCCCGGCCTGTGGCCGCTGCTGCTGGCGCTGCCGGTCGTCGCCGCGTCGCTGTGGGCGGTGTTCGACCGCACGCGCGCGGCGGCGGCCCGCTACGGCGCCGCGCCGACGACCAAGGTGGCAGCGCCGCTGGTGCGCGCGCTGCGCACGACCGCGCTGCTGGCCTTGGCGCTGGTGGCGTGGATGGACCCGCGCTGGGGCGACGAGCCGGTGCAGGTCGAGCGCCGCGGCCTCGACCTGATCTTCTGCCTCGATGCGTCGCGCTCGATGCTGGCGCGCGACATGCAGCCCGACCGGCTGCAGCGGGCGCGCCAGGACGTGCGCGCCGTGCTGCCGCTGCTGCAGGGCGGCGACCGCGCCGGCCTCGTCGTGTTCGCCGGCGCGGCGCGCACGTGGGTGCCGCTGACGCACGACATGGACAGCTTCCGCGCGCTGCTCGACGAGGTCGACACCGAGGCGATCAAGACCGGCGGCACCGACCTCGCCGCGGCGCTGCGCAAGGCGCGCGAGCTCGCCGATCCGCAGAACGCGCGCACCACCGTCGTCGTGCTGCTGACCGACGGCGAGGACCTCGCCGGCGCCGGCCGGCAGGCGGCGCGCGAACTGGCCGACCAGGGCCTCGTCGTGCACGCCGTCGGCTACGGCAGCGCCTACGGCAGCAAGATCACGGTCGCGCAGGGCGGCAGCGAGGCCTTCCTCAAGGACAAGGACGGCGCCGAGGTCGTCTCCAAGATGGACCCCGACAGCCTGCGCGAGCTGGCGGCGGCGACCGGCGGCGAGTTCCTGCGCGCCGAGGCGATGGCGCTGCCGCTCAACCAGTTGCACCAGGGCCGCCTGCAGCCGATGCAGAAGCGCTCGTACGACACCGGCGAGGAGACCGGCAAGCGCACCCGCTACCAGTGGGCGCTCTTGCCGCTGCTCGTCCTGCTACTGTGGGAGATCGCGATGGCTGGAGGCCGATGCCGATGAAGTCGATCGTGTTGGCGACGCTGCTCGCGCTGCTGCCGGGCGGTGAGCGCGAGCGCGGGCTGCAGCTCTACCGCGAAGGGCGCTTCGCCGAGGCTGCGGCGGCGTTCCGCGCCGCCGTCGCCGAGGACGGCGACTCCGCCGAGCTGCAGTGGAACCTCGCGCTCGCCAGTTGGCGCGCCGGCGACCTCGCCGCCGCCGAGACCGCCGCCGAGAAGTACGCCGCCCTGGCCAAGGACGCGCGGCCGGCGCTGCACGCCGGCTTGCTCGGCGTCGTGCGCCACGGCGAGGCGGAGGCGCTCAGCGCGCAGGCTGATGCCGCCGAGGCCGCCGCCGGCGCTGGCCAACCCCCGGCCGGCGGGGCCGAAGCCGCCGATCCGTTGCCGCTGCTGCAGCAGGCCAAGGCCAAGGCCGAGGCCGCGCGCGACCACTTCGCCCGCGGCGCGGCCGCGGCGCCGTCGCCCGAACTGCAGCGCAACTTCGAGCGCAGCCTGCGCACGATCGCCGCACTGGAGCGCCGCATCGAGGAGCTGCAGAAGCAGCGCGAGCAGCAGCCGAAGTCCGACGACCAGAAGCCGGGCGACCAGCCGAAGGATGACAAGCAGGACGAGAAGAAGGACGACAAGCAGGACGGCAGCAAGCCGGACGACAAGCAGCAGCCGGACCAGAAGCAGGAGCCGAAGCCGGACCAGCAGCAGGACGGCAAGCAAGGCGAGCAGCAGGACGGCAAGCAGGGCGAGCCGCAGCCCAAGGCCGACGAGCCGAAGTCCGGCGAGCAGAAACCCGGCGAGCAGCCGCCGCAGCCGCAGCCAGGCGATGGCAAGGAACCGCCCGAGCCGCAGGCCCAGCAGGGGGAGCAGAAGCCGCAGGACGGCAAGCAGGGCGAGCCGCAGCCGGAGCCCAAACCCGGCGAGCAGCCGCCGCCGCCGAGCGAACCCAAGCCGGCGACGCCGCGCCAGGACGCCCCGGGCGAAGCGGCCGACGGCCGCGAACTGACCCCCGAGCAGGCGCAGCGGCTGCTGGAGCAACTGCGCGACCTCGACGACAAGCTGCGCGCCAGCCGCGCGCGCAGCAAGTCCGGCCGCCGGCCGGTGGAGCGCGACTGGTGAGTCCGCACCGGCCCCGGTTCGCCGCGTTCGCCGCCACAGCTGCCGCCGCGCTCGCGCTCGCCAGCGCGTCGGCGCAGGAGCAACTCGTCGTCGTCGGTCCCGATCCGGCGACGGTGCGGCTCGGCGACAGCGCGCGCGCCGAGATCCGCATCGTCGACCCCAAGGGCACGCCGCGCGAACTCGCGCTGCCGCAGGTCGACGGCCTCGCCATCCAGGCCTTTGGACCGGCGCGCCAGTTGGAGCAGCGCTGGGACGGCCAGTCGATGGTGCGCCGCGAGTCGATCAGCTGGCAGCTGGAGCTGCGGCCGCTGCGCGAAGGGGCCTTCGTCGTGCCGTCGTTCGCGGCGTGGACCGGCAGCCGCGAGCAGCGCGTGCGCGAACTGCGGATAGAAGCGCGCAAGGACCTGCTCGGCGAGGAACTCGGCTGGGTCGACGTGCAGGCCGAGCCGATCCGCGTCTATGTGCACGAGCCGATCCGCGTGCGCCTGCAGTTCGGCGTGCAGCAGGGGCTGCGGCTGGTGCAGGGCCGCGCCAACAACGGCCAGGGCTACTACGACGTCGAACTGCAGGCCGGCTGGCTCGATGCCTTTCCGGGCGGCGAACCGATCGCCGCGCCGGCGCCGAGCGGCAACACCGCGCTGGTCGTGCGCGGCGGCAACTCGCTGGTCCCGGTCGCGTTCGAGCCCGACCACCAGCGCGCCGGCGGCCGCTGGCTTTGCTTCACCGCTGAGCGCGCGTTCCTGCCGACCCGCGTCGGCAAGCTGGAGCTGACGGCGCCGACGCTGCGCTTCCACGTCGTGCGCCGCGAGGGCAGCCGCGACCTGTTCGGGTTGCAGCGCGGCGGCCAGACCGAGCAGTACTACGCCTACGGCAAGCCGGTGGCGATCGAGGTGCTGCCGATCCCCGAGCAGGGCCGGCCGACGCCGTTCTTCGGCGCGGTGGGGCGCTTTGGCGTCGAGGCCGCGATCGACCGCGACAGCGTGCAGGTCGGCGACTCGCTCAAGCTGACGCTGACCGTGCGCGGCAAGGGCAACCTGGAGTTCCTGCGGCTGCCCGCGCTCGACGCGCTCGACGGCTTCCACAAGCTCGGCCAGGCCGAAGCGCGCCGCGACGCCGAGAAGGTCGTGGTCACCTACGACCTCGCGCCGCTGTCGACGGCGGTGACGGCGGTGCCGCCGATCGCGTGGAACTACTTCGACACCACGCCGGGCGTCGAGGCGTTCGTCAGCACCGCGACGACGGCGATCCCGCTGCAGGTGCGGCCGCTGCCCAACGGCGAGACGCTGGCGCCGCTGCGCAGCGAAGCCAGCAAGGCCGTGCAGCCCGGCGTCGACGACGTCTTCGACCTGCCGGCGCTCGACGGCGCGCCCGCCGTGTTCGCGCCGCCCGCGCGGTGGCTGGCGGCGGTCGCGCTGCTGGCGCCGTGGCTGTGCGCCTTCGGCGCGGCGGCGCTGCTCGCCGCGCGCCGCCGCCGCGCCGGCGACGTCCTCGGCCAGCGCGCGCGCGCGGCCCGGCGCAACCTCGACGTCGCGCTGCAGGCCGGCGAGGACCCGTTGGCCGCGCTGGCGCAGTATCTCGGCGATCGCCTCGGCGTCGCTGCCGCCGCGATCATCGCGCCGGACCTGCGCGAACGGCTGCGCGACGCCGGCCTCGCCGACGACCTCGCCGCTGCGGTCGTCACCGCGGTCGAGCAGGGCACCGCCGCGCGCTTTGGCGGCGGCGCGCCGCTGGCGGCCGACGCGGTGCGCGCGCTCGCGGCGCGGCTCGAACCGCAGCGGCTGCAGCGCCTGGGCCACGCGCTGGCGCCGCTGCTGGCGCTCGCGCTGCTGGCGGGGGGGCTCGGCGCGCAGCAGAAGGCCGACGCGCCGCCCGCCGCCGGCGACCCGGTGGCGCTCTATCGCGCCGGCGACTTCCGCGCCGCCGCCGCCGCGTTCGGCGAACGCTACGCCGCGACCGGCGACCGGCGGTTGTTGCGCGCGCAGGGCAACTGCTGGTATCGGCTCGGCGACCTGCCGCGGGCGCTGTGGGCGTACGAGTCGGCGCTGCGGGCGCTGCCGCGCGACGCCGAGTTGCGCGCCAACGCCAACCTCGTCGCCGCGCGCCTGCAACTCGACGCCGGCGACGAGGGCCTGATCGCGCAAGTCGCGGCGCTGCGCGCGCGGCTGACGGCGGGGGAGCAGGTGCTCGTCGCCGCCCTGCTGCTGGCACTCGCCGCCGGCTGCTGCGCCTTCGGCTGGCGCCGCGTCGGCCTGCGCTGGCTCGCGCTGCTGGCCGCCGGTCCCGGCGTCTGGCTCGCGCTCGATGCGCTGGTCGTCGCGCCGGGCCGGCCGCCGGCGGCGATCGCGCTGCAGCAGCTCGCGCTCGTCTCCGAGCCGCGCGCCGGCCTCGAGCCGGTGGCGACGGTGCGCGCGGGCGTGCGCGTCGACCTGCTCGGCGGCGATGGCGGCAGCTACGTGCGCGTGCGCGCCGGCGACCGCGTCGGCTTCGCGCCGCGCGAGCAGGTCGCCGTCGTCGAGTGAGCGGCGAACGGCCGCTCGCCGGCGCACCGCGGGCGCGCTACCTTGGCGACATGCCGCGCCGTTGGCTCGCGCTCGTCCCCGTCGCCGCCGGTGTCCTGCCGGCGCAGAACCAGGTCCTCGACGTCGTCGACGGCGAGACGTTGTACCGCGGCGGGTGGCTGGTCAGCACCAGCATCGACATCGACCGCGAGGAGTCGCTGTGGGCGGGCAACCGCCGCGTCGACGACCCGGACGCGCAGCACCGCACGCGCGTGACCACGACGACCGGCGTGCAGTACGGCCTGCGGCACGACCTGCAGATCGGCTTCGCCGTCCCCTACGTCAACGACGACTACGTCTCGAACGACGGCGACTCCCGCACCGAGGGGCTCGGCGACGTCGAGCTGCTGGCGAAGTGGCGCTTCCACCGCTGGGACGCGCCCCGCGTGGCGATCAACACCGCGCTGATCACCTCGCTGTCGCTGCCGACCGGCGCCAACGACGAGTCGGCGCGCGGCGTCGAGCTGACGCCCGAGCGGCAGCCCGGCAGCGGCGGCCTCGATCCGGCGATCGGCGTCGCCATCACGCCCGAGCCCGGCCGGTGGCGCTTCAACGCCGCGATCCTGCGGCAGCTGCGCAACGACACCGACGACGACGGCGACCGCCTCGGCTCGTCGTGGTTCGCCGAGGTCGCGGTCGGCAACCGGTTCTGGCTGGAGCCCTACCCCGGGCCGTTCATGCGCCTCGATGTGTTCGCGCACTGGTACGACGAGGCGCGCGATCGCCAGGACGGCGCCGTGCTCGCCGGCACCGGCACCGAGCGCCTCGCCGTCGGCGGCACGTGGGCGTTCCGGCCGCGGCCGTCGCTCGACTTCCAGCTCACTGGCGAGTGCGTCGTCTGGCGCGACGCCAACGGCGACCTCACGCCGGGCAACGGCCAGCTCGACGACAGCTGGTCGCTGCAGTTCGCCATCGGCTATCGTTTCTGACCGTCGCCATCGACTTGCCCATGAAGCCAACTCTGCTGTCCGCGTTCCTCGCGGCCCTGGCGCTCGCCGCCTGCCTGCCGCCCGGCGTCGAGGTCCAACCGGCCCCGACGGACTTCGCGTTCGTCGAGATCCAGCTGCAGGGTTGAACTTGAAACGAGGAACTGCTGGGCCTCCAGCAGTTCTTCGAGAGCCGGTTCGGCTCCACCCCCCAGATCGACCTCGATCGCCAGATCTGCCGCGTCCGCATCGAGCGGCCGCTGCCGCTCGACCTCCGCGCCATCGCGCGCGGCGTGATCGAGAACAACATGGGCCTCGGCGGCCTCGAAGTGCGCGTCCGCGGCGAGCTCGCCGACGGCGTCGCCACGCTCGCCGACACCGGCCAGAAGGTGCCGGTCGCCGGCGGGCCGGCGCGCTCGACCGCGACGTGGCTATGGCTCGACGCCAAGGACTTCGGCAAGGAGCTCGCCGATGCGGTGACGTGGCTGCGCGAGACGCCGCTGCCCGTGCCCGGGCCCTGACGCCGGCGCGCGCTTCAGCCGAGCATCTTCTTGGCGCGCAGCCCGGTCAGCGCCAGCACGGCGCCGATCACCAGGAACACCCCGGCGACGAGCCAGCGCAGCAGCCACTCGTTCCACAGCAGCAGCAGGCCGAAGCCGATCGAAGCGGCGCCGAGCAGCAGCAGCAGGGTCGGCAGTTGCGTGGGAATGGGGGGCATGCCGGGCATGCCGCGGTTCAGCTTGATGTCCATCAGGCGAGCGTTCGGCGGTAGATGCGGTAGCGGCGATAGGTCTTGAAGCCCATCGTCTCCAGCGGCCCGATCATGTCGCGGTTGTCCTCGAGGATCCAACTGGCCTCGCACGCGTTGAAGCCCGCCGCCTCGCCGTGCGTGGTGACGCGGTGCATCAGCAGCATGTCGACGCCGGTGCGGCGGAACTCGGGAATCACGCCGAGCGTGAGCACCCGGATCGTGTGCGTGCGTTTCAGCGCCTGCAGGAACTTCCACCAGCCGAACGGGAACAGCCGGCCGCCGCAGGCCTTGGCCGCGACGTTGGTGTCCGGCACCGCGAGCGCGAAGGCCACCGGCTTGCCGGCCGCCTCGGCGATGTGCAGCAGCGACGGGTGGGCGATCTTCTTCAGGTCCTTGGCCTGCGCCAGGAACTCGTCGCGCGGCATCGGCACGAAGCCCCAGTTGCGCTCCCAGATGCGCTCGTAGAGGTCCCACAGCACGTCGCACTCGGCGTCGAAGCGGGCCATGTCGACGTTGCGCAGCGTGATCTGCGAGCGGCGCTGCAGGTGATCTGCGATGCGGCCGATGCGCTTGCGGTCGAGGTTGCCGCTGGTGCCCCACAGCGCCACGAGGTCCTTGGCCTTCTCCAGGCCGGCGGCCGCCAGCCAGTCGCCGTACTGCGGCGGGTTGTGCGGCATCATCATCACGGGCGGGCCGCCGCCGTCGTCGATGCGCAGGCCGCAGCGGTTGTTGGTCGACAGGTCGACCGGCCCGCGCAGCTCCGTCGCGCCGCGCTCGCGGCACCACGTCGCGGCGTGCTCGACCAGCGCCTGCGCCGTCGCCGCGTCGGCGGCCTCGAAGTGGCCGAAGAAGCCGACGCGGTCGCCGTGGAACTCGTCGTGCAGCCGGTCGCGGCACACGCTGACGCGGCCGACGCAGTCGGCGCCGCGCCACGCCGAGAAGAAGCCGACCTCGGCGTGGGCGAAGAACGGGTTCTTGCGCGGATCGAGCTGCCATGCCTCGGCGAACGTCACCGGCGGCACGTAGTCCGGGTCGCCTTCGTAGAAGCGGCGCTGCAGGTCGAGGAAACGCCGCGGCTCGCGCTCGCTGCGGATGGCGACCGCGGCGCGCGCCTCTGTTGCGGGGGCGGGCATCCTGTTAGAGGTTAGAGGATGCATCCGACCGCTGCCATGAAGCGGGTCCGCCCCGCCGTGTTCGCCCTCGCGTTGGCCGCGTGCGCCACCGCGCCCGCGCGCTACGAGCCGGGCACGCCGACGGCCGAGCAGACGGCGAAGCTCAAGGCGGCCGAGGCGGCCTACCGCGCCGGCGCGGCGGACTACCCGGCCCAGCGCGATGCCATCGCGCGCGATCCGGTGGCCGCGGCGTGGCTCGCGCGCATGTTCGTGCGCGACGTGTTCACCGCCCGCGAGGGCCGGCCGCTCGGCGAGGACGACGAGCTGCTGCGCGCCGCCGCCGGCATCGAGGACCCGGTGGTCGCGCGCGCGATCGCCGAACTGCGCGCGCTCGGCGCGGCCGCCGTGCCGGTCCTCGTCGGCGATCTGCTGCACCACGAACAGCCGCAGCCGCGCGAACTCGGCATCGAGCTGCTCGGCGAGATCGGCGAGCCGGCGCGCCCGGCGTTGCTGGCGCTGCTGCGCGGCGCGCCGGAGAAGCAGCGCCGCGCCGCCGCGCGCGCGCTCGGCCGCCTTGGCGTCGACGACGAGGTGTTCGCCGCGCTCACCGCGATGGCGCGCGAGCCGGACTTCACCGTGCGGGCCGACGCGCTGCGCAGCCTGCGCACCGCCGGCGCGCCGGCGCAGGCCTTCCTGAGCGAGCGCCTGCGCGTCGACGACGATCCCTACGTGCGCCGCGTGGCAGCCGAGACGCTGGTCGCGTTCCCGACCACGGCGGTCGCCAACGCGCTGGTCGACCATCTGGAGCGCTGCGAGCGCGACGGCGACCGCGCCAGCGCCCGCGCCGCCCAGCGCGCGCTCTGCACGATGGCCGGCGTGCGCGCCGCGCGGCCCGCCGAGCAGTGGCGGCAGTGGGCCGCGGGCGTCGACGCCCGCGCCGCCGCCAAGCCCGCGGCGAAGGCCGCCGACGCGCCCCGCTGACCTGCCAACCTCCGCATCCTGCCATGGCCGAAGACTGGAAGATCCAACGCGACCGCGCCGCCTGTTTGCGCCCGGGTTGCCCGCTGCCGACGAGCCGGTCCTACTACGCGGTGCTGCAGTGGCCGGCGTGCGTGCGCACCGACATGTGCGACGCCTGCTTCCAGGACCACGAGCGCCGCTGCCCGGCGGGCGAGCCGCCGATCTTCTGGCGCGCGCTGCGCAAGCCGTCGGGCAGCAAGGAGCCGACGCTCGACCTCAACTCGCTGCGCGCGCTGTTCGATCGCCTCGCCGACGTGGCGGACGACCGCGCCCGCGCCCTGCGCTACTTCTGCGCGCTGCTGCTGCTGCGCAAGCGCGTGCTGCGCATGGTGCCGCCGCGCAACGCCGAACAGGAGCGCGCCGACCTCGTGCTCGGCGATCCCAAGAACAAGGAAGCAGCGCCGATCGCGCTGTTCGCCCCGGCGATCGACCTCAGCGACCTCGGCGCGCTGAAGGAAGAGCTCATGGCGGCGATCGGCGAGGGCAACACGCCGCCGCCCGCCGGGCCGTCCGAGGCGGGCCAGCCAGCGCCCTGAGCGGCGCTGGCGCGTGGCTGCGAAAGCGTCTGCCAGCGGCAGGCTCGAACCCGCAGCGCGTCGTCGCCGCGGGGGCTCAGTTCCAGGTCACGTCCCAGGTCAGCGCTTCACCCGGCTCGCGCGCCGTCGCCACCGGGATGCTCAGCCAGGCGCGGCGGCCGTCGCGGCCGACCTCGACGCCGCGCGCGCTCGGCAGCACGCTGCTGCCGACGGCGGCGGCGGGCAGTTCGATCTCGATGCGCAGCGCGTCACCGACCTCGGTGACCTTGCGGCTCGGGTCGACGACGGGGGCCAGTTGTTCGCGCGTGCGCTTGTCCGGGGCGAGCGCGGTGACCCAGCCGGCGGTGGCGCTGCGCTCGATGCGCACGGTCAGCTTGTTGGCGTCCATGCGCGGCGTGAACTGCAGCGCGTCGTCGCCAAAGCGCAGGTCGGCGAGCTTGGCCACCGCGCCCTGCGAGTGCACGAGCGCGGCGCGCAGGCCCCAGTTGACGCCCTTGCCGGTGACTTCGGCGGGGCTCGGCGTCGGCGACGCCACCAGCGCGCGGGCGGTGAGGTCGGCGGAACCGTCCGGCTGCAGGCGCAGGTGCAGGCCGACGATCTCGTTGCCCGAGCAGGCGGCGAAGCAGGGGAGCAGCCAGAGGAGGAGGCGGGGCAAGGGCATGGTCGGCGGCGGTGGGTCGGGGTGGTTGGCGCGGTCGCGAAAAAATTCTGCGGCAGCGGGGTGCAAACGGGGGCCACACGGACTCGGGGGCCGGGTGGCGGGGAGGCCCAAGTACCTGTGGTCGGATGCGAGGAATCAGCCTACTTTGTGGTTCTGCGTGGTTCCAGCGGGGCAGAACTTGGTTGACACGTGGTTTAGCGGGGATACGGTGTGGGACGACATGGGGGGTGCAGCACCCCACGCCGCAGCGAGATGGTCAACTACTACGGCAGCTCCGAACACACCCTGGACGACAAGGGTCGGCTCGTGCTGCCCGGCCGCGTCCTGGATGCGGTCGCGAAGGTCGAGTGGAAGTTCCATCTGACGGCTGGGCTGGATCGCTGCCTCCTCCTGCACGACGCCAAGGGATTCCAAGAACTCGTTCAGCGCATTGGCGGGGCGGTGCCGGGCAGCCGAGCCCACCGCGCCCTGTGCCGACGGTTCCTGGGGCACTCCGTGGAAGTCGAGCCTGACGGCAACCGGCGCATTCGCATCCCGGAGCCGTTGCTCAAGTACGCGGGGCTCGCAGCGAGCCAGGCAGTGGTTCTCGTAGGCACCGGCCGGGTCACGGAGATCTGGGCGCCGGCCAACCTCGAGACCGCCCTGGCCGAGGCGACCACCGACGAAGAGTCGCTCTTTGCCAGTCTGGTCAGTCCTGACAAGCCGTCTGCGGGCGTGGACAGGACCTGAACGTCGCGCATTCGTGCTGGCGCGCCCTGCGTAGGGGCGTGTGTCCGGTTGCTGCTGTCGGGTGGTCAAGGGAAGTGGCACGTGGACGAACCGAGCACGGAGGTTAGCGGTGACGGGCGGCGGGGGAACGGTCAACCCCTCCATCGCCCGGTGCTGCTGCGGGAGGTCGTCGACCTCCTGGCGCTGCGCGAAGGTCTGGTCGTCGTCGATGGCACGGTCGGGGCCGGTGGGCACGCTCGGGCGATCGTGCCGCACATCGGTCCGACCGGGATCCTGGTAGGGCTGGACCGCGACAGTGAGATCCTGGGACCCGCGCGGGCGGCCTTGGCGGAGGCCACGGCTGCCGGCGCCGGGCCCAGGATCTCGCTGCACCACTGTGCGCATTCCCGGATGCACGAAGCGTTGGCGTCGATCGGTCAGTCGCGCTGCGATCGTGTTCTGCTCGATCTGGGGGTGAGCTCACTGCAACTCGACCGTCCGGATCGTGGGTTCTCGTTCATGGCCGATGGGCCTTTGGACATGCGGATGGACAAGTCGGCGCCGGACTCGGCGGCCGACTGGCTCGCCGTCGTCGGCGAGCGCGAGCTGGCGGACGTGATCTTCCAGCTCGGCGAGGAGCGCCACAGCCGCCGCATCGCCCGCGCCATCTGCGACGCGCGCCGCCGCGCGCCGATCGCGCGCACCGGCCAGCTGGCCGAGATCGTGCGCGCGGCGCTGCCGCCGGCGGCGCGGCACGGCCGCATCCACCCGGCGACGCGGACGTTTCAGGCGATCCGCATGCACGTCAACGACGAGCTCGGCGAGCTGCGCCGCGGCCTCGACGCCGCGCGCGCCTGCCTGCGCCCGGGCGGTCGCCTGTGCGTGATCACCTTCCATTCGCTCGAGGACCGGATCGTCAAGCACTACCTGCGCGAGCACTTCGAGGTGGTGACCAGGAAGCCGGTCGTCGGCATGCCCGACGAGATCGCCGAGAACCCGCGTGCCCGCAGCGCCAAGCTGCGCTGCGGCATCCGGCAGGAGGACGCTGCATGAGATGGTTGCTTGCCGGACTGATGTTCGCCTTGGCCGTGGGTCTCGCGATCGGCACGGCGGCGCTGCGCGCCGAGAACGCGCGCACCCGCCGGAGCATCGAGATCGAGTACCGCGCCGTGTGGGATCGCGTCGTCGAGCTCAAGCGTCTGAACATCGAGAAGCTCGCCGAGGCCTCGCCGGAGCGGCTGGCGCAGGCGCATCGCGCGCACCTGCGCGTCGAGCTGCAGCGTCAGGAGGCGCGCGCACGATGACCGCACTCGGCGTGACCAGGGAAGAGGTGACGCGCCTTCGCTTGTTGTTCAGCGGCTTCGGCCTCGCCGCCGTGTTCCTCCTCGGCTGGCTCGCCTACGTCCAGGTGGCGCAGGCGGGCAAGATCGCGCGCAAGGGCCGCGCGCCGCTGCCGCTCGACGCCTCGACGGCGGACGCGCAGGGCCAGCGCAGCGAGCGCGTGCCGGCGCCGCGCGGCACGATCGTCGATCGCCGCGGCAGCCTGCTCGCCGTCGACTGCGAGTCGTACGAGGTGCGGGCGGCGATCGCGGTCCCCGCCGCACTGCGCGTCGACGCCATCGCCTACCGCGCCTGGCTGGCGCGCCTGATCGACGCCCTGTCGATGGCGCTCGTCGCCGACCCCGAGCTAGCCGACCGCGGCGACGCCCGGCGGCGGCACTGCGCGCGGCTCGCCGCGACGCTGCACCGCGAACTGCGCACCGGGGAACTGCCGGCGGCGGGCAGGATCGCCGACAATCACCCGATGCGGGCCGACGTCCTCGTCGCCAGCCGCGTCGACTCGCTGCCGGTGGTCGAGGCGCTGCGCCGGCTCGGCGAGGAGAAGTGGATGCAGACCGTCGCGCTGCACTTCCTGCGCGCGTTCGACCGCGCCTACCCCGAGCGCGACCTGACGTACGGCCTCGTCGGCCACACCGAGTCGCGCTGGGTCGGCGCCGGCGCCAGCGCCGCGCTGGAGACGCGCGGCGTGTCGGGCCTGGAGACGCTGTCGGACCTGCAGCCCGCGCCGAGCACGAGCCGGCCGTTCCTCGCCGACGGCCGCCGCAACCCGTACTTCCTGGCGCCGCTCGGCGACGCGCCGATGCCGACGGTGCTGCACTCGACGATCGACCTCGACCTGCAGCGCGTGGCGGTGAAGGAACTCGCGGCGCAGGCCGAGGCGGGCGCGCGCGAGGGCAAGGTCACGATCCCGAAGTGGGGCGCGATGGTGCTCGTCGAGATCGCGACGGGCGACGTGCTGGCCGCGGCCTCGTGGCACCGCGACGCCAAGAACCCGGCGACGGCGCAGTTCACGCCCGCGCAGGCCCTCTACGAGCCGGGCTCGGTGGTGAAGCCGCTGGTGCTCGCCTACGCCAACGAGGCGGGCAAGCTCGACTGGAGCGCCGAGTTCGACTGCGCCCCGGGCAGCGCCGACTACCGCGAGCGCATCGCCGGCCTCGGTCGGCGCAAGCCGGTCCGCGACGACCACGACTGCCACGTGCTCGACGCGCACGGCATCGTCGTCAACAGCTCGAACATCGGCGCCGCCTACGTCGGCCTTATGCTGGAGCGCGAGGAGTGGGAGGACTACATGGCCTGCTTCGGCTTCGGCCGCAAGCTCGGCTGGTCGCTCCCGCACAGCGTCGGCGGCGCCAACAAGCGCTCGTTCGCGCGCGACATCCCGCTGCGCTCGTTCAAGGCCAACAGCGCGATCTCGTTCAGCTTCGGCTACGAGCTGCAGGTCAACACCATGCAGCTGGCGCGCGCGTACCTGCGGCTGTTCCGCGGCCGCGACGCCGAGCTGCGCCTCGTGCGCGGCGCCGAGGTCGGCGGCGCCTGGCAGCCGGCGCCGGCGGCGCCGAGCGGGCGTGCGTTCCGCGCCGAGGTGGTCGACGCCGTGCGCGCGGCGATGGCGGACGTCGTCAGCGCCGACCCGCACGCGACCGGCGTGTACCTGCACGGCCGCATGTTGAAGGAGTTGGGGATCGATCTGCACGGCGTCGTCGGCGGCAAGACCGGCACGGCGGCGAGCACGATCGGCATCCCCGGGCGCGGCTCGGTCAGCGTGCGCAACGCGAGCTTCGTCGGCTTCCTGCCGGCGGACGCGCCGCGCTGGCTCGCGGTGTGCGTGCTGCAGAAGGACGATAGTGCGCGGTTCTATGGCGGCAGCTATGCTGCTCCGCCGGCGGTTCGCCTCCTGCTCCAGTGCCAGCAACTGGAGGAGCGGCGGCTGCTGCGCCAGGAATCGCAGGACGTACCGAGCGGTCAGGTTCGGGATGCATCTGGTTCTCCTGGCGACACAGGCTGGAGCAATGCGGCTCCAGAGAGCAACAGGTCGGGGCGGTAGATGACTGAGTTGGCCTATCCATCCGGACTGCCGTCCGGACACGGCTACGTGCGTTTGCGCGAGATCCGCGACTGCCTGCAGCCCCGCGAGGTGCTGCGGTGGCGTGATCTCGCCGTGGACGGACTCTGCTTCGATTCCAAGGAAGCGCGCGCCGGCAACCTGTTCTTCGCCATCCGCGGCGCCAAGAACGACGGTTCGCTGTACGCGCAGCAGGCCGTCGCCAAGGGCGCGGTCGCGGTCGTCGCCGAGGAGCCGCTGGCGCTGCCGGTGCCGGTGCTCGTCGTGCCGAGCGCGCGCCAGGCGCTCGCCGACGCGGCGCGCTACTACTACCGCGATCCGTCGCGCGCGGTCTCGGTCGTCGGCGTGACCGGCACCAACGGCAAGACGACGACGGCGCACCTGATCCGCGCCTGTCTGCAGGCCGATCGCCGGCAGTGCGGGCTGCTCGGCACGATCGCCTACGAGTTCGGCGGCCGCCGCATCCCGGCGAGCAACACCACGCCCGACCCGGTGCGGCTGCAGGGTTACCTGCGCGAGATGGCCGACCGCTACGCCAGCGCGTGTGTGATGGAGGTCAGCAGCCACAGCCTCGACCAGGAGCGCGTGCGCGGCGTGCGCTTCGCGACGGCGGTGTTCACCAACCTGACGCAGGACCACCTCGACTACCACGGCACGATGGCCGCGTACGGCGCCGCCAAGGCCCGCCTGTTCGAGGGCCTCGCGCCGGGCTCGACCGCCGTGCTCAACCGCGACGACCCGGCGTCGGCTCTGATGGCCGAGGCCGTGCCCGCGGGCGTGCGCATCGTCTGGTTCGGGCTCTCGCCCGAGGCCGACATCCGCGCTGAGAACCTGCAGCTGGGCCCGGACGGCACGCGCTTCACGCTCGTCATGCAGAACGGCGGCGTCGAGATGTTCTTGCGCCTCGTCGGCCTGCACAACGTGCACAACGCGCTCGCGGCCGCAGCCGCGGCGCTGTCGCTCGGCGCCAGCGAGCTGACCGTGGCGTCGGCGCTGGAGGACGCGCGCGCGGTGCCCGGCCGCCTCGAACTGGTCGAGGCCCCCGTCGGCCTCGGCGGCAAGGTCCGCACGTTCGTCGACTACGCGCACACGCCCGACGCGCTGGATAAGGTCTGCGCCACGCTCGCCGAACTGGCCGAGGGCAAGCTGCACGTCGTCTTCGGCTGCGGCGGCGACCG
This sequence comes from Phycisphaerales bacterium, assembly GCA_020247305.1. Lineage (GTDB taxonomy): Bacteria > Planctomycetota > UBA1135 > UBA1135 > UBA2386 > UBA2386. The sequence goes on along the minus strand of JADCJE010000092.1, from coordinate 24,766 downwards.
CGACCGCGGCAAGCGCGCGCCGATGGCCGTGGCGGTCGCGCGCCACGCCGCCTGCGCCTACCTCACCAGCGACAACCCGCGCAGCGAAGACCCCGAGGCGATCCTCGACGAGGTCGAGAAGGGCTTCGCCGGCGCCGCCGTCGAGGTCCGCCGCATCGTCGACCGCTCGGAGGCGATCCGCGCCGCCATCGGCCGCGCCGCCGCCGGCGACACGGTGTTGATCGCGGGCAAGGGCCACGAGACCTACCAGGTCTTCAAGGACAGCGTCGTGCCGTTCGACGACCGGCTGGAGGCCGCCCGCGCGCTGGCGGCGAGGGAGGCAGGATGGTTGCCCCGGTGAACCGCCTCGCCAAGGCCGCGCCCGCGACGGGCCGCGCGAGCGCGGCGCGCGCCGCGTGGATGACCCCGGCCGCCGTCGCCAAGGCCACCGGCGGCGAGATCGTCGCCCGCGGTCCGGCCGCCGGCGGCGTCGAATTGGACTCGCGCCGCGACTGCGGCGGCCGCCTGTTCGTCGCGCTGCGCGGCCAGCGCCACGACGCCCACGATCACCTCGCCGAAGCCGTCCGCCAGGGCGCGGTCGGCCTCGTCGTCGACCGGCCGGCGGCCGACCTGCCGGCGCTCGATCGCGTCGTGCCCGGCTGCGCGCCGTTCGTCGTCCGCGTCGCCGACACCGGCAAGGCGCTGCTCGACCTCGCCGCCGAGCACCGCCGTCGCATGCGCGCAAAGGTCGTCGGCGTCACCGGCTCGTGCGGCAAGACGTCGACCAAGGAGTGGCTCGGCGCGGTGCTCGCTGCGGCGATGCCGACGGTGCGCTCGCCCGGTTCGTACAACAACCAGGTCGGCGTGCCGCTGACGCTGTTCGCCATCCAGCCCGACACCCGCGCCGCGGTGGTCGAGATCGGCACCAACGCGCCGGGCGAGATCGCGCAGCTGACCGCCGTCGTGCGCCCCGACATCGCCATCGTCACCTGCGTCGCCGCGGCGCACCTGCAGGGCCTCGGTTCGATCGCCGGCGTCGCCAAGGAGAAGTCCGCGCTGCCGGCCGGCCTGCCCGACGACGGCCTGTGCATCCTCAACGGCGACGACCCCAACTGCCGCGCCATGGCGGCGGCGACGAAGGCCGAGGTGCAGTTCTTCCGCGTCGGCGGCGCGTCCGCGGGCGGCCCGGCCGACTGGTTCGCGACCGACGTGCGCTTCCACGCGCTCGGCACGACCTTCCTGCTGCAGGGCAAGCGCCCGGTGACGCTCGCGCGCACCGGCACGCACAGCGTCTACAACGCCCTGGCGGTCATCGCCGCGGCGAGCCGGCTCGGCGTCGCCGAGGAAGTGATCCTGGCGGCGCTCGCCAGCGCGCCGCCGGCTTCGCGCCGGCTGGAGCCCAAGGTCGCCGGTGGCGTCACGGTGTTCGACGACACCTACAACATGAACCCGCAGTCCGCCGCCGCGGCGCTGCAGGCGCTCGCCGGCCTCGCGCCGGGCGGCCGCCGCATCGTCGTGTTCGGCGAGATGCGCGAACTCGGCGACGACGGCCCGGCGCTGCATCGCCAGGTCGGCGCCGAAGTCGCGCGCACGCGGCAGGACTTGCTCGTCGTGCTCGGCGACGGCGCGGCGCCGATCGCCGACGGCGCGCTCGCCGGCGGCATGCCGGCGGCCGGCGTGCACCGCGTGCCCGACCAGGATGCGGCGCTGGCGCTGCTCCGCGGCGTCGTCCGCCCGGGCGACCGCGTGCTGTGCAAGGCGTCGAACGGCGTCCGACTCGACCGCCTCGTCGACCGTCTCGTCGCCGACCTCGGCGGCCAGCCGGCGGCGGGGGAGGCTTCGCCCGCATGATCCACTGGCTCGCCGGTTGGCTGTTTCCCGAGGACGCCGCGCGGTTGTTCGGCTACGTCTCGGTCCGCGCCGCCGGCGCCGCCGTGACTGCCTTCCTGCTCGCCATCCTGTGCGGGCCGCGCGTCATCGGCTGGCTGCGCCGCCAGGGCATCGGCGAGCGCGTCGACGGCACCGGTTCGAAGACGCTGGACGACCTGCACCAGCACAAGCGCGGCACGCCGACGATGGGCGGCGTGTTCATCATCGGCGCGGTCCTCGCGGCGGCGGCGCTGTGGCTGCGCTTCGACGGGCCGAACCGCTTCTCGCTGCCGGGCCTCGTGCTGATCGGCGGCTTCGCCGCGGTCGGTTTCTGGGACGACTGGGTCAAGCTGCACGACACCAAGAAGCGCGGCATCAGCAAGCGCCAGAAGCAGGGCGCGCTGACGGCCATCGCGGTGCTGGTGGCGGCGTGGCTCGTCGGCCCCGCCGGCCTGCAGGCCGAGATCGGCGGCCCGCACCTCTACGTGCCGTTCGTGAAGGACTTCGCCGTCGACCTGTCGTGGGCGCTCGGCGTGCCGTTCCTGGTGCTCGCCGTGCTGGTGCTGACCGGCGCGGCCAACGCGGTCAACCTGACCGACGGCCTCGACGGCCTCGCCACCGGCTGCATCGCCTCGGCGTCGATCGCTTACGCGGTGATCACCTACGCCGTCGGCCGCGTCGACTGGTCGCAGTACCTGCTCGTGCCGCACGTCGCCGGCGCCAGCGAGATGACCGTGCTGATGGCTGCCCTGCTCGGCGGCGCGCTCGGCTTCCTCTGGTTCAACGCCGCGCCCGCGCTGGTGTTCATGGGCGACGTCGGCAGCCTCGGGCTCGGCGGCGCGCTCGGCTACGCCGCGCTCGTCAGCCGCACCGAGGTCGTGCTGCTGGTCGTCGGCGGCGTGTTCGTCGCCGAGGCGCTGTCCGTCATCCTGCAGGTGGCGTCGTTCCGGCTGCGCGGCAAGCGCATCTTCCGCTGCGCGCCGCTGCACCATCACTTCCAGTTCGGCGGCATGCCCGAGACCCGCGTCGTCGTGCGCGCGTGGGTCGTCTCGGCGCTGCTCGCCCTCTGCAGCCTCGCCCTGTTCAAGGTGCGCTGAATGACCGCCCTGCCCCTGTCCCGCCGCGACCGCGCCGCCAGCGGCCACATCCGCGAGCTCGACCTGCTGATGCTGGTCGTCGTGGCGCTGTGCTGCCTCGGGCTCGTCATGGCCGTCTCGATCCGCGGCGCGCAGGCCGGCCAGGCCGGGCCGATGGGGGTGATGCGCAGCCAGGGCATCAAGCTGCTCGCCGGCCTGCTGATGTTCCTGTTCGCCTCGATCGTGCCGATGGCGACCGTGCGGCGCTGGGCGCTGCCCGGCCTCGCGGTCTTCACGGTGGCCTGCATGCTGCCGCGGTTGCTCGGGCTCAAGGTCAACGGCGCCTACCGCTGGATCGAGTTCGGCGGCCAGACGGTGCAGCCGGTCGAGCCGGCGCGCTTCTTCCTGGTGTTGTCGATGGCGTGGCTGCTGGCGCGCTCGGGGGACGCCGTGCGCAGCTTCCGCGGCGGCTTCCTGCCGGCGATGGGCTGTGCGCTCGCGGTGGCGGGGGCGCTGCTGGCGCAGCCCGACAACGGCAACGCCCTGATCGTGCTGTCCCTGGCCGCGGTGTTGGCGCTGGTCGCCGGCGTGCGCTTACTGTTCTTCATGCCGGTCGGCGTCGCGGGGTTGGCCCTGCTGACCTACTCGGCCATGCAGCACGACTACGTGCGCGACCGCGTCAACGAGCTCTTCGAACCCAAGATCAACGGCCAGGTCAGCCTCGGCCTGATCGCGGTCGGCTCGGGCGGCCTGTTCGGCCGCGGCCTCGGCCAGGGCTGGATGAAGATGAACTACGTGCCCGAGGCGCACAACGACTTCGTCTTCGCCATCATCGCCGAGGAACTCGGCTTCTGCGGCTCGCTGTTCGTGCTCGCCGCCTTCGCCACCTTCGGCTGGGTCTGCTACCGCATGTGCGTCACGACGAAGGACCCATTCCTTCGCTACGTGGTCTGCGGGTACAGTGTGATGATCTGCATGCAAGCCGCTGCGAACCTGCTCGTGGTCAGCGGGTGGGTTCCAGCGAAGGGCATCGACCTCCCGTTCGTCAGCACGGGCGGCACGAGCCTGATGTTCTGCCTCGGGGCAGTCGGCTTGATCGGCAACGCCGTCCGGAGCGATCGCTCCGGCACGTTCGTCACGGCAGAGCAGGCGGCGGCATGACGACGGCTTCGGGCCGGCGTCCGGTTTCGATCTCCAACTCGCGTTACCAAAAGTCTGGGAGGGTGTGATGGGCCAGCTCGAGAAATACGGCCTCTACGTTCTGTGTCTCGTGATCTTCCTGATCCTCGGCGTCACCATCTGGGGCGGCGACGAGGTCGCGCCGGCGCGTCCGACGCCGATCGCGCAGCCGATCCGCGCCGACCGCAGCGCGCCGGCGCCCGAAACGCAGCCCGCGCTCGCCAGCGTGGCGGCTGAAGTCCTCGACATCCTGCAGACGCCGAACACCGCGTCGGCGGCGTCGCGCGGGCTCGCCGTCGACAGCACGGGCAGCGCGGCGAACCGCGCCAACGGCGCCGCCATCGTCGACAGCGTCTTCGATGCGCCGTCGCCCGCGCCAGCGCCGCTGGCCGTGCCCGCCGTCTACGTCGTGCAGGACGGCGACACCTTCGGCTCGATCGCCAAGGCGAAGCTCGGCAAGGAGTCGCGCTGGCCCGAGCTGCAGCGGCTCAACCCTGCGGTGCAGCCGTCGAAGCTGCGCAAGGGCCAGGAGCTGAAGCTGCCGACGGCCGCCGCCGCCGCCGAGCCCAAGAAGAAGCTCGATGCGCCGCTGCCGCTCCCCGCCGACGGCACGCGCACCTACGTCGTGGCCAAGGGCGACAACTACGAGCGCATCGCCCTGAACCAGCTCGGCAGCCGCAAGCGCACCGCCGACCTCATCGCCGCCAACCCCGGCGTGTCGCCGGAGAAGCTGCGGCCGGGGATGACCATCAAGCTGCCGAAGAAGTGACCCCATGGTGCAGCGCGTCTGCCTCGTCAGCGGCGGCACCGGCGGCCACCTGATGCCGGCGATGGTCCTCGCCCGCGCCATGCAGGCGTCGGGCCACGAACCGGTCATGGTCACCGAGGGCCGCGAGGTCGAGCGCGAACTGCTGCGCCGCCAGCTGCCCGACGTCCGCGGCGTCGAGTTGCCGGCGGCCAGCCGTTCGCGGCTCGCGCTGCCGCTGTGGGTGCTGCGCGCCACCGCCGCCGCCCGCCGCATCCTGCGCGACCAGCGGGTCGACTGCGTCGTCAGCACCGGCGGCCGCCCGTCGGTGCCGGTCGCGCTGGCGGCGAAGAGCCTCGGCATGCCCGTGTACCTGCTGGAGCAGAACGCCGTCACCGGCCGCGCCAACCGCTTGCTCGCGCCGTTGGCCAAGCGCATCTACCACGGCCTGCCCTCGGCCGCCGCGGCGTCGCCGCGCGCGCTCGTCACCGGCACGCCACTGCGCCCGGGCATCGGCTGCGTCGACCGCGAGGCCGCGCGCGCCGAGCTCGGCTTCGTCGCCGCGGACCGCGTCGTGCTCGTGACCGGCGGCAGCCAGGGCGCGCAGGCGCTCAACCGCATCGTGCCGGTGGCGCTCGCGGCCGCCGGACGCAGCCTCGCCGCCGCCGGCGAAGCGCCCGGCAGCGCTGGCGCCATGCTGCGCGCCGTGCACCTCGCCGGCCTCGAACGCGACGGCGAAGTGCGCACGAGCTACGCCGTGTCGGGCAGTGCCGTGCTCGCCGACGTGCGCACCGTCGCGACCGACATGGACCGGTTGTTCGCCGCCGCCGACCTCGTGGTCTGCCGCGGCGGCGGCAGCACGGTCGCCGAACTCTGCGCGGTTGGGCGTCCCGCCGTGATCGTGCCGTATCCGCACCACAAGGACCGCCAGCAGCTGCGCAACGCCGAAGTGCTGGCGCGCGCCGGCGCGGCCTGGATCGTCGAGGAGAGCCAGTTGACCGCCGAGGGACTCGCCGAGTTGCTGCACAGCCTGTTCGCCGAGCCCGAGCGCCTGCGCCGCATGGGCGAGGCCGCCCGCGGCCTGCTGCCCGCCGACGCCGCCGGCGCGATCCTGCGCGACATGGGGCTGGCGGTGACCGCGGGCGTCGGCGGCGGATCGGCCGCCGCGGGCATGGGAGGCCGGCAATGACCGACGTCCTCGGCGCGGAACCCGTCGCCGTCCCCGGCGCGACCAGCGGCCTGTTCGGCGCGACCTTCGTCAGCAACCGCTTCCACTTCGTCGGCGTCGCCGGCGCCGGCGTGAGCGGTCTCGCCCGTCTGCTCGCCGGCAGCGGCTGCGTCGTCACCGGCAGCGACGGCGGCGGCGGCGCGGTGCTCGACCGGCTGGCGCAGGAAGGCCTCGACGTCTGGACCGGCTGCCGTCCCGACCGCATCGCCGGCGCCGACGGCTACGTCGTGCGCAGCGCCGCCGTGCCGCTCGCCGATCCCGAGGTGCAGGAGTGCGTGCGCCGCGGCTTCACGTCGCTGCTGTACGCCGAGGCGGTTGGCCGCCTGAGCGAAGGCCGGCGCACGCTGGCGATCGCCGGCACGCACGGCAAGACCACGACCACGGGCCTCACCGTCGCGGCGCTGCGCGGCGCCGGCGTCGACCCGTCGCACCTCATCGGCGGCGAGGTGCCCGAACTCGGCGGCAACGGCCGCTGGGGCCACAGCCAGGAGTTCGTCGTCGAGGCCTGCGAGTTCAACCGCAGCTTCCACAACCTGCGGCCGTTCGGCGCCGCGATCCTCAACGTCGACCACGACCACTTCGACTGCTTCCCGTCGACGACGGATCTGGTCGAGGCGTTCGCCGGCTACCTCGCGCGCGTGCGCCCGGGCGGCACGGCGCTGGTCGAGGAAGGCGTGCCGCGCGGCGTGCTCGCCGATCTGCGCAGCGACGTGCGCATCCTCACCGTCGGCTCGGGCCTGTACAGCGACGTGCGCGCCGTCGACGTCCGCGACGACCTCGGCCGCTTCTCGTTCGTGCCGATGGTCAAGGGCCGCCGCTTCCCGCGCGTGCAGCTCGCGCTGTCGGGCCGGCACAACATGCACAACGCGCTGTTCGCGCTCGGCCTGTGCTGGATCGCCGGCGCCGACCTCGAAGGCGCCTGCCGCGGCGTCGGCGAGTTCGGCGGCGTGCGCCGGCGCTTCGAGATGCACGCCGGCCCGCGCGGCGGCACGCTGGTCAACGACTACGCGCACCACCCGGCCGAACTGCGCGCCGTGCTCACCGCCGCGCGCCAGCGGTTCCCGGGCCGGCGCCTGCTGGCGGTGTTCCAGCCGCACCAGCACCAGCGCACGCTGCACCTGCTGCAGGAGTTCGCCGAGGCGCTGACCGGAGCCGATGCGGCGTACATCGTCGACATCTACGGCGCCCGCGAGGCCGAGCACATCAAGGCGTCGGTCTCCGCGCGCGACCTCGTCGCCGCGATCCGCAGCCAGGGCGGCGAAGCCGACGCGGTCGGCGCCGTCGACGCCGCGCCGGCGTTCACGCTGGCGCGCCATCGTCCGGACGACATCGTGCTGCTGTTGGGGGCCGGCGACATCGACCGCGCCCTGGGAGGCATCGTTGCAGGCATCTGACATGAATCTCCGTTCCGGCGATCTCCGTTCCGGCGACCTCCGTTCCGGCGACCTCCGTTCCGGCGACCTCCGTTCTGGCGACCTCCGTTCTGGCGACCTCCGTTCTGGCGACCTCCGTTCTGGCCTTGCAGCGATGCGCGGCGCCGTCCGCGAGCGCGTCGCCCTCGCGCCGTACATGCACCTGCGCATCGGCGGGCCCGCCGACTGGTTCCTGGAGCCGTTCGGCGAGGAGGACGTCGCCCTGGCGGTGCGCGCCTGCCGCGAGCGCGAACTGCCGCTGCGCGTGCTCGGCGGCGGCAGCAACGTCGTCATCGCCGACGACGGCGTGCGCGGCGCGGTGCTGCACCTGCAGAGCCTCAACCGCGTCCAGCGCGACGGCAACCGCATCACCGCCGGCGCGGGCGTGACGCTGCCGAGCCTGCTGCGCGCCGCCAAGGAGGCGGGGCTCGCCGGCCTGGAGAAGCTGACCGGCATCCCGGCGCTGCTGGGCGGGGCCGTGGCGATGAACGCCGGCACCCGCGACGGCGAGACCTTCGAGCACCTCGTGTCGCTGACGCTGGTCGACGGCGACGGCAACGTCGTCGTGCACGGCCGCGACCGCTTCCGCGCGCGCTACCGCGACGGCGGGCTCGGCGACGCGATCGTCGTGCAGGCGACGTTCGAGCTCGTCCCCGACGACCCCAAGGCGATCTTCGAGCGCTTCTCGGCCTCGCTGAAGAAGCGCAACGCCAGCCAGCCGGTGTCGATGCGCAGCGTGGGTTGCGTGTTCCGCAACCCGCCGGGCGACGCCGCCGGCCGGCTGATCGAGGCCGCGGGCTGCAAGACCCGTCGCATCGGCGGCATCGAGGTCAGCCCGATGCACGCCAACTACTTCATCAACGACGGTCGCGGCACCGCCGCCGAGTTCATCGCCCTGATGCACGACGTCCAGGCCCGGGTCCGAGCCCACGCTGGGATCGAACTGGAGCCCGAGGTGAAGTTCTGGGGCTTTTGACCGCCGATACGTGGTCCAATCCCCGTCGCCGCGGCCTGCCGCCGCGGCGGCGCGCGCAACCCCCGTTCCCGCCGGCAAGCAAGGAAACGCAATGACCGAAGACGCCATCACGATCGAGTTCAAGGGCCGCCACGACCACATCACCGAGCGCATGCAGGGCCACGCGGTCAAGAAGCTCGCCCGCCTGTCGCGCTACAGTGACCGGCTCGTCCGCATCGAGGTCGTCGCCGACCACGCGCACAAGAACCCCGAGGTCGAGCTGATCGCGCACCTGCGCCGCGGCGCGCCGGTCGTCGCCAAGGACCGCGGCACGTCGTTCAGCGCGACCATCGACCTGCTGGTCGACAAGCTCGGCGCCCAGCTCCGCAAGCAGAAGGAGATCGTCAAGGGCCACAAGCGCCCGGGCGTCAAGGAAGCGCGGGCCGGCAAGGCCGCCGCACGGGCGCGCGGGGGCGACGCCGAGGAGACGTACGAGGAAGTCGTCCGCAAGACCCTGCGCGGCTGAGGGAGTGCCCCTGGTGGCCGCCATCGCGGCCACGCGGAGCCGGGGCAACGTTGGGTTTCCAGGCTCCGGCCCCGCCATGCGTGCCCGTCACGCTGCCGTTGCGCGGAGGCGGCCGATGCCGGACACTGCCGGCATGATCCCGCAGTTGATCGACGCGGCCGTCCTGATCGGCGAACCGCAGGCGACCACGAAGGAAGCCGCGCTCAAGGAGCTGCTCGCCGCGGCGCTGGCCGCCGGCGCCTTCCCAGCCAAGGCACAGAAGGGCCTGCAGAAGCGGCTGGCCGACCGCGAGGCGATCGGCAGCACCGGCCTCGGCAACGCCGTCGCCGTGCCGCACGTGAAGGGCGACGACGTCGCCAAGACCACGCTCGTCCTGGCGCGCTGCCGCAAGGGGATCGAGTGGCAGGCCATCGACGGCCGCCCCGTGCACCTGATCTTCCTGCTGGTCTCGCCCGCGAGCGAGCCGGAGAACCACCTGCTCTGCCTGCGCTGGATCGCAACGCTGGCGCGCAACGCGGACTTCCGCCGCTTCCTGGTCGACGCCAAGGACGACGGCGCGATGCGGGACCTGCTCCGCGAGATGACGGCCAAGGTGGGGCAGTGACCGACGGCGAGCCCCGCCGGCTGCGCGTGACGCTGGTCAACGCGCACGGCCTGCACGCCCGCCCTTCGCACCTGTTCGTGCAGACGGCGAACGCCTACGCCAGCGACCTGCGGGTCGGCCGCGTCGACCAGGACGAGCGCGTCGACGGCAAGTCCATCATGGGCATGATGATGCTGGCGGCCGAGCGCGGCACCGAGCTGGAGCTCGAAGCCGCGGGCCCCGACGCCGACGCCATGCTGCGCGCGCTCGGCGACCTCGTCGCGGCCGGCTTCGGCGAGGAATAGGCCGCGCCGGGACTTCGCGGGCCGCGCCGGGATTCCGCGCCGCGCATGCAACCACGGCGCCGCTCGCGGCCCCTATGTCGGCGCCGAGGCGCGCATGCCGCCCCGGCGCCGGCGACCATGCGATCCACTCCTGACCACGCGCGCGGCGCCGCGCGCCCCGACTCACTTCTTCGCCGGCAGCAGCTTGGCGAGCTTCTGGTCGAGCTGCTGGCCGCGCAGGTCGGTGGCGACGATCGTGCCGTCGGCGCCGATCAGGAAGGTCGCCGGGATCGACTGGATGCCCCAGGCCTGCGCCGCCTCGTTCTGCCAGCCCTTGCCATCGAAGTGCTGCCGCCACGTCATCTTGCGGGCCTTCACGAAGGCGTCGAGCTTGGCGCGGTCCTCGTCGAGGCTGATGCCGACGATCTCGAAGCCCTGGGCGTGGTGCTTGTCGTAGGCGGCGATCACGTTCGGCAGTTCGGCGATGCACGGGCCGCACCACGTCGCCCAGAAGTCGACCAGCACGACCTTGCCCTTGTAGGCGGCGAGGTCGATCACCTTGCCGTCGGTGTCGGGCAGGCCGATCGGCTTGGGCTCGGTGCCGACCACGTCGTACGACTCGGCGATCTTGGCGAAGTGCTCCTTGAGCCCGCGGACGCGGCCGTTGGCTTCGCCGACCTCGGCCAGCAGCGCCTTGGCGTCGGCCTTCTTGCCGCCGTCGATCAGCATCGCCGCAAGCGTCGTCGTCGCCTCGACGAGGCCGTTGACGTCGTCGCCCGACTTGGCGATGACCTCGCGCAGCGCGCCCTCGGCCCCGGCCGCGTCGCCGAGGTCGCGCAGCGATTCGGCGCGCGCCAGCCGCATCGCGCCGGCAGCCTCGCCCTCGGCGTGCTTGGCGAGGTAGGCCTCGGCGAAGCGGCGCACGTCGGCGGCGCGGCCGAGCGCCTTGCTCAGCGACGTCGCTTCCGCGAGCGCTTCGGCAGCGTCGGTCGCGCCGGCGTTGGCCTGCACGTAGGCGTCGAGCGCGGCGACCTTCTTCTCCTGGAAGTCGCGCTGCAGCGCCGCCAGCGAGGCGTAACCGGCGGCCTGGGCGACCGTGGCGGCAGCGGCGGCAGCCGGCTTGGGCGCCAGGGGCTTGGCGTTCTTCGGGAGCGGCGAACCCTGGGCCGGCAGCACGGCGGCGCACAGGACGGTGCAGGTGAGGAGGCGCTTCATGGACGCGGACAAGCGTAGGCCGGTCGGCCTTGCGGGCGAGGGCTGCACCGACAATCCCGCGGCGCGGTTGCGCGCGGGGGCGTCGCTGCTTCGATGCGTCGGCGCGATGACCGATCCGGAGCCAGACCCGCCGCCGCCCGCCTACGTGCAGGTGGCGTTGAACCTGCCGCTGCGGCGCGAGTTCACCTACGCCGTGCCGGCCGGCGTCGTCGTGCGGCCCGGCAACCGCGTGCGCGTCAACTTCCACGGCCGCGCCACCGGCGGCGTCGTGGTCGCCGTCGCGGCGACCACCGACCTGCCGCCGGCGCGCGTCAAGCCGGTCGAGTCGGTGCTCGACGACGAGTCGACGATGCCGCAGCCGCTGCTCGAACTCGCGCGCCGCATGGCCGCGACCTACGGCTGCTCGCTCGGCGAAGCGCTCGACGCGATGCTGCCGTCGGTCGCCAAGCGCCGCGGCCAGCGTCTGCTGCCGCATGTCGAGCTCGCCGCTCCGCGCGACCTCGCCGCGCAGGCGGTGCTCGAACTGGAGGACAAGCACCAGGAGCGCTCGCGCGTGCTGCGCACCGTGCTGGAGTTCGGCGCGCCGATGCCGATCCTCGACTTGCGCCGTCGCACCAACACCAGCGACAGCCCGTGGCAGACGCTGTGCAAGCACGGCGTGCTGCGCAAGGTGATGCTCGCCGAGGAACTGGAGGAGCTGGTGCCGGCCCCCGAGGAGGCGGCCTTCCGCCATCAACTCAACGAGCACCAGCAGAAGGCCGTCGACGCCGTCGCCGGCGTGGTGCGCGCCGGCGCGCACCGCACGTTCCTGCTGCACGGCGTCACCGGCAGCGGCAAGACCGAGGTCTACCTGCGCATCCTCGAGGCGGTGCGCGCGCTCGGCCGCAGCGCCATCGTGCTGGTGCCGGAGATCTCGCTGACGCCGCAGACCGTCGGCCGCTTCGCCTCGCGCTTCCCCGACGTCGCCGTGCTGCACAGCGGCCTGACCGACGCCGAGCGCGGCCGGCAGTGGCAGCGGCTCCTGCAGGGCAAGGCCAAGGTCGCCGTCGGCGCCCGCTCGGCGCTGTTCGCGCCGGTGCAGGACCTCGGCCTGATCGTCGTCGACGAGGAGCACGAGTCGTCGTTCAAGCAGGACAGCACGCCGCGCTACCACGCCCGCGAGATGGCGATCCAGCGCGGCGAGATCGAGAAGGCGGTCGTCGTGCTCGGCTCGGCGACGCCGACGCTGGAGTCGATCGGCAAGGCCAAGCGCGGCGTCTACGAGCTGCTGACGCTGCCGCAGCGCGCCGGCGCCGGGCGGCTGCCCAAGATCGTCGTCCAGGACCTGCGCGCCGAGCCCAAGGAGGCGCGCCGCGCCGGCGTCGTGCTCTCCCGCACGCTGCTGGTGATGATGGAGGAGCGGCTCAAGGCGCGCGACCAGGTGCTGCTGTTCCTCAACCGCCGCGGCTTCGCGCCGGTGCTGCTGTGCCCGTCGTGCGGCGAGGCGGTCAAGTGCGAACACTGCTCGGTGTCGATGACGTGGCACGCGCGCCAGGGCCGGCTCGTATGCCACTGGTGCTGTCACGAGAAGCGCCGGCCGGAGAAGTGCGCCACCTGCCAGCACGCGCCGATGCACGAGCTCGGCGTCGGCACCGAGCGGCTGGAGGCCGCGGTCAAGGAGCGCTTCCCCGAGGCGATCGTCGCCCGCATGGACGCCGACACGATGGCCGAGCGCGGCGCGCACGAGCGCGTTCTCGGGGCGTTCCGCAAGAAGCACATCGACGTGCTGATCGGCACGCAGATGATCGCCAAGGGCCTCGACTTCCCCGACGTCACGCTGGTCGGCGTCGTCTCCGCCGACACCGGCCTGTTCGTGCCCGACTACCGCGCCGCCGAGCGCACGTTCCAGCTGCTGCACCAGGTCGCCGGGCGCGCCGGCCGCGGCGAGAAGGCCGGCACCGTCGTCATCCAGACGTTCTGCCCCGACAACTACGCCGTCCAGGCGGCGGCCAACAACGACTACGCGTCGTTCGTGCAGCAGGAACTGCAGTTCCGCAAGGTCACCGGCTACCCGCCGTTCGCGCGCCTGCTGCGCGTTCTGGCCGAGGCGCGGCAGGAGCGCGAGGCGCAGGATCTGCTGCAGGCGGCGGTCAAGCCGCTGCGCGACCTGCCGGACGTCGAGGTGCTCGGCCCGGCGCCGGCGGTGATCGCGCGGGTCAAGGAGCAGTGGCGCTGGCACATGCTGGTCAAGGCGTTCACGCCGGCTTCGTTCGCGGCGGCGATGGCGGCGGTCGGCACGGTCGAGGACCTCGCCACGCGCACCTGCCGCGTCACCCTCGACGTCGATCCGAGCAGCCTGATGTGACGCTTGGCCGGCGGGCGACGGCCCGTCCCGTCAGCTGCGTTCGAGCTTGTAGGCGCACTCCGGACAGATGCCGTGGCTCGGCCGCACGCCGGCGCGCTCGACCAGGAACCGTTCGACCTGCTGCCAGTAGCCGTCGTCGGCGCGCACGCGCTTGCACCACGCGCAGATCGGCAGCAGCTTCTGCAGGTCCTTCTCGGTGACGAGCGCCTGGGCCAGCATCGCGGCGGCGAGCCGCAGCTCGGCGTGGGCGACGACCTGCCGCGCGAGCGTCGCGAGCGCCCCGCGCTGCAGCGGCGTCAGTGTGCGCGGCTGGCGGTCGATGACGCACAGCGCGCCGAGCGCGTGCCCGTCGGCGGTCCGCAGCGGCGCGCCGGCGTAGAAGCGGATGCCCGGATCGCCGGTCACCAGCGGGTTGTCGGCGAAGCGCGCGTCCGCCCGGGCGTCTTCGACGACCATCGGTTCATCGCCGAGGATCGTGTGCGCGCAGAAGGCCGCGTCGCGCGGCGTCTCGGCGGCGGCGATGCCGACCTTGGCCTTGAACCACTGGCGGTGCTCGTCGACGAGCGAGACGAGCGCGATCGGCGCCCCGCACAGCTGCGCCGCGAGGGCGACGATCTCGTCGTAGCTCGGTTCGGACGCCGAATCGAGCAATTCGTACCGACGCAGCGCGGCGAGGCGCTGGGATTCGTCGGGTGGCAGCGGGGCGGCGGGCAAGGTCTTGGTGCGGCGGTCGTGCAGGGAAGGCGGCGCACGCTACGGACCGGCAGCGCGGCCGGCATCCGCCGTTGGGCGTAGTGGCCGCGCGGCGCGTCGCATGTTCGTCGCGGGCGCGCCGCGCCCGCGCCATCGACGGCCGCGCGTCAGCGCGGCGGCAGCACGTCCGCGAGTGCTGGCGCGAGCGACGGGAACAGCCGCCGCAGCAGGAAGTACTCGTTGTACGGCCGGTCGTCGGTGATGCCCAGGCGCGGGTCCGCCGGCAGCACGTCGGCGAGCGGGATGCGTTGCTTCAGGATGTAGTCCCACGCCGCGGCGAGCGGCATCTGCGGGTGCCACTCGACGAGGTCCTGCTTCGCCGCCGCGGGCATGCGTGCGATCGCCTGCGCCGCCGTCGGCGGAGCCAGCGGCCACTCCGCCGCCAGGATGTGCACGCCGGCGAGATGCAGCGGCAGGTCCGGCGTCGCCTCGAAGGCGCGGTACACGAGCACGTGCGGGAACTCGCGCGCCACGGTGTTGACGACGGCGCGCAGGATCGCCTCCTCGCCGCCGGGGAACCACTGCTGCAGGATGCCGGTGGGGGACAGGCGCTGCTTGACCAGCCGGTAGAACTCGGACGTGTACAGCAGGCTCGACCCCGCGGCCTCGACCGGCGGCGGCGGGTCGAGCGTGATGAGGTCGAAGCGCTCGTCGCGCATGGTGCGTTTGAGGAAGCGCCGGCCGTCGTCGATCACGACGCGTGCGCCGGGCCGAGCGAGCACCTGCGCGGCGTCGTCCCAGTAGAAGCCGAAGGCGTCGGCGACGCTCGGCACCAGTTCCACCGCCGTCGCCCGCCCGCCCCAGGAGTTCAGCGCGCGGAAGGTCGTGCCCATGCCGAAGCAGATGACGAGCGTCGACTGCGGCGCCTCGCCGCGGACCACCAGCGGCAGGTGGGCCATGACCTTGGTCAGGTCGGTCAGCGTCGTGATGCCGACGCCGTTCACGAGCATGCGCTTGCGGTCCTTGATCGGCGCGCTGGCGGGCTGGTCGTCGACGAACGAGACGACGCTGGCGACGTGGTCGCGGCGCACCGCGACGGCCGCGTCGGCGGCGACGCTGGCGTAGGTCGCCGGATCCTCGTGCGTGCGCACCATGCCGGCGCCGAGCGCCGTCAGCAGCAGGCCGCAGGCGATCGTGCGCTTCCACGCCGCTTGCGCCGGCGTCGGTCGCGCCGCCAGCAGGAAGAACGGGTAGATGACGGCGCTGAGCAGCAGCGTCCAGCGCACGCCGAGCGCCGGCAGCGCGAGGTAGCCGGCGAACAGCGGCCCGAGGATGCAGCCGAGCACGTTGATGGCGTAGGCCTTGCCCGCCCGCGCCGGTTCGCCGCGCGCGTCTTCGTCGACCAGTTGCGGCGTCAGGTAGCCGAGCAGCGCCGAGACCGGCGCGATGCTGAGCAGCACGAGCGCCACGCTGTCGTGCAAGCGCGGGTCGTTGGCGCACAGCGGCAGCAGCGAGGCGACGAACAGCAGCGCCAGCAACGCCTGGCCGTCGAGCGTCCGGCCGCGCGCGACGTCGCGCCGGTACCACGTCGAGCCGAGCCACGTCGCGAACAGGTAGGTCACCAGCACGCCGGCGAAGGCGTAGATGGTCGTCTGCAGCACCGGCGTGAAGGCGCGCGTCCACGCGACCTCCATCGCCATCGACGTGAAGCCCGTGGCGAACAGCAGCGCCGTGCGCAAGCGCGGCGACAGCCCGGTCGGTCGCGCTGGCGGCAGGGCCGCCGCGGCGGCGGACGCTGCGGCGGCGCCGCTGCGCGCCAGCGGCAGCGCGAAGGCGGCAAGGCCGATCGCGACGTTGCCGGCGGCGGCGACCAGCAGCGTGCCGCGGAAGCCGAGGCACTCGATCAGCGCGGCGGCGGTGGCGGCGGCGCCGCACATCGCACCGAGCACGTTGCCGAGGTAGAGCCAGCTGAAGGAGCGCTCGTCGCCGGGCAGGCGCGCGCGCAGGAAGCCCATCATCAGCGGGAACGTCGCGCCCATGCAGGTCGCGAACGGCAGGATGGCGCCGGCGATCCAGAGCGCCGAAGCCAGCAGGTAACCGCCCACCGCACCGGCTCCGAACTCCAGCAGCGCGTCCTCGCCGAGTCCGAACAGCCACGGCACCGCGACGGCGCCGCAACCGATGGCGAGCTCGACGACGCCGTAGGCGATCGCCGCGCGGCCCGCGCCGCCGCGCACCAGCTGCGCCGCCAGCCTGCCGCCGAGCCACGAGCCGAGCGCGAGGCCGGCCATGAAGGCCGACAGCAGGATCGACAGCACCGGCGTGATGATGCCGAAGGACGCGAAGGCGAGCCGCAGCCAGACGATCTGGTAGACGAGTCCGCAGAAGCCGGACACCACGAACAGCAGGAAGGCGAGACCGCGCAGGGTGGGCATCCGGGTTCGGGCGTGAGACGAGCGGCGCGTGGCCGATCGGTGGAGTGTAGATCCCGCGCTGCATGCGGGCGAGCGAACGTCCCGATGCGGGCCGTGGGCGGCGCGGAAACGCCGCTGCCGTCGCCCGGCGCGCGGGTGGCGCCCCGTTCGGACCCGCGCGGCGCCGGACCCGTGCGACGGTTTGCGGCCGCCGCCACCGTCGCACCGTCGCCACTGCCGTTGCCGCCGCGTCGGCCCGCTGTTGCGGCCATGCCAGCGCACGGCCTACAACCGCGCACCGCCTTGAAGCACTTCACCCCGTCGACCGACCCCGCCGAAGGCCTCGGCGTGCTGATGCTGTTCCGGCTGATCGAGGAGTCGGTGCCCGACTTCTTCCAGCCCGACCGTCGCATCCTGATCACGCGCGCGCCGGGCCGGCTCGACGTGCTCGGCGGGCTCGCGCGCGACGCCGGCGCGCCGGCGGTCCAGATCCCGGTCGCGGAGGCGGCGTGCGCGGCGATCCAGCAGCGCGACGACGATCTCGTGCGGCTGTGGGCGCCGTGCCGCGACGACAGCCGTTCGCAGCTGCTGTCGATGCGCCTTGGCGACCTCGGCCTGCCCGGCGCGCCGATCGACGACGACGAGGCGCGCGCGCTGCTGATGCCGGATCCGCGCGATCGCTGGGCGGCGTACCTGCTCGGCAGCCTGCTGGTGCTGGCGCGCGACCACGGCCTGCGCCCGGACCGCGGCGTCGAACTGCTGGTGCACAGCGACGTGCCGCAGCGCTGCGGCGTCGCCTCGTCGACCGCCGTCGCCGTCGCCGCCCTGCGCGCCTTCGCGCTCGCCTACGGCCTCGACCTGCCGCCGGCGGCGCTCGTCGACGCCGTCGCCGCCGTGGAGGGCGGCATCCTGCGTGCGCCGCACCGCCGCCGCGACACCCTGGCCGTCGCGCACGCGCACGCCGGCGAACTGCTCGCCGTCGACGGCAAGGGCGTCAGCGCCCGCCTCGCCGTGCCGAGCGACCTGGAGATCGTCGCGCTCGACAGCGGCGTGCCGTCGGCGACGACCGACGCCGACGCCGACGAAGCCGTCGACGTCGCGCGCCTGCAGCAGCTGCTGGCCGCCGACCCGACGCCGGCGCACCGGCGCGAACTCGGCGACCTGCTGTTCGCCGCGCACGAGAGTTACCGGCAGGCCGGGCGCGTCGAGCCGGCGACCGACTTCGTGGTCGCCGCCGCCAAGGCGCGCCGCGACGCCGGCGGCGCCGTGCTGGGCGCCAAGGCGACCGGCCGCGGCGGCGGCGGCGCGGTGCTGCTGCTCGGCGAGCACGGCAAGGTCTGGTACGAGGCGCTGCGCATCAAGAAGGCGCTGCACGACAAGACCGGCCACTCGGCGCACGTGTTCCGCTGGTCGTCGCCGGGCGCGTTCGCGTTCGGCGCGATCGAGTTGCAGCCGGGTGGCGACGGCTGACGCCGGCCTTCGGAGCCGGCGGGACCATTCGTTGCTCAGACTCCGCGTGGCCGCGAACTCGGCCAGCAACGGCATCCTGAGCGTCCGAAGCGTCGTTGCTGCGCGGCCACCAGGGCCGATCTGACAGCCTGTCGACTGGTTGCCTCGCAGGCGCTCAATCCGGCAGGCGCACGAGCTGCAGCGAGTCGGCGCGGAACCATGCCTTGCCGGCCATGGCGTGCAGGTCGAGTTCGAGGCCGACGTTGCGCTGGAACTCGCCGACCTCGAACGCCGCCGCCAGCGGCCGCCACGCCGCGTCGCCGGCCAGCCGTTCGCTCTCCGCGCCGTCGGCGCGCACCAGCGCGCCGCCGTGCTGGTTGCCGTCCTGGTCCTTCGGCGGCAGCGCCACGTCGTCGCAGCGCACGGTCGCGCGCAGTTCGTAGCGGCCCTTGGCCAGCAGCACGTGCGTGCGCCACAGGCCGCGTCGCGCGTCGCTGCCCCTGTCGGCGACGGCGATCTGCAGCGCCGCGCCCGGCGCGGTCGGGCGCTTCTGCAACTCGATGCCCTCGGTCTCGGCGGCGGGATGCCATGTCCGGAGCAGCAGCGGCTTGCCGGCGACCAGCGCCAGCGGCTTCGGATCGGGCGCCTTGACCTGCTGCGCGAGCGCGCGATGGCGGGCGGCGATGCGCTCGCAAAGCCCGCGCACCTCGTCCTCGAGCGCGCGCGCGCCGTCGGGGTCGACCGTCTGCAGTTCGCGCGCGAGCTTGCCGCCGAGTTCCTTCACCGGCGGCACGAGCCGGTCGGGCGCGAACAGCGGCAGCAGCGCCTTGAGCCGCTCGCGGTAGCGCTTGCGGAAGGCCGGGATCTGCAGCGCCGCGCTGGCGACGAGGCCCGGCGGGTGGTCGAGCACCGAGGCCTCGCTGTCGCCGAACACCTGGTCCATGCCGTGCGGCAGGAACACCGCCGGCCGGCTCGCCGGCAGCCACAGCCGGTAGTTGTTCATGTTGCGGCTGTAGCCGTCCCAGTGGCCGAGCATCGCTTCGAGCGCGAGGAAGTCGAGGAAGTGCGGCAGGTCGATCAGCACCTGCAGCGCCGCTTCGCGCCGCGCGTCGACGCCCTGGCAGGCGCGGCAGAGCCGCTGCAGGTCGGAGTGGTCGTCCGCGCCGTTGCCGGCGTCCTTCTGCAGCGGCTGGTCGACGTCCTGGCAGAAGCCGCCGTCGTAGAGGTTGCCGTCCTTGCCGCCGAAGCGCCGTTCGAGGAACTCGCCGTCGAAGGCCTCGCGCAGCACGTAGAGCCCCATCGCCTTGCCGTCGAGTTCGAGCAGCGCGTGCGCGACGCGCGGCGCGGGCAGCCCGGCGGCGGCGAAGACGCCGTTGCCGACCCATTCGTGCAGCCGGGTGCCGTCCTGCGCGCCGTTGTTGAGGTGGAACTTCTGCAGACCGAAGAAGCGTTCCTTGCCGCCGGCCTTGCCGAGGTGCACCGTGAAGCCCGGCCGCTCGTCGATCGACTGGAAGCTGCCGGCGGCGCCCTTCAGCTTGACGCCGACGGCGGCGAACTCCTTGCCGTCGAGGCGCAGCGCCGCGGTCGCGTACGCGCGACCGTCCTGGCGCAGCCTCTCCCGCTGGTCGGTGGCGAGCTCGATGCGCACGCGCACGACCGGTTGCCGGGCGAAGAACGCCTTTGCCGGATCGTCGTCGGCCGGCCTCTGCTGGCCCGGCGCGGGCGACGCGGCGGCCGCGACGGCGAGACAGCAGGCGATGGCGGACGCGGAGGCGGTGCGGCGCACGGGGCGCGTAGGATAGCGGCGCGCGGGCCGCCGTGGGGGACGCCGATTCGTGCCTGACATCGGCCGGCCGCCGTGCGACGCTGCGGGCATGAGCCGACAAGCGCCCGACCACCACGACGCCGACCTCGTCCTGAAGATCTACGACCTCCGCCGCGAAGGCGTCATGCGCGAGTCGCGCGACGCCATCAACAAGGAGTTCTGGCCGCGCAACGAAGCCGAGGCGCTGGCCGTCACCCAGCCCGACCACCCGCTCAACCGCCAGTACCGGCAGACGTCGAGCTACTGGGAGATGGTCTACGGCATGGCCAAGCACGGCATCGTGCACGCCGACTACCTGTGCGAGAACAACGGCGAGGGCCTGCTGCTCTACGCGCGCATGGAGCCGCACCTCGCGGCGCTGCGGGCGGCGACCAACCCGCGCGCGCTGCAGAACGCCGAGTGGCTCGCCAACTCGTGCGATACCGGCAGGGCGGTGATGGCGACCTTCCGCGCCCGCGTGCAGAAGCGGCTGGCGGCGAAGTAGGCGGCGGGCGGCGCCGCGCGGCCGCCGCGTCGCGTTCAGCGCCGTTCGAGCAGCGTCAGCGTCTCGACGTGCTCGGTGTGCGGGAACAGGTCGCACAGCCGCACCTGCGCCACGCGGTACACGGTGGCCAGCGCCGCGAGGTCGCGCGCCAGCGCGTCCAGCGCGCACGAGACCAGCAGCACGCGCGGCGGCGCGGCCTGCAGGATCGCGGCAGCGCCCTGCGCCATCAGCCCAGCGCGCGGCGGGTCGGCGACCAGCAGGTCGCACGCCGGCAGCGGCGCGCTGCCGAAGGCTTCCTCGCGCACCTCGGCGCGGTCGCCGAAGCCGTTGTCGGCGACGTTGGCGCGCGCATCGGCGCAGCTGCTCGGCGAACTCTCGACCACGGTCGCGTGTGCCGCGCCGGCGCGCAGCAGCCGCAGGGCGAACGTGCCGACGCCGCCGTAGCCATCGACCACGCGCAGGCCGGCAATGTCGCCGAGCATGGCGAGTGCGGGCTGGAACAGGATTGCGTCGGCGTGGCGGTGCAGCTGGTAGAAGCTGCCGAACGAGACGCGGAAGCGCAGGCCGCCCTGCACGTCCGTCTGCCAGCTGCGGCCGGAGAGCGCGATCGTCGTCGGGCCGAGCAGCGCGTTGCCGGGGCGGTCGTTGACGTTGAGCACGCAGCCGACGGGCTGCAGCGGCCGGCCCTGGTCGTCGCGCAGGCCGGCGGTCGCCGCCGCCATCGCCTTCGCCAGCGCGTTGCGCTCGGAGAAGTCGCTGCGCGTGACGATGACGCCGGCGAGCAGTTCGTTGCTGCCCGGCATCACGCGCGCCTTGACGCCGCGCACGAGGCCGCGGCCCGTGCCTTCGAGGTAGACCGGCAGGTTGAGCGCGCGCAGGGCGTCGCCCAGTCGCACGCCGAGCTGCGTCAGCGCCTTGTGCTGGATGCGGCAGTCGGTGATCGGCTCGACGTCGTGCGTGCCCTGGCGGTAGATGCCGAGCGACAGCCGGCGCTCGTGCAGCTGGGCCGGGTAGAGGATCGCCGTGCGGTCGTGCCGCGGCGTGCGCGGCGGCAGCGCGATCGCCGGTTCGACGCCGGCGAGGAACGGCGCCAGCAGTTCGCGCGCGCGCGCCTGCTTGTCGGCGAGCTGGTCGCCGATCGGCTGGTCGAGCCGCGTGCAGCCGCCGCAGCGGCCGAAGTGCGGGCAGTGGAGCGGCGTGTCCGTAGGGGCAGGCAAGCACACGACTGTAGCGGCGCCGTCGCGCGCAGCCGCCTGCCAACTGCACGAGGCTGCGGCGAATGCGGCGTCACTGGCGCGTCGGTTCGCCGCTGCGGTCGTCGGGCGGGCGACCGGCGTGCCGCGGCCTGGGCCGCGCCACACGTCGCATGCCGGGCGCCCTGCGCGCCGCCTCAGTCCACCAGCGCCGGGAACGTCGCGCGCACGCGCGCGAGGTGCTGCTCGCGCGCGGGGCCGGCGGCGCCGGCGAGCAGCGACAGCAGCGCGTGCAGGTCGGCGGCGGTGACCGTGTAGGTCGCCTGCGGGTCGGCGGCCAGCTGCTTGCTGAGCTTGCGCTCGGCCTTCTTCGGCGTCAGCACGTAGCGCGGCTCGGCGTCGCCGCCGCGTTCGAGTTCGGCGAGCGCGGCGTCGACGGTCGCGCGTTCCTCGCCGGCCGGCGCGGCGAGCACGCGGCGGCAGATCTGCTTGGCCTTGCCCCACGACATCGCGCCGGCGTGCAGCAGCGCGCGCACGCGCGGGTCCATCCCCGGCACGTAGCGCAGGATGTCCTCGACCCAGCCCATGCCCTTGTCGAGGAACGTCGCGATGCGCTCGACCGACCAGTTGGCGTTGTTGAGGAACAGGATCGTGTCGAAGTAGTCGCAGACCTTGGCGTCGAGCCGGTCGGCGTTGAGCTTGAGGTTGAGCGCGCGGATCTCCTCGACGTCGCCGGCGACGACGCGCACGTCGACGCGGTCGAACCAGTCGGGGCGCGCGGCGCGGATGCGCTGGATCGCCGCGAGGCGATGGAAGCCGCCGACGAGGAAGTACTCGCGGCTCGCGCGCTCCCAGACGACGAGCGGCTCCAGCAGGCCGTTCTTCAGGATGTCATCGTGGTAGTGGGCGACCTTGCGGTCGTCGAGTGCGCGGTGGTTGCCGACGAGCGGGTGAACGCGCACCTGGTCGATCGGCACGTAGTCGTAGCGTTTGGTGGTGACCATGGCGGCCTGCGGCCCAGCGTCGCCGCCTCCGCCGCGCGATTCCAGGCTGGCCGCAGGTTCGGCGCCGCGGTCAGGCGTCAGCGGCCTGCAGTTCCACGTGTTGCTCGCCCGCCGGCGTGGCGACCACGACGGCCTTGCCGTCGCAGCGCAACGCCGCGAACCCGGCCGCTTCGCCCCGCAGTTCGCCGTGCGTGATGCGCAGCGCGCCGTCGGCGGCCACGTGCGCTTCGAACGGCAGCATCGAGCCCCGGCACGACAGCAGCCGGGCCGCGAACGCCGAGCCGGCGGCGGCGGCGACTTCGTCGCGCGTCATGCCGGATGGCGGACCGGCAGAGTCGGCTTCGCGTTCGAACCAGCGCGCGTAGGCATGCTGCAGTTCGTGCAGCGGCAGTGTCGCGGCAGGAACGACGACGGCGGCGGCGCCGCCGTCGATGCGCACGTCGGCCGGGGCGTGCTGCAGCAACCGGTCGCACAGGCGACCGAATCCGACGAGCATCGCCGCGCAGTCGATCCGCGTGCCGTCGCGGCCGATCAACCGCACGCCGCCGGCGCGCAGCGGGCGCACCGCCGCGAGGTCGGCCCAGCGCAGCGTCCGTTGCCGGCGCACGCCGTAGCCGACGATGCCCGCCGCGTCGACGTAGTAGCGTTCGCTGGCCGCGGTGACCGCGAGCACGCCGCCCAGGCTGCCGAAGACGATGACGACCGCGGCGGCCAACAGCCCGGCGGACGTCGCCAACGCGAGGACCACGCCGAGCGGCAGGAACACCGTCGCCGTGGCCGCGCCCAGCCATGCGAGCCCGCGCGGGTAGGCCAGCAGGCGCCCATCGCCGACCGCCGGCGCATCGGCGGCCCGCCGCGCGGCCCAGCGCTGCAGCCAGAAGAAGGTCGCGCCGACGCCGACGGCCACGGCGGCGAACTGGGCCAGCTTGCTGGCGTTGCTCGGCTCCATGGCGGCCTCATCGGCATGCTGGCGTGGGCAGGATGCGGCCGCCGGGCCGGTCGTCCCGCGGCGAACATGCGCGTGCGTGCGAAGCGCTCACCGGCCGCTGCCATCGGCGGCTGGCGGCGCGGCGGCGCGCGCCGCCGCCCGCAGTTCGTCGCCGGTGACGTCGTTCTTGCCCGGCCACCGCAGCGGCCACGTCGTCAGGCAGCGGTCGACGCGCAGGCCGAGTGCCTCGACGTGGCGGGCGAGCGTCAGCGAACGGCCCGCGAGCGGTTGGTTGGGCCGCAGGAACAGCAGGTCGCCGGTCAGCAGCGTGCCGGTGCGCGGCAGGTGGACCATCAGGTACTCGTCGGTGTGCTCCGAACGGCGGTTGACGATCACCTCGACGGCCGCGGCGTCGTCTTCGTGCCGCCAGCGGTCGGCGATCGCCGTGATGCGCGGCAGACCGGCCGCGCGGTCGACGCGCGACCACGCGTCCGGCCGCAGGTCGAACGGCGCTGCCAGCACCTGTTCGACCAGCGGCACGGTCGTCGGCGGCACGAGGATCGCAGCGCCGGCGGCCGCATGGGCGCGCACGCCGCCGACGTACTGCGGGTGCAGGTGGCTGAAGGCGAAGTGCTTCACCGGTTTGCCAAAGCGCGCCTGTGCCGCCGCGAGCAGCGCCTCGGCGTTGCGGCTGGTGAACACGCCCTCGAACACGAACAACTGGTCGCGGAACTCGACGACGAAGACGCGGGCGTTGGGACGCGCCAGTTCGCACGCGAAGAGCCCGCCGCCGAGGTCGCGGAACACGAATGCCTCCGGCGGCAGCACCATTGCGGCGTCGCGGTCGGGTTCGCCGGTCGGCGTGCGCACGCGGTCCACCGGCGTCGGCGCGCCGAAGGTCAACTCGGCGACGACACGGTCGCCATGGCGCACGGTCACCGTCCGATCGGTGAACGTGATCGTCTCGGTCGTGCTGCCCGTGACGTCGTGGTGCAGCGGCCGCTGCATGGCCGTGATGGCGTCGCCGTCGCCGCGGCCGCCGCGCGCGCGCCAGAGCACGTCCTGGTTGGCGACGATGAAGTGGCGTGCCGACGGGTCATCGCCCGCCGCGGCGGCGATGGCGAGCACGGTTTCGGGACGTTCGCGGCGCAGGCCCGCCAGCAGCGTGGGGTGCAGCATGGCGATCGCCGGCGGCGCGAGGTCGCGGTAGCTCGCGGCGGGCCGTTCCTCGCCCGACTCGGCGGCCTGGAACAGCCGGCCGAGCCGCCAGTGGTAACGCTCGGGTGGCTGCCCCGGCGCGTCGGGTTCGCTCCATTCGAGCGTGGCTTCGCCGGTGCCCTCGTCGTACGCGAGGCGCAGACGCACGCGCACGGTGGTGACG
>JADCJE010000091.1 GCA_020247305.1 Phycisphaerales bacterium | reverse complement strand
CATGCCGAGGAAGTCGTCGGACGACAGGCCTTCGTCGGCGTCGGCGTCGGTCAGGCGCGCGAGCACCGCGAGCCACGCCGCCGCCTTGGCCTTGGGCAGGCCGAGGGCGGCGATCCGCGCTTGCGCTTCGTCCAGGTCGTTCACCAGCGGGCGGCCCTGGAACACGGCGGTGGCGTTGCCGTCGCGGCGCAGGAAGCCGCGGCGCTCCAGCCACGCGATCGCCGTCAACACGCGCGTCGGCGCGCCGCGATCGGACGTCGGCAGGCGCTCGGCGAGCGCGTCGTCCTGCAGGATCTCGCCGGTCGTGCAGACCGCTTCGCGTTCGTCGCCGTCGCGCAGCGGCCGCGCCAGGCCGCGGACGCGCCGCAGGATGGCCTGCACGTCCTTGAGGCTGAGCCGCGAGGTCGCGGCGAGGCGGAACTGCGTCTCGACGTCGTCGTCGGTCGCCAGCAGCACCGCCGTCGCCGGTTGGCCGTCGCGCCCGGCGCGCCCGACCTCCTGCACGTAGGCCTCCAGCGAGCCGGGGATCTCGAAGTGCACGACGAGCCGGATGTCGGGCTTGTCGATGCCCATGCCGAACGCGTTGGTGGCGCAGACGACGCGGCGTTCGCCGGCGAGGAACCGCTGCTGCACCGCCTTCTTCTGCGGCACGTCGAGGCCGGCGTGGAACGCCTCGGCCTCGATGCCGGCGATCTGCAGCAGGTTGGCGGCCTTTTCGGCGTTGCCGCGCGTCGCCGTGTAGACGAGCACGCTGCCGCGCGCGTCGGCGGCGAGCTGGTCGGCCACCAGTTCGCGCAGGCGCGGGACCTTGTGGTGGGACGGCATCGGCTCGACGCGCAGCGTCAGGTTGGTGCGCGGCGCGTGGCCGTCGAAGACCTGCAGGTCCTGGCCGAGTTCGTCGCGGAAGTGCCGCAGGATCTCGTCGCGCACCTCCGGCTTGGCGGTCGCGGTCACGCAGGTGACCGGCGCTGGCGGCGCGGCGTGGCGGGCGCGGAACTCGCGCACGAAGCGCGCGGCGTACAGGTAGTCGGGCCGGAAGTCGTGGCCCCACTTGGACAGGCAGTGGGCCTCGTCGAAGACCCAGCCGCCGATCTCGCGCAGCGCGATCGCCTTGGCGAAGGTCGCGTTGCGCAGCTGCTCGGGCGAGACGTACAGCAGGCCGGCCTGCCCGGTGCGCACCGCGTCGAGCGTCGCGCGCCGCTCCGGCGGCGTCAGCCGGCCCGTCAGCGCGTACGCGAAGTGCGCGCCGGTCTTGGCGCGGAAGTTGTCGACCTGATCGTGCATCAGCGACTGCAGCGGCGACACGATCACGGTCAGCGCGCCGCGCCGCAGGTAGCGCTGGATCGCGGGCAGCTGGAAACAAAGCGACTTGCCGCCGCCGGTCGGCAGCAGCGCCAGCAGCGGCTGGTCGGCGAAGCCGGCGTCGACGATGGCGCGCTGCGCCGGCCGACCGTCGGGCAGGGTCGGCTGCGCGCGGAAGTCGTCGTGCTGGAACCACCGCCGCAGCTGCGCCAGCGGATCGTGCACGCGGCGGCACCAGCCGCAGCCGGCGTCGCGGCACGGCACGTCGCGCAGCGTCCGCAGCAGTTCGCACGCCTGTGGCAGCTGGCGGCGGACCCACGGCATCACGACCGACGGCGAGGTAGCGTCCGGTGTGGCGGCCACGCGCAGCCACGCAACCGCGAACAGGAGTCCGAGCGCGGCGGCGGGTTCGCGGCCGGCAGCGGGGGTCGTCGTCGCCAACGCGGTGGCGCACGCGCGGTCGGCGAGCAGCGTGCGCAGGTCGGCGGCGAGATCGCTGGGGGCGTCGCTGGCAGGGTCGCTGGTGCGGTCGATGGCGTGTTCGTCGTGTGCCGGGCCGAGGTCGTCGGCGAGCAGCGCCATGCCGGCGGCGGCGGCAGGGTGGATCGCCGCCATGCCGAGGGGGCCGAGCGCGCGCACGACCCGCCCGAAGGCAGGCGCGGCGCGGCTGAGGTCGCGCAGTCGCTGCCGCGCGTCCGCCAGCAGCCGCAGCGCGAGGCGCGCGTCGGCCGCCGGATCGTTGCGGGCATCGCGCACGAGCTTGTAGTCCTTGACCAATGCGTGGTACGGATGCTCCGCAAACGCGATCGCCGACAGCGCCAACGTGTCGAGCGCCGGCTTGCGCAGCAGCCGCAACTCGGGCGCGTGCTGCGCCAGCCACGGCAGGTCGTGCCAATGCACGTTGTGTCCGACGACGACGTCCGCGGGCGCGGCGAAGTCGTCGAGTTCGCGCAGGGCCGCGGTTGGCTCGCCGCGCACCGTGCGCCGGAACTCCGCGTCGCCGAGCCGGGCCCCGACCGCGAACAAGCGGCCGTGGCCGTCGAGTTCGAGGTCGATCCCGACGGCTGCAGCGGGTCCGGACATGGGGGCTGAAGAGTCTACGAACGACGGCTGCGCGTTGGCAGCGCGCACCGCGCGGCGATGGGCGGTGGATGTTGGGCGCGCGCGCCGCAGGTTGGCGGGGACGCAGTGGCCGGCAGGTGGTCGCGGTGGGCGTTTGGCCGTGCCGGCGCGGCGACGGTTCGCCGGCGGGATGGGCCTTGGTGTCCGCAGCAGCGCGCATGACACACGCGGCACGCGGACGACCCGAGGGCCGTCGGCCACGTCCGATGACACGCGCGGCGCGAGCCGTCCGCCGTGTCATCGGTGTAGGCAAGCGCGCATGAGCCTCAAGCTGCACACCGTCACGGCCTACGACGACGACTTCCACGACCGCTTCTGCCGCTGGCGGCGCGCCCGTTGGACCCTGGCCGCCGCCGACTTCACCGCCAGTTCGGCGCACGACGGCGAGGGCGACGGCGAGGTCTGGCGCTTTGGCCTGCGCGCCATCGCGTCGCGTCGCCGGTGGGCGCTGACCCTCGAACACGGCCGCCGGCGCTTCGCGGCCGTCGTCGTCGCGCCGCGGCCGACCTGCGCCGAGGAGATCGCCGCCGTGGCGCTCGCCGCGATCGCCGCCGACGGCGGGCCGAAGGTCGCGCGGGTGGTGGACGCGGGCGGACTGGATCGCGAGGTGTTCGAGCGGTTCTGGGCGCCGCTTGCGCCGCGTCGGCCTGCGCCCGTCGTGCCGCCGGCCGTCGCCGCTGCTGCGGCCGCCGCCGCGGTTGCCGACTTGGCCGCAAAGGCGGCGGCGTTGAAGGCCAATGGTCCAAGGTTGGAACGCAACCTGCATCACGTCGCCGATGCGCCGATGCCGGCCGATGCGTTGCGGCTGTGTTCGGGCGCCGTCGTCACCGAGTTCGATGGCTGGCCGGAGCCACTCGCGCTGTACCTGCAGCGCATCGACGGCGCGGACGTGCTCTGGCAGCAGTTGCGCGACGGCCATCCCAAGCCGAGGGGCGCGATCCCCAGCGCGGGCGATCTCGCGACCGGCGCCGCGGCCCTCGTTGCGGCGGCGATGCGCGCCGACGTGGTCTGGCCGTTCTGTTCGGGCAGCTTCCGCCCCGGGTTGCTGACCGAGGCGCAGTTCAAGGCCGCGTGGCAGGCGAAGCTCGACGAGAAGGCGATGCTCGAAGCGCTTGCCGCGGCCGACTGCGACTATCCGATCCTCATCGCCGCGCGCGAACTCGGGTTGTATCCGCAGCCGAGCGGCAACGGGCCGCACTCGTGGCTCGCACGGTGTCCCGGCACCAACCACATGATCATGGTGCAGGCGAAGAACGGCGAGTTCGGCTGCGGATGGTGCAAAAAGCGCGGCGGCGTGGCGGAGCTGCGGGCGTTCGTCGCGGAGCGGACACCGCCGCAGAAGGGACGGCGCAAATCGAAGCGCGCACCACGGGGCCCTGCAGCGGAGTGACGAATCCGCGCGGGCGATCGACGTCGTAATGGAGCGGGCGGCGGGGATCGAACCCGCGACATTCAGCTTGGGAAGCTGACGTTCTACCGCTGAACTACGCCCGCGGCCGAGCGACCGAGCGTAGCAGCGACGGCGGCGCGTTCAAGGCGAGCGCGGCAGCACGGCTGCGGGCGGCGGCGCCGTCGGCGCGCGGGTCGCGCGCCCTCACAGGTTGACGAAGTGGTCGCTGCAGTTGGTCAGCGTCAGCGCCTGCGAGCCGAGGTCGTACGTCACGCCTTGGTAGGCGAGGAAGATGCCGACGAGCGCAGGGACGCTGGGGATCGCGATCGTCGCCGACTCGGCGCCGCTCAGGCCGAGCAGGCCCGACGCGAACGTCGTCGGCGCGTCGAGGCGCAGTTCGCCGTCGATGCCCGGCAACGGCAGGCCGAAGGGCAGGTAGCTCGATCCCGCCGCCATGACGTAGGCCTGGCCGGGAGCGCCTTGCAGCGTCACGGTGACGTTGCCGCCGAGGTTGTACTGGTTGCCCGACAGGCCGACGTCGCTGCGGTGACGGATCGTCGGCGTGTTGTCCCACACCAACCGGAACGCGATCGACGTGGCGTAGGTCGTGCCGAACGCGGCGTTGCTCGCGCCCGAGCCGGGGTTGCCGAACGCGTAGACCATCGGCGGCCGGTCGATGCGCGGCGGCGACGAACTGGTCGAGGTGGTCGCGAACGGGAAGCCGCCGCTGACCGGCTGCACGACCTTGAGGAACTCGATCAGCAGGTTGCTGTTGCCCGGGAACGGATACGGGTTGTTGAACGGGATGCGCGTCCAGCCGGCGCCGAACGCGACGGTCAGATTGGTCGCCGAAAGGAGCGGCCACGGCCCCTGTTGGTAGTTCGGCAGGAACGCGAGGTTGAGGCCCGTCGCCGACGTCGCCGCCGCGTTCATCTGCAGCGACGCATAATGCACGGTCGCGCCGCTCGGGCAGTAGACCTCGATCGCAGTCAGCACCGCGGGCACCGTCGGCACTTCTTCGCGCGGCACGAGCAGCATGACGCGCCCTTCCGCGCCGATGCCGCCGGGCAGCACGCCGAGGGGCGCGATGTTGCCCGAACTGTTCTGCAGCGTTTCCTGCGGATGCGCGGTCAAGGCGCCGTTCTGCGCCGCGAGCGCGGCGGCGGCCAACGCGGCGCAGCTGATTGCCAGGGTGGTGTGCATGGCGGGCGGGCGATGGTACCTGCCGGATGCCGAACGTGTCGGTCGATGCGGCGCGGCGCAGTGCCGCGCGATGGCGACGGACACGTGCCGCAGTTGCGGCCGGCAAGGACGTT
>JADCJE010000090.1 GCA_020247305.1 Phycisphaerales bacterium | reverse complement strand
CGGCGGCGTCGTCGGCCGCCGACGAGATGCGCAGGCCGGTCGACAGGCGGCGGAAGTTGCCCGTCAGGCGGTCAGTGACGGTCGACAGGCTGCGCTGCGCCGTGATGGAAGTGACGTTCGTGTTGACGCGAAGACCCATGACTCACCTTGCCTTTGATGCGGCCTGTTCGGCCTTGCCTTGCGTCGATGCTCCGGCGATGCCGTCGGCGCCTTGAGCGCGGAGGCGCGGGATCGGCCCGAATCCGCGGATTTTCCGTCAAGTGACCAAAAGTCCGACGCCCGGTGTGTCGAAAGTCGCCATGGCAAGGTGATCCCGCGGCCTCCGGAGGACCGGACCGCTGCACGAAACGACAAGTCGGCCATGAAGAACCTCAGCTTCCCCGGTCTCCCCCGTGTCCTGGTCGTCGACGACGAGGATGGCGTGCGCGAAGGTCTGCGCGCGCTGCTGCAGAAGGAAGGCGTGCACGTCGAGGTCGCCGGTTCGGCCGAGGAAGGCGTCCGCCGCCTCGACCAGCGCGCCTACGACGTCGTCTTCCTCGACCTGCACCTGCCGGGCGCCGACGGGCTGTCGATGCTGTCGCAGTTCCGCCGCGGCACGGCTCCTGCCGACGTCGTCGTGCTGACCGGCTACGGCACCGTCGCCAACACGGTCGAGGCGATGCGCAAGGGCGCCGCCGACGTCATCGAGAAGCCGTTCGCCGGCGACCGCATCCTCGCCGTCGTGCGCCGCTGCCTGGAGATGCGGCAGCTGCGCAACGAATTGGCATGGCTGCAGGACCGCGTGCGCGAACTCACGGCCACGGAGCTCGTCGGCCTGTCGCCGGCGATCCGCGAGGTCCAGACCCGCATCGACCAGGTCGCGCAGGCCCCCGACACGACGGTGCTGGTCACCGGCCAGAGCGGCGCCGGCAAGGAGCTGGTCGCGCGCTGCATCCACGAGCGCAGCGCCCGTCGCAGCGGCCCGTTCGTCGCCATCAACTGCGCGGCGCTCACCGAGGCCCTGCTGGAGGCCGAGCTGTTCGGTTACGAGCCGGGCGCGTTCACCGGGGCCGTGCGCGAGGGCAAGGACGGCCTGTTCGCCGTCGCCGCCGGCGGCACGCTGTTCCTCGACGAGATCGGCGAGATGGAGACGACGCTGCAGGCCAAGCTGCTGCGCGTGCTGCAGGAGCGGTCGTTCCGTCGCGTCGGCGGCGTGCAGGACGTCGCGGCCGACGTGCGCATCGTCGCCAGCACCAACCGTGACCTGCGCCAGATGGTGCAGACCGGCGGCTTCCGCGAGGACCTCTACTACCGCCTCGCGGTGATGACGGTGAACGTGCCGTCGCTGTGCGAGCGCGCCGCCGACATCCCGCTGCTGTCGCACTTCTTCCTCGACCAGATCGGCCGCCAGATGGGCAAGGCGCTCTCGGGCTTCACCGAGGAGGCGATGGAGACCCTGTGCGAGTACCGCTGGCCCGGCAACGTCCGTGAGCTGCGCAATGCGATCGAGCACGCCTGCATCGTCTGCCCGTCGGGCATGATCGACGAGAGCCACCTGCCGAAGTTCACCGGCGGCGAGCTCGACGGCAGCGACCGCATCGACCGCGGCGGCCTCGTGCTGCCCGGCGAGGATCGTTCGCTGAAGGCGCTGGAGTCGCAGCTCGTCGCCAAGGTGCTCGACGACACGAAGTGGAACATCAGCCGCGCCGCGGCGATCCTCGGCATCAACCGCACGACGCTCTACAACAAGATCCGCCTCTACGAGATTGGCAAGCGGCCGGAGCGGCCGACGGTGACGGCGTGACCGCCGTTGCCCCCGAGCGGTTGGCGGGGGTCCTCGGCCACGAGCTGCGGAACCCGCTGGCGTCGGCGCTGATGGGGG
Organism: Phycisphaerales bacterium; assembly: GCA_020247305.1. Classification (GTDB taxonomy): domain Bacteria; phylum Planctomycetota; class UBA1135; order UBA1135; family UBA2386; genus UBA2386. The sequence continues at coordinate 31,376 of JADCJE010000090.1, read as the reverse complement.
CGTTGGCGGCGCGCGAACTGCTCGACGACGACGACCCGCGCGCGGGGCTCGTCGACGGCGTGGTGCGCGACCTGCAGCGCGCCGCAGCGCTCGCCGACGGCTGGCTGGCGCAGGCGCGCGGTCTCGCGGTCGCCCGCCGTCCGCTCGACCTCGCGGCGGTGCTCGCGGTCGTTGCCGCGCGCCACGGCGCCGAGCTGACGGTCGCCGGCACGGCGTCCGTCGAAGGCGACGCCGCGCGGCTGGAGCGGCTGTTCGACAACCTGTGCGAGAACGCCCGCCGCAGCGGCGCGCGGCGCGTCCGCATCGACCTGCGGTCCGGTTCCGGCGACTGCATCGTCGCCGTCGAGGACGACGGCCGCGGCATCGCCGCCGCCGACGCCGCGCGGCTGTTCGAACCCGGTTGGAGCGCGACCGGCGGCGCGGGCCTAGGCCTGCACGTCGTCGCAACGACCGCTGCAGCGCACGGCGGCGAGGTCGCCTGCGCGCCGATGCCGCAGGGCGCGCGCTTCACCGTGCGCTTGCCGGCGGCCGTCGCCGGGGTCGCGACGGCATGAAGCTGCTGCTCGTCGACGACGAAGCCGGCATCCGCGAGGGCCTGGCGCTGCTGTTGCGCCGGCGCGGCCACGACGTGCGCACTGCGATCGACTGCGCCTCAGCGCGCACGGCGCTGGCCGACGGCCTCGGCTACGACGCCATCGTGACCGACTGGCGGCTGCCCGATGGCGTCGCCGGCGACTTCCTGGCGCTCGCGCGCTGTCCGGTGGTCGCGATCAGCGGCCATCCCGACGAGATCGGCGATGGGCACGCACTGGCCGAGGTGCTGACCAAGCCGGTGCTGCCGGCGCGCCTCGCGGCCGTGCTGGCGGCGTTGGCGCCGCCGCCGACGGCCGCGCCGTTGCCGCCCCTGCCGCCGGCGGCTGCCGCGGCGCTGACGAGCCTCGTCGCCGGATGGCCGGCGGCGGCGACGGTGCGCCTGTACGACGACGGTCTGCTGGCGACCCTGGTCGCCGACCTGCCGGCTGGCGTCGCTGCGCCCGCGGTCGTGCCGGGCGGCGAGATTGCCGTCGCACGGCGCGGCGACGGCGTGCGCGTCACCTGCCGATGGCGGCGGGTCGATGCCTCCGGCGCGCCGGCGAACGCCCACCCGGCAGATCCTGCCGACCCGGTTCATGGAACTTCCCATGGCATGCCGATGAAGCCCGCAGCCGGCGATCCGTTGCCGGCCGACCTCGCCGAACTCTGGAGCGAACCGTGAGCGACGACCACGCAACCCATCCGTCCGCGACGCCCGCCGTGTCCGCGGCGCCCGCCGCTGCGCCGGCGACCACGCCGCCGCCGGCCGCCACGGCGCTGGCGACGCCTGCCGCCGGGCCGCTGCCGTCGTTGATGGCGGATTCGCCTGCGGCGCCTGCCGCGCCGAACCTCGAAGCCGAGGCCCTGCGCGCCGCGCGCGCCGCGATCGCCGCCGGCGAGAAGGCGCTCGCCGCCGCCGCCGCGCAGTTGCCGCCAGCGCCGACGTCGACGCCGGCTGCTGCGCCGCGCCGCCGCCGCTTCGACCTCGTGTTCGGCGCCGTGCTGTTCGTCAACCTCGTCGCCCTCGTGGTGGTGGCTTCGCTGCCGCCCGCGACCACCGCGACGACGAGCAAGACCACGACTGCGCCGACCGACGTCGCCGCGACGCCCGCCCCGGCGACGTCGGCGCCGCCCAAGCACGACGCCGCGCTGCGCGCGTTCAACGCGCCGTTCCAGCAGGCGCTCGCGGCCGCCGACCGCGGCGAGTACGCGGCGGCGGTGGCGACGCTGGAGACCTACCTCGCCGGCACGACGACGCTGCAGCCGAGCCAGCAGGTCAACGTGCTCAACATGCTGTCGCACTACGCCAGCCTCGCCAACGACTTCGGGCGGGCGCAGGAGTTCGCGCAGCGCGCCGCCGGCATCGGCCAGAGCCACTCCCTGCCGGCCGATCTCGTGGCGATGGCGAAGGCGGCGGCCGCGAGCGGCGACCAGGAATCGCTGCGCCGCGTGTGGGCCCGTTTCCTGCTGCAGCAGCGGCAGGTGCCGTCGTGGCTCTACAAGCACGTCGCCCAGGCCTACCTCGAACTCGGCGACAGCTACCGCGACCAGGCGGGCGTCGGCGCAGAGCAAGAGCGCGCGCGCAAGCTGCAGGAAGCCGCGGCACGCCTGCAGGAACTCAAGGCCAACGCCGCCGAGGAGGGCAAGTGAAGGCCCTGCTCGCCGCGCTGTGCGCGCTCGCGTCCCTCGCCGCGCAGGAGTCGCCGTTCGTCCGCCGCGAGATCGCGTCCGCCGACGGCGTGCCGCGCGCCGTCGTCGACGCCGACGCCCGCGCCATTGCGTGCCTCGACGCCCTGCGCGGGCTCGCGGTCGCCTGCGGCTGGAACCTCGTCGTCGAGAGCACCGTGCTGGAGAACGACCTGCGCTTCGCGGCGGTCGACCTCAGCTTCACCGATCAAGACCCGCGCATGGCGGCGCAGTTGATCGCGATCGCGGCCGGGGCGGACTGCCTGTTCGACGAAGCGCGCGGCGCCGACGGCGCACGCGCGACGCTGCACGTGGTGCGCACGCCGTCGGCCGAGACCGAAGCGGGCCGGCAGCGGCTGCGCTCGCTCGCCGACCAGTGGTACCGCTCGTTCCTGCGCGACGAGCTGAAGTTCGAGCCCATCGTGCAGAAGGAAGGCGTCGGCGCGCGCATGAGCCTCGGCGAGGTCCTCGCGCAGAACGGCGACCTCGCGGCGGCGATTCCGTTCTTCACCGAGGCGTGGGAGCAGCGGCCGCACGACCACGTCGCCGCGGCGGCGCTGCGCCTGAGCCGCTGCCACGCCGAGATCGCCGCCGGCAGCCGCGACGCCGCGCGCCGCAAGGCCGAGTTCGCCAAGGCGGAGGCCTGGTCGCGCCGCATCCTCGACTCGATGCCGTCCGCGCCGGAGGCCGCCGACGCGACGGTGCTGCTCGGCCGCTCCCTGCTCGGGCAGGCGACCGCCGCGACCGAGCCCGAGGTGATGCGCGAGGAGGCCGGGCGCTGCCAGCACGAGCTCGGCGCCCGCACCGCGCGCCTCGTCGGTTCGCCGGCGATGGCCGACGTGTGGTTGCTGACCGCCGAGGCGCAGATGGTCTGCGAACGACCGGACCGCGTCGACGCGACGCTGCAACTGCTGCGCGCGTCGCAGTGGTTCGGCGGCCTCGACGAGCGCCGCTTTCTCGACTACCACTACCTGCTCGGCTACGGCGCCCACGGCATCGGCAACCAGGACCTCGCGCTGCGCGCGTTGGAGTGGTTCCTGATCCACGCCGGCGTCGACGAGCGCGTCGGCCCCGCCAACGTCATGCTGGCCGAGAGCTACCTCGCGCTCGACCGCTACATGCAGGCCCGCGCCGCCAGCACCGAGGCGCGCACGCGCCACCTCGGCAGCCTCGCGCCGGCGTGGCGCGAACGCGCCTTCAAGGTCTGGGCCCGCAGCGCGCTCGCGCTCGGCGACAAGGAGGTCGCCTTCCAGGAACTGGAGAAGATCGTCCTGCGCGACGACGAACCCGAGCTGACGCTGTTCCTCGTCGACGCGCTGCTCGCCGACCGCCAGTGGCAGCGCGCGATGGCCGTCGCGGCGCCGTGGGCCGACCGGCAAGGGACCGTCGGCGACCAGGCGCGGTACCGCACCGTCAAGGCGTTGTACGACCAGGCCACGACCAGCGGACACGTCGACGAGTTCCCCGCGCTCGCGATCCGGCTCGCGCCGCGCATCGAGGACGCCGAACTGCGCAGCCGCTGCGCGACGATGATCGGCGACGCCTACACGCGCATCGGCAAGCTGGAGCACGCCGCCGACGCCTACCGGGGGATCCTGCGATGAGCCCGCGCCGCGCCCTCGTCGCGCTGGCGTGCGCCGCCTTCGGCGCCGCCGCCGGCCTCGCCGCCCAGTCCGAGCGCCCGCGCGATCCCGAGGCCGACCGGCTGCGCGCCGAGCGGTCCCTGCAACAGAGTCGCGCCGAGGCCGAGCGTTTGTTCGACCTGCGCTATCGCCACGACCTGGGCCTGCTGCCCACGACGAGCCTCGACGCCACCGAGCGGGCGTTCACGCCCGCCGTGCCGGCGACGGCCGAGGCGCTCGATCGCATGCAGGCGCAGTTGCGCGAGGAGGCCGCGGCGACGACGGTGCTGCGCGAGGCGTACGAACGGCAGCGTTCGATCCTCGAGCAGGCGCGCGCCGCCGCCGAGGCCAAGGCCGTCGAGGCGGTGCGCCAGCCGATCGTCGCCGTGCCGGCCGCCGGCCGACCGGTGCCGACGCGGGCGTCGCGCCAGCGGCAGGAGGCGGCCGCGGCGGCACAGGCGGGCGCGAACGCCCCGCTGGCGCTGTTCGACGCGCCCGCGGCGCCCGGCGCGCCCGCCGGCGAGACGGCGCCCGCGGCGTCCGCGAGCGCGCCGACGCCGGCCCCGGCCACCAGCCTGACGACGCTCGGCCCCGTGCAGGCCCAGATCGTCGGGTGCAACGACCACCAGCGCATCGCTGCGTCGCTGCTGAAGGCTGGACAGGCGCTCGTCGACGAAGCCGCGGCCCGCCGCGTCGCCGGCGACGAAGCCACCGCGAAGCAACTCGCCGAGCGCGCCGTGGAGCGACTGCACCGCGCGATCGAGGTGCTGGCGCCGCACGTCCGCGCCAAGGACGCGCCCTTCGAGGTGCTGTTCTGCCAGGGCCGCGCCCTCGAACTGCTGTTCCGGCACGCCGAGCGCTACGACGGCCTCGCGCCCGGCGCGGGCGGTCGCGAATGGGAGAAGCGCGAGCAGGAGGTGCGGACGCCGTGGCTGCAGATCGCCGCGCGCGACGTCGTGAAGGCCGCCGATGCCGAGGTGCTCGGACCGTGGGGCAAGGCGGCGCAGACGGCGCTGGAGCACTTCCGCTGGACCAACCTGCACGGCGCCTACGACGCAGCCGCGACCATCGACGCGATCGTCTGGCCGGGAGCCGACGCGAAGTGACCCTCGCAGCGGAACGCCTCGCCGACGGCTTCGCCCAGTTCGTCGTCGCCGCGCGCGAACTGGAGCGCAGCTACGTGGCGCTGAAGGCCCGCGCCGACGCCGTCGACGGCGAACTGCGCGCCGCCAATGCGTCGCTGCAGCAGGCGCTCGCCGAGCGCGACGCCGTGTTCGCGGCGCTGCCGATCGGCGTCTGCGAGCTGCGCGCCGACGGCCGCGCCGTCCGCCGCAACGTCGCCGCCGAGCGGCTCTGCGGCGAGGCCCGCCGGCACGGTGTCGAGCTGGAGGCTGCCGCCGCCGGCGAGGTCGCCTGCGGGGCCGTCGCCGTGCTCGTCCGCCGCGTGCCGCTGCCCGACGGCGAACTGGTGCTGCTGGAGGACCGCTCGGCGGTGCAGCGCCTGCAGCGCGAGGTGCATCGCCTCGACCGCCTCGCCGGGCTGTCCGAGCTGGCGCTCGGCATCGCCCATGACGTCAAGAACCCGCTGAACGGCGTGCAGGGTTTCGCGGCGCTGCTCGAACGCAGCGACGACCCGGCGCAGATGCGGCGCTTCGCCGGCAAGATCGTGCAGGGCGTGAAGCAGGTCGACGACATCGTCAAGTCGCTGCTGGCGTTCGCGCGGCCAGAGCGACTGCGCGGCCGGGCGGCCACCGTCGCCGCCGCCGTCGCCGAGGCCGCGGCCACCGTCGGCATCCCCGAGGTGCGCGTGCAACTGGCCGGCGACCGCGACGCGCGCGTCGAAGCCGACGCGCTCGTGCGCGTGCTCGCCAACCTGCTGCGCAACGCGCTGGAGGCGGCCCCGGCGGTCAAGCTGTCGCTGCAGGCCGCGGTCGCGGGCGACCGCCTGGAACTGATCGTCGAGGACGACGGCCCCGGCGTGCCCGCGCACGTCGGCGGCCGCGCGTTCGAGCCGTTCCTGTCGACCAAGGAACGCGGCACCGGCCTCGGCCTGCCGCTGTGCGTGCGCGTGCTGGCGTGCCTGGGCGGCGACATCGCGCTGCTCAATCCCGGCGAACCGGGCGCGCGCTTCCGCATCCGCATGCCGCTCCACGCCGACGCTCCGGCCGGGGCGCATGAGGCGTCGACGTGAGCGCGCGCGAAGTGGTCCTGCTGGCCGACGACGAACCGTTGTCGCGCGAGTTCCTGCAGGAAGCGCTGCAGTCGTTCGGCTGCGAGGTTCGCGCCGTCGCCGACGGCGCCGCCGCGATCGCAGCGCTCGGCGAGCAGGCGTTCGACCTCGTGGTCACCGACCTGCGCATGCCGCGCCACGACGGCATGGCCGTGCTCGCCGCCGCCAAGAAGGCCGACGCCGGCCGGCCGGTCGTGCTGGTGACCGCGCACGGCACCATGCACACCGCCGTGACCGCGATGCGGCAGGGGGCCGACGACGTGCTGGAGAAGCCGGTCGGCCTCGAAGACCTGGAGCTGCTGCTGTCGCGCATGCGCGAGCGCCGGCGGCTGCTGCGGGAGAACGGCTACCTGCGCCGCGAGGCCGCGGGCGGCGAACTGGTCGCCGCGTCGGCGGCGATGCGGCAGGTCGTCGCGCTCGCCGAGCGCGTGGCGCCGAGCACGGCCACCGTGCTGATCCACGGCGAGACCGGCACCGGCAAGGAGCGCATCGCCGCGCGCATCCACGCCGCCAGCGACCGCGCCGACAGGCCGTTCGTGAAGCTGAACTGCGCCGCGATCCCCGAGGCGCTGCTGGAGAGCGAGCTGTTCGGCCACGAGGCTGGCGCGTTCACCGGCGCCAAGGGCCGCCGCGAGGGCCGCTTCGAGCTGGCGGACGGCGGCACGCTGTTCCTCGACGAGGTCGGCGAGACCTCGCCGGCGATGCAGGCGAAGCTCCTGCGCGTGCTGCAGGAAGGCGAGTTCGAGCGCGTCGGCGGCAATCGCACGATCGCGGTCGACGTGCGGGTCGTCGCCGCGACCAACCGCGACCTGCGCCGCGAGGTCGAGGCCGGCCGCTTCCGCGCCGACCTGCTGTACCGACTCGACGTCGTGCCGATCACGGTGCCGCCGCTGCGCGAACGTCCGGACGACGTGCTGCCGCTGGCTCGTCACTTCGCGCGGCCGGGGCTGCTCTTCGCCGCGGACGCCGCGGCCGTGCTGCGCGTGGCGCGCTGGCCCGGCAACGTCCGCGAACTGCAGAACGTCGTGCAGCGCCTTGGCATCCTGTGCGCCGGCGACGTCGTCGACGGCGCGTTGGCCGCGGCGCACGTGGCCCCGGTCGAAGGCCGGCCGGCGGTCGCGGCGTCCGCGTCGGCGACTGCGCCCGACGAGCCGATCGTGGCGCTGATGGCCCGCGACCCGGTGGAGGCGCTGATCGGCAAGAAGCTCGACGACGTCGAGCGCGAACTGGTTCGGCGCACGCTGGCGCACTGCGGCGGCAATCGCACGCGCACGGCCGAGATGCTCGGCATCGGCGTGCGCACGCTGTTCAACCGGCTGCAGGAGCTGCAGCCGTGCGCGCCGTAGCGGCGCTCGGCCACGCCGTCGCCGGCATGCGGGGGCGCGCGGTCGGGTGTAGCCGCGCGAGCCAGCCCGCGGCGCTGCGGATTCGCCGCGCGCAGGGCGTTCGCTATGCTGCCGCGCCCCCGATGCAGACCACGGTCCACAAGCTGCTGCGCCGCCGCGACCTCGGCGGCGGCTCGTACGCGCTCGAGGTCGAGGGCCCGATCCCGGCGACCCAGCCCGGCCAGTTCTACATGCTGCGCACCGAGCGCCGTTGGCCGGTGCAGCTGCCGCGGCCGTTCTCGCTGTACGACCGCGCGCCCGACGGGTCGTGGGGCAGCTTCCTGATCAAGCCGGTCGGCGAGGGCACGCGCGCGCTGTGCGACCAGCAGCCGGGCGAGGGCATCGTCTGCACCGGCCCGCTCGGCCAGCCGTTCCCGCTCGACTTCGCCGACCCGGTGTGCATCGCCGGCGGCGTCGGCCTCGCGCCGTTCTTGCTGCTGGCGCGGCAGGCGAAGGCGCAGGGCCGCACGCTGCGGCTGCTGTTCGGCGGCCGCACGCGCGAGATGCTGTCGGGCATCGACGACTTCGCCGGACTCGTGCGCATGCACGCGTCGACCGACGACGGCAGCTTCGGCTTCCGCGGCCGCGTCACCGCGCTGCTCGACGACCTGCTGCAGAAGGGCGAGGTGAAGCCGGGCGAGATCGTCTTCTGCTGCGGCCCTGATCCGATGATGGAAGCCGTCGCGGCGCTGTGCGAGCAGCGCGGCCTGCGCTGCTTCCTGAGCCTGGAGACGTACATGGCCTGCGGCTACGGCGTCTGCAACGGCTGCACGGTCAAGGTGCAGGGCCCGCGCTTCAAGGGCTGGCCGTTCTCGCGCACGTGCATGGAAGGCCCGGTGTACGAGGCCTGCGAGCTGGTGCACGACGCGCACTGACGGTTGCCGCCGCAGCGCGGCGGCAACCGTCAGTGTATTGCCGGGTCGCCGCCGCAACGCGGGGAGCGACCGCGGGCGAGGAACCGGGGCGAGGCCCGCTGCGGCGGCTCCGAGTCGGGCGTTGCCGCCGCGGCGCGGGGAGCGACCGCGGGCGAGGAACCGGGGCCTGGCCCGCTGCGCGCCACCGCAGGCCATGCCGCCCAGCACGCGGTGTCGACTCCGGGAGGCCACATCACCCGACGCGCACCGCAGGTGCCGATCGTTCTGCTGCCGCCTCTCCGTTCGCCCTGGTCTGCTCTGCTCTGTGTGCTCTGTGTCCTCTGTGGTTGTTCTGCTTCTGTGGTTGTTCTGCTTCAGCAGCAGCAGAAAGGAACCACAGAGGGCACAGAGGGCAGAGAGGCCAGACACGAAGAGCACGGCGGCAAGCAGCACCCCGGAGTCGCGGTGCAGGGGGCTCTAGGCCGCGATCCGGAGTGCGCCTGCGCGGCCGAAGGCTCGCCACCGATCCTCGGCGAATCCACCGATTCGCCTGCGGTCGCCGGCTTCGCCCCGATCGCGAATCCGCGCACCGGATCGGCGCGCGTTCCGTGACGCAGTCTCCTAACGTCCGCACCCTGCTGCCATGTCGTTCAAGTCGCTCGTCGTCGCCGAGACCGCCAACCGCCGCGTGCTGCCGCGCACCAAGGGCATGCACTGCGACGTCGTGGCGTACCTGTCGCCCGAGCTGTTCGCGGCGAGTGAAGAGGACCTGTGGCGCGACGCGTACCGCAGCGCGTGCTTTCCGGGCGCGCGCGCGGTGTACCTGATGCCCGACTGCCACAAGGGCTACGTGCTGCCGGTCGGCGGCGTGCTGGTCACCGACGGCACGATCGTGCAGGCGGGATCCGGGTACGACATCTCGTGCGGCGTCGTCTACCTGCGCGTGCCGGGGCTGCACGCCGCCGACGTCGCCGACTGGTCGAGCCGCCAGCGCTGGGTCGCGGCGATCGAGGAACGCATCGCCACCGGCTACCGCAGCGCGCGGCCCGCGCGCATGCGCACGCCGTCGCCGCGGCTGGTCGAGGAGATCCTGCGCCACGGCGCCAAGGCCATCGGCGTGTCCGCCGAGGTCTGCGAGCGCCAGTACATCCCGGTGCCCGACGACTTCGACAGCGGCCGCATCGAGCGCGCGCTCGCCAAGGCGGCGCCGCAGCTCGGCTCGGTCGGCGGCGGCAACCACTTCGTCGAACTGCAGTGCGACCGCGACACCGGCGAGGTCTGGGTGATGGTGCACTGCGGCAGCCGGGGCTTCGGCTGGCAGACGGCGGACTGGTTCTTCAAGGCCGGCGCCGAGCTGCGCGGGCTGCCGGCGGGCCGCCGCGAGGAGGCATGGCTGCGCGTCGACGAGCCGCTCGGTCGCCAGTACTGGGCGCACCACAACGCCGCCGCCAACTACGCGGTCGCCAACCGCCACACCATCGTGCTCGGCGTGCAGGAGGCGACCGAAGCGGTCTACGCCCGCCGGCCCGAGGTGTTCTTCGAGATCAGCCACAACCTCGTGCAGGAGGAGACGCTGGTGCTGCCCGACGGCGCGACGACGCGCGGCTTCGTGCACCGCAAGGGCTCGACGCGCGCGTTCCCGGCTGGACATCCCGACCTCGTCGGCACGCCATGGGAGGCGACGGGGCATCCGTGCCTGATCCCGGGCTCGATGCTCGCGGGCGCGGCGATCCTCTATCCGCTGGACGGCGCGCACCGCGCCGGCTGCTCGGTCAACCACGGCTCGGGCCGCGTGCTCGGCCGCAACGAGGCCAAGCGCCAGCTCGCCGCGCGGCACGACGACATCGACGCCGAGATGCGCACCATCGCGCGGACGTGCGGCGGCGTGCGCATCGAGGGCATCGTCGGCAACTGCGAGCGCACGCCGCTCGACGAGTGCGGCCACGCCTACAAGGACCTCGACGCCGTGTTGCAGGTACTGGTCGACGAGGGCATCGCGCGGCTGCACGCGCGGCTCTACCCGATCGCCAACATCAAGGGCGCGGACTGACGCGCAGGGGGGCCGCGGCGTCGCGTCCGCAGGCTCTCAGCCCGGGATCGCGAAGGCCTGCAGCGCCGGCAGCGCGACGAACGCCAGCGTGCGTTCGTGCGTCGACTCCAGCACGACGCGCGGCGCGCAGCCGGCTTCCATCGCTTCGACCCAGCGCGAGGCGCACAGGCACCAGCGGTCGCCGGGCTTGAGGCCGGGGAAGCCGTACTCGGGGCGCGGCGTCGACAGGTCGTTGCCGGATTGCTTGCTGAAGGCGAGGAAGTCCGCCGTCACCTCGGCGCAGACGGTGTGCACGCCGAAGTCGTCGTCGTTGGTGTTGCAGCAGCCGTCGCGGAAGTAGCCGGTGCGCGGTTGCGTGCTGCACGGGACCAGCTTGTTGCCGAGCACGTTGCGGCTCGTGGCCATCTCCGGGTTCATGCTGCGCGATGGTACGCGCGGCGCGCGTCGGCGCTACCGCAGCGGCTCGACGACCGTCTCCTCGCCGGCCTGGACCGCGAAGCGATGGAAGCGCACGCCGCCGCCGCGGCTGCGCCACGCCAGCGCGTAGTCGCCGGCCGGCAGCGCGATGCGACGGCCGCGCGGCAGCGGGCAGGGCTCCAGCCGCACGTCGAGGTCGGCGCGCACGGCGTAGATCTCGACGACGCGGCGCTCCGGGTCCGGCGGCAGCGCCTCGTTGGGCAGTTGCACGAACACGGCGCCGCTGCGCGGCAGTTCGATCGCGCCGAGGTCGACGTCGTGCTCGCCGTCGAGGAAGTGCCGGCCGAGCGCCTTGTGGCCGGCCCCCGGCAGGCGCAGCTGCAGGTCGTAGAAGCCCGGCGGCAGCCGCATGGTCTGCCAGGTTCTCGGTGGCGCGCCATCGAGGGGCTGCAGCGGCTCGGCGAAGCCCGACTCGACGTGCCACGCGACGAGCGTCGGCGTGGCGTCGCCGCCCGGCGGCACGATGCAGCGCAGCACGCTGCCCTGGCCCTTGCTGCGCGCGAGCGCGACCTCGCCGACGCCGGGCATGACGTTGTTCGTCACCGCGAGGGGCACGCGGCGGTTGTCGCCGTCCCACAGCAGCACGCTGCCGGCGGCCGGCGGCACGTTGGCGAATGCGAAGCGCCCGTCGTCGTCGGTGGTCGCGCCATCGGCCCACGACCCGTCGGCGGCGCGCCACTGCACCGGGTGCTTGGCGAGCGGCTTGCCGTCGGCGTCCACCGCGCGCCCCTGCACGACCGCGCCGCGCTGCAGATGCAGCGTGGCCTTGCCGCCGGCTTCGCCGATCGTCACCGGCTGCTCGGCGAGGCCGAGCGCGTCGCCGCCGGCGCGCAGTTCGTACTCGCCGGCCTTGCAGTCCTTGAACTGGAAGCGGCCCTGGTCATCGGTCTCGGCGCGCTGCAGCCAGCTGGAGGGCCGGGGCGCGACGCCATCCGACCTCTCGAAGGCGGGCAAACCCTTGCCGAGCAACACGACCACCGTCTTCGGCGCCGGCGTGCCGTCGGCGGCGTAGACGTAGCCGTCCAGGGACAGCGCGGGCGCGGCGCGCACCGGTTCCCCCTTGGCGCCGGCGCTGGCGAAGGTGACGGCGCCGGCGCCGAGCGTGATCGAGAACGACTGGCTGACGGCATCGGCGACCGCGGGGTCCGGTGCGACGCGGCCGAGCGCGTCGCCAAAGCGCGCGTCGGGGTGCAGTTCGGGGCGCATCGCCGGTGCGCCGCTCGCGGCCCCGCCGAGCAGCGCGCCGAGGTCGCCGCCTTCGAGCTTCATGCTGCCGCCGTCGAGGCTCATCGTGCCGGTCCGGCCGCCGCCCTGGCCGCCGAGCGTGAACGCGATCATCCCGCGCTGGCGGCGCTGCCCCAGCAGCGTCAACTGCCGCCGCTCACCGGCGCGCAGCACGTACCGCTGCGAGCGGTCGAGCGGGTCGCGCACTTGCACGTCGAGCTGCGGCGCGCGCGTCCGCCACGTCAGCGCCACGCGGCCGTCGTCGTCGGTCGCGTGCTCGGCCTCGTTCGGCGTGCACGGGAACGGCGCCAGCCGCAAGCGCACGCCCGCCATCGGCAGGCCCAGCGGGTCGACGACGCGGAGGTCGAGGCCCACCTCGTGCGGGTGCGCGAGCCAGTCGTCGGTCGGGGTCGGGGCGGAGGCAGCGACGCGCTCGTTCGTCGGCGCCGCGGGCGCCGGCATCGTCGCGTCGGCGCGCGGTGCGACGGCGGTGTCGTTGCGGGCAGTGCGGTCGGTGTCGGCCAGCGGCGACTGCGGTGCGCGCAGGGCGAGCACGGCGACGGCGCCGGCAGCGGCGAGGACCATGGCGATGGCGGCAGTGCGGCGGGGGCGAGCCATGGCGCGGCAGGATAGGCCGGTGGGCGCGCTGGCGCTGGCACGCGGCGTGTCGTGCCTTCGTCGCGGGTGCTTGTGCGGGCGCTTCGCCGTGCGCTTGGCGGAGGCGGCCGCACCCGCAGCCGTCGGTTGCGCGCAGCGGCTACTTGCCGTCGATCGCTGCCAGCGGAAACGTCGCCGACTTCACGTGCTCGGTGCGGAACACGACCTCGATCGCCTGCACGCGCTGGGGCTGCGCCGCGGCGAGGTCGTTGGCCTCGCTCGGGTCCTTCGCCAGGTCGTACAGCTCGGTGGTGACCTTCGCCGGCTGCTGCAACTGCTTGCGCACCAGCTTGAAGTCGCCGACCCACGCTGCCTGCCAGCCGCCGTAGCCGGCGAACTCGCGGTACAGGAAGGTGCGGGGGTCCTGCATCCGGCCCTGCAGCGTCGGCAGCAGGCTGATGCCGTCGACGCCCTTCGGGGTCGAAGCCCCGCAGGCTTCGGCGAGCGTCGGCAGCCAGTCTTCGAAGCCGGACGTGCGCGCGCTGCTGCTGCCCTTCGCGACGACGCCGGGCCAACGCACGATCGCCGGCACGCGGATGCCGCCTTCGTACAGCGAGCCCTTGCGGCCGCGCAGTTCGCCGCACGACGCGAAGAAGTCGACGTCGGTGCCGCCGACCGGGCTGTGCGTCGCGCCGTTGTCGCTGGTCAGCACGAACAGCGTCTCATCGGCGACGCCGGACGCGGCGAGCGCGTCGCACAGCGCGCCGACCTCGGCGTCGAGGCGACTGATCATCGCGGCGTAGGCGGCCCGCGGCGTGCGATGCGGCGTGTAGCCGTTCTGGCCCGCGTACGGCGTCTCGGGGAACGCGCCGTCGTAGGCCTGCAGGTCGGCGTCGGGCACGTGCAGCGCGAGGTGCGGCAGCACCGACGGGTAGTAGAGGAAGAACGGCCGGTCCTTGTTGGCGGCGACGAACGCGACCGCCTGCGCGAGGATGCGGTCCGGGGCGTAGTCGCTGCCGACGAAGCGCGCGTAGGCCTTGGGGTCGGCGGGGTCCGCGTCGGCGGCGAGCTTGCCGCTGCCCGGCACCGGCGGCTCGTTGCGCAGCGGCAGCTTGGTGGCGCCGTCCCACAGGTACGCCGGCCAGTAGCTGTGCGCGTGCCGCTGGCAATTGTAGCCGAAGAAGCGATCGAAGCCGCGCGCGAGCGGATCGCCGCTGCTGCCGAACATGCCGAGGCCCCACTTGCCGAACGCGCCGGTGGCGTAGCCGGCGTCGCGCAGCGCCTGCGGCAGCAGCGCCTCGCCGGCGGGCGTCGGCCACTGGCCTTCGGGCTTCGCTTCCTTGTTGTCGCGCACGGCGGCGTGGCCAGGGTGCTTGCCGCTCATCAGCACGCTGCGCGAGGGCGCGCACACCGGCGAGCCGGAGTAGTGGCGCAGCAGCCGCATGCCGTCGGCGGCGATCGCGTCGATGCGCGGCGTGCGGATCTTCTGCTGGCCGAAGCACCCGAGTTCGCGGTAGCCGAGGTCGTCGGCGAGCACGAAGACGACGTTCGGCGGGCGCTTGCGCGTGGCGGGGTCCTGGGCGCTGGCGCTGGCGGCGAGCGCGGCGACGGCGAGGACGAAAGCGGCGAGGACGGTGCGGCGCGAAGTGCGGCCCATGACGCGATCGTAGGACCGGGCGCGAAGGGAGGCCAAGGTGCCCGGCATGCGCGTCGCGTGCGGGGGAGGCGCTTCCGGGCCATGGCGCATCCAACGATGCGTCGGTGATCGGCGACTGCGCCCCGAACGCGCAGGCGCACGCCGGATCGGCGCGGCCTTCGCGGCGTCGCTGCCGGAACCGCCAGCGGCCGGTTGCAGGCGGCGGGCCGCGGCGGCAACGTCGACGCCATGAGCGTTGCGCCGAGCTACGAGCCCGTCATCCGCACGATCGCGATGCCCGCCGACACCAATCCGGCCGGCGACATCTTCGGCGGCTGGTTGCTGGCGCAGATGGACCTCGCGGCGGGCAGCGCCGCGACGCGGCGCGCGCGCGGCCGCTGCGCCACGGTGGCGCTCGACGCGATGGCGTTCCTCAAGCCGGTCTACGTCGGCGACGAGGTGACGCTGTACGCCAAGGTGACCAAGGTCGGCCGCACCTCGCTGCAGATCCGCGTCGAAGCGTGGCGCCGCGCGCGCGCCGAGGAGGCGAGCGAGCGCGTCACCGAGGCGACGTTCACGTTCGTCGCGCTCGACGAGGAGCGCCGGCCGCGGCCGGTGCCGGCGGAGGCGTAGGCCGCGCGGTCGGCGCCGCGGCGGACCGGCGGTCAGCCGCGGCGGCCGCGCGCCGCCGCCAGCAGCAGGCCCGCCGCCATCGTCGCCATCGCCGTCGCCATCGCCAGCCACGCGCTCGGCAGCAGCAGGGGTTGGCCGAGCAGCAGCAGGCCGTCGAAGCTGCCGCCGGCGAGGCGGCCGCCGAGGCCCATCAGCGCGCCGCCGACGAAGCAGTCGCGCGGCGTCGCGCGACCGGCAGCGGGCGCGGTGGGGCGCGCGGCCAGGGCGCCGGACAGCAGCGCGCCGCCGAGCAGCGCGAGCGATGGCAATGCCGCCGCGGCGGCGGCGCTCGTCCGGCCGTCGGCGAGGGCTGCGAGCGCGCCGGTGCACGACCACGGACCCCCGGCGGCAGCGCCCAGCACGGCAGCAACCGCCAGCGCGGTCGCGGCGGCGAGCGGCGGCCACGGCCCGCGCACGGCGGCGCCGAAACCGGCGGATCGCCGCAGCGCGCGCGGCGAGAACAGCAGCACGTAGGCGGCGAACGCGGCGGCGACCGGCCACGCCAGCGCGAGCAGCGGCGGCTCGCCGCCGGTCCGCGCCGGGGCCAAGGCGGCGGGCACGAGGCGGAAACACAGCGCGCCGACGAGCAGCCCCGGCAGTGTCGCCAGCCACGCCCACTGGCGCTGGCCGAGGCGCGCGAGCGTGCCGAGCACGCAGGCGCCGTTGACGACCGCGCCGAGGCCCAGCAGCACGCCCCCGCCGAGCACCGCGGCGTCGGCCGCGAACGCCGCCGCGGGCGCCGCGCCGCCGAACAGCAGGTGGCTCGCCGCCAGCAGGCCCGCGCACCACGCCTGCGCGTGCAGCAGGGCCAGCAGCCGCGCCGGATCCCGCCGCAGCAGGAGGTCGCGCACGACGGCGAGCGTGCAGACGTTGCCGCGCTGCACGGCGAAGCCGGCGAGCAGTGCGGCGGCGAGCAGGGCGAGCGGCGTCATCGGGCGGAAGTCACCTGCGGCCGCGGCCGCGGTCGCAGCGGTCGGCACGGCGCGGTTGGGACTCGGCGCGCGGTCACGTCACGCGCTCAATCGCAGCCTGGTTCCTCGTGCAGCAGCGCGAGGTCGTTGCAGGCGTTCCACAGCATCACCATCGCCTGCTTGACGTTGGCTGTGGTGACGGGCGGCAGGTCGGCGCGCGCGCTCAGCGCCTTCAGCCGGCGGTAGAGGTCGAGCAGCTCGACGTCGTCGGCGGTGAGCGGGTTGCCCAGCAGGTCGGTCTTGGTGTCCATGGCGTGGTCTCCTCGATGCCCCGGTGCGTGTGGGCTCAGTACTTGGGCCGCAGGTCCTGCAGGCGCTTGGCCTTGAGTTCGAAGCGCGGCAGCTCGCCGGTCTTCGCCTGCTCGACGTTGAAGCGCAGGCCCTCGTGCGCATCGGCGAGGTCCTTGCCGAGCTGCGCTTGCAGTCGCGGCCAGCAGTCCTGCTGGTCGGGCTTGAGCTCGACCTTGACGCTGATCTCGTCCTGCACGTTGTCGACGCGCTGGATCACGATCTGGAACTCCTCGACCTCGGCATGCTCGCGCACCACCGCCTCCACCGCGCGCGGGTAGACGTTGGTGCCGCGGATCAGCTTCATGTCGTCGACGCGGCCGAGGATGC
This sequence comes from Phycisphaerales bacterium, assembly GCA_020247305.1. Taxonomy (GTDB): domain Bacteria; phylum Planctomycetota; class UBA1135; order UBA1135; family UBA2386; genus UBA2386. Next base: position 14,781 of record JADCJE010000090.1, on the reverse strand, counting down.
CGCCTTCGTAGACGTCGCCGGTGCGGCCGCACGTGCAGCGCGTGTGCGGCACCTTGCAGACGAGGTCCTTGGTGCGGTAGCGGACCAGCGGGATGAAGCCGCGGCCGAACGACGTGACGACGCGCTCGCCGCGTTCGCCGTAGGGGACCGGCTCGCCGGTGTCGGGATCGAGGACTTCCTCGATGAAGTGGTCCTCGATGATGTGCGGGCCGCCGGGCTGGTGGTCGCACTCGAAGATCATGATCGTGCCGATCTCGGTCATGCCGGCGGTGTCGCCGCACTTGCCGCCCCACATGTCCTCGATCATCTTCTTGACCGCGGGGATCGAGCCGGCGGGCTCGCCGCTGACGACGACGCGGCGGACCTTGCCGTCCTTCTTCAGGTCGATGCCCATCTTCTCGGCGGTCTGGCCCATGCGCAGCGCGTAGGTCGGCGTCGCGCAGACGACGGTGACGCCCATCTCGACGATCTGCTTCACGCGCTGCTCGGTCGTCATGTTGCCCGAGGCGAGCGTCAGGCAGCCCATCTTCTCGCAGCAGTAGTGGGCGCCCCAGAAGCCGATGAACGAGCCGTACGAGAAGGCGAAGAACACCTTGTCGTCGGGCCGGATGCCGAAGCCCCAGAAGCCGTAGCACCACATGTCGGCGATCCACGACCAGTCCTTGCGCGAGTCGAGCACGCGCAGCGGCTGGCGGCCCGACGTGCCGGACGTCAGGTGGTAGCGGATCGCGTCGGACTCCGGCCGCGTGATCAGGTCGCCGAAGAGCGGCTTCTGCGCCTGGTTGTCCATCCACTCCTCGCGCGTCATGAACGGCAGGCGGCGGATGTCGTCGAGCGTGCGGATCTGCTCGGGGCGCACGCCGGCCTTCTCGTACAGCCGCCGGTGGAACGGCGAGGTGTGCCACGCGCGTTCGACGAGCCGTTGCAGCTTGGCCAGCTGCAGCGCGCGGAGCTGCTCCTTCGGCAGGGTCTCGGTCTTGGGGTTCCAGTACGGCGAGGTGGGGGCGGGCACGCGGGGGCTCCTGCGGCGGTCGTGGGAACGAGAGGCGGCGCAGACTAGGAGTCGGCGCCACGGAAGGCCACGCCGCGCGGCGTGGCTGCGCACGCGGCGAGGCCGCTTCGGTCCGCCGGCCTCTGCGTCTGAGAAACCACCGCCTCACTAGGGCTGCATGGCCGCGCCAGCGGCCACCAGGGGCAATCTGACTGCCTGCAGAGTGGCGTTCTCGGGCGCTCAGCCGAGGCCGGCCTTGAGCGCGAGCCAGCGGCAGGCGGCCAGCGCGGCGACGCCGGCGCGGCCGCCCTTGGCGAGCACGCGCAGAGCGACGACGAATGGATCGCGGCGCAGGTCCGGCGTCTGCGCGTCGAGGAATGCCATCTTCGCGGCGAAGCCCGCCTTGCTGCCGGCGAGCAGGTCCTCGAAGGCTTCGTTGACGAGGTTGTTGCGCAGCGCCTTGCCGATCGGCGTCGCGGCCGCGAGCAGGCCGGCGGCGCAGCCCTCGTCGCGGGCGCGCTGCAGCACGGCGAGTTCCTCCTCGAACCGACGCAGCGAGTGCGTCGCCGCGCGGGTGGCGTTGCCGAGGTGGCGGCGGTAGCGCACCAGCGGCTCCAGCACGGTGCCGATGCGCCGGCCGGCGCGCGTGCAGCGCAGCCAGAGGTCCCAGTCGAGCGCGAACGACAGGCGCGTGTCGAAGCCGCCGACGGCTTCGAAGGCGTCGCGCCGGAACAGCACGCTCGGGCAGCAGATGAAGTTGCCGCGCAGCAGCAGGCGGAAGAGCTCGGGCGCGCTGGCGTCCGCCGCGTGCCGTGCGAGCCGGCGCTTGAAGCGCTCCGCCGCGGCGGCGATCGGGTTGCCCTTGGCGTCGATCGCGGTCGCCGAGCAGTGCGCCAGCGCCAGGGCTGGATCGGCGGCCAGCGCGGCGACCATGCGCGCGAGGTACCCGGGTTCGTAGACGTCGTCCTGGTGCGCGATGCAGAAGAGCGGCGTGCGCGCGAGCGACGCCGCGTGCGCGAAGTTGGCGGCGAGGCCGAGCCGCTGCGCGTGCCGTTCGACGATCAGGCGGCTGCCGCCGGCGGCGGTGGCGACCGCGACGGAGTCGTCGGTCGACGCGTCGTCGACGAGCACGAGGTCGAAGTCCTGGCGATCCTGCGCCAGGATCGAGCGGATGGTCGCGCCGACGTGCGCCGCGCCGTTGCAGCACGGAATCACGAAGGTTGCGATCGGGGCCGTCACCCAGCCAGCACACTGGCGGCGGCGGGCAAGTTCAAGGGCGCGGCGGGCCGGCTGCCGGGCGCGTGCGCAGCCCGCGCGCGGTGGATGCAGCGCCGGAGCGACAACCGGGTGTCCGGTTGCTGCTTGGCGACGAAAGCGGCCACCCGCGGCATCCTGCGAAGCCGCCGGCGCCTTCTTCGCGGGATCTCAGCGCCGCGCGACGGCGGCGAGGCGGCGCGGCGCGGCGGCTTCGAGCACGTGCGGCGCCGCCCACGTCATCGCCGCGCGCATCGCCGGCTTGAGGTGGCGGTAGCCGCGGATCGTGCCGCGGCAGGCGGGCGCGCCGCAGAGGCAGCGGAACGGCGACGCCATGTCGTACTCCGTCGCGTCGTAGTCGAAGGTGATCTCGTCGCCCTTCTTGATCGCCGCGATCGCGCGCAGCGCGCGACCGACGACGCGGCAGTTGGGCGCGCACGCGTGGTTGAGGAAGCGCCACAGCGGGTAGCGGCCTTCGTGCTCCGGATCGGGTTCGGCGTCGACGTGCATGTCGACGTCGACCTGCACCGTGTAGCGACCCGGCTTGTCGACGAGCGGCCCGTCGAGCCGCATCACCAAGCCGCCGGCCGGAACGTTTCGCCTTGCCATCACCGCGAACTGGTCGCCCCTACTCGCGACCATGGCATGAAACGATGGGAGAGGGGATCTGGTTGGATCCATAGGAGAGGCGTTGCGCAGTGTAGCCGAAGAGCGCGCGACATGGGAAGCGTTCATGCATGCATCGATGCGATCTTTCGCGCATGCATGCAGCGATGCATCGCATCGATCGTCGCGCGTTGCGCATCGATCGCTGCGCGCATCGATCGTCGCGCGTCGCGCATCGATCGCTGCGTGCATCGATCGCTTGCTCGATGCATCGCGCATGCAGCGATGCATCGCTGCGATCCCTGCAGTGCGGCATCGAACGCAGCGTGAAGCAGTGCCGCGAGCCCCAGCGCGGCTGCGTTCGTCGTCGCCCACTGCAAGGTGCATGCCATGCGAGCGAGCTTCGTCTCGAAGCGCCCGACTGGTGTGCCGGCATGCATGCATCGCTTCGCTTCGACTGCCGTGCACGTGCCGCGATCGTTCCTTCGTCGTTGTGGTCGCCGTCGTCGTCGCGCATCGTTGTGCGCGTCGGCATGCAGCAACGTCCGCGCATCCTCGTCGTCGTCGGCACGCGACCCGAAGCCATCAAGATGGCGCCCGTGGTCGCGGCGCTGCGCGTCGACGATGCGGTCGACGTGCGGTTGCTGGCGACCGGCCAACACCAGGAACTGCTGCGCACGGCGCTCGCCGGAGTCGGGCTGCGGCCGGACGTCGAGTTGCCCAGCACCCGGCCGGGCGCGGCCGCGGCGGACCGCGCCGCGCTGGCCGTCGCGCTGCGGCCGGCGATCGCCGCCCAGGCGCCGGACATCGTTGTGCTGCAAGGGGATACGACCAGCGTCGCCGCGGCCGCCGCGGCTGCCCACGGCCTTGGCATCGCCGTTGCGCACGTCGAAGCCGGGCTGCGCAGCGGCGACCTCCTGCAGCCCTTTCCCGAAGAGCAGAACCGCGTCTACGTCGCGACGGTCGCGACGCTGCACTTCGCGCCGACGGCGCTGGCGCGCGCCAACCTGCTGCGCGAAGGCGTCGATCCGGCGGCGATCCACGTCACCGGCAACACGTCGATCGACGCGCTGCACGCCGTCGTCGCGCGCCTGGAGCCGCCATCGCCGCGCACCGACGGTCGGCGCCTGTTGTTGGTCACCGCCCATCGCCGCGAGAGCTTCGGCGCGCCGTTGGCCGCCATCTGCGCGGCGGTTCGCCGGCTAGCCGCCCGCGGCGACGTCGAGGTGCTGTGGCCGGTGCATCCCAACCCGGCCGTGCACGGTCCGGTGCGCGCCGCCCTCGCCGGGGTCGCGGGCGTGACGCTGTGCCCGCCGCTCGACCATGCAGGCCTCGTCGCTGCCATGCAGCAGGCGGCGATCGTGCTGACCGATTCGGGCGGCGTGCAGGAAGAGGCCCCGAGCCTCGGCAAGCCGCTCCTCGTGCTGCGCGAGGTCACCGAACGGCCAGAAGGCGTCGCCTGTGGCGTGGCGCGGCTCGTCGGCTGTGACGCCGACCGCATCGTTGCGGAGGCCAACCGCCTGCTCGACGACCCGGCGGTCTGCGCTGCCATGGCGTCCGGCGCCAGTCCCTACGGCGACGGTCGGGCGGGTGCGCGCATCGCCGCGGCCCTGCGGGCATGGCTGGCCGCGCGCTGCCCGCCGTAGCGCGCCAACCGGCCAGCCGCCGCGCGCCGGTGCGGCAGCGCCCATCGCATCGCCGCCAGCGCGACGGCCTCCGCCGCCGGCCCGGCGGCGGCCGATCCAGCCCCAGTCGAGCCGGTTCGCGGCGCGACGTTCGCATCCCGGCATGGACCTCTTCACCATCATCGGCCTCGTCGTCGCCTTCGTCGGCGTCATCGGAGGCATGATTCTCGAAGGCGGCCATCCTGACCAGCTGCTGCAGGTCACGGCGTTCATGATCGTCATCGTCGGTTCGCTCGGCGCGACGATGGTCGCGACCCTGCCTTCCGACCTGCCGTTCGCGATCCAGGCGCTCAAGCGCGTCTTCATGCCGGCGAAGTACGACTTCCACGGCCTGATGGAGAAGCTGCTGGAGCTGGCCAACCTCGCGCGCCGCGAAGGCCTGCTGGCGCTGGAGACCTACGCCAGCAGCGGCCAGGGCCATCCGTTCCTCGTCAAGTGCCTGACGCTCGCCATCGACGGCAGTTCCGCCGAGGCGATCCGCGAGACCGTCGAGGTCGACATGCACATCGCCGAGGAGGACGACAAGGCGGGCATGAAGTTCTGGGAGACGTGGGGCGCGCTGGCGCCGACGGTCGGCGTGCTCGGCGCCGTGCTGGGCCTGATGCACGTCATGAGCGTGCTCGACCAACCGAAGCTCATCGGCCCTGGCATCGCCGTCGCGTTCGTCGCGACCGTCTACGGCGTCGGCTACGCCAACGTCGTCTGCCTGCCGATGTCCTTCAAGCTCAAGCGCCACATCGAGCACGACCAACTGCTGAAGAGCATGATCCTGGAGGGCGTGGTCGGCATCCAGTCGGGCATCGCGCCCGGCGCGCTGCGCAGCAAGCTCAAGGTCTACCTCGGCTCGCACGGCGGCGGCGGCGACAAGAAGCACTGACCGGGACCCCGCCGTGGCCAAGAAGCACAAGCACGAAGAGCACGTCAACCACGAACGCTGGGTCATCAGCTTCGCGGACATGATGACGCTGCTGTTCGCGCTGTTCGTCGTGCTCTACGCGATGGGCGTGCAGGACCTGGAGAAGCTGCGCCAGCTCAAGCAGTCGATCCAGTTCGCGTTCGCCTTCGAGGGCGATGGCAAGACCGACGACATCGGCACCTTCCATCAGGTCACCGGCGCCGGCGACGCGCCGCTGCCGGCGCCGCTGCTCAACGCGCAGCTCGGGCCGATGCAGGAGTTCCTGGAGGAGACGCTGGTCGACTTCCAGCAGGTGGTCGGCAAGTCGCTCGAGATCGACATGGTCAACGACGCGATCAAGGCCAAGGCGCCGCTGCTCGACTTCTTCGAGCCGGGGCAGGCCTTCCCGCTGCGCGAGGAGGTCATGCAGTGGCTCGGCCGCGCCATCGAGGGCTCGGTCGAGTTCGCCTCCGACCTGCACGTGCGCATCGACGCGGTCGAGACGGTGATCGGCCGCACCGCGACCGGCGCGCCGGTGACGTCTGCCGACCTGTGCTGGCAGCGGTTGTGCACCTTGGAGGCCGCGATCCGCGCCAATCCGCAGGTCCGCGACGGCATGGTGGGCGTCGAGTTCCGCCGCCAGAAGCAGTCGGCCAGGTCCGCCGCCGACTGGGAGCACGCGGCGACGGTGACGCTGTCGTTCTCGAACGCGCGCGCCGACGGGCGCTGACGGGAACGGCGGGGCGACCCGCCGCCGCCTCGTCACTTCGGCGGCGTCGCCAGCATGCGGCCGAGGATCGTCTTCTGGATCAGCGACGTGCCCTCGTAGATGCGCAGGGCCTGCACGTCGCGCCACAGCCGTTCGACCGGGTGCGCGCTGCTGTAGCCGCGCGCGCCGTGCAGCATGACCGCCTCTTCGCAGGCGCGAGCCGCCGCCTCGGTCGCGGCGAGCTTCGCCATGGCGACGTCGGCGTGCGTCTCGGCGCCCTCGGCGCGCCGGCGGGCGCAGCGGTGCACCAGCCCGCGCGTCATGTGCAGCGAGGTCAGCATGTCGGCGAGGCGTTCCTGCACCATCTGGAACTGCGCCAGCGGCTGGCCGAACTGCTGCCGGCCGGTGGTGAACGCGACCGCCTCGGCGAGCGCTGCGCGGTGCAGGCCGCAGGCGCCGGCCGCCACCGACACGCGACCCGCGGCGAGCCCGCTCATGGCGATGCCGAAGCCCTTGCCGACCGGGCCGAGGACCTCGTGCGGCTCGACGCGGAAGTCCGCGAACGTCAGCACGGCGTGGTCGCTGCCGCGGTGGCCGAGTTCGACGCCCGGCATCGGCTCGCGCTTCAGGCCCGCGCGCGCGGTGTCGACGAGGAAGCCGGTGATGCCGTGGCGCCCGGCCGCCGGATCGACGGTGGCGAACAGCACCAGTGCGTCGGCGACGCCGCCGTTGGTGATCCAGTGCTTCTGGCCGCGTACGAGGTAGCCGCCGTCCGCCTGCGGCACGGCGTGCGTGCGCATCGACGCGACGTCGCTGCCGGCGTCGGGCTCGGTCAGGCCGAAGCAGCCGATCGCCTCGCCGGCGATCAGGCCCGGCAGCCAGCGCGCGCGCTGCGCGTCGTTGCCGTGGCGCGCGATGGTGTCGGCGACGAGGCCGGTCTGCACGGCGCAGAAGCCGCGGGCGTTGCCGCACACGGCGCCCAGTTCCTCGTGCGCGATCGCCAGTTGCAGCGGGCTCCAGCCGCCGCCGCCGACCGCCGTCGGCAGCGGGCCGCCGAGCACGCCGGCGGCGCCGAGGTCGCGCACCATCTCGCGGCGGAACGTCCGCTGCTCGTCGATCGCGCGCGCATGCGGCGCCAGCTTGTCGTGCGCGAACGCGCGGAGGCGCTGCGCGAAGGCGCGGTGCGCGGGATCGAGGTCGCTGTCGGGCAGCCAGAGGTCGGGATTCATCGGCCGAGGAAGCGCGGTTCGCGCTTCTCCATCCAGGCGTTGTAGAACTCGCGGTGGTCGTGCGCGCGCAGCAGCAGCGCCTGCGCCTGCGCCTCCTGTTCGATCGCGGCGTCGAGGTCCATCGGCCACTCGTTCCAGACCATCTTCTTGGTCATGCCGAGCGCAAGGCCCGGGCCGGCGGCGAGCCGACGCGCCAGCGCCAGCGCCTCGGCGAGCACGGCGTCGGCCGGCACGACGCGGTTGGCGAGGCCGATGCGGTGCGCCTCCTCGGCCGTCACCTTGTCGCCGAGCAGCAGCAGCTCCATCGCGCGGCCGGCGCCGACGACCTTGGGCAGCAGCCACGCGGCGCCCATGTCGGCGCCGGTCAGGCCTACCTTGGTGAACAGGAAGGCGAACTTCGCCTGCTCGCTCATCACCCGCAGGTCGCTGGCCAGCGCCAGCACCGCGCCCGCGCCGGCGGCGACGCCGTTGATGGCGGCGACGATCGGCTTCGGCAGGCGCAGCATGTTGCGCACCACCGCGCCGGTCATGCGCGTGAAGCGCAACGTGCCGTCGAGGTTGGTCTCCAGCAGCGGGCCGATGATCTCCTCGACGCTGCCGCCGCTGCAGAAGCCGCGGCCGTGCCCGGTCAGCACGATCGCGCGCACGGCGTCGTCGTCGGCGAGGTCGACGAACAGGCGTTCGAGCTGCCCATAGACGTCGAACGTCAGCGAGTTCAGGGTCTCGGGCCGGTCCAGCGTCAGCACGGCGACGCCGTCGCTGCCCCTCTCGAAGCGGAAGTCGTATTGGCTCATCGTCGGTGGCTGGGTTGGCGGCGGCCGTCAGTCGACGAACGCCGGCGGGTCGCGGTCGAGATCGTAGACGCAGCCGGCGGGCCGGTCGTGCAGGAGGCGCGCGACGGCTGCGGCGACCTCGGCGGGGGAGTGCATGCGGCCGATGCGGTTCTGCGCGGCCATGCGCGCGAACGCCGCGTCGGCGGTGGTCTTGCCGCGCGCCGCGATGGCGGCCGCCGCGCCGCGCGTGATGTCGGTGTCGACGAAGCCCGGGCACACCGCGTACACGCGCACGCCGGCCGGGCCCAGCTCGGCGCTGAGCGCGCGCGCGAGGCCGACCATGCCGTGCTTGGCGGCGGTGTAGGCGCTGGTGAACGGGTAGCCGCGCAGGCCGGCGGTCGACGCGAGGTGCAGCAGGCAGCCGGAGCCCTGCTGCTTGAAGCCCGCCGCCGCGGCGCGCGCGAAGGCCAGCGGCGCGGCGACGTGCAGGTCGAACGCTTCGCGCAGCATCGCCGGCGTGGTGTTCTCGACCTTGTCCGAAGGGGCGGTGCCGGCGTTGTTGACGACGTGGTCGAGGCCGCCGAAGGCCGCGCGCGCGGCGGCGACCGCGGCGGCGGCGGCGTGCTCGTCGCGCAGGTCGGCGGCGAACGACTCGGCGCGGGCGCCGCGGGCGCGCAGCTCCGCGGCCACCGTCCCCAGGGCGGTGGCGTCGCGGGCGACGAGCAGCAGGCGGTGGCCGGCGGCGGCGAGCGCTTCCGCGATGGCCTTGCCGATGCCGCGGCTGCTGCCGGTGACGATCGTCGCGGGGGATGCGTGCGGGGTGCCGGTCATGCGCGGAAGGCAGCAGGGTGGCGGCTCGGAACACGCCATGCCAACGGCGACACGGAAAAACCCGCTCAGGTTGGCGCGGCGTTCTGGCCGATGACGGGTTGGGAGCGGAGGAAGGGAGTCGAGTTGCGGACGACCCCTGGAAGGGCCCGGCGGGAACCGGGCCCTTCCGCTTTTTTCGCCGATCGCCGCCGATCGGTCCGGTGGCGCTGCCGCCGGCGGGTGGCCGGCGCGCCCGGGCGGTGCGCGCCGGCCGCGAGCCCGCTTGGGTCGCAGGCCCGGAACTGCCGATGCCATGGTCGCCATGAGCGCGCACCCCACCCCCTCGCCGCGCCGCGGCCGCGCGGCGGCCGTCGTCGCCCTCGCCTTCGCTGCCGCCGGGATCCCGGCGGACCTGCCGGCGCAGTCGTCAGCCGTCGTGCCGGCGGTCGCCACCGACTTGCCCGGCAACGCGGCGGTGGCGCTGCCCCTGCGCTGGAGCCAGGGCACGCTGCAGGTGTTCGTCGACGGCGCGCTGCTGCCGACCGGACTCGTCGGCCAGGCGCTGACCGGCGTGACGCTGCGGCGACCGACGCTGCCGGGCGACGTGGCGTACGCGCCGATCTCCCGCACGCTGACCGTGCGCGGCGGCATCACCACCACGGCGGCCGCGAGCCAGGGCGCTGGCCTCGCCGCCAACCGACCGGCGACCATGCTGACCCTTTTTGGCCCGGCGACGGTGACTTCGCTGGCCGCCCCCGCGCCCGGCCCGGCGACGGTCGTCGGCAGCGACCTGCTGGTCATCGTGTTCACGACGCCGCTGCCGGTGACCGCCGGCACGCTGTTCCTGGAGTTCGAGGTTGGCAACGCGCCGCTGCAGATCAGCGGCGAGCACTGGGTCGATGCGGTCTGGCAGACGGGGGGCGTCGACCAGGGCCTCGTCGCGCCGGTCGGCGACGGCTCCTGCACGACGCGCAGCGAACCGACGCGGTTGCGCTGGACGGCCGCCACCGGACCGTTGCCGGCGACGTCGGCGGCGTTCGAACTCGCCGGCGCGCCGCCGGGCGGGCTGGTCTGCATGTGGGCCGGCCTCAGCGCCCAGTCGCGCGGCCCCGGCCCCGGCTTCCTCGGGTTCGGCGTCGACCTCGGCCTCGTCGACCCGGGCCTCGCCGGCTGCCGGCAGTGGGCGCCGCTCGACGTGCTGTGGAGCGGTGCGGCGAGTGGCGCTGGCGCGTACGCGAGCACCCTGGCGATCCCCGCCGCTGCGGCGATCGGCCTGCGCCTCGCGGTGCAGGGCGCCTGGATCGACCCAAGCCGCCCCGGGTTGCCGCTGTCGCTCGGCAACGGTCTCGTCTTGGTGCTGGGTTCGGCGGGGGTGACCAACCGCTGCAGTTCGGTCTACTTCCCCGGCGCCGCAACGACCTCGCCGTGGGCGACGTTCGTCGGCCAGATGCCGGTGCTGCGCCTGCACTACTGACCGCGGGCCGTGGACGGCGGTCCGTCGGCGGTCCGTCGGCGCGCCGGCGGTCGCGGACCGGGACGCGGTGGACGTGGACCCTTGCGCTGGCCGGATCGGTCGCTACTCTCCCTCGCCCTCCCAAACGCGCGGCCGTGCCCGGCCGCCACGAGCAGCCATGGCGAAGCAGAAGAAGAAGAAAGAGATCGTGTTCCTGGTCTGCGAAGAGACCGGCGATCGCAACTACACGATCATGAAGAAGCCCGGCACCAACAAGCTGGAGCTCAAGAAGTACTCGCCGCGCTTGCGCAAGCACACCAAGCACGTCGAGAAGAAGAAGTAGTCCGGCCGGCTCGGTTGTCTGGCCGGCTCGGTTGTCCGGCCGGCTGGGTTGTCCGGCCGGCTGGGTTGTCTAGCTAGCTGGGTTGTCTGGCTGGCTGGGTTGGTCGGGCGCGTCGGGCTGGCCCGTTGCGTCCGGTTCGCCTGGGCTCCGGTTCGTTCGGAGTCAGGTGCGCAGGTCCCCGCTTCTGTCGATCCCTGCTGCTGCGGGGGACCACTGCGTGGGCGCGCCTAGGGCGCGTCGGCTGCGCCTGCCAGCTGCCCCGCTGCCCCGCCGTGTCTTGGCCGCCGCTCGGCGAATCGTTGCCCGCAGAGATTCGCCGGAGCCGCGAGGGCTGCGTGGCCCCGACCGCCGCGCCCCGACCGCCGCGCCCCGACTGTTGCGCCCCGACCGCCGCGCCCATCGGCCTGTCAGCGGCTGGCTGAGCCAGCCACCGCGTGCTCGCCGGGCACGGTCCGCGCCCGCAGCGCAGCGAGCTTTGCGCTGCCGTCGGCCGACAGCGACAGTGCGACCAGTCGCCGCGTCGCCCGGTCCATCGCCGCGGCGTCGGCCTGCCGCTCCAGGTTGCCGAGCGCGAACACGAGTCCGTCGCAACGGGTCCGCTCCGCCGTCAGTTCGACGTCGTCGGCGGCTTGCAGCAGGGCGGCCATCGCCGTCTCCGGATCGGCGTTGGCCGTGAGCGCGAACACCGCCTGCAGGCGCACCTCCGGCGAGCGGTCGTGCGCCAGCGCGGTGCGCGCCACGTCGAGGCCGGTCGGCGACCGCACCATGCCGACCCCGGCCACGAGGTCGACGCGGCGATCGGGCTGCACGTCGTCGGCGAGCAGCCGGCGGTAGGCGTCGGCGACGGCGTCGGGCGCGCGGTGGCCGCACACGAGGTAGGCGTGCGGCGCGCGGCCGAGCGCGGGGCCGAGGTCGGCGAGCACGCCGAGCGCGTCGTCGACCGGCAGGTCGCTGGCGACGAGGCTGGCGACCTCGCGCACGAAGCCGCGGTCGGCGGAGCGGCGCAGCGCGTCGACGACGAGCGCGCGGTAGCGGGCCTCGCGCAGCAAATGGCGGCAGGCGGCCGCGCGCTGGCTGCCGTCCTTGCCGTCGAGCAGCAACAGCGCGAGTGCGGCCAGCGCCTCGCTGCTGCGCTCGCCGTGGCGCTCCAGGTTGTCCCAAAGCGTCAGCAGCAGCCCGGTGGCGATCTCCCGCGGGAACTGCCCGGCGCCGGCGAGCTCGACGAGGCCGAGCACCGCCGTCTCGTGCGCGAGCCGCAGGTGCGGCTGGCGCACGAGCGCGCGCGCGCCGACGGCGGCCATCGCCGGACTCGCCGGCATCGCCGCCAGCACGTCGTGCACGAAGTGTTCCAGCGGTGCGCGCGCGCCGCCGGCCTCGGCGGCGCCGGCGCGGCGGGCGCACTCGGTGACGACGACCAGCTGCAGCACGAAGTCGCGGCCTTGCACCAGTCCGTGGGCCAACGGCGTCGCGGCGGCGACCAGCCGCCGCAGCGCCTGCTCGCCGGCGTCGGGGAAGCCCGCCATCAGCGCCGCGAAGCGCGCGCGGGCCAACTGGTCGCTGGCGCTCGCGGCTGCATGGTCGTCGTCCTGCGCGAACGCCGCCGTGCGCTGGCCGATGGCCACCAGTTCGGCGACGGCTTCATCGAACGAGGCCGCCGGCGGTTGGGCGGTCGCCGGCGGCGCGGCTTCGCGCGGCAGCGTCGGCGCCGCCGGCGCCGCGTCGGCCGCGGCCGCTGTGGGCGCGGCTTCGTGCGGCGCTGGCGCCGCGGGGGCGTCCGGCGGAGCGGTCGGCGTGGCCGCGACGACGAGCGCCAGCGCGGCGGCGATGGCCGCCGGCGGCAGCGCCACCGCGCCCAGCAGGCGCGCGGCGTCGCGGCGGCGGCCGTCGCCGTGCCGCGGCGGGAGCGCGCCGGGGGCCATGGCCGGGAGCGCGGCCATCGTCACTGGCCCTCGCAGGGCAGGGTCGCCAGGACCGGGTACGAGCCCCACGCGAGGTCGCGCTCGAACACGCACACCGAACCCCACGGGATGACGATGAGGTAGTCGGTCTGGCAGGTGAAGAACAGGATGCGGCCCTCGCGCGCGCCCATCGGCTCGACGCGGGTCGCCGACGCGCTCGGCACGACGTCGTGGTGCTCGGGGATCAGCGTGACGAACAGCGGGCAGCCGGTCGCCGTCGACAGCTTGAGGCCATGGCCGCTGAAGGCGAGGCCGCTGCACGACGCCGCCGGGCCGTACTGCTCGCTGCCGGCGATGCGCTCGGCGCGCGTGCGCGGGCACGTCTTCTGCGCGGCGGCCGCCGCGGCGAACAGGAGGGCGAGGCAGGATGCGGTGACGAGTCGGATCGGCATGGCGTGCTCCAAATGGGCAACGGAACGCGGGAAGTCGCAGGCGGAGGGCGCGCCCGCGCCGCGTTCCTCCGCATGGTGCAATGGGGCCACGAACCGCGCCGCGGTGACGAAGCGGCCGAAAATCCGCGGCGGTGTGCGCCGGCGCATCCGCGCCGCCTTGCGTCACCGCGGCGTGTGCCGTCGCCGCGGCGGCGGCCCGTCGCCATGTCCCGCCGCGGTGAACGCGCCGCCGCGCCCGCGCGCAGAACCTGAGGAACCATCATCTTCCAAGGCTCTGCGTAGCCGCGTCTGCAGCCACCAGCGGCAATCTGACAGCTCGTATGCCGAGCTCTTCTCGGGCTCTCAGCCGCCCCGCAGCTCGCGCCACGCCGCGGCGATGCCGGCGTCGACCGGGCCGGCGCGCCAGCCGAGTTCGCGCGCGGCCTTGCTGGCGTCGTACCACTGGAACTTCGTTGCCAGCGTCAGCACGTCGCTCGTCAGCGGCGGCCTGCTGCCGAGGCACCGCTCCTTCCAGCGCAGCGCCGTCGCCGCCGCCTGCACCAGCGCGCGTGGCGCGGTCCGGCGCGGCGGCGTGCCGCCGACGACCGCGGCGATGCGCGCCAGCAGCTGCGCGCCGGTCAGGTTCTCGCCGGTAAGCAGGTAGCGTTCGCCGCTGCGGCCCTGCTGCAACGCGCGCACGATGCCGTCGCACACATCGGCGACGTTGGCGACGTTGAGGCCGCCGGGCGGGGCGAAGCGCACGCGACCGGACATCACCGCGGTCAGCAGCGAGTCGTCGCCCTTGCGGCGGTCGCCGGCGCCGTACATGGACGGCGGATTGACGACGACCGCATCGAGCCCGCGCGCGCATGCCGCGAACACGCGCTGCTCGGCGGCGTGCTTGCTGTCGCAGTAGCCGAGGCGCAGCGGCCCGAAGTTGTAGGCCGCGGTCTCGTCGACGGCTTCGGGCCGGTCGCGGCAGGCGACCGCCGAGATGGTGGAGACGTGCAGCAGGCGGCGGACGCCGGCGGCGAGCGCGGCGTCGGCGAGGTCGCCGGTGGCATCGGCGTTGGCGGCGAACATCGCGGCGCGGTCTTCGCGACGGAACGACACCAGCGCGGCGAGGTGCACGACGGTGTCCGCGCCGCGGCAGCCGCGCGCCAGCGCCTCGCGGTCGGCGAGCCGGCCCTCGACGCGTTCGACATCGTGGCCGCGCAGCCACGGCAACTCCTGGCCGGGGCGCACGAGCGCGCGCAGGCGGAAGTCGCGCGCCAGCAGCGGGGCGAGGTGGCGGCCGACGAAGCCGCTGGCGCCGGTGAGCAGGCAGACGGGACGCACGGCGGCACGCTAGGCGCCGCGTCGGCGCGATGCCAACGCGCGTTGCCGCGGGGGGCGACGTCGACGTCTTCGTGATGGGCGATGTCGCGCCGATGCGTCGCCGTCGCGTCGGTCGCGGGCTGCGGCCGCGGCGCGCGCGACCCGCCCGCGCCGACGCGATCTACGATCCGCGATCCGCGATCTGCGCGCTGCGCGCGCATTCCACGGGTTGCGGTGGGAGGCCGTGCGCGCGGCCGCTACCCTGCTCGCCGTCATGGTCACCGGACTGCTGTTCGTGCTTGGTTTGGCGCTGCTCGTGCTCGGCGCCGACTGGCTGGTCAAGGGCGCGTCGCGCGTCGCCACCGCCGCCGGCGTGTCGTCGCTGGT
>JADCJE010000009.1 GCA_020247305.1 Phycisphaerales bacterium | reverse complement strand
CTTGCCGTTGACCTTGAGGTCGGCCAGCAGCTTGACGCGTTCGTCCGTCAGTTCGTCGGCCAATCGGCCGACGTCGCGGCGCAGCGTCTTCAACTGCTCCTGCAGGTCCTGGGCGAACAGCGGCGCTGCGGTGATCGCCGCTACGAGGGCGGCACGGGTGAGGAGACGGTGCATGGGCGGGTCGGCGGGTCGCGGGCGGGGGTGGGGGTGGCTGGTGGCGCGCAACGCGCCGCATCGCCGCGTGCTCCCAGATTGGCGGCCGGAGCAAGAATTGCCGATCCGGCGAACCCGGCGAGGGCGGCCTGCATCGAAGGGCTGGGTCCCGCGGCATCGCACGGTGCTGGCGCCCCGCCTCGTCGCTTCGCAACTGCTTCCCCCGTCCTACACCATGCAATCCACTCGTCTCCTCGCCTTGGCGGTTGGTGCGGTCCTGGCCGCGCCCGCCGTCGCCCAGTTCCCCAACGACGACTGCACCGGCGCCGTCGCGATCGCGCAGGGCGTCTGGGGTCCCTACAGCAACGTCGGCGCCGCAACCTCGCCCCAGCCCTGGACCTGCGGCGTCGGCAGCGGTGGCCCGACGGCCGACCTCTGGTCCTCGTACGTCGCGCCGGCGTCCGGTCCGCTGACCGTCAGCCTGTGCGTCGGCACTTCGTTCGACAGCGTGCTCGAGGTCTACGACGCCACGGGTGGCTGCGGCGCCCTGACGTCGGTGGGCTGCAACGACGATGGTTGCGGCCCCGGCGGCCCGTCGAACGTGACCGTGTCGGTGACGTCCGGCGTCACCTACCTGATCCGGATCGGTGGCTGGGGCAACGCCTCGTACAGCGTCGGCGGCTTCGCGATCGACGTGAACGGCCCCCTGCCGTCGGGTTCGATCGTCGCGACCAACACGCCGCTCGGCGCTGGCTGCGTCCGCGCCGTGGCGTCGCTGTACGAGCACTTCGTCACCACGCCGTCGATCGACCTGTCGAACACCTCGTTCCAGTTCCTCGCCGCGGCCGGTGGCTACATCGTGCTGCCCGGCTCGGCGACCTTCGTGACGCCGTCGGCCACGGCGGTCAACCTCGGCCTCGGCGACGACACCGAGACGACCGTCACGCTCAGCGCGCCGTTCCCGGCGCCGGGTGGTCCGACGACGACGTTGACCGTCGGTTCCAACGGCCACATCGCGACGGCCTCGAACGGCGCCGCCGGCGACTACACGCCGACGCCGGGCGAGTTGCTCGCCTGGACCAACCCGACCTGGGCCGTGTGGCGTGACCTGATCTGCACGGCCACCGGCAACGTGCTGTTCGAGGAGGTCGCCGGCGTCGCGTACTTCACCTGGAACAACGTCATCGGCTACGTCGGCACGGCCCAGGGCACGACGCCGAGCACGTTCCAGTTCCAGTTCGATCTCGCCTCCGGCAACGTCAACCTCGTGTGCCAGTCGATGGACACGGTGTCCATCAGCGGTTGGAGCGGCGGCGAAGGTTGGGTGGTCGGCTACTCGTCGCCCGGCCTCAGCCTCGATCCGGGCTCCGCGGACCTGTCGGCGCTGACGACCGTCGTGCTGCCGCCGGCGGACGTGCAACCGCTCGCGCTCATCGGCGCCTCCCGGCCGGTGCTCGGCACGACGTGGAACCTCACCACGAGCAACGTTCCGGCGACCGGGCTGATCGGCGTCGACGTCTTCGGCCTCAGCGATCCTGGTCTAAACGACCTGTTCTTCCTCGGCGCGCCGGGCTGCGGCCTGCGTGCGGCGCTCGACGTCACCAACGCCTGGTTCGTCGCCGGCTCGACGCACAGCTACAGCCTCGCGATCCCGAGCAACCCGGCGCTGCTCAACTTCAACCTGTACACGACCTCGGCGGTGTTCCAGGTGCCGACGGTGAACGCGCTCGGCGCGATCACCAGCAACGGCGTCCGCGGCATGATCGGCAACCTCTGAGGTTCGGCGGGTCGGCGTTGCGGCATGCGGCGCTGCCCCGCACGCGTCGTGGCGTCCGGGGACTCGCCGCCGCGCCGTGGCGAGGCCACCGATTCGCCTGCGGCGAAGGGCTTCGCCCCGGCCGCAATTCACGCGTCGGATCGGCTGGACGTGCCGCGTGGCGGTCCTGCGGGGGCCGCCGTGTCGCACGTCCGGGCGCAAAAGGGCGGGCGCAAGCGGTCGCCGTGGGGCAGAATCTGCGATTGGCAGATTTTTTTCTGCGGTCGAGCCGGGCGTTTCGTGCTTTGGCGTCCGTATCGGCCCGTGCCGTTGTGAGAGCGACGCCCCGCCCGGCGGCTCGCGGGCCATCCTCCGACCGGCGGATTGCCGGCGCGGTCGATACCCGTACACCGATCAACTGCTCATGTCCGACACGGATCTACCCGACGGTGTGCCGACGCACGAACTGTTCGGGCGTGTCTACCAGGAACTGCATGCGGTGGCCCGCCAATGCCTGCGCGGCGAGCGCCGGGGCCACACGTTGCAGGCAACGGCGCTGGTGCACGAGGCCTTCCTGCGCCTTGCCGCGGCGGAGCAGCAGCCGTGGAAGGACTCGCGCCACCTGCTGGCGCTCGCCTCGCGCGCGATCCGTCGCGTGCTGGTGAACCACGCGATCGCGCGGCGGACGCAACGGCGCGGCAGCGGCAAGTCCACGCAGAACGTCCAGGTCATGGAGGTCGCCGGCGAGCCCGGGCTGGCGCCGGTCGACGTGCTGGCCATGACGGAGGCGCTCGACGAACTGGAGCAGCTGGACAAGCGGCAGGCGGAGATCGTCGAACTGCGTTTCTTCGGCGGACTCGACAACGTCGAGATCGCGCGCGTGCTCGGCGTGTCGCTGCGGACCGTCGAGGCCGAGTGGGGCCTCTCGCGCGCATGGCTGCGGCGACGCCTCGGCCAGGAGGGGGCGCCGTGAACGCGGCCCGCTTCCAGCGGGTGAAGGAGGTCTACCTCCGCGTCGCGGGCCTCGACGCCGGTCCGCGCGAGCAGGCGCTGGCGACCGAGTGTCGCGGTGACGATGCGCTCGCCGCCGAGGTGCGCAGCCTGCTGGCTGTCGACACCGACCAGGGGTTCCTGGCCGAACCCGCGCTCGGCGGCGCATTCTCGGTCGCCGAGGCCATCGCGCGCGCCGATGGGCTCGCCGTCGGTCCGTACCGCACCCTCGCCGTGCTCGGCGCCGGCACGTTCGGCATCGTGTACCGCGCCAGCCAGGCCGATGGACCGGACGTCGCCTTGAAGGTCCTCCGCCCCGGTCGCGCGACGCCCGATCTGACGGCACGATTCCTGCGCGAAGGGGCAACGCTCAGGCAACTCGCCCATCCCGGCATCGCCCGCGTGCTGGCGACCGGCGTCACGGCGATGTTCGGCGACGAGGTGCCATGGCTCGCGATGGATCTCGTCGCCGGGCAGCCGCTCGACCGCCACGTGCAGATCGTCGGCGCCGACGCGCGCCGGCGCGTCGCGCTCGTCGCCGATCTCGCCGCCGCAGTGGCCCACGCGCACGCCCTCGGCGTCGTGCACAACGACCTGAAGCCCGAGAACGTGCTGGTCACGGACGCCGGCGAGGTCAAGGTGATCGACTTCGGCCTCGCCGCGTTCGTGGGCGAGGCCGAGGCCGGCGGCGGCACGCTCGCGTACGCCAGCCCCGAGCGGTGGGGGCAGCGTGCGGGCGGCGGCGTGGCCGCGGACGTCTGGGCGCTCGGTGCGATCGCCTACGAACTGCTGACCGACCGACTGCCGCTCGATTGGCGGCGCGGCTCCGCCGAGGCGCCCGAGCCTTGGCCGCTGGGCGCCCTGCGCCCAGAGCTTCGCGGCGACCTCGCGACGATCGTGCATCACGCGCTGGCGACCGATCCGCGGCGACGTTGCCCGAGCGCCTCGTTCTTCGCCGATGAGCTGCGGCGCTACCTGGCCGGCAAGCCGATCCGGTCGCCGCGACCAGGGCCCATCGCGCGGCTGGCGGCACTGGCGCGTCAGCACCGGACCGCCGCGATCGGCGTGTCGACCACCTTCGTCGCCCTGGTGCTCGGCATCGTCGGCACGGCGACCGCCTGGGCGGACGTGCGCAGCGCCTGGGCGGCCGAGCAGGTCCAGCGGGCCAAGGCCGAGTCGAACCTGGCCGAGGTCACCGCAGCGCGTGAACGCGCCGTGCGCGCCAACTCGATGCTCACCGGATTGCTGCGTGCGCCGCTGCAGGAATCCGACCAGGGGCGGTCCGACCTGCAGGCCGTCTACGTCGCCGCCACCCGGAACCTCACCGTCGAGGCCGCCTTCGCCGCCGGGCTGCAACCCACGATCTTCGTCGCCTTGGCGGACTCGCTGCGGCACCTCGGGCACTATGCAATCGCGTCCCGCCAGATGGAGAAGGCGGTCGTCGTCGCCGAGCGCGCCGGCGCAGGCAACCTCGACTTGTTCGAACTGCGCCTGGATCTGGGGGGCTTGCTGCTCAGCGCCGACGAACTCGTCGCCGCCGAGAAGGCCGTGCAGCAGGCGCGCGCGCACCTCGACGCCACCCCCGAGGCGACGAACGCGCAACGGATCCGCTGCATCCACGTGGAAGCGCAGTTGGCCGCCGAACTCGGCAACCTGCAGGCGATGCGCCGCCTGATCGCCGAAGCCTCGGAAATCCTGTCGGACCGTCCCGAGTCCGATGCGGACCGTCTGCGCGTGATGCGCCTGATCGCCGATGCGCACCGGCTCGCCGGCGAATTGGACGCGTCCTTCCGGGTCATGGAGCAAGGCCTGGCGATCGCACAGCGAGCGCTCGGACCCGACCACGCGTTGACCCTGCGCATGACCAACGAACTGGCGACGCAACTCGCGCGCGCCGAGCAGCACGAGCGCGCCGAGTCGTGCTACCAGACGGTGTTGCAGGCCAGCCTGCGCACGATGGCCGCGGACCATCCGGCGGTCCTGCAACTGCAACACAACATCGGCTCGCTCCGGGTCCGCCAGCATCGCTACGACGAAGCCGTCGCCATCCTCGAACCGACCCTCGCGGCGCGGGCGCGGCGGCTCGGCAAGGCCCACGTCAACACCATTCTGTCGTGCAGTAGCCTCGCCATGGCTTACGCGCTGCGCGGCGACCTGTTCGCCGCCGAGGTCCTGCTGCGCCAGTCGCTGCGGGACGTCCGCCAATCCCTGACGCGTGAGGACTTCCTGGAGCGGTGCGAGATCCTCACCGATCGCCTCGCCGACGTGCTGCACATGCAGGGGCGCGACGAGGAGGCTCGGTCGTACGCCAGCGTGATGCCGGTCTTGGAGGCCAGCAGGCACGGCGTCGAGCACGCCAGCTTCCGCCGTGCGAGCCAGAAGTTGGAGCGCCTACGGCCGCTCTAGCTGCGTCCCATGACGCGCGCCGGGCGGCGTGGCCTGCCGTGACGCAGACTCCTAGAAGCGGGCCTGGAATTGCGCGCCGCCGCCGCCGAAGGCCGGTTCGTCCAGCTGCAGCGAAACGATGGCCGTCAGCGACATCGTGGGGGAGAACTCCCAGCAGGTGTTCCATGCCAGCTTGCCCTCGAAGCGGCGTTCGTCGCGGGCGGCGACGCCGTCGCGGAACTCGTCGTC
Organism: Phycisphaerales bacterium; assembly: GCA_020247305.1. Classification (GTDB taxonomy): domain Bacteria; phylum Planctomycetota; class UBA1135; order UBA1135; family UBA2386; genus UBA2386. The sequence goes on along the minus strand of JADCJE010000009.1, from coordinate 23,513 downwards.
GACCAGACCTGCGAAGGCCTGCGGCTCGAAGCACAGCCGCTCGCCGGCGCGCAGCCGGACGCGCAGCACGCCGAACCACTCCCGGCGCCGCGTGCGCAGGTCGGCCGACGGATCGGCGATCCGCCGGCCGTCCTCGTCGTGGCGCGTGTGCAGGACCCCGGCCGACCAGGGGATCGCGGCGTCCCGCCACCACTCGGCGCGGGCCTGCAGGAACGTCCGGTCGAAGTCCTCGGCGAGCGCGCTGGCCGGCGCGCCGGGATGCAGCCGTTTGTCGGTCGTCTCGGCCTCGAACGACGTGACCAACACGTCGCGCTCCGCCAGCCGCAGGTGGCTGGTCGCCGAGCCGATCCAGCGGCGCATGGCGAACCGGTCGTCGTCGTCGAGGTCGCGCTGTTCGAATGGCAGCTGGCCACCGACCTCGAAGCGCACCCGGTGCGTGGCGGCGTCGCCGAACGCGCCGGAGGCCATCGTCGCCAGGGGCGCCCGCTCGTAGCGGAAGTCGCGGCTCTTGTCCGCCGTCATGTCGACGGCGGTGAGCATGACGCGCAGCGCGTCGTCCCCGCGGCGCAGCAGCCATGCGCCCGCCGAGACGTCGATCAGGCTCTTCTCGGCGAACACCTCGCCCTGCACGAACGCCGCCGCGCCGTCGCCGAGCCGGCGCTCCAACGCGACCGCGTTGCGCACGAAGCGGGCGTCGCGGTTCTCGCCTTGCAGCACGTGGTAGCGGAAGGTGAAGTCGTCCCCCAGCGGCAGGGCGTGGTCGATCGCGCCTTCGACGGTGAACTGCGTGCCGCTGGTCGAGCCGAGCCGGTAGTCGACGCGGTTGCCGAAGGTCGGCAGGCCCCGTTCGTGCCACGGCGCGACGACGACGTAGGAGAAGCGGTCGAGGAAGTACTCGGTGCCCTGAGCGAAGTCGCGGCGGACGCCTTCCTCTTCCGCGCCGAGCCACGCCGCGCGGTTGAGGAACTGGGCGGGCAGTCCGGCGGCAGACGCGGCGACGACGGCCAGGGTGGCGGGCACGAGGTGGGATCGGGGGCGCATCGACGGCTGGCGCGTGGGCGGGGCGAGGCGGGGGCGGACGCCGGGATTCGGCCATGGGAGGCCGTCGGGCAAGCGCCTAACTGCCGTTGTCCCGTCCTTTCCAGGCGTCCGTCCGGCAGCCGCGCGGCCATGGCGTCGCGCCTTCGCCGCTGCGCCCCTCCGTCGCGCCGTGCGCGGGCCGACCGGACCTTCGGATGCGGCCCCCGGATTGCCGATCACGCGAGGGTCCGCCGCTCATGCAAGCCACCGTCGACGACAAGATCTTCATCGCGCGGCAGCCGATCCTGGACGTCGGCGGGCGCTGCGTCGCCTACGAGTTGCTGTTCCGCAGCGGGGCGACCGGCGGCGCCGGCCGCATCGACGATCCGACCCGCGCGACGGCCCGCGTGATCGTCAACACGATCAACGCCATGGGCACGGCCTTCACGGTCGGCGGCAAGAAGGCGTACGTCAACTGCGACCGCCACATGCTGCTGGAGCGGGTGTTCGAGCCGCTGAACCCGGACACCTTCGTGCTGGAGATCGTGGAGGACGTCGTCGGCGACGAGGACGTCGTGGCCTGCGTCGCCGAACTCGTGCAGCAGGGCTACGAGATCGCGCTCGACGACTTCGTCATGACGGACGAGCACCTCGCCAGGACCAAGGCCCTGCTGCCGTACGCCACCTGCGTCAAGCTCGACCTCGCGGGCAACTCCCCGGCGCAGATGCGCGCGGCGGTGGCGCAGCTGCGCGCGCGCAATCCGCGGCTGATGTTCCTCGCCGAGAAGGTCGAGACCGCGACGCAGCACCGCACGTGCCTGGACTGGGGCTACCACCTGTTCCAGGGCTACTACTTCGCCCGCCCCGAGGTCCTCGAAGGCCGCCGGATCGATCCGAGCGTCGCCGCGGTCATGCGCATCCTGCAGTTGCTGCGCAACGACCCGCAGATCGACCTCCTGGAAGATGCCTTCAAGCGCGAGCCGGTGGTCACGCTCAACCTGCTCAAGTACATCAACTCGGCGGCGATCGGCCTCAAGGTGCAGATCGAGTCGATCCGGCAGGCGCTGACGATCATCGGGTTGCGCAAGCTGCAGCAGTGGCTGCTGCTGATGGTGTTCGCCGGCGGCGCCGGCAACGCGGCGCACGCGCTGTTCGAGAACGCGGCGATGCGGGCGCGCACGATGGAGAACCTCGCGCAGGCCATCGACGCGAAGGGCAAGATGCACGAGCAGGCCTTCCTGGTCGGCGTGCTGAGCCGGATGGAGGCCCTGTGCGGCATGGGCATCGGCGAGATCCTCGCCGAGTACGACCTCGGCCCGGAGATCGCCGAGGCGCTGGGCGAGGCCAAGGGCGTGCTGGGCCGGCTGCTGCAGCTCGTCGCCGCAGTCGAGCTGGACGACGTCGAGGCCGCCTACCGGTCCTGCTCGTCGCTTGGCATCGATCCGGCGCGGCTCAAGTCCAGCGTGACCGAGAGCTGGTCCTGGCTGGAGTCGCTGCGCACCTGAGCGGGCGCCGGCTCGGCGCGACCGCGCGAGCGGCCACCAGGGGCGATCTGAGAGCCCGTCAGACGACCTGCTTTCTCAGGCCCTCAGCCGGCGGGCTCGTCCGGCACGTCGCCGTTGCGCATCGTCTGCATCACCTTGGCGAGCCGTTCCAGCGCGCGCACCCAGCGCATGCGCACGGCGTTCGCGGACATGCCCAGCTCGGCGCCGATCTCCACGAAGGAGCGGTCCTCGTACTCGCGCGCGAGCAGGATCTTGCGGTCCTCGCCGTCGAGCATCTCCAGGCCGAGCCGGACCCAGTCGCGGATCTCGGCCCGACCGACCTCGCGGCTCGGCGTCGTGCTGCGTTGCAGCGCCGGATCGAGCGGCAGCACGCTGTCGGTCGGCAGCTTGTGGTCGCGCGCGAGGTCGCGGCGCTTGGCGCGGAACCAGTCGTTGCGGTCGCGCAGCGTGTTCTCCAGCACGCGGGCCAGCAGCGCGCGGAACTGGCCGCCGTCGCGCACCTGGAAGCGCGGCGCATCGCGGAGGAAGTCGAGCACGGCGTCCTGCACGTAGTCGTCGACGTTGCCGCGGGCCTTGAGGAAGTCGCCCATGCGCTTCTCGGCCTGGGCGCGCAGCCACGCGAGGTGCAGTTCCAGCAGCGCCGACAGGGCCGCCTCGTCGCCGCGATGCCAGCGCTCCAGCAGGGCCGGAGTCGGATCGGGCGAGGCATCCATGCCCGCATGGTCGTTTCGACGCCGCGAATGTCAAGCTGCCGGCCCGCGGCGCAGGCTGTCAGCGCGGCGGCAGCCGGCGCGCGGCGCGCACGCCGAGGTCGATCGCGCGTTCCTCGACGGCGCCGAACACCCAGGTGCTGCACCGGCACGACCACGCGGTCTGTTGGAAGCTGCCGCCGCGCGCCGCGCGGTCGCCCATGCGCTCGGACGCCGGCCGTGCGCCATCGCCGGGGCGGAAGCCGAGGCCGTTGGGCGCGGGCGCGTCGAGGCACCACTCGCCGACGTTGCCGTGCATGTCGTGCATGCCGAACGCATTGGGCCGGAACGAACCGACCGGTGCGTGCAGGTCGTGGCCGTCGTCGAACGCCTCGTGCGCCTGCTGCAGCGGACTGCGGCGCGCGGCCGCGGCGTCGTACACGTTGGCCACGTCGAGCAGCGACGCATCGGTCGCGCCGCTCCACCACGGCGTGCCCGCGCCGGCGCGGCAGGCGTACTCCCACTGCGCCTCGGTCGGGAACGTCATGCCGTGCTGCCGCAGCAGGCGGTCGGCCATCAGCCAGTTCACGCGCTCGACCGGATGCCTGCCGTCGACGCGATGGCCGGTCGTGTCGACGAAGCCGTCGGCGTAGCCGCTCGGCTCGCGCTCCTGGTCGTCGTCGATGCACAGCCGCGCCCACTGCGCGCGGGTCATCTCGTGGCGCGCCAGGAAGAACGGAGCCAGCGTCACCGGCTGCACCGGGCCGGTGAACGACTGCGTCTCCGGATCGTGGTGCGCCCCCTGCGGGTCGGCGGCCTGCGAGCCGATCGTCGGCACGCCGCCGGGCAGCAGCACGAACACCATGCCCGTGGCCTCGGTCACGTCGATGCGCCCGTCGCGGCCATGCCGCGGGATCAGGAGCGCCGCCGGATCCGCGGCGCCATCCCAGGCGCTCGCGAGGTCGTAGAACTCCCACAGGCCTGTGACCGGATTGGCGCCGATCGGCACGAGTCCAAGCACGTCGTCGTCGGCGAGCGCGATGCCGGAAGCCTGATAGAGCGGGTTGGCGGCGATGGCGGCGCGCGCGTCCGCCCACGACACCGGCGCCTGCCGATGCGCGAACGTCGCGTCGTGCACGCGGCTGGCGAACGCGATGCGGCGTTCGACCGAGCGGGCGCGCGACTGCAGTGGCCCGCCGAGCTTGCCGGCGAGGTCGTTCAGGGCTTCGACCAGGAACTGCGTCGCCGGCGCGGCGAACCGCGGCTTGCCGGCCGCCGCCACGCGGGCGGCGAGTTCGTCGACGGTGCGCGCCGCCGCGGCGACGCGCGCCGGCCGTTCGTCGATGGCGGCGGCGACGAGGCGCGCGTAGGCGGCGAAGTCCTCGACCTTGTCCGGGGGCGCGACCACGCGGGCGCGGTCGCTCGCGGCGCGCGCGTCGGCGTCGCGGCCGTTGGCCAGCGCCGCCCAGGCCAGCGTGTCGAGCGTCTCCGCTGCGGTCGGGCCCCCGGCGGCCCGCGCGGCAGCTGCCGTCGCCAGCGCGAGTCCGAGCGCGGCTTCGTCGTCGCGCAGGCGGTCCTTGGCCTGCGGCGCGACCCGCGCCCACGCCGCCGCGTTGAGCGCGCCGGCGTCGGCGTTCCGCAAGGTCGCCGGCAGGTCCGGCGGCGGTGTCGTCGGCGCGCCCGCCGCCGCAGCAGCGCCCTGACGCAGCCACGCGAGATCGCGCTCGGCGGCGCGCAGGGCCGGCAACTCGGGGTGGCTGGAGCGGTCGGCGGCGACCTCCGCGTCGGTCCGCGGCCGCGCCGTCGCCCGCAGGTCCGTCAGCGTCGCCGTTACCTGCCTGCGCAGGCGGTCGAGCGGCGCGAGATGCCGCTCGCGCCAGTCGCGCAGCCCTGCGAGCGCGCCGGGCCAAGCGGGGTACAGCGCCGACTCCGCAGCGATCGCGCGGTCGTACAGCACCACGCCGGCGAGCTGGTCGTAGTTCGCCAGCGCATCGTCGGCCTGCTGTCGCGCCACCTGCTCGGCGGCCGCGCGCTCGGCGGCCTGCCAGAAGCCGATGGCGCTGGCCGCGAGGCCGGCGACCAACGCCCCGACGGCCGTCGCCTGCCACGGCTCGCGCCGCAGCCACCGCAACAGCTTCTCGCCCGTGCCCGGCAGTCGGGCCGTGACCGGCGCGCCCTGCTGCAGCGCCCGCAGGTCGCGCAGCAGCGCGCCGGCGGAGTCGTAGCGCAGGTGGCGTTCCTTGCGCAGCGCCTGGTCGATCACCGCGGCGAGGTCGTCGCTGACGCCCGGCCGGCCGCGGAGCGAAGCCGGCTCGGTCACGAGGATCTGATGCATCAGCGACGCGCGCGTCGTGCCGGGGAACGGGTGCTGACCGGCGATGAGCCGGTACAGGAGCACGCCGACCGACCAGACGTCGGTGCGCGCGTCGACGCGTTCGCCGCGCACCTGCTCTGGCGACGCGTAGTCGAGCGTGCCGAGGAAGCCGCCGTCCTGCGTCAGCGACGGCAGCGCCTCGTCGCGGGCGATGCCGAAGTCGGCGAGCATGGCTTCGCCGTCGGCTCGCACCAGCACGTTGGCCGGCTTGACGTCGCGATGGATGAGGCCGTGCTCGTGCGCGTGCGCCAGCGCGTCGGCGATCTGCGCGACGAGCCCGACGGCCGCCGCCGGGGCCCGGAATCGCTCCATGCAGTCGTGCAGCGGCACGCCGTCCACGTACTGCATGGCGAAGTAGTGCTGGCCGGCGGCGGTGCCGAAGTCGTGCACCTCGACGATGTGCGGATGGCGCAGTCGCGCGGCGGCGGCGGCTTCGCGGCGGAAGCGCGCCACGGCGGCCGGATGGTCGGCGAGCCCGGGGGCCAGCACCTTGACCGCGACGCGCCGGCCGAGCGACCGCTGCCAGCCCTCGTAGACGACGCCCATGCCGCCGCGGCCGAGTTCGCGCACGAGGCGGAACTCGCCGAGCGAGCGCGCGTCGTCGTCGACCGGGGCCTCGGCCCGGCCAAGCAGTGGCGCGAGCAGGTCCTGCAGCGCCGGGTGCGCCGCGAGCAGGCGCTCGGCGTCGGCCTGCGTCGCGGGCGGCGACTGCAGCAGCAACTCGAAGGCCTGTTCGAGGCGGGCGCCGGGTCGGCTCTTTTCGGTCACGTTGCGCTCCTCCGCGGGCCTGTGGGGCTGGGCCTCCGATGCCGGCGTTCCGGCCGCGTCGCGAGGCGCGGCGATGCTACGTCCCCGCGCCGGCGGGCGGCAATGGTCGCGGCGATGGACCGCCGCTGCGCGCCGCGCCGACGACGCAGCTTGAGCGCCCTTGGCGTCGCGTCCCGTTCCGGGAGCGCACGCAACGGCCATGCCACCGCCTGCGTGTTGCGTCTGCCGACGCCGCTGCGGATCTGCGGGCGGGCGCACGCGCCCGGGCGTCGATACCGCCGCGCAGGAGAACCGCGCGCACCATGAATCACGACCTGAACCAGTCGCCGCAGCCGGAGCGAGGCAGCGTGTTGATCGAAGTCGGCATCGCCATCGCCCTGCTCGCCACGGGCCTCACGGCGGTCGCCGGCGTGCTCAGTACGAGCATGCAGAACGGCGCGCGCAGCCAGCAGATCAACACCGGCACGCGCTTCCTCGAGGGCGTGCTGTCGAGCCTCGACGCGCAGGACAACTCCGCCGTGCTGGCGATGAACGGCAACGCGTTCTTCGACCGTGGCACGCAGGCGCAGAGTTCGCACCGCGTCCACCTCACCGCGACCCGCGTCGGCCTCAGCGGCATCAACGTCGTCCTGGCGCTGACGCGGCTCGACACAGGCGTCGAGGTCGCGCGCATCGCCACCTTCCGGGCGGATCGCTGAGGGCCTCGCCATGAGCCAGCAACGCAACTCCGAGCGCGGTTTCTCGATGGTCGAGGTCACCATCGGCGTCGCCCTCGCCGCGATGGTCAGCCTCGCGGCCGTGACCATGGTGTCGGTCAGCCGCTCGGGCCACGAGCGCTCCGTCAGCGCCGCCCGGACCACCGGCAGCATGCGCGACGTCAGCATCCGCATGCGCGAGGACATCGCGCAGGCTTCGAACACCGGCCACTTCCTGGTCACGACCAACCCGGACGGCAACGACGTCATCCGCATGCAGCGACCGACGGTGACGACGAACGGCACGTCGTCGTGGGGCGCCGCCGATCCGAGCAAGCCGCTCGAGGAGCGCATGCAGGACGGCTTCTGGGCGCGCTACCAGGTCGAGACGCGCGAGGGCCAGCGGGTGCTCCTGCGGCAGATGCTCGACGGCCTGGGCCAGGTGAGCAACGAGCAGGTGATCGCGCGCGGCATCGCGGCCGGCAGCGCGAACCCGCGCGGCCTGCGCGTCGAGACGATCGGCATGACCCGTCGCATCACCATCGGCTTCGACAGCACCAGCAACCAGCTCACGCCGTGGACGCGCTTCGACGTCGTGCTCAAGAACTGAGGCCGCACCCGAACATCGAGAGGAACCAAAACATGATCCAGCAACCGAATCGCAGCGAAGCGGGCAACGCCCTGGTGGCCGTGATGGTCTCGACCATCGCCATCAGCGGCCTGCTCTATGGGTCGTTGACGACGACCGCGGTCGACATGCGTTCGACGGTCCGCAGCGTCGACGAAGTGCGCACCACGTCGCTCGCGCAGGCGGGCGTCGAGCAGACGATCGCGCTGATGCGCAACGCGGCGCAGAAGCTGAACACGATGGATCCCATCCAGGGCATCCGCAACCTGTTCACCGCCGGCCCGTACGCGGCGCTGACGGCGGCGCCCGTGACCATCAGCGGCCGCACCTACGGCGAGTGCACCGCCACGGCGACCGCCGTGGTGAACCAGGCCGACCGCGTCGTCGTGACCATCGACTCGACCGGCTACTACCCGGTCGCGCCGGCAAACGCGCCGGAGGGTTCGGAGCGGCCGCGCCAGAAGAGCGTGCGCGTCACCGTCGAGTTCAACCTCGAGCGCAGCCGCGTCTTCGAGAGCAGCTACTTCATCAACAACTGGGGCTGGTTCTACGGCACCAACATCTTCTGCAACGGCAACGCGCGCAGCAACGGCGCGTTCGACTGCGCCAACTACGGCCCGACGGTCACCGGCCAGCCGACGTACGACGACCTGACGTGGAACGGCGGCGACGCGACGCTGTCGGGCTACCGCGACGACAACGGCGACGGCCTGCAGAACGGCCTCGACGGCGGCATGTTCGCCGGCTGGTCGATCGCCGGCTCGAACAACGTCAAGGGCACCGGCGGCACGGCGCTGCCCGCGTCGAACAAGCACCAGTTCACCGAGCAGAACGAGATGCCCAACCTGACCAACCTCGAACCCTACGAGTCTCGGGCCATCGCCCAGGGCAGCACCATCTCGGTCGGCGGCAGCGTCCTGGTGAACGGCGTCTACGGCGACAGCCCGGGCGAGAGGCAGCACCTCTACCTGGTCGGCACGGCGGCGAACCCGATCGTGATCAACGGTCCGGTCGTCGTGCGCGGCAGCGTCGTCCTCGCCGGCGTGATCAAGGGCCAGGGCGCGATCTACTCGGGCGGCAACGTCTACGTGCCGAACAACCTGCAGTACGCCGACGCGCCGGCGACCAGCCGCCCGGCGAACAACACGCAGGCCGCCACGGAGACGTGGCTCGAGGCGAACCGCAACAAGGACTTCGTCGCCATCATGGCGCGCGAGAACGTGGTGCTCGGCGACCACACCAACGGCACGTGGCGCAGCTACGTCAGCGGCTGGCTCGCCCACGCCATGAACAAGTCGCGAGAGGACGCCGGCGAGGACGGCATCCCGAACACCCGCAAGGGCCGGGACGGCATCCTCAACACGGCCGACGACGACGTCCTCGAGGACGACGGCCAGTGGACCGTGCAGCGTTACACGGCCGACGATCTGGCCCGCGGCCTGATCCCGGCCGGCAAGTCGGTCAACGACCCGATTCCGGGCACCGGCGAGGACATCGACGGCGACGGCGCGTACGACAACACGCTGACGCTCGCCAACCTGGACCTGCCCGCCGCGCTCAACACGACCAACTGGGGCGGCACGATCACCGGCAGCGTGACCTTGAGCAGCATCGCGAGCGGCGCGATGACGCGCCTCGACGGCGCCTTCTACACCAACCACGCGTTCGCGTGGCTCACGACCCCGAGCAGCGCCATCCACATGAACGGCGCCATGGTGTCGCGCAACGAGAGCGTCATCTACGGCGGCCCGGGCCTGCACATGAACTACGACGCCCGCCTGCTCGGCGGCAGCAACACGGTGCTCGGCGACCTGCTGCCGAAGACGCTCGCCCCGGTGATCGTCCGCGACTGGACGATGCTGCCGAACGATCCGCACGCGGCGTGCCTGGCCGGCGGCTCGACCGCGCCGTGACGCCGCTGGCGGCCGACCGACCCGACGCAACGACCGAGACGACCATGCACGACCACCAACAAATCCGCTTGCTGCTGCGCACCGGCGCGCTCGCCGTGCTGTTCGCCGCCAGCGCCCTGGCCCAGGACCCCGGCGCCGGCAGCGGCGCGACGCCCCAGCAGGAGGAACTCGCGCCGTCGCCGGAGCAGCTGGCGAAGCAACAGGCGGAGCGCGACGTGGGGATGCCGAAGTGCTTCCTGCGCGGCGTCGAGGTCCGCGTGCCGTCGGAGATGCGCGACACGGAGCCGCAGCTGCTCGGGCTCGAAGAGGCGGGCATCACCTTCCGCGACCGCACGCCCGCGCTGGCGGAGGGCGACCTCAAGCCGACGATCCTCGACCCCGACGCCCTGCGGCGGCAGCGGCTGGCCGCGTACGAGCGTCCGTGGACGCCGTTCGGCGCGCCGCCCGGCGAGGTGGCGTTGCCCGTGGCCCCGGCGGCGCGGCCCAAGGCCGGCGCCGACGCGCCGCCGGCGCAGCCGGGTGGCGGCGGTTGGGCTTGGACGCTGGTCCTGGCGCTGGCGCTCGGCGGCGGCGGCTACGCGTTCCAGCGGCGCCGGGCGCAGGCCTGAGCGTGCGCGGGCGCGCTGCCGCCGCGCGCAGAGCCTGAGAAGCAAACGGGTTCTCGGGCCCTGCGTGGCGGCGCGAGCGGCCACCAGGAGCAAGCTGAGAGCCCGTTTCCTGATTCCATCTCGGGCTCTCAGTCCTTCACGTACCACAGCACGACGTCGTAGAGCCGTCCGGCAGTGGCGGCGTCGAGCTCGAACGTCGAGGTGGCGTTGCTGGCGGTCAGCTTGCCCGAGCGCAGCATGCCGAGCTGGGCGCCGGTCTTGTCGAACAGGCCGATGCTGAGCGACACCGTGTCGAACAGCGGGTGGCTCGGCGCCAACTGGTAGGGGCGCACGACCAGCCGCTTCTGCTCCTGCAGCCGGCACTGCCAGCCCTTGGCGAGCGCCGGACCGCCCTTCTTGCCGGCGCCGGCGAGGTGCTCGGCCGTGGCGCCGCCCTGCATCGGCCCGTACGTCCACGGCACCTCGCGGTCGTTCGGATCGGCGGCGGCGCGGTTGCCGCAGGCGGCGGCGAACGCGCAGAGGGCGATGGCGGCGAGTCGGCGGGAAGGCGTCGTGGCGCGCATGGCGCGGACGATCCGGCGCGGCGGCGCGCGATGCAAGGGGCGGCGCGGGGCCGCCGCACGCCCGCCGGCGCGCGTCAGGCCGTCGGTGCCGCGCCGTCCGCCCGGTCGCAGCGGAACACCATGCGGCGCTCGTCCCTGCCGTTCTTCGGCACCGTCACGACGCGGTCGAGGCGCGCGCCGATGCGTTCGAGCGCCCGCTGCGAGCGCACGTTGTCCGGGCCGACGTGGAACCAGACCGTGCGTGCCCAGCGGAATGCGTGCGCCAGCATCAGCCGCTTCATCTCGCCGTTGGTCGCGCCGCCCCATTGCGAGCGCGCCAGGAAGGTGAAGCCGATCACGACGGTGGCCTCGGCGGGGTTCCAGTCGTAGAAGCGCGAGCTGCCGACCACCTGTCCCGTCGCGACGTCGACGACGGCGAGCGCGCCGCCGCTGGCGAGCGCGCCGGCGAAGAAGCGGCGGAACACCGCCTCCTCGTGACGGTTCGGCTCGGGGTGCTGCGCCCAGATGGCCGGGTCGTCGGCGGCGGCGTGCAGCGCCGGGAAGTCGTCGGCATGCAGTGGCCGGAGGGTGATCCGTTCGCCGCGCAGGGTCGGTTGCCAGTCGGGATGCGTCGGCGTCATGGTCGTCCAGCGTAGCGGCCGGCGGCGTGGCGGTGGCGGCGGCGCGGGGCATGTCGCTATCCTCCGCCGCCGTGATCTCCCAGCGCAGGCTCGCACGGCCGTGAGCGCGAACGTGCCGTCGAACCCTGGCCCGCTGGCCGGGGCGTGGGACGCGCTCGCGTTGTCCTGGCGGATCTTCCGCCGCACGCTCGGCGCCAAGTACCGAAAGTCCTTCCTCGGGTACTTCTGGATGGTCGCGCCGGCCCTGTTGATCACCGGCGGCGCCGTGCTGGCGAGCGACGCCGGCGTCGTCGATCCCGGGCCATCGCCGCTGCCGCGCGGCCTGTCGGTCTTCCTCGCCACGCTGCTGTGGCAGGTGTTCGCCGAGGCGGTCGAGGTGCCGCACCAGGCCTTCGAAGGCGCGCGCAGCTACCTGACGCGCGTGCACTTCTCGCGCGCGGCGGTGATCCTGACGCAGATGCACGAGTCGCTGCTGACGGCGCTCGTCCGGCTCGTCGTCGCGCTCGCCGTGCTGGTGGTCGCAGGGTTCTGGCACGGCGGCCTGGTGCTGGTGCCCGCGGCGTTCGCCGGCGCGGCGCTGCTCGGCCTCGGCATCGGCTGCTTCCTGATGCCGTGGACGCAGCTGTTCGCCGACCTGCAGCAGACGCTGAAGCTCGCGCTCGGCTACGGTCTGTTCCTCACGCCGGCGATGTATCAACCGCAGGGCGGTTGGTTCGCGGCCATCGTCGCCGCCAACCCGGTCTCGCCGCTGATGGTCGCCGCGCGCGAAGCGGCTGCAGGCGCGCCGCTGTCGCAGCCGCTGCTGTTCGGCGGCCTGCTGCTGGGCGGCGCGCTCGCCGTCGTCGCCGGCTTCGGGCTGGTGCGCCTCGCCGCGCCGATCCTGATCGAGCGCATGCTGCTCGGAGGCCGCTGATGGCCGACGACGTGGTGATCGAGGCGCGCGGCTTGGGCAAGAAGTTCGCGCGCTCGCTGAAGCGTTCGTTCGTCTACGGCGCGCGCGACCTCGGCCGCGCCCTGCTCGGCCGCCGCGACGACGACCGGCTGCGGCCGACCGAGTTCTGGGCCGTGCGCGACGTGTCGCTGACGCTGCGGCGGGGGCGCTCGATCGGCATCGTCGGCCACAACGGCAGCGGCAAGACCACCCTGCTGCGCATGGTCTGCGGCATCCTGCGGCCGAACCTCGGCGAGGTCGCCGTGCACGGCCGCATCGCCCCGATGCTCGCGCTCGGCGCCGGCTTCAAGCCGGTGCTGTCGGGCCGCCAGAACGTGTTCCTCAACCTCGCCCTGCTCGGCGTCTCCGAGCGCGAGGCGCGCCGCCGGCTGCCGGCGATCGTCGACTACGCCGAACTGCACGACGCCATCGATGCGCCGCTCGGCACGTACAGCTCGGGCATGCAGGCGCGCCTGGGCTTCGCCTGCGCGGTCCACACCGAGCCGTCGATCCTCGTCGTCGACGAGGTGCTGTCGGTCGGCGACGCGCGCTTCCGCGTCAAGTGCCGCAACACCATCAACGAGTTGCGCCGCAACGGCTGCGCGCTGCTGCTGGTCTCGCACAGCCCCGTGCTCGTGGAGACGCTGTCGGACGAGTGCCTCTACCTGCAGGGCGGCAAGGCCGTCGCGCTCGGCCCGGCCGGCGAGGTGCTGCGGCGGTACGCGGCGGACGACGCGGCGCAGGCGGCCGCCGGCAACGCGGCGAAGGCCGCGGCGCTGCGCGAGCGCGCCCCCGAGCCCGGCCGGCGCGTCGCCGTGCGCGGCCTGGAACTGCGGTCCGACGGCCGGTCCGGCGCGAACTGGGCGACCGGCGCGCCGGGTGAACTCGTCGTCGCGCTGCGCGCCACGGCCGCGACCGAGCCGGTCAGCGTCAACGTCCTGCTGGTCGACCTCGTGCACCAGGTCGGCGAGACGGTGCAGTTGTTGATGTCGTCGCGCGACCACGGCTGGCTGCGCCTGCCGGCCGGCGACAGCGAGGTGACGCTGGCGCTGCCACACGTCGGCCTGCGCCCCGGCGCGTACCGGCTCAAGCTGTCGGTCAGCAGCGGCGCGCTGCACGACATCCTCGACGTCGTCGACGACGTCCGCGTCGTCGTCACCGACGGCGGCGCCGGCGCCAATGCCGCGTACTTCCAGCCGCGCGCGTGGCGCAGTCCGACGGCGAGCGTCGTTGCCGCGCCGCCCGCGGCCGACGGCGACGAACCCGGCCAGGCCGACGAAGGGTGACCTCGGATGTGCGGCATCTTCGGCTGGTTCGGTGACCCGGCGCGCCTGCCGTCCGAGCCCAAGCTCCAGGCGGCCGTCGACGCGCTCGCGCATCGCGGACCCGACGCCCGCCGGCTGCTGGTGCGCCCGGAACTCGGGCTCGCGCTCGGCCACCTGCGGCTGTCGATCCTCGACGTCGACGCGCGCAGCGACCAGCCGTTCGTGACCGGGCACTGCACGCTCGTCTACAACGGCGAGGTGCTCAACTTCCGCGATCTTCGCGCCGAACTCGAGCGCATGGGCGCGACGTTCCGCACCAGCAGCGACACCGAAGTCGTCGCCGTCGGCCACGAGCGCTGGGGCAACGCGGTGTTCGGCAGGCTGCGCGGCATGTTCGCCATCGCGCTCTACGAGCACGCGACGCGGCGGTTGCACCTGGTGCGCGACGAGTTCGGCATCAAGCCGTTGTTGCTGCACGAGCGCGGCGACGCGATCGCGTTCGCCTCGGAGGCGAAGGCGATCGCCGAGGTCGCGCCGCTCGCCGTCGATGGCGCCGTGCTCGGCGACCTGCTGAGCTGGGGTTTCCCGATGGAGGACGCCTCGTTGTACGGCGTCCGCTTCGTGCCGCCCGGCGTGCGGTTGACGTTTGCGTGGCACGGCGCGGGCTGGCGGCGCGAGCAAGAGGTCGTCTGGCGCACGCGCATGGCCTTCGGCCACGGCGGGCCGGCGCCGGACGCGGCCGCGCTGCGCGGCGTCGTCGAGAGCTCGGTCGCCGACCACCTGGTCGCCGACGTCCCGGTGGCCATCGCGCTGAGCGGCGGCCTCGACTCCAGCATCGTCGCCGTCGCCGCCGGCCGGCGTTCGCCCGGCCTGCGCGCGCTGACCTTCTCGCTGGCGTCGGACCTCGCCGCCGATCCGGAGGTCGAGCACGCCACGGCCGTCGCGCGCGCCGAGTCGCTGCGCCACGACGTCGTGCAACTGCCGCGCGCCGACGTCGGCGAGTGGCTGCGCCACGTCGCCTTCCACCTCGAGGAGCCGATCGCCAATCCCAACGCGCTGCCCGGCGCCGCGCTGGCCGCGGCGGTGCGCGCGGCGGGGCACAAGGTCGTGCTGGTCGGCGAAGGCGCCGACGAGCTGTTCGGCGGCTACCCCTGGTACCGCTTGGCGCTCCAGCCCGAACTCGCCGCCGATACCGGGCTGCTGTTCGACCGCTACCGGCAGCGGCGCGCCCAGGCGACGCTCGCCTCCTGCCTGCGGCCCGACGCGCGGCGGCAGGCCGACGAGCGCGCGGCGGCGCAGCGCGCGGCGTTCGTCGCGTGGTGCCGCGAACTGCCCGCGGACCGCCTCGGCGCATTCCAGTCCTTCGACCTCACGAACCAGCTGCAGTACAGCCAGCTGCTGCGCGTCGACCGGATGTTCATGGCGCACGGCGTCGAGGCGCGCGTGCCGTTCCTCTACCGCCCGGTGCTCGCCGCCAGCGCCGCGCTGCCGCCGGAGCGGAAGCTGCTGCCGCCCGACGGCCCCGGCCGGCGGGAGAAGGTGGCCCTCGGGGCGGCGTTCGCCGCTTTGCTGCCGCCGGCGGTCGCGGCGCGGCCCAAGTTCGGCGCCACCGGCACCGTCGACCTGTGGAGCACCTGGCTGGCAGACGGCCTGATGGCCGCCAGCGACCGCTGCCTGCGCGACGAACGGCTGCGGCCCGCCCGCGACCTGCTGGCGCCGTGGCTCGATTGGGACCGCGTCGCCGCCGCGCGGCTGACGCCGAAGGAGCGCTTCACCGTCGCACTGCTCGTCGAGGCCGTCGACTGCCTGCTGGTGACGCGCCGGCGGCCGGCGCCGTGGCCCGGGACGGCGCGGCCGTGACGGCGCCCGCGCCTGCGCGCGGAGCGCCGACCGTGGCCGCGATCGTCCTCAACTGGAACGGCTGCGACGACACCATCGCCGCGGTCGACAGCTTGCTGGCACAGGATTGGCCCGGGCTGGTCGTGCACGTGGTCGACAACGCCTCGTCCGGCGACGACCTCGCGCGGCTCGCGCAACGCTTCGGCGCGCGCATCCGCCTGCGCCGCCACGACCGCAACCTCGGCTTCGCCGACGGCCACAACGGCCTGCTGCGCGAACTGCTCGCCGCTCCGGACGGTCCCGACTACGTGGCGCTGCTCAACAACGACGCCGCCGCCGACCCGGGCTGGATCGCCGCGCTCGTCGCCGCCGCCGAGGCCGATCCGGGCGTCGGCGCCTGCGCCAGCCTGATGCGCTTCCGCGACCGGCCCGCCGTCGTCGAGAACGCTGGCGTGGTGATGCTGCACAGCGGCGAGGCGATCCCGCGCGGCCGCGGCCGGCCGGTCGGCGAGTTCGGCGCGCCGTGCGACCTGCTCGGCGTCTGCGGCGGCGCTGCGTTGTTCCGCTGCGCGGCGTTGCGCGCCATCGGCCTCTTCCGCGGCGAGTTCTTCCTCAACTTCGAGGACGTCGACCTGTCGCTGCGGCTCGTCGCGTGCGGTTGGCGCTGCCGCTACGTGCCGTCCGCAGGGGTCGCGCACGGGCTGAACCAGAGCATCGCCAAGGTGCGCGACGAGGCGTTCGCCGTGCGGTCGATCCGCAACATGGACTTCGCCTACCTCGTCAACATGCCGTGGCCGGTGCTGTTGCTCGGCGCGCCGTGGTTGGCGGCGGCGTGGCTTGCAGCGCCGCTCGCATGCCTGTTGGTGGGGCAGTGGCGCTACGCGCGCACGATCGTGCGCGGCCACGCCCGCACGTTCGGCGAGGCCGGCGCGCTGCTGGCCGCGCGCGCGGCGCTGCGGCCGCAGCGGGCCGGGTCGTGGTGGCGCGTGTGGCGCCGCCATGGTTCGACCGCTGCCGCGTACGGCCGCTTCCTGCGCGACGTCGTCTGGCGGCGGCAGCGGCAGGCGCTGCGCTGAGTCGCTGAATTGCCGAGTTGCCGCGCGCCGCGCAGCGTGGCCTTCTGTGGCGCAGGTTCCTACACTGCGCCGGTGAGCGACGGCCAGCGAGTGTGCTTCTTCGGCGCCCCGGTGATGGGCAGCTGGAAGGTCCGCGCGCAGCAGGTCGCGACGGCGCGTCCGGCGTGGCGCGCGACCGGCGACCTCGAGCCCGGCGACGTGCTCGCGCACGACGTCTTCGTCGCGGTCAAGCGGCCATATCGCACCCGCCTGCGCCTGTTGGCCGCGATGGGCAGGACCACCGTCTACGACGTGGTCGATTGCTGGGCGCAGCCGGACGACGGCCTGCGCCACCCGGACCTGCCGTCGATCCGCCGCTACTTCGAACGGCACTTCGCCGGCCTCGTCGTCGACGGCGTGATCTTCCCCAACCGCGCGATGTGCGAGGACCTCGGCGACCTCGTGCCGAACCCGACGTGGATCCCGCACCACTACTGGCCGGGCATGGCCCCGATCGAGGTGCGCGAGCGCGCGACCGTGGTCGGCTACGAGGGCGCCGCCAGCTACCTCGGGCCGTGGCGGCGGGAGGTCGAGCGCGCCTGCCGACGGCTCGGCCTGCGCTTCGTCGTCAACCCGCCTTCGCTGCGCGACGTCGACATCGGCTTCGCCGTGCGCGGCGGCGTCCACGCCTCGCTGATGGCGCAGCGCTACAAGTCCAACGTCAAGCTGGCGAACTTCTACGGCGCCGGCATCCCGTGCCTCGTCGGCGCCGACGAGGTCTCGTACCGCGAGACCGACAACGGCGAGGTGCGCTTCTTCGCCACGCCACACGAACTCGTCGAACGGCTCGACGAGCTGCGTTCGTACGAGACGCGCCTGCGCATCCATCGTTCGTTCCTCGCCGTCCGCGGCGAGTATTCGCTGGCGGCGATCGCCGACCGGTACGAGGCCTACTTGCGGCAGCTCGCGGCGCGCCGCGCGGCCTGAGCTGACCATGCACGACCGATCCGCCACGCCGTCGCACGCCGTCGCCGAGTTCGCCGCGCGCCCGGCCGGCGCCGCCGCCGGCCCGGCGGCCAGCCCGTTCGCCGCGCTCACGCCGTACCTGATCCCGGCGTCGCTTCGCGGCAAGAAGGCGCAGAACCTCGGCGACGGCTTCATCCTGCGCGCCATCGAACGCTGCGTCGGCCGCATCGCGCCGGCGCGCACGCTGTCGCCGCGCGTCGCGCCGACGGCGGCCGAGTTCGCCGTGCTGGAGCAGGCGCCGCTCGTGGTGCTGGCCGGCGCCAACCAGCTGCACGACGCCTGGACGATCTGGCCGGGGCTGACCGCGGAGCGGCTGCGAGCCTCGCCGCTGCGCCTGCTGCCGTTCGGCGTCGGCCTGCACGGCATGCCGGGCCACAACGACGCGATGTCGGACGCCACGCGCGCGATCCTGACCGAGGTCCACGCGCGCGTGCCGCTGTCGTCGTGGCGCTGCTCGCGCACGGTCGCCTGCCTGCGGCGCGAACTGCCTGCGCTCGCCGACCGCTTCGTCATGACCGGCTGCCCGGTCGTCTACGACCGCCCGCTGCTGGACGGCGAGCCGTTCCGCCGCGCGGAGGACCACGTCGCCGTCACGGTGACGGAGCGCGACGACTTCGACGCGCGCGAGACGGCGGTGCTGCAGTTCGTCGCCGGCCGCTTCCGCCATGCGCGCCGCAGCCTCGTGCTGCACCAGAACTGGTCGCCGCCGACGCGCTGGGAGCTGTTCCGCCACCGCTGGCTGCCGCAGTCCCCCGCGCGTCTCGATCGCTGGCAGCGGCTGCGGCGGACGGCGGTGCGCCTGGGCTTCGACGTCGTCTGCCCGCCCGACGCCGACGCGGCGATCGCGTTCTACCGCGGCGTCGACCTGCACGTCGGCAGCCGCCTGCACGCGCACCTTCTCTGCCTGTCGCGCGTCACCCGCAGCTGGCTGGTGCCGGTGGACGGCCGCAGCGTCGGCATCGCCGAGGACTTCGGCTTCCCGCTGTGCCAGCCGCACGAACTGGCGGCGGCGATGGACTTCGACTTCGAGACCGTGCGCGCACGCGCCCGCCGGCACCACGCCGAGATGCGCCGCTTCCTCGCCACCCTGCCGACATGACCACCCTCTGGCAACGACTGCGCAGCCTGTTCGCCGGCGGCGAAGCAGCGCCGCCCGATGCCGCAGCGGTGGCCGCGACGATCGCCGCGATCCGCGCCGCCAACCTGTCCTACTGTGGGCCGCCCAAGCTGGAGAACATCGCCGAGGCGGCGCTGGCCGTGCGCGCGGCGCGCGTGCCGGGGCGCTGGCTGGAGGCCGGCGTGGCGCTCGGCGGCTCGGCGATCCTGCTCGGCAAGCTCAAGGACCGCGCGACGCCGCTCGACCTCTACGACGTGTTCGGCCTGATCCCGCCGCCCGGTCCGTCCGACGGCGAGGACGCGCACCGGCGCTACGCCGAGATCGCGTCGGGGACGTCGCAGGGCCTCGGCGGCGAGACGTACTACGGCTACGTCGACGACCTCGAGAGCAAGGTGCGCGCGAACCTCGCGCGCTTCGGCGTCGAGCCGGCGCGCGACGGCGTGCGACTGCACCGCGGCCTGTTCGAGGACACGCTGCGGCCGGAGGGGCCCGTCGCCTTGGCGCACTTCGACTGCGATTGGTACGAGTCGGTGCGCGTCTGCATCGCACGCACGGCGCCGCACGTCGCGGTCGGCGGCATGCTCGTGTTCGACGACTACTCGTCCTACGCCGGGTGCCGGCGCGCCGTCGACGAATGGCTGGCGCAGGCGCCGGGCTTCGCGATCGAGTTCCACCGGCGGTCGCTCGGCGTGCGCCGGCGCGCCTGAGGCGTGCGCGCGCGCGTCCGGGCGGTCCGGCCGGTTGGCGCGGTGTCAGGCGGCAGGGTGTCAGGCGGCGCGGTGTCAGGCGGCGCGGCGTCAGGCGGCGCGGCGTCAGGCTTGGCGCCCGAACAGCCCGACGACCCGGCGCACGACGCCGCGCACGGCGATCGCGAAGCGGTACGGCAGCGTCCGCGTGACGGCGCGCACCTGCGGCAGCACGTCGTCGACAAACTGCTGGCCCGCGTCGAACTTGCGCCATTCGCCGAGGCGCTGCAGCAGCTCGCGTTCGAGCTGGCGGTTCTCCGCCGCGACCGCGTCGATCTGGCAGCGCAGGTCCGCGTGACGAGCGCGCAGCGCGGCGAGCGCGTGCGCGGCCTCGGCGGCGCTGCCCTGCGCGAAGCCGAGCCGGTGCGCCAGCGCGGCCGCGTCCAGCGGCCCGTCGTCGTCGGCGGGTCCGGCGGCGGTCATCGACGGAATCTGGCCGTGTGGCGACGGATTGTCAACGCCGCCAGAGGGCGCAGGCTGGCCTGCGGCGGCGCGGCGGCGACAATCCCCGCCGATGTCCGCCGCCGCCAACGCGCTCGTCGTCGTGTCGTACTACGACGCGCGGCGGCGCCACGACCTCGACGCGCTGCTGCGCGACCTCGCCGAGGTCGACGCCGGCGCGCCGTTCGACACGCTGGTGGTGGTCAACCAGTCGGCGGCGTCGCCGACCGCGGTCGAAGCGCCGCTGCGCGGGCTGCGCGTCCTGCACCGGCCCAACGCCGGCTACAACATCGGCGCGTGGGACCACGGCTGGCGCGCTGCGCCGGGCTACGCGCACTACGTGTTCGTGCAGCACGAGTGCCGCGTGCGCCGGCCCGGTTGGCTCGCCGCGTACCTTCGCCGCCTGCAAGCGCCCGACGTCGGCCTCGTCGGCGAGCGCGCCAATCCGGCCTGGGCGGCGCCGTGGCCCGAACTGGAGCACCGCTTCGCCGGCCACACGCTGCCCGACCACGGCCCCGAGGGCGCTGCCGCCGAGCGGTTGCCGACGTACCGCGCCTGCTGGCGGCGTTGGGGCATCGACCCCGGCGAGCGCGGCGACCACCTCCAGACCCTCGTGCTCGCGGCGCGCGGCGCGACGTTGGCGGCCATCGACGGGTTCCTCGTGGGGGCCAACTACGGCGAGGCGATCGCCGCCGAGATCGGCGTCAGCAAGCGCGTGCAGATGCTCGGGCTGAGCACCGAGGAGATCGGGCCGCGGCCGTTCACGTGGATCACGCATCCGCAGTGGCAGGCGAAGGCGGACGCGCAGCCGCTGCCGGCGCCGCGCACGCCGTTGCCGCGCTGGCTCGCCGAACGCCGCGCCGACCCGGCGTTCGTCGCCGGCCCTTGGCTCGTGCTCGGCAAGGGCCCGACGTTCCGTCGTTTGACGGCGGCGCACCGCGAGCAGCACCGGCTCTTCGCGCTCAATCACGTCGTGCGCGAACTGCCGGTCGACGTCGCGCACGCGATCGACATCGACGTGGTGCAGTCGTGCCGCGCCGCCATCGCCGGCAACTGCCGCTGGCTGGTCATGCCGCGCGTGCCGCACGTCGGCGACAAGCCCGGCGACCGCCGGCTCGAGGACTGGTTCGAGGAGCTGCCGGAGCTGTGGGAGCTCGAACGGCAGGGCCGGCTCGTCTGGTACAACTGCTCGACCGCGCGGCCGCTGCCCGGCAGCCCGGTGGTGGAAGTGCGGCACTTCAGCAGCGAGGCGGCGTTCGGCCTGCTCGGTCTGCTCGGCGCGCGCGCGCTGCGCACGCTCGGCGTCGACGGCGGCCGGCAGTACGCGTCGGCGTTCGACGACCTCGCCGGCACGACGCGCCTGCGCAACGGCCAGGCGCTGTTCGACCGCCAGTTCGAGCGGCTCGCCGCCATCGCGAAGGCGCACGGCATGGACTGGCGGCCGCTCGCCGAGCCGCTGGCGATCGCGGTGCGCAGCGATGCGTCGCCGTCGCTGGCGGCGCAGGTGCTCGAGCACACGCTGCGCCGGCACGCCACGCAACCGTTGGCGATCGTGCACCTGCCGCGCACGGCGAGTTCGCCGGACGGCGCGTGCGCGGTCGACGGCGCCGGGCTCGCGTTCGCCGATCCGGCCGCCGCCGACGCCGTCGCGCCGCCGGCGCATTGGCTGGCGCCGGTAGTCGGCGACCCGTGGCTTGCGCCGCACGGCGACGGTGCGGCGGCGTGGCTCGACGCGTTCGCCGACGCCGTCGCGGCGCGTTCGATCGCGCCCGCAGCCGTGCGCGCGGCCGTCCGCCGGCGGCAGGCGCACCCGTTGCTGCTGCGTCCGGATCGCTGGCCGCCGGCGAGCGGCGCGGCGGCGGCGCTGCGCCGCGAGGTCGCCGCAGTGCTGCTGTCGCGCACGTGGCAACTCGGCGAATTGCTCGTGCGGCCTGCCGCGGCGGCGCTGCGGCGCTGGCGTCGGCGCGTTCGCTGACGCCGGCGCAGCCGAGGAACGGTCAGGCCGACGCGTCGCGCTGCGCGCCGCTTCGCCGCAGCAGGTCCAGCGGTCGGGTGATCAGGCGACCGAGGCGCCACGTCCACGAGGCGCGCAGTTTGCGCAGTTGCTGGCGCAAGCGGTCGGCTTCGCCGGCCGCCGCCGCGCCTTCGGCCGCCGCGTTCGGGTCGGTCCACGACCAGAACGCCGGCGCCTTGGCCAGCGCCGCCTCCAGTCCGCGCTTGTACCAGCCGCGTCGGATGCCCTCGCGCACCTGCCGCGGATCGACCGCGCCGGCGGCGACCGCGTCCTCGTAGGCACGCATCCAGAGGTCGTTGAGCGGCGTTGCGTCGGTCTTCCACGGCTGCGTCGGCACCACCGTGAAGTGCGTCAGCGCCGTCTCGCCGGGCACGTGGGTCTCCAGGTGGTTCCAGCAGGTCGGCAGGTCGTCGCCGATCTCGTCCGGCGCGACGAGGCACATCTCGAACATCAGGTTGGCGTAGTTGTAGCGGCCTTCGTCGAGCCCGCGGACCACGTCCTCGACCCGCCACGGCAGGCGGGCGCAGTCGAGCAGCATGACGCTGAACTGGCGGCCGGGCTTGAACCACGAGTGGTCGCGCCACGCCGCCGGCGGGCTGTCCTGCCGCGTGCACAGGATCTTGCGGGCGCCGAACGGCAGTCGCCACAGTTCGGCGACGTCGCGGAACACCTGCATGTCGGAGTCGATGTACAGGGCCCGGTCGCGATGGCGACAAAGCTCCGGGATGCGGAAGCGGTAGAAGGAGAACTTCGTGCGCGCGCGGTTCGCCGGGTCCTTCGGCAAAGGGATCGCGTAGTCGCGCATGATCGTGATCGCGACGGGGCCGCTGGCGTGCTGGCGGATCGTGTGCTCCAGCACCTTCGCGGCGACGTGCTCGCTCTCGTCGCCGCCGATGAAGATGCGCATCGGCGGGATCAGCGACTCGATGTCGAGTCCCGTCTCCTGCGCGATCGCGTCGAACTCGCCGAACTGCAGGTCGAACGACGGCTGCTGGTTGGCCAGCCGCGTCGCCTCGGCGTCGCGGAACGAGCCGGCGTAGCTGCGGCCGCCGTCGATGCCGAGCGTGCGCACGACCTTGCCGCCAAGCCGCGCGACGATGCGCAGCGCCGCCTCGGAGCTGAAGAACCGCGCCTTGATCGGCGCCGCCGTGCCGTGCACGGGGCACGCCTTGCTGCGCAGGTCGTACCAGACGAGCCGGCCGCGCGCGGCGAAGTCGCGCAGCACCGGGTGCGCGTCGAAGAACGACTCCAGCGGCCGCTGCGGATCGGGGCGGCAGTCGACGTGCGGGTGGCGCGGCATCAGCAGCCACTGGGCGTTGCGCGGCAGCGCGTCCGCGATCGCCGGCAGCACGTCGACGTCGATCACGTGCGCGACGTCGACCGGCAGCTCGCGCACGACGTGGTTGAGGCCGATGCGGTGGAAGCCGTCGAGGTCGAACTCCCCGCGGCGCGCGAAGGTGGGGCCCTTGCCGACCAGCAGCCACGGCTTGTCGGCGAAGCGGACTTCCTGCAGCCAGCGCGCGAACTCCAGCATGGCGCGGATGCTAGGAGCCTGCGTCGCGGAAGGCCACGCCGCCCGGCGCGCGTCTTCGCGTCCGGGTGCTCGCCGCCGATCCTCGGCGAATCCACCGATTCGCCTCCGGTCGTCGGCTTCGCCCCAGCCGCGAATCCACGCACCGGATCGGCGCGCGTCCCG
>JADCJE010000089.1 GCA_020247305.1 Phycisphaerales bacterium | reverse complement strand
GCAGCGTCAGCAGCGACGGCAACGGCCGCCGTGCATGGTGGCGCAGGCCGCAGCGCAGCAGCAGGTTCATGCTGGCGCACCAGCGCGCAGCGCGGCGAACCGACGCAAGCGCAGAGGTCTGTTCGAACGCGGGCTCACGCGCCGTCCCCCGCCGCGCGCAGCACGCCGCCGTCGAGCCGCAGCCGCCGGTCGCACGCCGCCGCCGCCGCCGCGCTGTGCGTGACGACGATGAGGGCGGCGCCATGCGCGCGGCGCAGGCCGTGCAGCAGGTCGAGCACCGCCGCCGCAGCCGCGTCGTCGAGGTTGCCGGTCGGCTCGTCGCACAGCAGCAGCGCGGGCTGCGGCGCCAGCGCCCGCGCGACGGCGACGCGCTGCTGTTCGCCGCCCGACAGCACGTCGGGCCACGCGTCGGCGCGGTCGGCGAGGCCGACCTGCGCCAACAGTTCGCGCGCCCGCGCCCGCGTCGCCGCGCGCGGCGCGCCGGCGAGTTCGAGCGGCAACGCGACGTTCTCGGCGACGGTCAGCGTCGGCAGCAGGTGGAAGGCCTGGAACACGAAGCCGAGCCGGCGCGCGCGCAGCGCCGCGCGCGCGCCTTCGTCGGCGTGCACGACGTCGACGCCGCACGTGGTGATCGCGCCGGCGTCGGCGTCGTCGATGCCGGCGATCAGGTTGAGCAGCGTCGACTTGCCCGAGCCGCTGCGGCCGAGCACCGCCACCGCTTCGCCGGCAGCGACGTCGAGGTCGACGCCGCGCAGCACCGGCCGCAGCGCGCCGCCCTCGCGGACGGACTTGGCGACGGCGCGCAGGGTGACGACGGGCGGGGCGGACGGCATCGGCAGCATGTTCGCGCAAACCGGGGCGGATTGGATGCGCCGTCGCAGACGATTCTGCGCGCGGGCCACCGCAGGCGAGCGGGCGCCTTGTCCGCAAGTGGGGGCTGGTGGTCGGAGCGCAGGAACTCGCCGGCTTCCCGAGCTCCGACCTGCCGCGCGGCGCATGACCGATGCGCGGCACCCACCTCCCCGACGACCGGTGACTCGGCTCGACGCACGCAAGCGGGACTTCCGGGACGCAGCGCGCGTCGCACCGCCTGGACCTGTGCGCGAAGACCGTTCAGCGCCCGGGCGGTCGCGGCACCGACGGATCCCAGTCGAACACACCGTGTGAGTAGGCGCCGGCGTCGAGGTCGTTCGTGGCCTGCGCCATCAGCAGCCACTGCATCCACCACGCGTCGAGTTCTTCGTCCGTGAGGTTGCGCAGGTCGAGGTCCTCCTCGCTCAAGAACTCGTCGCGCGGCCGGATCATGGCGTGGGTTCCACCGCCGTTGGCAGCAAGGCCGTTGCCCGCTGCACGACATGCTCGTGGGCGCGACGCAGCGGCCATCCTTGCACCTCGCGCGCGACGTCGGTCCAGACCGCGGCCCAAGCAGCGGCGGCCTGCTGGTAGCGCTGCAACCGCTCCTCACTGGTTCGCATCAAGACTCGGCGCTCGCGATCGAGCGCTTCTTCGAGCGCCTCGCGCCCGAGCGACACGGCTGCCAGCGTCGGTCGCTCCAGCGCGGTCGCAGTCAGCAGGTCCGGATGCGCTCTCGCCAGCTCGATCAGATCGCGGGCGCTGCGCGAGAATCGCAGCTGATCGGCCGGGTCGCGCATCAAGCGGGCGATTTCGCCGACGACTGCGTAGTCCTTGTCGCGATTGGTCAGTTTGATGCGCGCGAGCGGCACGATCCCGACGACGGCCGAGCCGGTTCGTTCCGCCGAGTTCCACATTGCTGCCAGCTCCGATGACCCGATCCGAGGCGGCCTGGAGACGAAGTCCGTGCGGATTCGCATGCTGCCCTGGGCGAACTCGAAGTGCGAACTCCACCCGCCCGCGAGCCATGGCAAGGCCAAGGGCGCTCCAAAGCGATAGTGCGCCCCGTGGGACTCCAGCACCGCAAGCACGTGGTCGATGGCGGACTGCTGCTCGCGCAGGATCCAGTCGCCGTCCTTGCTCATGATCGCAAGGCGGTGCACCACCACGGCCTGCCCCGAACTGAGCAGCACGCGGAGCCGACCGCGATGGAACTCCTCGGTCAGATCGAGATAGGGGTTGGACACGACGCGGGGATGGTAGCGAAGGACAGCGAAGGCCGCCTCCCTGCCATCTGTCGACAGCCGTGCGCAGCGCCGACCGCCCGCCGCCCCGCCTACTTCGGCACGGGGAAGACCTGCTGCCACTCGGCGCGGGTCAGCACGTCGCGCAGCGCGAAGCGCAGTTCGACGAGGCGGGCGTCGAAGGCGGCGTTGGCGGCCGCGCAGTCGCGGATCCGCGCCTGCAGGTCCGCCTTGGTGACGTCGCGGCGCTTGGCGAGTTCGGTCCACGCGGCGAACGCCTGCTCGCGCTGCGCGCGATGCGCGGCCAGCGCCTCGTCGACCTGCGTCAGGATCGCCTCGGCCTTGGCGAGGCGCACCGGCTCGACGACCACCTTCTGCACCGCCGGCCGGACGCGCTCGAACGGGCGCGCCAGCGACGCATCGCCGCCACCGCCGAACAGCAGCATGTAGAGGACGACCCAGATCATTGCGCGCCCTCCGCCGTCGCCGGCAGGTCGAGCGCTGCGCGCAGCGTCAGCTCGCGGAAGCGCTCGACCTCCAGCCAGCTCGCGTCGTCGAGCCGGCTCGCCGCCTCGGCGCGGATCGCCAGCGCCCGTTCAGCGCGGCGCTGGTTGCCGTCCCGGACCTCGCGCAGCGCCGCCTCGATCGCCGTGCGCGGCGCGTCGTAGTCGGCATGCAGCGCGCGCAGGCGCTGCGCCGCGGCGGCGCGCGCCTCGGCGGCGTCGGCGACGAGTTGTTCGAGCTGGTCGGCGAGCGCCATCAGCGACGCCTGCTGCGCCGGCTCCGCGACCCGCAGCGGGATCTCGCGCCGCAGTTCGGCGAACGCGGCGGCGGCCTGTTCGCGCGGCGTCACCGCGTGGGCCGCGCAGCCGGCCACGATGGCCGCAGCGGCGGCAAGGGCGGCGAAGCGGCAGGTCAGGATCCGGCTCGGGCCGGCGGCCGTGGGGCCAACGATGCGTGTGGTCATGCGGGGCATAGGCACTCGGGCGCAACGCGGCATGGGCGAATCCCGCCGGCAGCGCGGCGCACCGTAGGCGGGCGCTGCGGCGGCGGCAACGGCGCGGGCCGGACCCCGGGCGACGCCCCCCGGGCAACGGTGCGGCATCGCCGCCGACGAGCGCGGATGTCGCCCTTCCGACACCGCCGCCGGTGGCCTAACCTCCTCGCCCCGCCCGCCCCCCGCTCCGCTGATGAACGCCTTCCAGTACGCGCACCTCGACGACTCGCTCGCCACCAAGTTGATCGCCCGCGCCGGGCTCGGCGACATCGACGCCAAGGTGCAGAACCTCGAGCGCCTGAGCTTCGAGGACGGCGTGCGGCTGTACGAGACGCCGCACCTCGCGGCCGTCGGGTTGATGGCCCACCGCGTGCGCACGCGCATGCACGGCAAGAAGGCCTACTTCAACATCAACCAGCACGTCAACTACACGAACATCTGCATCTACAGCTGCAAGTTCTGCGCGTTCGCGGCGAAGGAAGGCGAGGAGCGCGCCTACCTGATGACGCCGTCGATCGTCGAGCAGAAGGTGCGCGAGCAGCTGCACCGGCCGGTCACCGAGGTGCACATGGTCGCCGGCATCCACCCGACGATGCCGTACGAGTACTACCTCGACGTCGTGCGCGCGGCCAAGCGCGCGCGGCCCGACATCCACGTCAAGGCCTTCACCATGGTCGAGATCGACCACATGCTGAAGATCTCGGGCAAGACCGAGGAGCAGGTGTTCGCCGACCTGCGCGAGGCCGGCCTCGGCAGCTGCCCGGGCGGCGGCGCCGAGGTGCTGACCGACCGCGTGCACAAGGCGGTGTTCCGCGAGAAGCAGGGCCCGCAGGGCTGGCTCGACACCGCGCGCAAGGTGCAGAAGGCCGGCTTCAAGATGAACGCGACGATGCTGTACGGGCACATCGAGCGCGTCGAGGAGCGCGTCACGCACCTCGTCAAGCTGCGCGAGCTGCAGGACGAGTGCGGCGGCTTCATGGCCTACATCCCGCTGGCGTTCTGGCCGTACCACACCGACCTGGAGAACTTCGGCCACGTCACCACCGGCCACCTCGACCAGCGCTCGATCGCCGTCGGCCGCCTGATGCTCGACAACTTCCCGCACATCAAGGCGTACTGGATCATGCTGACCCAGGAGTCGGCGCAGACGGCGCTGTCGTTCGGCGCCAACGACATGGACGGCACCGTGACCGAGGAGAAGATCACCCACGACGCCGGCACGACCGAGCCGCAGGCGCTCAACCCGCAGCAGCTCGCGCACCTGATCCGCGAGGCCGGCTACGAGCCGGTGCAGCGCACGACGGTGTACGAGGAGATCGGCGCGGGGGCGTGAGGCGAGGGCCGGGCCGGCGTCGCGCCGGGCGCGTGCGGCTGGGAGGGAGGCGCGGGCCGCGCCCCGCTGCGGCCCTGACCTAAGGCTGCGTCGCCGGCCGTCGATGCCGTAGGCTGCCGCGGTGGCGACTTCGGTGCGCATCGTGGGCGTCGGCGCGACGCCGGTCGGACGGCTCGGCCGCAGCGCGGAGGAACTGGCCGAGGCGGCGCTCGATCGCGCGCTCGCCGACGCGGGCATGGCCCGCGGCGACCTGCAGGGCCTGATCGCCGTGCCGTCGCTGTCGAACCCGACCTTCATGCAGGCGCACCAGCTCGCCACGCGCATGGGGCTGCTGCCGCGCAAGCGCATGATCGTGCGCACGATCGACACCGGCGGCGCTGGCCCGATCACGTCGCTCGGCACGGCGCGCAACATGATCCTGTCGGGCTGGACCGACACGGTCGCCGTCGTCGCCAGCGACGCGGTGCTGTCGATGGACCGCGAGGCCTTTCGCGCGCGCGCCGACGAATCGGTGCGCGGCAGCGGCCTGCCGAGCCCGGCCATCCCGCACGGCTACGACCGGATCGCGCAGTGGCACATGCGGCGGCACGGCGTCACCCGCGAACAGTTGGCGATGGTCCCGGCGATCTTCTCGCACTTCGCCGCGCGCCATCCCGACGCGATGTGCCGGCGGCCGTTCGGCGTGGCCGAGGTGCTGGCCTCGCCGCGCGTCGCGCCGGTCACCAACGTGCTGGAGTGCGCGCGGCGCGCCGACGGCGCCGCGGCGCTGGTCGTGGCGTCGTCGTCGCACTTCCGCCGGCACTTCCAGAAGCCGCTGGAGCTCTGCCCGGCGATCGTGTCGACCGGCGAAGCCTCCGGCCCGCTCTACCCGCCGGCCGAGATCGACGAGGACCTGTTCTCGTGCGAGCGGGCGGCGCGCATCGCCTTCGAGACGGCGCAGCTGAGCGTGCGCGACATCGACTTCTTCGCGCTCTACGACTGCTTCCCGATCTGCTTCCTGCGCGCGCTCGAAGCGGTCGGCTGCTGCCCGGTCGGGGGCGCTGGCGAATTCGTCGAACGCGCGTGGCGCAAGCTGTCCACGCATGGCGCGCTCGCGCCGGCCGAGTTCCCGTTCAACCTGCACGGCGGCCTCGCCTGCTTCGGCGCGCCGTGGGAAGTGCCGGCGATGTACGGCGTGCTGGAGGCGGTCGCGCAACTGACCGGCCGCGCCGGCCCCGACCGCCAGATCGCGCCGAAGCCGCGCCGCGCGCTGGTCTACGGCAACGGCGGCATCTTCTCGGCGTCGGCGGTCGCGGTGCTCGGCGACGGGGTGTACTGACGACGAGGCGGCGGCGCGGCGACCGCGCAGCGGCGCGCGGCGGACCCGCACGGTAGTCTTCCGCGCATGGACGCCGGCGAAGCGATCGCCGTGGTGCGCCGGCTCCTCGCCGAGGAACCGGCCGTGCGCTGGGCCTACGTCTTCGGCTCGGCAGCGCGCGGCGGGCCGCACCGCGACGTCGACGTCGCAGTGATGCCGACGCCCGCGACGACGGCCGCCGGCCTCGGCGCGCTCGTCGCGCGCCTGGAACCCGCGGTCGGCTGCAAGGTGGACCTCGTCGACCTCACCGCCGCCGAACTGCCGTTCGTCGGGCCGATGCTGCGCGAGCGCATCGTCGTCGTCGACCGCGAGCCCGGCGCCCGGCACGCGTGGGAGGCCGACACGACGTCGCGCTGGCTCGACTTCGAGCCGTCGTATCGCGAGTTCCTCGCCGTGCGCGAACGCGCGGCGCAGCGGCGTCGGGAGCGCTCGGCCTGATAGTCGATCCGGAGACGATGCGGCGGCGGCTGGCGTTGCTGGCCGACGCGCTCGCCGACCTGCGGCGCTATCGCGAACGCTTCGACGTCGACGCGCTGCGGCGCGACCGCGACGCGCAGCACATGGTGCTGCATGCGCTCTACGTCACCACCCAGGCGACGATCGACATTGCGCTGCATGCCAGCGCCGACGCGGAGCAGCCGACGCCGGCGACGTACCAGCAGGCGTTCGCCAACCTCGCCGCCGCCGGCAAGCTCGACGAGGCCTTCGCGCGCACGATGATGGGCTGGGCAGGCCTGCGCAACGCGCTGGCGCAACAGCACGCGTCGATCGACCTCGGTCGCGTCGCGGCGGCGCTGCACGGCGAACTCGGCGACCTCGACCGCTTCGCCGCGATCGCGGCGACCTGGCACTGAGCGACCGGCGCGCCATCCTCCGGCGCGCGCGGCTTGCTGCACGCGGCCGCCGACGCCGCCGGCCTGCCGACGAGAGGCCGCGACTTCGCGGTCGCCGAGCCGCCCCGCCCCTACCGCGCCTCGCCGACGCCGTACTGCACGCCGTCGATGACCGTGCCGACGCAGTGCGTCGTGTACTCGAACGGATCGCCGTCGAAGAGCGCGAGGTCGGCGTCCTTGCCGACGGCGAGCGAGCCGGTGCGGCCGTCAATGCGCAGCAGGCGCGCGGCGTCGATGGTCAGCGCGCGCAGCGCCTGCTCGGGCGGCAGGCCGCGGCCGACGGCGACGCCGGCTTCGAAGAGCACGACGCGGGTCTTGGGCACGTACGCCTCGTAGCCGCTCTGCAGCGCGAACGGCACGCCGGCCTCGGCGAGCAGCTTGGGCAGCGCCATGGTGCCGTTCTTCAGCTCGCCGCTGGTGCGCGCCATCGCCGGGTGCGGCAGCACCCAGCAGCCGGCGGCCGCGAGTTCGGGCATCAGCTCGTACGCCTCGGCGGCGCCGTCGAGCACGACCTCGACGCCGAACTCGGCGGCGACGCGCAGCGCCGACTGCAGGTCGAGCGCGCGGTGCGCGGTGACCAGCAGCGGGACCTCGCGGGCCAGCGCCTTGGCGGCGGCGGCGAGCGCGAGGTCGACGGGCGCATTGGAGTCCTGTGCGCGCTTCTGCTCGTACTCGCGCGCCTTCTGCAGGTGCTCGCGCAGCATCGCCACCGACTTGGCGCGCGTGCCCGGCGCCTTCGACCCTGGCGCGCGCCCGCCTTCGCCGAGCGTGACCGCCAGCATCGCCAACGGCCGCACCACGTCGGCGTCGGCGCTGCGGCCGTGCAGCTTGACGACCATCGTCTGGCCGGCGACGAGCGCGCCAGGGCCGTGGCCGGTGTGCGCGGTGGTGACGCCGAAGCCGCGCAGCCAGCCGACCAGCGGGTCGCGCGCGTTGTAGGCGTCGAGCGCGCGCAGCTCGGGTTGCACCGGCGCGCTGCGCTCCAGCATGTCCTGGTCGTGCGGCACGTTGAGCACGCCGCTGAGGCCGACCGTCGCGTGCGCGTCGATCAGGCCCGGCGTGACGACCGCCGCGCGCAGCGCCGGCGTGCCGTCGGGCACGTCGACCTCGGCCGCCGGCCCGACCGCAGCGACCTTGCCGTCGCGCACCAGCACGACGCCGTCGCGGATCGGTTCGCCCGTCATCGTCCACAGTTCGCCGGCGAGCACCGCGAACGTCGTCGGCGACGGCGCAGCTGTCGGCGCGGCAGCATCACCAGCAGCGGCCGCGCCGGTCGGCGTGACGACGGTCGGCTGCGCGCCCGCACCGGGCGCGCGCGCGCGTTCGCCGGCGGTCGCCGCCGCCGACGGAGTCGCTGGCTGCGACCCAGCCGCCGACCCAGCCGCCGGCGCCGCCCCGTCCGCGCCCTCGCCCGACCCCGCCAGCCCGGCGCACGCCGCCAGCGCGAACGCCGCGACGAACGCAGCCAAACCACCCGGCGCGCGCCGCGCCGGCGACCCGTGGTGCGCGCTCACTGCTGGCCTCCCTGCGCGCCGTAGCAGCACAGCGACACCGCCTGGTCGTCGCTGGCGCCGAAGCCGCCGTCGGCGAACAGCCGGTCCTGCGGGTCGGCGAGGTCGAAGACCTTCTGGCCCTCCACCCACGTCTGCTCGACGCGGGTGTAGACCGAGAACGGGTCGCCGCTCAGCACGACGAAGTCGGCGTCCTTGCCGACCGTCAGCGTGCCGACGCGGTCCTGCAGGTCGAGCATGCGCGCGTTGGCGATGGTCAGCGCCGCGAGCGCCTTGGCGCGCGGCATGCCGGCGCGCACGGCGAGCGCCGCCGAGCGCAAAAACAGCCGGCTGTCGGTGATGCCGTCGTCGGTGTGGAAGCCGACCAGCACGCCGGCCGCATCCAGGATCGCGCCGGTGCGCAGCGACAGGTTGGCCGCTTCGACCTTGCCGCCCGGCGAGTCGATGACGATCACCGAGCACGGCACCTTGGCGGCGGCGATCTCCTTGGCCGCGAGCCAGCCTTCGCTGACGTGGTGCAACACACAGCGGAAGCCGAACTCCTGCTGCAGCCGCAGCACGGTGAGGATGTCGTCCTGGCGGTGCGTGTGGTGGTGCACGACGCGCTTGCCTTCGAGCACCTCGACCAGCGCTTCGAGGCCGAGGTTGCGTTCGGGCGCCTTGCTCGGATCGTCCTTCGCCGCGGCGAGCTTCTGCTGGTGGTCGCGCGCCCGGTGCAGCTGCGCGCGCATCAGCGCCGCCGCCTTGCCGCGCGTGCCGGGGAACGGCGCCTCGCGCTGCGGGTTGGTGCCGTTGGCCATCTTGATGCCGCCGGCGACGCTGCCGTCGGCGTTGCGGATGGCGAGTTCCTCGACCGTGCGCACGTCGCGCAGCTTGCAGTACAGCGTCTGGCCGGACAGCAGGTGGCCCGAGCCCGGCATGATGTTGACCGCGGTGATGCCGCCGGCCTGCGCCTTCTGGATGCCCGG
>JADCJE010000088.1 GCA_020247305.1 Phycisphaerales bacterium | reverse complement strand
CGCGCAGGCGCGGGGCGGCGAGCGTGCGCACCTGGCTGCGCAGGATGCTGGCGTCGTTGACGGTCGCGACGACGCCGTCGACGAAGTCGCCGAACGGCCGCGCCGGATCCTGCGCCGGCAGCGCCGCCGCCACGGCCGCCGCCGCCACCGCCGCACCGACGAACTTCGCGATTGCGCGCATGGTCCGATGATGCGCGGCGCTCCTGGCCTTGGCAACGGGGCGTCCAATCGGGCCGGGACGCGCTGCGCTGGCAGGTTTGCTTTCCGGCCGATGGCGGAGTTTCCTTCGGCCATGGGACCACGCACCGGCACGTGCCTCGTCGTCGGGGCCAGTTCGGGCATCGGCCTCGCGCTGGCGCGCCGATTGGCGCTGTCGGGACGCAAGGTCGCCATGCTGGCGCGGCGCGAGCGCGAACTCGCGGCGCAGGCGGCGACGACCAACGACGTGCTCGGCCGGCAGGCGGCGTTCGCCTACGCGCACGACGCCGCCGACCTCGACGCCGTGGAGTCGCTGTTCGCGCGCATCGAGCAGGACCTCGGTCCGGTCGACGAAGTGCACTTCGTCGCCGGCGTGATGCCCGACGTCGCCATCGACGAGTTCGACCTCGGCAAGGACCGCCAGCAGGTGCAGGTCAACATGCTCGGCTGCATCGCCTGGGGCAACGCCGCGGCGCGGCGCTTCCTCGCCCGCAAGGCCGGCTGCTTCGTCGGCGTGTCGTCGGTGGCCGGCGACCGCGGCCGCGTCGGTCGGCCGGTCTACAACGCCAGCAAGGCGGGCATGGACTGCTACCTGGAGGCGCTGCGCAACCGCCTGTGGCGGCACGGCGTGCAGGTCACGACCATCCGGCCGGGCTTCGTCGAGACGCCGATGACGGCGGGGCTCAAGCTCAAGGGCGCGATCCCGGCCGACAAGGCCGCCGAGTTGATCCTGCGCGCGCGCGACCGCCGCAAGGCCGTCGCCTACGTGCCCGGCAAGTGGCGGCTGATCATGACGGTGATCAAGCTGATCCCCTCGTTCCTGTTCCGGCGGTTGTCGATCTGAAGGGCCGACGATGACCGACACGACGGCTACAGACGCGGCGGCGATCTCCTGGCGCGACGAGGACGTGCGCGGCTTCGGCATGGCGATCGGCGGCCGCGCGCAGGTGCTGCGCCCGACGACGGCCGAGCAGGTCGCCGCCGCGTTCGCCGACGCGCGCGCCCGCGGCGTGCCGATCGCGCTGCGCGGGGCAGGCTGCAGCTACGGCGACGCGGCGACCAACGACGGCGGGCTGGTGCTCGACCTGTCGCGCATGAACCGGCTGCTCGACTTCGATCCGGCGACCGGCGTCGCCGTGTGCGAGCCCGGCGTGACGGTGCGCGACCTGTGGCGGCGCAGCGTCGCGCACGGCTTCTGGCCGCGCGTGGTCAGCGGCACGATGGCGGTGTCGATGGGGGGCGCCGCGGCGATGAACATCCACGGCAAGAACAACTTCGCGCTCGGCTCGTTCGGCGAGTGCGTGCGGTCGTTCGAGCTGCTGACGCCGCGCGGCGAACTGGTGCGCTGCACGCGGGCATCCGATCCCGATCTGTTCCACGCCGCGATCGGCGGCTTCGGCATGCTCGGCTGCATGACGCGGTTGGAGATCGAGACCAAGCGCGTGCACTCGGGCCGGCTGCGCGTGTCCGCGATCGTCGCCAAGGACCTGGAGCACAACCTGCAGATCCTGGAGGACATGCGCGGCGAGGCCGACTACCTCGTGTCGTGGCTCGACCTGCACGCGCGCGGGGCGGGCCTCGGCCGCGGGCTGATGCACCGCGCCGACCAGCTCGGGCCCGGCGAGGACCCTGAAGGCCTGCGCTTCCTCGATCCGGCGCTGCAGGACGTGCCGCCGAACCTCTTCGGCTTGGTGCCCAAGGGCTGGCTGTGGCCGGGCATGTGGTGCGCGGTGCACGCCGGCCAGGTGGGGCTGGTCAACTGGCTGAAGTTCCAGGCCGGCTTCGCCGAGGCGCGCAAGTCGCCGTACCTGCAGACGCACGGCGCGTTCCATTTCCTGCTCGACTACGTGCCGCGCTGGCAGTGGATGACGAAGCCCGGCGGCCTGATCCAGTTCCAGCCGTTCGTGCCCGCGGCCGCGGGCGCGCGCGTGCTGCGCACGGTGATCGAGAAGAGCCAGGCCGCCGGCCACGTGCCGTACCTCGGCGTGCTCAAGCGCCACCGGCCGGACCCGTTCCTGATGACGCACGCGGTCGACGGCTACTCGCTGGCGATGGACTTCGCGGTCAGCGCCCGCAAGGCGCAGCGCGAGTCGCTGTGGCGGCTGTGCCGCGAACTGGCCGAGGTCGTGCTCGCCGCCGGCGGCCGCTTCTACTACGCCAAGGACGCGGTGCTGCTGGCGTCGTCGTTCCCGCGCGTGCACGGCGAGCCGGCGGTGGCGGCCTTCCGCGCCCAAAAGGCGAAGTGGGACCCCGACCGCCTGCTGCAGACCGACCTGTCGCGGCGGCTCGGCGTGTGAGCGACCGGGCGGCGCGCGCCAGCGCGCCGCGGGCGGTCCATCCGGCCTGCGGGCCTTGAGGGGGGCGCGCCGGGCGCGTAATCTCCCTGTGCCGAAGGGCGCCCCGAGCGCCCTGCGCATCGGCCGGCCCTCGTCGGGCCGGTCTCAAGTCGGGACGCGAAGACGCCGATGCCAGGGTAGGCCGTGCAGCTGCACGGCGTGTTCGGCGAATGCCACGCCCTTCCGCCGCGCCGTCGACATCCGTCGACCGCCCGGGCCGCGCGACGCGGCGCATTCGTCGCACCGACACCATCCATGCGCCCGCTGGCCATCTGCCCGCCGGCGCGAACGAGCACCAACTACGTGAGTTTCGCTTCCCTCGGGCTCAAGGAGCCCATCCTCCGCGGCGTGCGCGCCGCGGGCTACGACACCCCGACCGAGATCCAGGCGCACGCGATCCCCAAGATCCTCGCCGGCGCCGAGTTGATCGGCCTGGGCCAGACGGGCAGCGGCAAGACCGCCGCCTTCGGCCTGCCGATGCTCGACAAGCTGTGCGGCGGCGAGCCCGGCCTGCGCGGCGTGATCATCGTCCCGACGCGCGAGCTGTGCGTCCAGGTGGCCGAGAACCTGCGCGTCTACGCGCAGTTCGCCGGCCTGCACGTCTGCACCGCCTTCGGCGGCGTCGACATGTCGATTCAGGAGTCCGCGTTCAAGCGCGGCCTCGACGTGGTGGTCGCCTGCCCGGGCCGCCTCATCGACCACCTCGAACGGCGCAACATCTCGCTGGAGCGCGTCCAGATGGTCGTCCTCGACGAGGCCGACCGCATGCTGGACATGGGCTTCATGCCGCAGATCCGGCGCATCTTCGTGCGCCTGCCGCAGGAGCGGCAGAACCTG
The DNA here is from genome assembly GCA_020247305.1 of Phycisphaerales bacterium. Classification (GTDB taxonomy): domain Bacteria; phylum Planctomycetota; class UBA1135; order UBA1135; family UBA2386; genus UBA2386. The sequence continues at coordinate 46,456 of JADCJE010000088.1, read as the reverse complement.
CTGTTCTCGGCGACGATGCCGACGGAGGTCGAAGGCCTCGTCGGCGACTTCCTGCCGAACGCCGAGCGCGTGCAGATCGGCAAGCGCAGCCAGTCGGCGCAGACCATCTCGCACCGCTTCGTCGCCTGCCCCGTCGCCGACAAGCAGCGCGCGCTCGAGCGCATGCTGGAGCGCGAAGGCGGCCGCGTGCTGATCTTCGTCAACAAGAAGCTCGGCTGCGAACGGCTGGGCAACGCGCTCAAACGCGCCGGCTTCCCCGCCGACGCGATCCACGGCGACAAGAGCGCCGAGGCCCGCTACGCCTGCCTGCAGGCGTTCTCGCGCGGCAAGACCCGCTTCCTCGTCGCCACCGACGTCGCCGCGCGCGGCATCGACGTCGACGACGTCGAACTGGTCGTCAACTACGACTTCCCGCTCGCGCTCGAGGACTACATCCACCGCTGCGGCCGCACCGGCCGCGCCGGCAAGGCCGGCCGCGCGCTGTCGCTGGTCGCGCCGATGGAGGGCAAGCTGTTCGCCGTCGTGCAGGCGCACCTGCAGGGCCGCGAGGTCAGCAGCGTGCCGCAGGCCGGCCGCGGCTACGGCATGCCCAAGCGTCGTGAAGGCGGTCGCGAACGCGGCGGCGAACGCGGCGAACGCGGCGAACGCGCCGGCCGTTCGGGCGGTGGTCGCGGCCGCGGCCGCGGTCGCCAGGCAGCGGCCGGCAGCTGATGGCGCGTCAGCGCCCGTCGCCGGGCGCCTGTGCGGGCGGCGGCGTCGCGTTCGGAGCGTGCTTGGGCAGCGCGCGCGGCGTGAAGCCGAGCAGCGCGACCATCGCCGCGAAGCCGAGCACGTAGCCGACCGGCACGTGCCAGCCGGCGAACAGCCAGTGCTTGGCCGACTTCGCCTCGGGGAACACGCCGCTGATGGCGACGCCGGCCGAGCTGCCGAACCACAGCATCGAGCCGCCGTAGCCGACGGCGAACGCGAGCAGGGCCCAGTCGTAGCCGCCCTGGTCGATCGCCAGCTTGGTCAGCGGGATGTTGTCGAACATCGACGACACGAAGCCGAGCGCCAGCGTCGTCGCGGCGCTCGGTTCGGGCAGCTTCTCGACCGGCATCATCGAGGCCGCCAGCACGAGGCAGAGCAGGAACGCGGCGCCCTTGGCGGCCTCGGCGACGAGGCGCAGGTCGACCCGGCGCAGCGGCCAGCCGACCAGGATCGCGGCCCAGACGCCGACGGCCGGGAAGTCGAGCAGCACGTTGGTCGCGACCGTGCCGACGAGGATCAGCGCCACGATGCCGACGCGCACGAGATCGATCGGCGACGCGGGGTGGTCGAGGCGGGCGAGCGGCTGCAGCGCGTGCTGCTGGCCGCTGGCGACCGTGCCGAAGAACAGCAGCGCGACGGCGGCCCCGAGCGCAGCCGGCGCGACCCACAGCGGCGACGCGCCGGCGATCCACATCATCGTCGTCGTCGTGTCGCCGACGACCGAACCGGCCCCGCCGGCGTTGCTTGCCGCGACGATCGCCGCGAGGTAGCCGACGTGCAGCTTGCGGCGGAACAGCGTGATCGCCGCCGAGCCGCCGATCAGCGCGGCGGCGATGTTGTCGAGGATCGCCGACAGCATGAACACCAGCACGAGCAGCAGGAACGCGCCCTTGCGCCCGCTGGGCAGCACCTCGGTCAGCTTCTCGGGCAGGTGGCTGTGCTCGAAGTGCGCAGCGAGCACGGCGAAGCCGAGCAGCAGGCCGGCGAGGTTGGTGACGATGTGCGCTTCGTGCAGCAGGTGCGCGCCGAGGTCGAAGTCCGTCAGCGACAGCCGCAACAGGGCGACCACCACCATGCCGGCGACGGCGATCCGCGTGGCGTGGGCGTGGAAGCGGGCAATCGCCAGCAGCGTGCAGGCGAAGGCGCCGAACAGCAGGGACTCGGTCATCGGGCCTCCGCGCCGGATTGGACGGCGCGACGGTGAGGTGCCCTGGCGGCCCGACCAGGACGGAACCTGCCGCGCCCCGTGGCGCGGCACCCTTGCAGTGGCGCCAGGGTAGGCCGCGGCGGCAACACGGCAAGACTTGGCCCGCGCCGTGGTGGAACTTCACGGGCGGGGCCGCCGTCGCCCGCGCGCGCGACGGCTTGGTTCCTCAGCCGAGGATGGCGCGCGCCCGGGCCTTCGGATCGCTGGCCTGCACGAGCGCGCGGAACACCGCGTCGAGCCGCGCGTCGGCGGCGTGGCCCGACTGCGCGCGCAACTCGGCGGCCGTGCCGCAGGCCAGCAGCCTGCCCTTGTCGAGCACGGCGATGCGGTCGGCGGTCGCTTCGACGACGTCGAGCAGGTGGCTGCAGTGCAGCACCGCGCCGCCGCGGTCGGCGAACGCGCGCATCAGTTCCTTGACGACCAGCGTCGTCGTCACGTCGAGGCCCGACAGCGGCTCGTCGAAGACCAGCAGCTTCGGCTCGGTCAGCAGCGCGGCTGCGATCGCGACCTTCTGCAGCATGCCTTTGCTGAAGCCGGCCATCGGCTCGTCGGCGCGGGCGAGCAGGTCGAAGCCGGCGAGCAGGCGCTCGCTGCGCGCGCCGATCGCCGCCTCGGCGACGTCGAACAACTGGCCCTTGAGGCGCAGGAACTCGTTCGGCGTCAGCGCCTCGTGCAGGCGCGCGACCTCGGGCAGGTAGCCGATGCGCCGGCGGGCCTGCGCCGGGTCGGCCAGCGCGTCGACGCCGTCGACGGTGATCGCGCCGGCGTCGGGCCGCAGCAGGCCGACGAGGCACTTCACGGTGGTCGACTTGCCGGCGCCGTTGGGGCCGAGCAGGGCGAGGATCTCGCCCGGCGCGATCGCGAGATCGAGCCCGTGCAGGGCGACGAACGCGCCGTAGGTCTTGCGCAGGCCGGTCAGGCGCAGCATCGCGGCCATCTTGGCCGCGGGCGCGCGCCTACGCCAGCCGTGCGCCGCTGCTATCCTCGCGCACCGATGCGCGCCTTCCCGTCGTCGCTTTCCCTGCTCGCCGCAGCCGTCGCCCTCGCCGTCACTGCGCCGCTCGCCGCTCAGGACGAACCCGGGCCGCTGCCGGACGGTCCAGCGATCGCCTTCGTCGAGGCCTTCCCCGGCCATCCCGGCTTCGACCGGCCGCTGTACGTCGCCTTCACGGCGACCGATCCGGCGCACGCCTACGTCTGCACGCAGCCCGGCCGCGTGTTCGCTGTGCCGCGCGCAGGCGCGCAGGACGGCCCGGGCCGGTTGTTCCTCGACATGAGCGCGGTCGTCTTCACCGACAACTGGGAAGAGGGCCTGCTCGGTTTCCAGTTCGACCCGAAGTACGCCGACAACGGCCACGTCTGGGTCTGCTGGTCGGAGAAGAAGGACGGCCTCAGCGGCGCGATGGGCAACGGCAAGGTCGCCAAGTCCAACCGCCAGTCGATCGTCGCGCGCTACACCGCGCGCAAGACCGACGCCGGCCCGGTCGTCGACCTCGCCAGCGAGCTGCGTGTGCTGGAGGTGTTCCAGCCGTTCGGCAATCACAACGGCGGCACCATCGAGTTCGGGCCGGACGGCATGCTCTACGTCGCGTTCGGCGACGGCGGCGCCGCCAACGATCCGTTCCTCAACGCGCAGAGTCGCGCCAACCTGCTCGGCAAGGTGCTGCGCCTCGACGTGCGCGCGGCGACCGCCGACAAGCCGTACGCGATCCCGGCCGACAACCCGTGGCCGCAGGCCGAAGGCGTCCGGCCGGAGATCTGGTGCTACGGCCTGCGCAATCCGTGGCGCATCACCTTCGACCGCACGACCGGCGACCTGTGGTGCGGCGACGTCGGCCAGAACCGGCTGGAGGAAGTCGACCGGCTGGTGAAGGGCGGCAACTACGGCTGGAACGCGCTCGAGGCCGGCGAGGTGTTCAAGCTGCGCAAGGGCAAGGACGTGCCCGCAGACGCCATCGCGCCGGTCGCCAGCTACCCGCACAGCGAGGGGCTGTCGATCACCGGCGGTTACGTCTACCGCGGCAAGAGGATCGCCGGACTGGAGGGGTGGTTCGTGTACGGCGACTTCATGACCCTGCGCATGTGGGCCTGCAAGGAGGACCGCCAGGGCGGCGCGCACGCGGTCGTGCGCCTCCCCGGCGCGCCCCAGCAGGTGGCCAGCTTCGCCGAGGAGCCGGATGGCGAGCTGCTGCTGGCCGGCTTCGACGGCCGTCAGGGCAAGGTCTACCGGCTGGTCCCCGCCCCTGCCGCCGGCAAGGACGGGGGCGACTGAACCGCGGCGGTCGGGTACCGTTCTCCACCCCCAACCGTGCGCAGTTCCGCCTTCTTCGCCATGTCGTGCGCCGTGCACGGCGCCGCCCTGACGGCGGCGCTGGGCTACAGCGTCTACGCCGGCTCCAGGGTCGCCGCCGCGCCGCCGATGGTGCAGGTGCAGATGTCGGAGCCGAGCGCGCCGGCGGCGCCGCGCGAGGCGCTGCAACCCGATGTCGTGGTCGAGGCGGTCGTGGAGGACGAGGTGGTCGACCACCGCGAGGTCGAGGAGCCGGTCCGCGATCTGCCGCCGCCGGTCGCCGAGCGCGACCCGTTCGCGGCGGCGTCGCCAAGCCTGCAGCGCATCGCTCCGCGCCCGGCCACCGAGCCGGCCGCGGCGGCGCCGGCCACCGAGCAGGTCACCGCAGCGCAGGCCACCGCAGCGCCGGCCGCCAGCGATCCGACGCCGACGCCGACGCCGACGCCTGCGCCAGCCGCTGCGCCGCAGGCGTGGGTCGAAGCGGTCGAGTGCGCCGACAACGAACCACCTCGGTACCCGGAGTCCGAGCGCCTCGCCGGCCACGAAGGCACGGTCGTCGTCACGGCGACGATCGATGCGCTCGGTGCGGTGCTCGACGTCGCGCTGCGGCAGCCGACCCGCCATGCGGCGCTCAACCGCGAGGCGCTGCGGGCCGTGCGCACGTGGCGCTTCGCGCCGGCGCGGCTGCACGGCGCGGCGGTGCCGACGACGCGCAGCGTCGCGGTCGAGTTCCGGCTCGTCGGCGGGCGCTGAGAGTCCGACAAGAAGTCGTCGCAAGGGCTCTCGGCTTGCCCCTGGCGGCCGCGGCAGCGAGGTCGCGTCAATGCGGCCAGCGGACGCCGAGCCCGGCCAGCAGCGCATCGCAGAGCGCGTGCATCGCTTCCCAGCGCCACGTCTGCCGCACCCACGTCGCGCCCGCCGTGCCGCTGGCGCGCGCCAGCGCCGGATCGGCGAACCAGCGCGCGACGGCGGCGGTGGTGGCCGCCGCGTCGTCGGCGACGGCGAGCGCTGCGCTCGGCGCGGGGCCCAGGCCCTGCGCGGCGTGCGACGTCGACACGACGGGCAGGCCCATGCTCAGCGCCTCCAGCACCTTGTTCTGCACGCCGCGGGCGAGGCGCAGCGGCGCGATCGCAACCGCGGCGCGATCGAACCACGGCGGCGTCTCGGGCACGCGGCCGGTCACCGTCACGCCGGACACGCGGGCGAGCGCGGTGACGCGGGGGCTCGGCCGGCTGCCGACGACGAGCAACTGCGCGTCGGGGAAGCGTTCGCGCAGCGCCGGCCAGCAGGCGTCGACGAACCAGCACACGCCGTCGACGTTGGGCTCGTAGTCCATGACGCCGGTGAAGATCGCCGTGCGCGCGTGCCGGTCGCCGTCGCCGCGGCTCTGGAAGTGGCCGACGTCGACGCCGTTCGGCAGCACCTCCGGCTCGACGCCCGCGATGCGCTGGCGGAACAGGTCGCGCTCGACCTCGCTGACCACGAGCGAACGGTCGAAGGCGCGCGCCACGCGGTCCTCGAAGGCGAGCAGCAGGCGGGCTTCGCGACCGTAGATCCAACGGCCGAGCGGGCCGGCGTTCGCGGCGTACTGGCGCCACTTGTCGGAGTCGAGCTCGGCGAATTGCATCACCTTGGCGCGCGCCGGCACGTCGAGCGCGTACTGCGCCATCGACGACGAGTAGACCCAGATCACGTCGGGCGGCGTCGGTGTGCACCACCTGCGGACGGCCGCCTGCAGGGCGCGGTGGCGGAACACCGGCAGCGTCAGCGGTTCGCCGGTCAGCAGGCCGCGCAGGCCGAGCGCCCGGGCGACCCGCGGCGACCGGCGGGGGGCGATGACCTCGCGGCACTGCGCGCGCAGGAAGTCCACGGCATCGGCGTCACGGGGCTCCTCCTGCAGGCAGCCGACCGCGACCTCCGCCCCGCGCTGGACGAAGTGGCGCAGGAAGTTCCACGTGGTGATGCGGTCGCCGCGGTCCGGCGGATACGGCACCCGCTGGCTCAGGAAGACGATGCGGGGTGGGCGCGGAGTCTCGGGCACGCAAAGGCCTTCAAGCTGGCGGGTGATGCGAACCGATACACCATACGCCATGGCATCCCCAATTCAGGCTTCGTCGCACGACCTTGCCAGCCTGGTCCAGGGAACCGTCGGCCTGCCGACGCTGCCTGAGGTCATCAGCAAGCTCAATGCGGTGTTGGAGCGCGACGACGCGTCGGCTGCCGACGTCGCGAAGGTCCTGCAGGCGGACCCGGCGGTCGCCGCCAACATGCTGCGCATGGTCAACTCGGCGCACTACGGCCTGATCTGCCGGGTGTCGTCGATTCCGCTCGCGGTGTCGGTCCTCGGCTTCGCGACCACGCGTCGCGTCGCGCTCAAGGCCGCCGTCTTCACGGCGTTCGCCGACCGGCGCGACAAGTTTCCGCACTTCGATCCGACGGGCTTCTGGCGCCACTCCGTGTTCACGGGAATCGCTGCGCGGACGATTGCCGCGGCGTCGCCGCAGTTCCTCGACCTGCACCCCGAGGACGCCTACATGGCGGGCCTGCTGCACGACATCGGCAAGATCCTGCTGATCGAGAAGTGCGGCCCCAGGTACGTCGCGGCGCTGCAGCGCGGGGTCGCGGAAGGAATCCCGGATTTCGAGATCGAGCGGACCGAATTCGGCTTCACGCACGGCGAGGTCGGTTCGGTGCTGGCCCACAAGTGGTCGCTGCCCGAGGATCTGGCCGAGGCGATCCGCTATCACCACACGCCGACCCGTTCCGCCGCCTACAAGTCCCTTGCGTCCCTCGTGCACCTCGCCGACCGCCTCGCGTGGATCGCGTCCATGCCCTCGACCGAGGGCACGCTGCAGCCGGCGACGTGCAGCGACGCCTACGAGGCCGTGGGCCTGCCGGCCCTGCTCGTCGACGAACTCCTGCCCGCCACGCGCGAAGCATACGCGGACGCCGAGATGCCCTGGTGACCCCGCGGCGGCGACGCCGCCGCAGGTGAAGGCGTGAACTTCCGCCGCTGGGTCGTCTTCACCTTCCTGATCCAGGTCCTCGTCGTCGTCATCGACAGGGGCGGCGGACTCGTGCTCTATGCGCTGACGGCCAACCAGCCGGCGCAGCACGGCGGCGCCGGCATCGTCGCGGCGTTGCCGTTCGTGCTGAGCGCGGTCGCCAACCTGGGGCTCGCGACGGCGCTGGTCTGGTTCGTGCGTCGGCAGCGCTACAGCGCGCAGACGTGCTTCGAGACGGCGATGGCCGTGGCGCTCGGCTGGGGCGCGCTGGTCGGCGCCGCCGCCTGGTGCGTCGTCGCCTACGTGCTGCCGCTGATCGACCCCGAGTGGATCGACGATCCGTGGCTGGTGCTGCCGGTCTGCCTCTCCGTGCCGCTGCTGCTCGTCACCAGCTACGCCAACAGCACGCAGCTGGCGACCGAGCGCATCCGCGACTACGGCATCGTCCACCTCGTCACCTCGCTCGCCTTCCTGCCGGCGTTCTTCGCCGTCTTCCTGGCGATCGGCGGCGACGTCGGCGCGGGCGACGTGAAGGCCGGCGTGGCGTGGGGCCGGCTGGCCAGCACCGCCGTCGTCGCCGTGGTCGCGCTCTGGCTGGTGCGCAAGGTCGTCCAGTTGCGCGTCCGCGTGCACCGGCCCTTCCTCGGTGACGCGCTGCGCTTTGGCTGGAAGGCGAACATCACGTCGACGCTGGGGCAGCTCAACCAGCGGCTCGACATGTTCGTGCTCGTCTGGCTGATGTTCCGCACGCTGCGCGCCGACGGCGCCGAGGCGGCCGCGGCGAAGAACGCCGCCAACATGCAGGCCGCGTTCTATTCGATGGCGATCACGTGGGCCGAGCTGATCTGGCACTTCCCCGAGGCGCTGCGCGACCTGTTCTTCTCGAAGGTCGCCGGCGGCACCGACGAGGAAGCGCGCGTGCGAACGCCCGTGCTGGCGCGCCTTGGACTCGCCGTGTCGCTGGTCGCCGCGGCGGCGCTGCTGCTGCTGGTCGACCCGGTGATGGGGCTGGTGACGCTGGTCACGCACGGTTCGACCAACGTCTGGTTCGCCGGCTGGAGCGAGCCGGTCGGCGCCTGCCTGCTCGCCCTGGCGCCCGGCACCGTCGCCTTCACCGTCTCGAAGGTGCTGCAGGCCGACCTCGGCGCCCGCGACCGGCTCGACACCTGCATCGCCGCGCAGTCGACGGTCTTCGTGACCATGCTGGCGCTCGACGCGCTGTGGATCCCGCGGCACGGGGCGCTCGGCGCCGCGTGGGCCGCCAGCGTCGCGTACTTCGTCGGCACGGTGGTCACGGTGGTCGCCTACTCGCGCCAGACCGGCACGCCGGCGTGGCGCTGCCTCGTCGTGCAGCCGGCCGATCTCCGCTACATTGGCGAGATCTTCGCCGCGGTGGCCGCCAAGATGCGCCGCCGTTCCGCATGAGCCGACTCGCGCCGGTCACCGTCGTCATTCCCGCCTGGCAGGCCGGCGAGTTCCTCGCCGCCACGCTGGACTCGCTGCGCGCGCAGACGACGCCGCCGGAGGCCGTCGTCGTCGTCGACGACGGCTCGACCGACGCGACGGCGCACATCGCGATCGAGGGCGGCGCGACGTTGTTGCGGCAGGACCACCGCGGGCCCGGCGCGGCGCGCAACCGGGGCGTGGCGCACGCGAACAGCGAGTTCGTCGCCTTCCTCGACGCCGACGACTGGTACGCGCCCGACAAGCTGGAGCGCTCGGTCGAGGTCCTGCAGGAGATCGGCGCCGCCTGCCTCGCCACCGACGCGTGGGTCGTGCGCGGCGGCCGCATCGACGCGCGCAAGAACCAGGGCCGAAACGTGCCGACGGTGCTCACCACCGAGCGCCTGCTGAAGGGCAGCCCGGTGATCTGCAGTTCGGTCGTGGCGCGCCGCCGCGCGGTCCTGGAGGTCGGCGGCTTCGACGAGCATCCGGACCTCATCGCCACGGAGGACTTCGACCTCTGGCTGCGCATGAGCGAGCGCGAACCGCTGGCGTATCTCGGCGAGCCGCTGACGTTCTATCGCGTGCATCAGGGCAGCCTGTCGGCCAACGAACGCTTCCTGCGCGGCGTCGACCGCATCCTCGCGCGTGTCGCCCAGCACCACGTCGGCGAGGCCCACTTCCAGAACCTGATCCGCCGCCGCCGGGCCGACGTGCGGCTCGACTACGCCTGGGACCTGATCACCACCGGGCGCAAGGCGGAGGGCCGCGCCTTGATCCGCGAAGCGCAGCGGCTGGCGCCGACGTGGAAGGGTGTGCGCATGCGACTGCGCAGCATGCTGCCGGCATGATGCGGCGATGAGCCGCCCGCTGCTCGGGGTCGTCCATCTGCCGCCGTTGCCGTCGTCGCGCGGCCATCGTTCGATGGCCGCGGTGCTCGAACGCGCGCTCGCCGACGCGCGCGCCTACGCTGACGGCGGCTTCGACGGCGTCGTCGTCGAGAACTTCGGCGACGCGCCGTTCCACAAGGGCACGCGCGACGATCCTGCGCCGCCGGACGCGGTCGCCGGCCTCGCCATCGCCGCCGCGCGCATCGTCGCCGACATCGGCCTGCCGGTGGGCGTCAACTGCCTGCGCAACGACGGCATGGCCGCGCTCGGCGTCGCCGCCGCGACCGGCGCGCGGTGGGTGCGCGTCAACGTGCTCGCCGGCGCGTACGTCACCGACCAGGGCGTCATCGAGGGCGAGGCGGCGCGGCTCGCCGCGTACCGTCGCCAACTCGGCTGGCAGGGCATGTTGCTGGCCGACCACCTCGTCAAGCACGCGGCCCCGCTGGCGCCCGTCGACGCGGCCGCCGGCGCCAAGGACGTGGCCGAGCGCAGCGGCGCCGATGGCATCGTGCTGTCGGGCCGGCGCACCGGCGAACCGGTCGACCTCGCGCTGCTGGCGACGGTCCGCGCCGCGGTGGGCGGCTTTCCCGTGTGGCTCGGCGCTGGCCTGTCGCCCGCCAACGCCGCGGCGCTGTGGCCCGCATGCGATGGGGCGATCGTCGGCACCGCGTGCAAGCGCGACGGCCGCGTCGACCAGCCGGTCGAGCCGGCGCGGGTGCGCGCGCTGCGCGCCGCCTGTCCGGCCGGACCGCGCTGAAGGGCCTGCGCCGGCGATGCCGAAAGACGCATCGTGAAGGTCCTGCTGATGCCACCGGCCCCGGCCGCGCTGCACATGGGCGGCATGGCGACCGTCGCGCGCTGGCGCGAAGGTCTGCAGGCCCGCGGCCATCTCTGCGAGACGTTCGGCGGCGCCGAGGGCGGGCTCAAGCAGTCGCTCGAAGGCACCCTGACGCGCTTCCGGCCCGACGTCGTGCACGCGCACGACGCCCTGCGCAGCGGCGTCCAGCTGCTCGGCCTGCGGACGCCGTGGGTCGTCTCGCTGGTCGGCGAGGACCTCTACAGCGACATGCTCGACGAGCGGCAGGGCCAGCTCGTCTGCGAGGTCCTGCGCCGCGCGCATCGCGTGCTGGCGCCGTCGGCGGACGCGGCTGCGCTGGTCGAGGAGCGGGTGCCCGAGGCGGTCGGCAAGGTCGATGTCGTGCCGCGCGCGGCGTCGCGCCTCGCCACCGACGGCACCGACCTGCGCCGTTCGCTCGGCATCCCGCGCCAGCGCTTCGTCGTGTTCCTTCCCGGCGGCCTGCGGCCCATCAAGGGCCAGCACCGGGCGTTCGGCGTCGCCGGCGTGCTGCGCGCGAACGGCGCCGACGCCGAACTGATCGTCGCGGGGCCCGAGCAGCATCCGGAGTACGCCGCCGAGCTGCGGCGCCTCTGCGCCCTGCACCCGAGCGTGCGCATGCTGCCGACCCTGGCGCAGGATCGCATGGGCGCTGCCTACACCGATGCCGACGTCGTGCTGAACACCTCGTACCACGAGGGCGCGGCGCCGACCCTGCTCGAAGCTGGGCTGCTCGGCCGCGCCATCGTCGCCGCCGACGTGCCCGGCAACCGCGAGCTGCTGCGCCACAAGGAGACCGGGCTGCTGTTCGCCGACGAGCAGCAGATGGCCCAGCAGATCCTCGCCCTCTACCGCAACCGCTCGGCGGCCGGCGCGATGGGCGTGCGCGTGCGCGAGGACTTCCAGCGGCGCTTCGGGGCCGATCGCGAGCTCGGCGCGCTGCTGTCGGCCTACGCGGCCGCCTGACGCGGGCGGGGTCCGCCGCGCACGCTGCCCGCGCTCCGTCAGGTCGCGCGGCCGGCGGTCGCTCAGGCTTCCGGCGGCAGCGGCTTCGGCAGCGGCTTCGCCGCCTTGCGCACGGGCGCGGCCTTGGGCTTCGGCGGCGCCGGATCTTCCTCCGCGTGCTTGGCGAACAGCGCCTTGATGCGCTCGACGGACCACTGCATGGTCGCGAGCAGGTCGGCGCCGATCTTGCTGCGGGTGGTGCTCCGGACGCGCGGGGCCTGCGCCTTCTGCACTTCGCCGAAGAACGCGTCCTCGCCCCACGGCGCGAGGTCCTTGCCGCTGGCGTCGTCGAGCAGCACGGCGGCGCTGGCGCGCAGGTCGGCGTGCGTGCGCAGCCGCGGATGGAACACACCGGCGTCGAGCAGCTGCATCAGGTCGAGGTGCGGCAGGCCGACGATCGCGCGCAAGTGCGCCTTGTGCGCCGGCAGGTCGTCGAGCAGTGCGTGCAGTTCCTCCAGCGCCTCGTCGTCCCAGACGACGATCGAACCGCCGACCTCCAGGTGCCGCGCGAGGCTCTCGACGAAGCCGGGCCGCGGGTCGGTCTTGTCGGCGTGCACGAACGATCCCTGCTCGACGCGGCCGCCTTCGTGCACGGTCGTGCACGCCCACGCGTACGGCATGTGCCGCCAGGGCCGCTGGCCGTCGAAACGCGGCAGCGACTCGGTGACCGACACCATCGCCAGGAAGTGCAGCGGCTTCTTGCACTGGCGCAGCTCGTCGCGCACGAACGGCTCGACCAGCGGCGCATCCTGCTTGAGGCACGCCAGCGTCCGGCGCTGGCGGAAGGTCAGGCCTTCGCGCGCCGGGTCGAGGTCGGTCATCGTCTCGATGCCTTCCTTGTGCAGCGCCAGCTCCTGGGCGCGCGTCAGCTCCGGCAGCTCGCGCAGCGGCAGCGCCGGCGCCTCCTTGCTGCAGCGGGCGAGGTGCGGGCAGGGGAACGGCGCCGTGCAGAACGTGCCCATCGGCAGCTGCAGCACCGCCTCGTCGGCGAGCGCGCTGCGGCAGTGCTGCAGGCGGCGGCGCGTCGGGTCCAGTTGCTTCTGCACCTTGGCCGTCACGTCGCTGCTGCGCAGCAACTGCATCGCCGGGTAGTCGGCGCCTTCCTTGTGCACGTACTTCGGGTTGACGTGCAGCAGGTAGGCCGCGCGCATCGTCAGCCCCGACGCCGCGAGCACGTAGGCCTGCAGCGCGAGGTCGTTGACGTAGCGGTGCTTCACCTTGGTGCCCGACTTGATCTCGAACAGGTCGCACAGCCCGTCGCGGTGGACGACCAGCACGTCGCAGCGCACCTCGACGCCCTCGGCGACGAACGCGGCGTCGAACAGCACCGGCGCGCCGGCGGCGATCTTCGCCTTGGTGTCGGCCGCCGCGGCGGCGACGTCCTTGCCCTCGACGACGACGCCCTTGGGGAAGGCCGAGCGCGCGAGCGTGCGCAGCTGCGCGCCGATCTCGGACATCGCCTGCCGCATCGGGCCGATCGGTTCCTCGCCCGGCTCGTGGTAGTCGAGCCAGAGGCGCTTCTGGCACTGCTGGCCGGCCTCGAACAAGAACTTGTCGAGGTTGCGCGCGGACTTCGGCGAAGTGGTCTTCTTCAAGGCGGCAGGAAGTGCGTGGACGGCGCGTGCCCACGCGGCGCGGCGGAGATCGCCGGCGACGGGCCCCGAACCGCAAGGGCCACAGTCTAGGCCCTGGCAGCGCGCGGCTCAACGCCGGCCGCGCGTGTGCTTGTAGAGCAGCAGCAGCACGAGGGCGACCGCACCGCCGGTGAGCAGCGGCGACCACAGCCGATCGCCGAGGTCCTGTTGTTCGCGCGGCAGCCGGGCGAAGGTCAGCGTCGCCAGCGCGGCGACGAAGCCGGGTTCCTCCGCGCCGAATCGCTCGGGCGGGCAACAGAACGACAGCGACACCTGACGGCCGCCGCACGGCGCGTGCACGTCGAGGCTGCGGACCACCGGACGACCGTCCGGCGGCGTCGTGGTGCGCTCCGCCAGCAGCGCATCGACGCCCTGGGCCCCGACCTTGGCGCGGCGCAGGTTGGTCAGTTCGTGGCGATTGCCGCTCGCCGTGCCTTCCTCGCGCCACATGGCGCGCAGGTCGTCTTGCCAGTGGTCGCCGATGTGCCACTCGGCGTCCTGTTCGACGACGTAGAGCCACGCGCCGCGGAAGTCGCCGGCGAGCCACTGGTCGACCGGCCCGACGGCGTAGAAGTGGTTGGGCTGCGCGAAGCCGAGCTTGGGCGGCGCCTCGCGCCGTTCTCCGACGGTGCGCGCCTCGCCGGGCGCGATCTGCCGCCACTGCGCCGGCAGTTGGATGTGGAACGACGCGTTGCGGTTGGCGAAGCGCGCCGTCGCCTGGGCCGTCGGGACCGCTTGTGGCGTCGCTGGCGGCGCAGCGGGTCGGCTTGGCGGCGCGCCGTCCGGCTGCTGCGCAGACGCCGCGACGGCGAGGAGCCACAGGCAAGGCAGAAGTCGGCGGCACCGCATCGGCGCATCATCGAGCGGGCAGCGGGGCGCGCGCAACGGCGCTCTGGCGCACACAGGGCGGCGGGCGCGCTGGTCCGCCGCTCGGCGTCAGTCGGCGACGGCGAGCGGCAGCGGGCAGTCCCAGATCGCCGCGAGCGCGCGCAACAACTCCGCCTCCGCCGGCTGCACCACGCCGTCGCTTGCGGCGGCGGCCGCGCAGGCGGCGAGCACGTTGCGCTGCGCGAGCGGCGTCACCTCGGCCAGCGCGTCGACGGCGGCGCCGAGCGCGCCGGGCGTGCACTCGGCGGCCGGCCGCAACCGCAGACCCGGCAAGCCGCCGAGCGCTTCGCCGCCGCGCTGGAAGGCCGCGGCGGCGCGCTGGTCGTCGTCGACGTTGGCGGCGCGGGCGACCAGCGACAGCACGGTCGCCGCGGCGTCGGCGCGGGCGTGCAGTGGCGCCTTGCGGGCCGTTGGCCGCCGCACCCGGCCGCCGGCCTCCGGCGCGAGCGCGCGGTCGGCGAGGCGCAGCAACGCCCACTCGAACGGCGCCAGCGCGCTGTCCGCTTCGGCCAGCGCCTGCAGCGCCGCGCGCAGCGGCCGGCGTTCGCCGACCGGCAGTTCGCGCAGCGCCGGCAGCGCCAGCGTCAGCAGCGGCAGCCGCGCCGTCGCGCCGACCGCGCGCGCCGGGAGGCGCAGCGCCTGCGCGTCGTGGCGCAGCGCGGCGTCGGCCGGCAGCAGCGCCGTCTGGGCAGCGCGCAGCGCCGGGTCGTCGGCCAGCAGCAGCGCGCAGACCAGCGCCTTCGCCGACTCCGGCGCATGGGCGGCCTGGACGAGCGTCAGCGGCAGGCCGGCGAGCAGGTCGCGCGCGGCCGCGATGTCGGCGGCCTGCGGCTCGCCGAAGGCTGCGACCAGCGCGTCGGGCGCGCTGCGCCACGCCGCTGCGGCGCGGGCGGGGGCCGGCGCCAGCGCGGCCACGTCGGCCTGCAGGGAGCGGCGCGGCCGCGGCGCGGCGGCGAAGCCGGGCAGCACGCGGGCGATGCGCTCGGCGATCGGCGGGTGCGAAGCCAGCAGGCTGCCGAACATGCGGCCCACCCCATCGGCGAACAGCATGTGGCTCGCTTCCTCGGCGCGCACGTGTTCGATGCGGGCGGAGCGATCGCCGATGCGCGCCAGCGCCATGCCAATGCCGAGCGGATTGCGCGTGTACTGCACGGCGCTGGCGTCGGCGAGGTACTCGCGCTGGCGCGACACCGCTGCCTGGATCAGGCGGGCGAACAGCACGCCGATCCAGCCGATCGCCACCAGCAGCAAGCCGAACACCGCGAACGCGGCGGCGTTGCCCTTGCGGTTGCTGCCGCGGCTGCGGCCGCCGACCCGCGCCAGCACCCGCCCGATCGTGACGAGGCAGACGATGCCGGCGAGCGCGCCCATCAGGCGGATGTTGAGCCGCATGTCGCCGTGGAAGACGTGGCTGAACTCGTGCGCGATGACGCCCTGCAACTCGTCGCGGTCGAGCGCGTCGAGGCAGCCGCGCGTGACGGCGATGGCCGCGTCGTCCGGCGTCCAGCCGGCGGCGAAGGCGTTGATGCCCGTTTCGTCGTCCAGCACGTAGATCGCGGGGATCGGCGTGCCGGAGGCGATCGCCATCTCCTCGACGAGGTTGCGCAGCAGGCGCTCCTGCAGATCCGTCGGTCGCAGCGGCACCGCCCGGCCGCCGAGCAGCTCGGCGACGCCCGGGCCGCCGCGGCGCAGTTCGAGCATGCGGACGAGCGCGCCCGAGCCGACGACGGCGAGCGTCGCGGCCGTGACAAGCAGCAACAGCGTGCCCTGCCGCGGCCCGCCGCGGTCCCCGAGCGCGAACGCGAAGGACGCGGCGAAGTGGATGCTCGCCACGATCGCGGCCAGCGCCAGCACGTACAGCACGACGAGGCGCTTCGTCGCGCGCCGCGCCGCATCCTGATGGGCGAAGAAGTCCATGACTACGCGGTCTCCAGTTCGAAGAACGGGAAGCCGGCGCGCCGCGCCGCGAACACGCCGCCGCCGAGCGCGACGAAGTCGCGGCCCAGCCGCCGCCGGTACCACGCGCCCTCGCGCAGGCGCACGTCGCCGTCGGTGCGCTCGCGGTCGCAGCGTTCGCGCCAGTCGAGCGCGGTCAGCGCTTCGAGAAACAGCAGGCCGTCGCTCCAGCGCGCGAGGTTGCGCAGCGCCGCCGCCGCCTGCCGATCGCCGAGGTACTGCAGCACGCCCTGGCAGACGACGAGGTCGAAGCGCTCCGCCCCGCAGGCGCGCGCCGGGTCGAAGTCGACGATCGAGCCGTGCGTCCAGCCGAGTTCGTCGCAGAGGTGCTGCGAGCACTCGACGCCGTGGTAGGCGGCGCGCGGCCAGCGCCGGCGCGCCGCCGTGCGCCAGTGGCCGAGCCCGCAACCGAGGTCGAGGATCGAGCGCACCTCGAAGTCGAGGCAGGCGGCCCACGCGGCGGTCAGCGCGGCGAGCTTGCCCACTGCCGCGGCGTCGGAGACGCGCGTCGCCGGGTCGCGGTAGAAACGGTCGTAATAGGCCCGGTCGAAGCGCTCGGGCGCGTCGCCGCGGCGGCGGGGCTGGCCGGCCATGCGCGGCATCCTGGCGCGGACGCACGGCGACCGCCACGGTGCAGCGTCGAGGGGGGCGGCTTGATCGCCCTGCCGGCGTGGCCGTAGACTCCTCGCCCCGCTGTGCGGCCGTGATCCGCAGAGCCCGGCCCGTTCCCCCGTGGCGGCGGACGCGCTGGACCGATCCTGGTCGCCACTGGAGTATTTGTGCCCAAAGAAGAAGCGATTGTCCTGGATGGCACGGTCGTCGAGACCCTCGCCAACACCAAGTTCCGCATCCAGGTGGATGGCGGACACATCGTGCTCGCGCACATCTCCGGCAAGATGCGCAAGAACTACATCCGCATCATCCCGGGCGATCGCGTCACGGTGGAACTGTCGCCGTACGACCTGACCCGCGGCCGCATCACCTACCGCGCGTGATGGCGCCCCCGCGGCCGGCGCCCCCGCGGCGCCGGCTGCCGCGCGCACCGGTCCGCCGTCGCCGCGGTCGCCGCGAACCGCCCCGCAGGTAGCCTGCCCGCCCATGGCCGCCGATCCCCGCCTGCTCGTCCGCGCCGTCGTGCCCGGCGACGAATCGCTGGTCGCGCGCTTCATCGTCGACCTCGCGCGCTACGAGCGCCTGGAGCACGAACTCGACGTCAGCGAGCAGCGCCTGCGCGCTCATCTGTTCGGCCCGCAGCCGGCCTGCGGCGCGCTGCTGGCGGAGTGGGAGGGCCGACCGGCGGGCTTCGCGCTGCACTTCGCGACGTACTCGACGTTCCGCACCGAACCCTGCCTGCATCTCGAAGACCTCTTCGTCGCGCCGGACCTGCGCGGCCACGGCATCGGCCTCGCGCTGCTGCGCGCCGTCGCACGGCTCGCCGTGGCGCGCGGCTGCCCGCGGCTCGACTGGCAGGTGCTCGATTGGAACGCGCCGGCGATCGGCTTCTACGAACGCCAGGGCGCGCGCCTGCTGGCGGACTGGCGCGTCTGCCGGCTCGATGGCGAGGCGCTGGCGCGCTGCGCCGCCGCCGCGACCGCGCCGTAGCGGCGGCGGGACGGCCGCGCGCCGCCCCCGGCCCGACCCGGCCCCGCCGCGGTAGACTGCGCCGATGCGGCTCCTCACCCTGTTCGCCTGCGCCCTCTTCGCCGCCGCCCTGCCGGCGCAGATCGCGGTCGCGCCGCAGGTCTGGGCGACGGGCGGCGGCACGGCGCGCGGCTTCACGGCGGTGATCGACCTGACCGATCCGCGGCTGGAGATCCGCGTCACCGCGCCGTTGTCGCCGCTGCAGTCGTACGAGGCGTCGCTGCGCACGACGCTGAACTGGCACAACCAGCTCGGCAACCGGCTGTCGATCAACGCCAACTACTTCGGCACGCTGACGCCGACCACGGCCGACATCGTCGGGCTGAGCAAGAGCAACGGCGTGCTGGTCTCGCCGGTGCGCCAGTTCGGCGCCGCGCCCGATCCGGCGCTGGTGTTCGCGCCGAACCGCCTCGCGACGATCGGCAACATCACGACGGCGCAGGCCGCCGCGGCGCAGTGGGCGATCGCCGGCGTCGGTCCGAGCAGCACCGACACGGTGCCGGGCACGCTGCTGGTCACCGACGGCGTCAACACCGGCGCGACGGCGCGCGTCGAGCCGTTGGTGCGCAACCCGCGCACGGCGGTCGGCGTCAACCAGCAGGGCACGACGCTCTATCTCGCGGTCGTCGACGGCCGCCAGCCGGGTTGGTCGGTCGGCATGACCCTGCCCGAACTCGCCAACGTGTTCCTCGCCATGGGCGCGTGGCGCGCCATCAACCTCGACGGCGGCGGCTCGTCGTCGTTCCTGCACTCGCCGCCCGGCGGCGCGCTGGTCCAGAACCGGCCGAGCGACGGCAGCCACCGCGCGGTCGCCAACCACCTCGGCTTCGCGGTCGCGCAGTCCGTCGTCGTCGGCAGCGCGTGCGGCAATGGCGGGGCGATCAGCAGCACGGGCAGTTTCCAGGTCGGCAGCGCCAACTTCGCGCTGCGCCTGCAGGGCGCGCCGCCGGGCGCGTTCGCCTTCGCCGGCATCGGCTTCCCGGGCAACGAGATCGGCTGCGGCGCGTGCACGTTCCTCGACGCCGTCGCCTGGAACTACGTGCTGCAGGCCGGCGGCTTCGCCAATTGGCCGTGGGCGGTGCCCAACCAGCCGTCCTTCATCGGCACGGCGATCGGCATGCAGTGGTTGCTGCTGCAGGCGCCGAGTTCGCCGTGCCCGCTGGCGCCCGGCATCGCGTCGACCGCGCGGTTGCACCTGACCATCGGTCCGTGAGCGCGGCGCGGCGCCCGTCAGAACGACCAGCCGATGCCGATCCAGAAGCGGGCTTCGTTCTGGCTCGGGTTGCGCTGGCTCTCGCGGCCGAGCGCGTTCGAGATGTGGTGGTAGTCGAGCGCGATGAGCGCGCTCGTGCCCGCCGCCACCGGGATGTCGACGCCGGCGCCGAAGCTGAACGAGAAGTTCCACACCGTGCCGCCCGGCGGGATCTGGTCGTTGGCGAGCTGGTAGCCGCCGGTGCCGCTGACGAACAAGGGCCAGTCGGGTTCGGGGTAGACGCGGATCAGGCCCTCCAGTTCGACGCTGTGCACGTCGCGCCCGCCGGTCCACCAGTTCGCCACGTTGGAGCCGACGCCCAAGGCGAGGCGTTCGTCGACGAACCGGCCCCAGTGGAAACCGACGCCGGTGTTGTCGACCTCGCCGTTGCCGTCCCAGAAGAACGACTTCTGCAGGATGGGCACGCCATGGTGCACGCGGGCGCTGACGAATTCGGCCCCGGGCGTGCGGTCGAGGCCGGCGCGGTTGCGCGTCGGGTCGGGCGCTGGGCCGGCGCACGCGGCGGCGGCGAGCAACGCGCCGGCGATCGCCGTGCGGCGCGCTGGGCGCGTCGGGGCCGCGGTCCTGCAGGGTCGGTGGGTGGTCATGCGCGGCAACGCGGCCGCTCGTTGTAGCTCGCGGCGGCTGGCGCTGCGATGCGCGAACGTCCGTTCAGCGCGGCCGCAACAGCCGGGCGAAGTTCCAGCTGCCGACGAGCCAGCCGAGCCCGCACCAGGCCGCGCCGTACGCGAGCGCGGCGCCGATCACGGCCGGCGCCGCCCGCCACGCGTCGTCGAGGGCGAGGCCGTGGTCGGCGGCGTGTTCGCCGAGGCGATGCCATGCGTACAGCGCCGGCAGCGCCGCGACCTGCATGCCGACGACGAGCAGCAGCGCCGCGACGAGGCCCTTGCCGCCCTGCAGCGAACCGCCGTCGCCGTCGTGCCGCACCAGCACCGGGATCGTGCCGACGATCGTCAGCACGCCGAGGGCCATGCCCGAGCCGCCGAGCGCAGTCGCGGCGTACGCGAGCACGACGTCGGCGCGCGCGTCGAGCACGGCGACGCCGGCGAAGGCGACGAGAAGCAGCGGCCAGCCGAGCAGCGCCAGCACCGCCAGCATCTTGCCGCGCAGGATCGCGCCCGGCGCCGCCGGCGCGCATTGCCAAAGCGCCCATTGCGGCCCGTCCCACTGCGCGATGCGGCCCATGTGCGCGTAGAGCACCAGCAGCACGGCGAGGAACCACCACGCCAGCAGCGCCGCGAACGCGGCGACGTCGGCGGGCAGCGATGGCGCAGCGAGCACGCCGGCGACCAGCACGCGGCGCTGGCACATCGCGAACACCAGCACGGCGAACACGAGGAAGCCGACCAGTGCGCCCGGTTGCTGCGCCACCTGCGCGAACTCCTTGCGCAGCACGTTGGCGGCGAGGCCCGCGGGCCAGCGGCCGCCGCCGCGGCGCCACGCCGGCAGTTCGGCGGCGAGGTGGCGTTCGCAGGCGGCCGGATGCGCGCGGCTGACCAGCCGGAAGCCGGCGAACGTCGCCAGCAACCACAGCGCGAGGTCGCGCAGCGCGCGCAGGTCGAGCTCGCCGCGCGCCGCCGCCGCCAGCAGCGCGGCCGCCGGGCCGACGCTCCACGGCGTCGCCCGTTCGCCCGCCGCGAACGCGACGACGTCGCGCGCATGGTCGTGGGGCTTGCCGAACAGGGCCAGCATCAGCCACGTCGAGAAGCCGATCGAGCCGGCGGCGGCGAAGACCACGAGCAGCAGGCGCAGCCAGCGGCCGGCGAGGAAGCGCACGATCAGCAGCTGCGCCGCCAGCGACGCCGCCAGCGTCGGCAGGGTGGCGGCGACCACCGCCAGCGGCGTCAGCGCGTAGGCCCACGCCGGCGCCGGCCCGCGCCGCAGCACGGCGACGAGGCCAGGGCCGGCGATCGCCAGCGCCCACAGCGTGGCGGCGAAGCCGGCGCGCAGCAGCGCCTGCAGCGCGGGTCGCCACGGCGGCAGCGGCGCGAGCCGCCAGAGCGCCAGTTCGGGCGCCTCGAAGAGCGTGCGCTGCGCGAGCGCGAGGCCGAGCCACGCGGCGACCATCGGGCAGGCGGTGAGCGCGTGCGCGCACAACGCCGCCTGCGATCGTCCATCGCTGGCGTCGTGCAGCGCGACCACGAGGCCGGGCTGGTCGAGCAGCGCGTTGGCGAACCACCACGACAACAGGCCTAGCAGCAGCAGGCCGCCGCCGCTGGCGGCGAGCACGCGCCGGCCGGCCGCGGTCCGCGGCAGCCCGGCGAGCGCGCGCACGTCGGCGAGCAGGAGGTTCATCGCGCGGCGGCGGTCACGGCCAGGAACACGTCCTCCAGGCTGGCGTCGCCGTGCTGCGCGCGCAGCTCGGCGGCCGTGCCCTCGGCCCGCAGCCTGCCGCCGGCCAGGATGCCGATGCGATGGCAGACCTGCTCGGCGAGTTCGAGGCCGTGCGTGCTGAGAAACACGGTCGCGCCGGCGCGCGCCTGCTCGCCGAGCAGGTCCTTCAGCTGGCGCACGGCCAGCGGGTCGAGGCCGCTGGTGGGCTCGTCGAGCAGCAGCACGCTCGGCGCCGTCGCCAGCACCGCGGCGAGGTGGATCTTCTTGCGCGTGCCGTGCGACGCCGCCTTGCACAGCGCGTCGGCCTGGCCGGCGATGCCGAGCGCGTCGAACAGGCGGTCGCCGCGCTCGTCGCGTTCGCGCCGCGGCACGCCCCACAGGCTCGCGACCAGCGCGAGGTGCTGGCGCGCGGTCAGGTAGTCGTGCAGCGGCGGCGTGTCGGGCAGGAAGCCGATGCGGCGGCGCAGCGCGCGGCCGGCGTCGGCGTGCGTCAGGCCGTCGATGCGCAGTTCGCCCGCGCTCGGCCGCAGCAGCCCGGCGAACATGCGCAGCGTCGTCGTCTTGCCGGCGCCGTTCTGGCCGAGGAAGCCGTAGATCTCGCCCGGCGCGACCGCGAGGTCGAGGTCGCGCACGGCCCAGCGGTCGTCGAAGGCCCGGCCGAGCCCGCTGGCGCGGATCGCCGCCTCGCTCATCGCTCCCCGTCGTCGGCGAACACCGCGGTCACCGGCACGTGGTCGCTCGGCTGCTTCTGCATGCGCACGTCCTTGTGCACGATGACCTCTGCGCACCGGCTGGCGGCGGGCGGCGTGCACAGCACGTAGTCGATGCGCAGGCCGTCGTCCTTGTAGGCGGCGCCGGCGCGGTAGTGCCACCACGTGTAGATGCCGCCCTCCTGGCGGTGCAGGCGCAGGCCGTCGGCGAGGCCGAACGCCATGACGTCGCGCATGGCCTGCCGCTCCGGCGTCGAGCACAGGATCTTCTCGTGCCACCACACCGGGTCGTGCACGTCGCGGTCGTCGAGCGCGACGTTGAAGTCGCCGACCACGACCACGCGCTGGTCGGCGGCGTACTCCTGGTCGAGGAAGGCGCGCAGGCGGCGGAACCAGTCGAGCTTGAAGCGGTACTTGTCGGTGCCGACGTCCTGGCCGTTGGGGCAGTACAGGTTGAGCACGCGCCAGCTGCCGACGTCGCAGCCGATGACGCGCTTGTCGGCGTCCGGGCCGTCGTCGGGGAAACCCTTCTTGATCGCCGACGCCGGCTTGGCGGTCAGGATCGCGACGCCGTTGTAGGCCTTCTGGCCGACGAACACGGCCTCGTACCCCTCGTCCTCCAGCGGCTCGCGCGGGAACTGCGGGTCCTGCACCTTGGTCTCCTGCAGGCACAGCACGTCCGGCCGGTGTTCGCGCAGGAAGTCGACGACGTGGGTCAGCCGCATGCGCAGGCTGTTGACGTTCCAGGTGGTGATCTTCATGCGGGCGCGGGGCGGCCATTCGACACGCCGATCCGCCGCCGCGGAAGGGCGCGGCCTCGCGATCCGGCGGCCGCTCGCCTTGTCGCGCGCGCGCCGTGCCGGTTTCATGTCGCCATGCGCTTGCACCGGTTCGTCCTCCTTCTCGCCCTGTTCGCCGCCGCCTGCGCGTCGCCCGCCCGCATCGTCCGCACCGCCGACGGCGCCGACGTGTCGGTCGGCGCGGTCGCCGCCGACCTCGCCGACGCCGACGTCGTCGCGCTGGGCGAACTGCACCAGACGCCGGCGGTGCACGAGACGCACCTCGACCTCATCCAGGCGCTGCACGCGCGCCGGCCGCAACTGGTGATCGCGATGGAGATGTTCGAGCGCGACGTGCAGACGGCGCTGCTGCGCTACCTGACGGGCGCGATCGACGAGGGCGACTTCCTCGCCGCCGCGCGGCCGTGGCCCGACTACAAGCGCGACTACCGGCCCGTCGTCGAGTACGCCAAGGCCAACGGCATCGTCGTGCTCGCGGCCAACGCGCCGCGCAAGCTGGCTGCCAAGGTGGCGCGCGAGGGCGCCGCGGCGGTGAAGGGCGACGCCAACGTCGCGCGCGACACCACGGCCCCCGAGGACGCGTACTACGCCGAGTTCGTCAAGGCGATGGACGGCCACCCCGGCGTGACCAAGGAGTTCCTCGGCCGCATGTACGCGGCGCAGTGCATCAAGGACGACACCATGGCGGAGTCGATCACCGACTACCTCGCCAGCCTGCGCATCGACGAGCCCAAGCCCCTCGTGGTGCTGGTCTGCGGCCGCATGCACTCCGACCACGGCCGCGGCGCCGTGCAGCGCATCAAGAACCGCCGGCCCGACCTCGACTGCCGCGTGCTGTCGGCCGACACGGTGAAGAACCCGTCGTCGGATCCGTTCCCGTCGCCGCGGGACGTCGGCAGCTACGTCGTGGTCGTCGGCGAGGTCGAGCGCCCGGTCATGGCGGTCGGACCGGTGATCGGCAGCGCCAAGGACAAGGACGCTGCCAAGCCGGTGGCCGCCAAGCCCGCCGACAAGCCGGCGGCGGCGCCGGCCAAGGCGACCGAGGACAAGCCGGCGGCGGCGCCGGCCGCGGTCGACGAGAACGTGCGCCCGGCGCTCGGCCTGATGCCCGAGTACGGCGGCGACGAGGGCGGCGTGAAGGTCGGGTCGGTGCGCGACGGTGGCGCCGCCGACGTGGCCGGCATCGAGGCCGGCGACGTGCTCGTCGCGCTCAACGGCAAGGCCATCAAGGACATCGAGCACTACACCGAACTGCTCGACGCACTGACGATCGGCAAGGCGGCGACGGTGCGCGTCCGCCGCGAAGGCGCCGAGGTCGACCTGCAGGTCATCGTCGGCTCGCGGCCGCGCTCGCGCTGACCGCCAACCGCCGCGCCGCCCTGCGGGGCGGGCCCGCGGGCGCCGGCGCCCGACGGCCAGGCCGGCGTGCCGGCCGGTCGGGTTGCCCGCGGCGGCCGTCGCCGCGGCCCGGCGCAGCCGACACCCGCGGACGCAATTGCCTGTCAGCGCCGTCCTTGGGCCTCCCTGACGCCGAAGGTGGCGCGCCGCCCCGGCGTCGCTATCCTGCTCGCCCCCGAAGTCCAGGCCCGAGCCCTATCCCGTGACCAACACCCTCCAGATCACCGACATCCCCGTTGCCGGCTACGAACGCGTCGTCCGCGGCGTCGATCCGTCGTGCGGCCTGCACGCGATCATCGCCGTGCACGACACGACGCTGGGCCCGGCCCTCGGCGGCCTGCGCATGTGGCCGTACGCGTCGGAGGACGAGGCGCTGTTCGACGTCAAGCGCCTCAGCCGCGGCATGACCTTCAAGTCGGCGGTCGCGCAGACCGGGCTCGGCGGCGGCAAGGCCGTGATGATCGGCGACCCCAAGAAGGTGAAGTCCGAGGCGCTGTACCTCGCGATGGGCCGCCTCGTCGACGCGCTCGGCGGCAAGTACATCACCGCCGAGGACGTCAACACGTCGGTCGGCGACCTGGAGATCATCCGCCGGGCGACGAAGTACGTCGCCGGGCTCGAGCGCAAGGACGGCGGCAGCGGCAACCCGTCGCCGTACACCGCCTACGGCGTGTTCCTTGGCATCAAGGCCGCGCTCGGCTGGACCTTCGGCAACGACTCGCCCAAGGGCCGCACGGTCGCCATCCAGGGCACCGGCGCGGTCGGCAGCGCGCTCGCCAAGCGCCTCGCCGAGGCCGGCGCCAAGGTCTACGGCGCGGACAAGAACGTCGAGCGGCTGAAGCAGCTGGAAAAGGAGATCGGCCTGATCCCGGCGAGCGAAGCCGACGTGATGACGATGAAGTGCGACGTGTTCGCGCCGTGCGCGCTGGGCGCGATCCTGCACGACCAGTCGATTCCCAAGCTCGACACGCCGATCGTCGCCGGCGCGGCCAACAACCTGCTGCTGGAGCCGCGCCACGGCAAGATGCTCGCCGACCGCGGCGTGCTGTACGCGCCGGACTACGTCATCAACGCCGGCGGCATCATCAACGTCTCGGTCGAGTTCCACCCGGGCGGCTACGACGAGAAGGTCGCGCTCGGCAAGATCGAGCGCATCCCCCAGGCGCTCAAGGAACTCTGGACCATCAGCAAGGAAGAGCGCATCCCGCCGAGCGACGCCGCCGACCGGCTGGCCGAGCGCATCGTCGCGGACGCCCGCGGCGCCAAGAAGACGACCTCGTGCGCGGTGCCTCCGCGCGGCCGCACCGGCGGCGGCGGCTGAGGTTAGTCGCGTCCTCCCGCGCGGGTCGCGGGAGAATCCGAGCGCTCCTTGCAGCGCGAACGTCCGCCGGCGGCGTGACGGAGCGCTGCGCGCGCGTCAGACGTCGTTGCGCCCGCGGACCGAACGCGGCCCGCGCATCGGCTGCGCCGGTTCGGCGCGCCACTCGCGCAGTTGCCGCAGGCGTTCCAGCATCGTGCCGCTGCCGGGCGCTCCGCTGCCCGGGCGGATGAAGCCCTGGCGCTCCGGGCGTCCGCGGTCGCCAGGGCCGGAGCGGCCGCCGCCGAAGCCGCGCATCGGCGGGCGCATGCCCTGGAAGCCGCGCATGCCCATGCCGCCGTCGCGCAGCGCGCGCAGGCGCATCCACCGCTCCGCCATCGGCGGCATGCTGCCGTGCGCGCCGTGGCCGCTGCGGCGGTCGCCGCCGGAACCGCCCCGTGCGCCGTGCCGGCCGTGGGCGCCGGCGCGTTGGTCGCGGCCACTGCGGCCACTGCGGCCACTGCGCGCACCGTCCATGCGCCGGTCGTCGCCGCGGTCGCCGCGCGCGCCGGGGCCGCGCCCGCCGCGGCCATCGCCGTCGCCCTGCGGTCGCTGCCGCGCGCCGTCGTCGCGGCGCTCGCCGCCGGCGCGCTCCTGCTGCAGTCGCTGCAGTTGCTCGCGCGCCGATTGCAGCTTCTGCTGCGCCTCCTCGACGCGCTGGCGCCAGCTCTCGGCGGCGCGCTCGCCGCCATGCGCGCCTTCGGGGCCTTGCGCCGCGAGCGGCGCGAGCGTGAGGAACATCGCGATCATCCAGTGCTTCATGGTCAGGTCCTGCGTTGCGTTGGCCCGCTGCAACGGTCGGACGTTCGACTTGCCCACCGCCGCGCGTCCGGCGCGGGCGCGCGTCAGCGCTGCGCCGCCGCGTCGCGGTAGGCGGCGAGCACGCCCTCGGCGGCCGCGCGCCAGGTGAAGCCGCGCGCCCGTCGCATGGCGGCTGCGCGCACGCCCGGCCACTGTGGCACCCAGCGTTCCACCGCGTCGACCAGCGCTGCCGCCATCGCCTCGGCCGAGTCCGGATCGAAGTAGCGCGCGTGCTCGCCGCCGGCCTCGGGCATGGCCGAACGGTCGCTGGTCAGAACCGGCGTGCCGAGTGCGAGCGACTCGCACACCGGCAGGCCCCAGCCTTCGACGAGGCTCGGGTAGACCGACAGCGCCGCGCCGGCGTATGTCGCGATCAGGTCCTGCTGGCTCAGGTAGGGCAGGAAGCGCACATGGTCGAGCGCGCCGGCCGCGGCGGCGCGTTCGCGGAAGCGGTCCGTCGCCTTGCCGAGGCCGCTCACCAGCAACAGGTGCGGCCAGTCCGGCCGCTGCCGCCGGACATGGCCCCAGGCCTCCAGCAGCCGGCCGGTGTTCTTGCGTTCGAGCGCGCCGCCGATCGCGAACAGGTACGGCCGGCCCTCGGCGAAGCGCGCGCGCGCCTGCTCGCCCGCGCCCGGCGGCGCGCCGCCGAGCATGTCGGCGTGCAGGCCGTTGTGCACCACGCGGATGCGCGCAGGATCGCACTGGAAGCGCGCGCTGATGTCGCGGCGGCTCCACTCGCTGACGGTCAGCACCAGCGCCGCGTCGCGCAGCGCGCGCGGCGTCACCGCGCGCGCGTAGCGCACGAACGGATCGCCGAGGTCGTCCGGCCACCACGTCACGATGACGTCGTGCAGGGTCAGCACCATCGGCGCGCCCGGCCACGCCCGCCAGCGCGGCGGCAGCGTGTTGTAGGTGCCGTGGTAGACGTCGAGGCGGTCGCGGCGGATGCGCCAGGGCATCTGCAGCCGCTCCCACAGATGGAAGCGCCCGCCCGGCATGTCGGCGCGCACCGCTCGGAGGTTCGGCCCGAGCGTCAGCGCCGCCGGCTGCGGCAGCTGGTGGTAGAGCAGGAACTCGTCGCCTGGCGCGACCGCCGGGAGCTCGCGCAGCAGGCTCTGCACGTAGTGGCCGATGCCGCGGGGCTCACTGCGGAAGGCCTCGCGCGCGTCGATGCCGATCCGCACGCGCTCACTCCGGCAGGCGCGTGAGGACCTCGGCGCCGCTCTCGCCGATGAAGATCGTGTGCTCGAACTGCGCGATGCGCACGCCGGGCTTCTCGCACAGCGGCGGGTACTCGTCGACGAGGTCCTTGCGGCGCAGCAGCCGCAGCGCGTCCTCGCCGGCCTTGGCGACGCCGAGCCACCGCTCCAGGTCGCGGCGCGCGAACGGCAGGCCCTGGCTCTGCTGCAGCGCCTTCTCGACCGCCGCCGGCAGGCCGTCCTTCGGCCGCACGTCCCGCTTGAGCATGAACACCTCGGCGTCGCCGTCGACGTCGATCATGCCCACGCCGTCGCTGGCGAACGGCTCGCAGGCGATGGTCATGTTCGGCTTCAGCTTGCCGGCGCGCGGGTCGGGGTAGTTGGGCACCGAAGGCGCGCAGTGGATGGTGAAGCGCGCGACGCCGTGGCCGCAGAGGTTGCGCACCGGCTGGAAGCCCATCGCCGTGATCGTCCTCTCGACCTGCCGGCCGACCTCGGTCAGCGACGCGCCGGGCCCCATGACCGCGATCGCGTTCTCCAGCGCCATGCGGCTCGCCGTGCACAGCAGCGAGTTGTCGCCGTCGCGCAGGTCGACGGTGGTGGCGTTGTCGGTGACGTAGCCGTCGACGTGCGTGCCGCAGTCGAGCTTGACGATGTCGCCTGGCGTCACGACCGTCGCGTCGCCGGGCGGCGAGCAGTAGTGCGCAGCGATGTGGTTGCGCGAGACCTGGGCCGGAAAGGCGGGCTCGCCGCCGAGCTCGCGGATCTTCGCCTCGACGGCGCGCTGCACGTCCTCGATGCGCGCGCCGGGGACGATCATCGCGCGGCCGTGGGCCAGCGCGCGCGCCGAGATGCGGCCGGACTGACGCAGCTTGTCGAGGTCGAGCTTCACGCGATCACGCCCATCTGCTTGCCGACCTTGGTGAACGCGGCGACGGCGTGGTCGAGCTCGGCCGTCTCGTGCGCTGCGCTGATCTGCACGCGGATGCGCGCCTTGCCCTTGGGCACGACGGGGAAGCAGAAGCCGATCACGTAGACGCCTTCCTCCAGCATGCGCGCGGCCATGTCGACGGCCAGCTTGGCGTCGCCGAGCATGATCGGGCAGATCGGGTGGTCGCCGGGCACGATCGCGAAGCCGGCCTTGGTCATGGCGTCGCGGAAGTGCTTGGTGTTGGCCGCCAGCTTGTCGCGCAGCGCCGTGGTCGCCGACAGGCGGTCGATGCAGGCGATCGTCGCGCCGACGATGGCGGGGGCCAGCGTGTTGGAGAACAGGTACGGCCGCGCGCGGTTGCGCAGCAGGTCGATGACCTCGCGCTTGCCGCTGGTGAAGCCGCCCGACGCGCCGCCGAGCGCCTTGCCGAACGTCGAGTCGACGATGTCGACGCGGTCCTGCACGCCGAAGTACTCGGCCGTGCCGCGGCCGGTCGGGCCGAAGAAGCCGGTGGCGTGGCTGTCGTCGACGACGACCATCGCCTTGTGCTTGTCGGCCAGCTCGCAGATGTCCGGGAGCTTGGCGATGTAGCCGTCCATCGAGAACACGCCGTCGGTGACGATCATGCGGCTGCGCGCGCCGGCGGCGGCCTTCAGGTGCTGCTCCAGCTCGGCCATGTCGCCGTTCTGGTAGCGGAAGCGCTGCGCCTTGCTCAGCCGGATGCCGTCGATGATCGAGGCGTGGTTGAGGCTGTCGCTGATGATCGCGTCCTGCTCGCCCATCAGGATCTCGAACAGGCCGCCGTTGGCGTCCCAGCACGAGCTGTAGAGGATCGAGTCCTCGGTGCCGAGGAAGCCGCTGATCTTCGACTCCAGGACCTTGTGCTGGTCCTGCGTGCCGCAGATGAAGCGCACGCTGGCGAGGCCGAGGCCGTGGCTGTCGATCGCCGACTTGGCCGCCGCCTTCAGCCCGGCGTCGTTGGCGAGGCCGAGGTAGTTGTTGGCGCACAGGCACAGCACCTTCTTGCCGTTCACGGTGACCCAGGCGCCCTGCGGGCTCTCGATCACCCGTTCGTGCTTCCACAGGCCGGCGGCGCGGATCTCCTCGAGTTCCTTCTGGAAGCGGGCGCGGTCGTTCTCGTACATGGCGTTGGTCTTGTGCGGCGGTCGATCGGCGTCGTTCAGCGGTTGGTCAGCGAGCGGTCACGGGTGGACGGCGTGGTGCGTGCCGCGGTTGCGCGCTGGCGTGGCAGGCGTTGCTGCGGCAGGTCGGGCGCGGGCACGGGCAGGTCGGTGCGCCGGCGCTGCTGGCCGGGGGCGGTTCGCTGCACACCGATCAACGATGCCATGGTGGTTGGCCCGCAGTAGCGGGGGGAACATTCTGCGGATAGAAGGGGCGGGAAGCCACACATGACCTTCGCTCCGCCGCGCCGCTGGATGCCGTCCGCCGTGGTCGCCGCGGCGCTGGCCGCCTGCGGTGGCGCGCCGCCGCCGCCGCCGCCGCCGCCGCCCCTGGCGCCGCGCGAGGTGGTCGAAGTGGCCCGCTTCCAGGCCTTCGACGGCGACGCGCTGGTCGCGGTCGTGCACCAACTGGAGATCCGCGATCCGAGCGGCCCCGTCGCGCTCTACCGCATCGTCGATCCGCGCGGCCGCTGGCTCGGCCACGCGTCCGCCAACGGCCGCTTCAGCCGCCGCGTGCCCTTCCGGGACGAGGAAGAAGACCTCGGCGTACTGGCGATGGCGCGCGGGGTGGCGACGTTGGCCGGTGCGGCAGCGCCCGTGCGGCTGCAACCGGTGGCCAGCGATGCCGCCGCCGCGCCGGCCGCCGCGCGCCGCTGACGTCCGTCCGGTCGCCGACGGGGCGCTGGTAGTGCGCGGTTACTTCGCCGCCGCCGGGGTCGTCGTCGCCGATGCTGGCGGGGCGTCGTTCGTCGCCGGCGCGTCGGCGCGGTAGCGCAGCTCGTTGCCGCCGAAGAGCAGCAGCGTGCGGCCGTGCGTCTGCCGGCGCAGGCCGTGCGTCGTGGCGATGTCTTGCTCGCGCGCGTGGTGCAGCAGGCCCCAGCCAAACCAGTTGCCGGCGGCCGACTCGACCAGGGCGCCCTTGCCGTCGACGATGCGCCGGTCGTTGCGCCCGGCGAAGAAGATCGGCCCCGACGCGCTCACCGTCGTCAGCACGTAGCCGTCGGGCAGGTTCGCCGGGGTCGGCGCGAACTCGGTGCGCTCCAGGTGGATCAGGGGAAACCACGAGCCGTCCTGCAGGCCGTTCGCGCCCGAGGCCTTCAGTTCGGCGATCAGCTTGGCGGTGTCGTAGCCGCCGCCGGGCAGGCGCGCCTGGGCGAAGTCGTAGTGCTGGAACCTGGTGGCGCAGGCGGTGAGCGGCAGCAGCAGGCAGGCGGCGAGGCGGTGATGGGTCATGGCGGGGGGATGCGTCGGGCCGCCCGGTGCACATGCGGCGTCCGGTGATCGCCAGCACGCTACTGCCTCGGCGGCGGCGGCGCCGCCTCAAGCCGCCGACGCGACGAGGTCGCCGTCAGTTCGCGCCCGCCGGCGTCGTCGGCGCGGTCGCCGCTGCCGCCGCCGGCTTGC
This sequence comes from Phycisphaerales bacterium, assembly GCA_020247305.1. Lineage (GTDB taxonomy): Bacteria > Planctomycetota > UBA1135 > UBA1135 > UBA2386 > UBA2386. The sequence continues at coordinate 15,524 of JADCJE010000088.1, read as the reverse complement.
CTTCGGCGAAGCGCGAGTCCGTGCGACCGAAGAACAGCAGCAGGTGCCACTCCATGTGCTGGCGCAGGCCGTGCGTCGTGGCGATGTCGCGCCGCTTGTCGTTGTACAGCAGCCCCCAGCCGATCCGGCGCTCGGTGGTCGACTCGACCGGCGCGCCGGCGCTGTCGACCACGCGCTCGTCGTCCCGCGTGGCGAAGTAGATCGGCCCCAAGGTGGTCTTCGTCTTCAGGACGTAGCCCGCGGGGGACGAGCCCCTCGCGGGCTCGAACCCGACTTCCTCGTAGTGGAGCAACGGCAACCACGCGTTGTGGTGCAGCCGGGGTTCGCCCGAGGCCTTCAGGTCGGCGATCAGCTTGGGCACGTCGAAGCCGCCGTCGGGCAGGCGAGCCTGCGTGAAGTCGTAGTTGGAGGCGCAGCCGGCGAGCAGCAGCAGCAGGAAGGCGGCGAGTTGGCGATGGTTCATGGCGGGAAGCCTGGGTCGCGCCCTTTTCCGCGGGCCAAGCCGTTCTACAGTCGCCGCCACATGACCGCACCTGCCGAGACCCCGCCGCCGCGCCCCGTGAGCGCGAGCAAGGTCGAGATGACCGAGATCGTCTTCCCCAACGACGCCAACCCGCTCGGCAACTGCATGGGTGGCCGCGTCATGCACTGGATCGACATCGCCGCCGCCGTCTGCGCCGGCCGCCACGCCCGCACCCCGGTCGTGACCGCCAACGTCGACAACATCAACTTCGTCAACCCGGTGCCGGTCGGGGCCGTCGTGGTGCTGCTGGCGTCGGTCAACTTCGCCGGCCGCACGTCGATGGAGATCGGGGTCAAGGTCTGGCAGGAGCAGCGTTCGACCGGCGAGCGCAAGCACGTGGCGTCGGCGTACCTGACGTTCGTGTCGCTCGATCCGGAGTCGCGCGCGCCGCGGCCGGTGCCGCCGGTGTTGCCCGAGACCGAGGACGAGAAGCGCCGCTTCGCCGCCGCCCAGCAGCGCCGGGCCAACCGGCTGCAGGCGCGCAAGTGAGCGTTTCCGGACGCGCCGGGGCATCCCCGGGTGGCGGGCGGGCGGCGGGGTCGCTAGAGTCCGCGCCCCCTATGTTCGAGGACTTCGCCGAGAAGACGGTCCTGGCCATCAAGAAGGCCGAGGAGCTGGCGCAGCAGCTCGCCGACGAGTCGGTGGCGACGGGCCACGTCATCTACGGCCTGACCGTCGACCGCAGCGTCTGCCTGCACCACATCTTCCATGACCTCAACGTCGACCCGGACATGTTCTCGGGCTACGTGCAGAGCCTGCCGCGCGAGCCGGGCGTCAACAACGGCCCGTTCAACCGGCACGTGCGCACCGCGTTCGAGCGCGCCAAGGACGCCGCCCAGCAACTCGGCGGCAAGAAGGTCGAGCCGGAGCACCTCGCGCTGGCGCTGCTGTCGATCAAGTCGGGCAGCTGCTACGAGACGCTGAAGGAGTTCGCCATCGATCCGGCGTACGTGCAGACGCTGATCCTGCAGGCGATGGGGCTCGACCCCGAGATCGTGCCTGAGTGGTTTTGAGTTGCCGGGTCGCCGCCGCAACGCGGGGTGCGACGCAGGGCGAACGAAGGGAACCAGCCCGCTGCGGCGTGGGTTGCCGGGTCGCCGCCGCAACGCGGGGTGCGACGTAGGGCGAACGAAGGGAACCAGCCCGCTGCGGCGTGGGTTGCCGGGTCGCCGCCGCAACGCGGGGTGCGACGCAGGGCGAACGCAGGCAACCAGCCCGCTGCGGCGTGGGTTGCCGGGTCGCCGCCGCAACGCGGGGTGCGACGTAGGGCGAACGCAGGCAACCAGCCCGCTGCGGCGGCTCCTGGCCGCGGTGCGGGTGGCCGCGGTGCGCGCGGCCGCCGGCTGGTCGCCCGCCCGCGTTAGACTGCGGGCGTGAGCGCGCTGCGCACGATCCTGCACGCCGACATGGACGCGTTCTACGCGGCCGTCGAGCAGCGCGAGCGCCCGGAACTGCGCGGCAAGCCGGTGATCATCGGCGGCTGCGGGCCGCGGCAGGTGGTGGCGACGGCGAGCTACGAAGCGCGGCGTTTTGGCGTGCGGTCGGCGATGCCGGGCGTGCGCGCGCGGCAGTTGTGCCCGCACGGCGTCTTCGTCGCGCCGCGCATGGACGTCTACGAAGCGGTCTCGGCCGAGATCCGCGCGGTGTTCGACCGCTACACCGATCTCGTCGAGCCGCTGTCGCTCGACGAGGCCTTCCTCGACGTCACCGGCAGCCGCGCGCTGTTCGGCGACGGCGCGGCGATCGCGCGCTGCATCAAGCAGGACGTGTTGGCCGCGACGCAATTGACCGTCTCGGTCGGGGCGGCGACGTCGAAGTACGTCGCCAAGGTCGCCAGCGACCTCGACAAGCCCGACGGCCTCGTCGTCGTCGCCCCCGGCGACGAGCGCGCCTTCCTGGCGCCGCTGCCGGTCGCGCGCCTGTGGGGCGTGGGGCCGACGACGCAGCAGGTGCTCGAACGCGCCGGCCTGCGCACGATCGGCGACGTGCAGTCGCGGTCTCTGGCGCAGCTGGTGGCGGCGTTCGGCCCCAACCTCGGCGGCCATCTGCACGAACTCGCCAACGGCCACGACCTGCGCGCCGTCGAGGCGGAGCGCGACGCGCGTTCGCTCGGCCACGAGATGACCTTCGCCGACGACCTCGTCGACGCCGACGAAGTGCACGGCGTGCTGCTGCAGCTCGCCGAACTCGTCGGCCGCCGGTTGCGCCGCCAAGGCCGGCGCGCCGGCGTCGTGCGGCTGAAGCTGCGCTACCCGGACTTCACCACGCTGACGCGGCAGAGGCGCGTGCCGGCGACGGCCGACGACCTCGAACTGGCGCGCGTCGCGCGCGAACTGCTCGATGCGGCCTGGGATCGCGCGCGCGGCATCCGGCTGCTCGGCGTCACCGCGGCCGCGCTCGGCGACGCGGCGGCGCCGACCCAGGCGGCGCTGTTCGGCGGCGACCCGCGGCGGCAGGAACGCTTGCTGCGCGCCATGGACGCGATCCGCGATCGGCACGGCGACGACGCCGTCGGCCGGGGCGGCGCGCGCCGCGCGACTACGCCGTTCGGCCCGGACCGGGACGGCGAAGGTCCGCAGTAGCTCCGGCATGGGCCAGCGCGCCGTGCTTTTGCAGTTGCGCGGCGGCGCGTCCGCGTCAGCATGCGCGCAATGTCGGCAGCGCAGGACGGCAGCCCGAGCGGCGGAAACCCCGTTGGCGTCGTCGCCGCGGCGGCGGCGCTCGACGTGCTGCCGGGCGCGCTGGCCGTGCTCGACGCCGCCGGGGTGATCCTGGCGACCAATCGCAGTTGGCGCGAATGCGACGTCCGCGACGACGGCGCGCCGTGCTGCGGCCGCGAGGGCGACGGCTACGTCGCCGCGTGGGACCGCGCCCGCGCCGCCGGCGGGGACGCCGGCCTCGGCGGCTTCATCGCCCAGCTGTCCGACGTGCTCGCCGGCCGCTGCGACGCCGTCGGCGTCGATGCCCCGCTGCGCGGCCGCGACGGCCCGCGCTGGTTCCGCGCCGCGGCCACGCGCTGCGCCGGGCCGGGACCCGCCGCGGCCGTCGTGTCCTTCGACGACGTCACCGTCGACCGACACGAGCGCGACGCGCTGCGCCGCCGCGCCGACCTGCTGCAGCAGTTCGTCGACACCCTGCCCGGCGCGGCGTTCCGCATCGTGCGCGGCCCGCGGCGCGAGCCGCGCTTCGAACTCGTCAGCAGGGGCGTGCGCGAGCTGTTCGGCGTCGAGGCCGGCGACGTGTGCGCGCAGCCGTCGCTGCTGGCCGAGCGCCTCGTCGAAGCCGACCGCGCCGCGTTCACCGCGTCGCTCGAACGCGCCGTCGCCGACGGCTCCGACTGGCAGCACGAGTTCGCCGTCGCGACCGCCGCCGGCGCGCGGCGGCAGGTGCGCGCCGCCGCCCGCGTCGCGCCCGATGGCGAGGACGGCATCGCCTGGGCCGGCGTCTTCACCGACGTCACGCAGCGCAAGGAGTACGAGGCGTGGTTCCTCGACAGCGTGTCGAAGTTCCGCACGCTGTACGAGACGTCGCCTACCGGCGTCGTCTACCAGGACGCGCAGGGCCGCATCACCGACGCCAACCCGGCGGCGCAGCGCATCCTCGGCCTGTCGCTGAGCCAGATGCAGGGCCGGTCGTCGATCGACCCGCGCTGGCGCACGCTGCGCGAAGACGGCAGCGACTTCCCCGGCGACGAGCACCCGGCGATGGTCGCGCTGCGCACCGGCCAGCCGGTGCGCAACGTCGTCATGGGCGTGTCGGTGCCCAGCCGCGACCGCGCCTGGATCCTGGTCAACGCCATCCCGATCAGCAGGGACGGCCGCATCGAGTTCGTCTACGCCAGCTTCGAGGACATCACCGAACGCCGGGCGCTGGCCAACGAGTTGCAGCATCTCGCGTTGACCGACGCGCTGACCGGCCTGCCGAACCGCCGCAGCATCCTGCAGCGCGTCGAGTCCGAACACGCGCGCGTGAAGCGCCGCCCGGAGATCCACAGCAGCGTGCTGGCGATCGATCTCGACGAGTTCAAGCGCGTCAACGACGAACTCGGCCACGCCGCCGGCGACGCCGTGCTGCGGCACTTCGCCGACGTCGCCTCGGGCGCGATCCGCCGCGCCGACGCCATCGGCCGCAGCGGCGGCGAGGAGTTCCTCGTGCTGTTGCCCGACACGTCGCTCGCCGAGGCGCGGCTGTTCGCCGAGCGCCTGTGTCGCGCGGTCGCCGCCAATCCGGCGGTCGTCGACGGCAAGCCGGTCGCCTTCACCATCAGCATCGGCGTCGCCGTGCTGGCGCCCGAGGATCCCGGCATCGACGCCGCGTTTGCGCGCGCCGACCGCGCCCTCTACGACGCCAAGCGCGCCGGCCGCAACACCGTCCGGCCGTGACGGGACAGGACCTGCGCGCGGCCGGACGGGCGGCGACGATGCGCAACGGCGCGCGTTCGGTGACGCAGACTCCTACTCTGCGCCGCCCATGAGCGACCTGCGTCCGCGCCAGTTCCGTTCCAACGCCGCCGGTATCGCGCCGGCGGGTCACTACTCGCACGCCGTCGCCGCCGGCGGCTTCGTGTTCGTCTCCGGCCAGTTGCCGGTGCCGCCTGGCGGCGTTGCCGATGCGACGCTGCCGATGCGCGAGCAGACGACGATCGCGCTGCGCAACCTCGCGAGCGCGCTCGCCGCCGCCGGCGCGCAATGGACCGATGTCGTCAAGGTCACGGCGTGGCTGGCGTCGGAGGACGACTGGGACGACTTCGACGCGGCGTACGCGCAGTTCTCCGGCGAGCACCGGCCCGCGCGCGCGGCGGTGCCGGTGGGGCGGCTGTACGACGGCCTGCGGCTGGAGATCGAAGCCGTCGCGTACGTCGGCGGCCGCGGCGCGTGAGCGGCAGCGCCCGCGGTCAGCGCCGGCAGGCCTGCAGCCAGCCCGTGCCGAAGCGCTCGTCGGGTTCGAGGTAGTGGCCTTCGCTCCACTCGTTGAGCGACGCCACCAGCACCAGCGGGTCGTCGACACCGCCGACCGGCGACCGGAATGCGCGGGCGCGCGCCAGCGCCTGCGCGAAGCGCTCGGGGTGCTCGCCGGTGACCACCGGCCACCACGGGTACTTGTCCGGCCGCGCGTCGCCGAAGTCGGCGCCGCGCGCGCTCGCGTCCCAGCCGGTCGCGACGGCGGGCATGTACGGCAGGCCGGCGCGCTCGGCGAACGCCGGCCACATCTGCGCGCGCAGCGCCGCCATTGTCGCGTAGTCCTGCTCGAACGGGCCCTTCCAGTCCGGCAGGAAGACGTAGTGCGTCACGCTGTCGAAGCCGATGGCGCGCACGAGCGGCAGCGCGTCGGCGTTCGGCTCGATCGCCGCGAGGTGCAGGTCGCGATGGCCGTGGTCGGCGAGCCAGCGCCGCGCCGCCGTCACCGCCGCGCGCGCGCCATCGACGCCGAGTTCCTTGACGAAGAACGTCGAGTCGAAGATCGACAGGTAGCTGCGGCCGCCGACGGTCAGGTAGTTGGGCCGCGCGAAGTAGTTGCTCGCCAGCATCGCGACGAAGCGCACGAAGTCGTCGACGTCGCTCGGCACGAAGCGGCTCGGATCGAGCACCGGCAGGTCGGCGCGCGTCACCGGCAGCACGCGCCGCGGCATGCGATTGGCCCACATGCACGCGAACGGGGCCGTGCCGCCGACCGCCGAACGCAGGAAACCCGCGTCGAGCCCCTGCTCGAACACACGCTTGCCGCGGCACCAGAACACGCCGAACACGAAGGCGTCGATGCCGTGCGCGAGCGCGAGCTGCAGGCGACGGCCGAGTTCGATCGGATCGCGGTCGTCGTACGCGCCGAGCAGCGGCGTCTTGGGCTGCTGATGGCCCGGGAAGCGCGGCCGGCAGCCGGCGACCAGTTCCCACTCGGTGAAGCCCGGGTGGAACGCGGCGTCGCGCTCGGGGATCGGGTGCCACCCGGAGTAGACGTAGGCCGCCGTGCGCATCTGCGTGGTGAGGGATAGCCGACGCGGGGGGCAGGTTCACGTGGCGAGGTCGCGCCCTCGCGCCGCCGGCTGGCGTCGCCAGCCGGCGCGACGCTGCGCGCGCAGGGCAACGCGCCCGCGGCTCCGCGCCGCCTCAGCGCGTCGCTGCCGCCAGATTCGCGCGCGCTCGGGCTTCGCAGCGCTCGTGCAGCACGCCGGAGCGGTAGAGCCGCGGTCGCGCGAGGAAGCCCGTGAGCACGGCATGGCGGGCAGCGTGGTACCGCGCATCGTCGACGAAGGCGTACTCGCGCCGGATCTGGGCTTCGTACTCGGCGAAGCGCGCCGGCGGCGCGGCGAGGATGGCGAGGTCGATGTCGAGCAGTGCCGCTTCGTCGGGCGTCGCGGCGACGTGCAGCTTCGTCGCCATGACCAGCGCAGCGATGCGCGCGATGGCGTCCGCCGGGATCCCGCCGATCGCGGCGAGCAGCCGCCGCCCCGCGTCGGCGCTGCGTTCTTCGTTGTCGTGCCGCTGCGGGTCGTAGACGAGGTCGTGCAGCCAGATCGCGAGTTCGACCTCGTGCACGCGGTCGACGGTGCGGTGGACCTGCGGATCGTCGAGCAAGTCCAGGCACTCGACGAGGTGCTGCAGCGAGTGGTAGTGGCGGTGCGGCTCCGACCAGCCGTCGACCAGCCGCGTCCGCAGGGACGCGAGCGCGTCGGCGTCCGCGGCAGGTCCGCCGCGCAAACCGGCGACCACCGCGTCGAGCCGGCCGACCGGCGCCACGAAGCGCGTACCCGGCAGCGGCTCGAACCGGTCGTGATCCACGCGGACAGAATGCCGCCCGCGGCCGGCGGTGTCGCGGGTCGCGGCGGCGACGGGCAGGCCCCTGCGCCGCCGGCGCGCGGCCGTCCCGAGCAGGCGCGCCGCGCCGGCCCGCGCGCGACGCCCGCGCGGGCCTGCAGGCGCCGAGCGGCGGCGGTGCGCTGCCTGCCTCCGCGCGAGAGGGCCCTGGGACGCCGACGGGGGGAAGCCTCCGTCGCCACCGTGGCCTTCCCTGCGGCGCGAAGGCGGTGGGCGTTGGCGCGGCCGCGGGCCCGGCGCTGCGTCGACCGGGGCGCCAACGCCCGGACGAGGCTGTCCCCGGCGCCCACCCGGCCGGACAATCCGCCCTGCCGTGCAACCCCGCGACCTGTTCGAGATCCTGATGCGCGAGCACATCGACTCGGTGCGCGCGTTCCTGCTCTCGTCGCTGCGGGACGCCGTCGCCGCCGAGGACGTGCTGCAGGAGACCTTCCTGGTCGCGTGGCGCATCCTCGATCGCTACGACCGCAAGCTGCCGTTCGGGCCGTGGGTGCGCGGCATCGCCGCCAAGCTGCTGCTGAACCACCGCCGCAAGCTCGGCCGCAGCCGGGTGCACTACTGCGACGAGGAGGTCCTCGGCCGCATCGACGACGGCTTCCGCGCCTTCGCCCGCATCCCGGCGGACACCTTCGACGAGAGCCTGGACGCGCTGCGCGACTGCATGGCGCGGTTGACCGGCCCGCAGCGCGAGTCGATCGTGCTGCACTACGAACACGGACTGCACTGCAAGCAGATCGCCGAACGGCTCGGCATCGGCTTCGAGGCGGTCAAGAAGCACCTGCAGCGCGGCCGCGCGCAGTTGCACCGGTGCCTGCAAGGCAAGATCCCGACCGAGGACGTGGCATGAGCCAGCACGACGAACGCGACGACGACGGCGCGCTGCCGCGCCCCGAGGAAGGCAATCCGCGCCGCGAGCGCGGCCGTGAGCTCGTGCCCGATGCGTGGCGCGCCTACGACGACACGCTTGCCGACGACCCGCTCCCCGGCGATGCGCCGGCCGAGGCCAAGGACTGGCTCGCCGACCAGCGCACGATGCACGGCCTGCTGCGCGCGCTGCACTCGCAGGACGCGGCGGCGCGCGAGGGCCGCATCGCGGCAGTGCTCGCGCGCATCGACGCCGAACCCGCCGCCGCCGCCCGTCGGCGCTGGTTCGCGGTCGCGGCCGCCGCCCTGCTGCTGGCGACGTTCGGCTTCTGGGCGCTGCTGCCCGCATCGCTGCCGACCGCGTCGGCGGCGGTCGAGCGCGCGGTGCAGGCGCTGGCGCGCGACGTCGCGCAGCGGTTCCACGTCGAGGTCGTGCGCGCCGGCGCGAGCGGCCGCGAGCGCGCGCGCCACGAGTTTGAGCTCGTCACCAGCCCGGGTGGCCGCTTCCGGCTCGATGGCCGGCTCGAGTTCGGCGGCTTGCAGTTCGGCGAGTTCACGCTCGGCAGCGACGGCGCCGAAGTCTGGGCACTCGGCGGCAACGGCGCGTTCCGGCTGGCGTCGCCGCTCGCCGACAAGGACCGCCTGCAGCAGCGCTTCGGCGACGTCATCGACCTCGGCTACCTCGACGTGCACGCGCTCGTGCGGCGGCTGCCGGAGGACTGCGAATTGCGCGTCGTCGCCCGCGAGGCCGGCGCCGACGGCCGGCCGCAGCTGCGCATCGAGGCCGAGAGCAAGCGCGACGACGTGCGCGCGCGGCTGCGCTCGGCGTGGCTGCTGTGCGACGAAGCGACCGGCATGGTGACCCGCATCGAGATCGACGCGGTCGGCGAGGGCTTCAGCCGCCGCTTCGTGCTGCAGCACCTCGGCGAACAGCCCGCCGGGCTCGCCGCCTTCGGCCGGCCCTGGTGAGCTGAATGGCCGGCGGCGGCGCTGGCCGCGTGGTTGGCAACCGACGCGCGCCGGGCGGCGCGTGGATTCGTGACTGGGGCGAAGCCGACGACCGCAGGCGAATCGGTGGATGCGCGGCAGCTCGGCAGCGAGATCCGCGCCGCGCAGACGCGCGCCGGCTCGCCGAATGCAACCCGCTGCACCGCGTCTCCTGGGTGCTGCTTGCTGCTGGGCTCGTGGTGTCTGGCCTCTGTGCTCTCTGTGGTTCTTCTCTTTCGCAGCCGCAGCAAAAGCAGAACAACCACAGAGGACACAGAGAACACAGAGCAGAGCAAACGGAGGGCCGTCAGCAGGGCGACCGGCAGCTGCTGCGGGGCCGGGGGACGGCGTGGCCTCGCGCTACGTCGACTCCTAAGATCGCGCGCGCGCAACGCGGCCGATGACCACGCCTTCGCAGCCGACCCTGGAGCAGTTGCGCGCCGCGCTGTACGGCGCGGCGGCGTCGCCCGACAGGCACGCGGCGGACCTCGCCGCGCTGCGCGCCGCGCGCGCGGGCGCTGGCCCGCTCGCCGCCGAACTGCTCGCCGTCGAGGTGCGCTGGCTCGCGCGCCAGTGGGACGCGCTCGGCCTGCCCGCCGACGACTTCGCCGCCGGCCGGCGCGAGTGGCTCGCGGCGCGCCTGCGCTGGCTGCAGCAGGGGCCGAGCGACGCTGCCGCCGTATGCGACCTCGCCGAGGTGCACGCCGCCGCGCTCGCCGCCGACGAACCGGCGCTCGCGGCTGCGTGCGCGGCGGCACTCGCCGACGCGGTTGGCCGCCTGCCGGTCGACGCCGCCGTCGACCAGGAGGCCAACGAACGCTTCGCGCTGCTGGCGACCGCCATCGACGACGTGCCGCTTGCGCACCAACCGCTGCTGCTCGCGTGCATGGCGACGGCGCTGCAGAAGCTGGCGGCGCGCACCGGCTCGCTCGCCTGCCGGCGCCTCGGCCGCCGCCTGCGCCGCGCCGCCGACGACCGCGAGCTGGCGCGCCGCCTCGACCAGCGACTCGGCCGCCGCGGCGTCGCCGCGCTGGAGACCGCGAACTTCGCGCTGCTGCTCGTCGTGCTGACGACGCTCGTCGTCGAGGAGACGGTCGACCTGCCCGACGGCTGGCTCGCGGCGCTGCACTGGGTCGATGCGTTGGCGTGCCTGTTCTTCATCGCCGACTTCGCCTTCGAGCTCGTGCTGCACCCGGCGCGCTGGTCGTGGTTCGCGCGCAACGCGCTGACCGACCTCGTGCCGGCGATCCCGGCGGTGCTGTTCCTGCTGCCGACGCCGTCGGCGATCGCGGCCGCCGATGGCCTCGTCGCGGTGCGGGTGCTGCGGCTGCTGCGCGTCACCTGGGCGGCGCGTTACGTGCAGGCGCTGCGCCCGATCGTGCGCTCGGCGCGCCTGCTGCTGTTCTTGGTGCGCGGCCTCGACGGCCTGGTCGCGCGCTTCGCGCCGCTGCTCAACCGCGAGTTCGTGTTCGTCCCGGCGGCCGCCGACATCGGCCGTACCGAGCCGCAGGAGGACGAGCGCGACCTGCTGTTCGGACTGCTGCGGCGCGAGCACGAACTGCTGGCGCTCGCGCCTGCCGAGGAACGCCGCGCCGCCGTCGCCGCCCGCGGCCTCGCCGTGCGCGCGGCGACGCAGGCCGTCGTCGCCGGGCCGCGGCCGCGCCGCGTCGACGCCGCCGCCGGCCGCGACCTGCCGATCGCCGACGCGATCGCCGCGTTGTGGGCGCTGCGGCCGCAGGACCTCGGCCGCTGGCTGCGGCGCGCCGACGTGATGGCGCTGGATCGCGTCGTGCGCGTGCTGTCGGCGTGGCCGGTGCGCTGGCTGCCGCTCGTTGCCCGTCTCGCGGTGCATCCGCTGCCGGCGACGCCGGAGGAGCGCGTCGTGGCAGCGGCGCGGCGGTTGGCGGCGCAGCTCGACGGCTGGCACGACCGCATGCTGTTCCTCGCCGACCTGCACGGCATCGTCACCGGGCCGCAGATCCTCGATCGCTTCGCCTCGGCGCTGGTCAAGGCGACGCAGCGGCCGGCAGTGCGCCTGATCCTGTTCGGCGGCGTGTTCTCGCTGCTTGGCATCGCGACCTTCAGCCGGTCGCTGTACCTGCTCGGCGCCGTCTGCCTCGTGCTGCTGCTGGTCGGCCATTGGCTCAAGCGCCTCGCCGGGCAGGCCTCCGAGGCCTACCGGCTGACCAGCGAGGCGCATTTCCTGTCGCAGCTGGAGCGCGAGAAGAACCGGCACGAAGCGGACGACCTCGACTTCCTCGCGCGGCGCGTGTTCGGCGGCGCGGCCGTCGGCGCCGCCGCGCGCGCGCAACTGGCGGCGCAGCTCGCCAGCGCGCGCACCGGCGTGCCGGTCGAGGGCGACGGCGTGCCCGAGTGGGTCCGGCACGAAGCCAACCGAGCGATCCTGCTGTACCTGCACTACCTCGACGGCGCGCCGCTGCACGCCAGCGACGTGCAGACGACCGAGCAGCTGCTCGCGAGCCAGTCGCTGGAGAACCTGCGGCAGGCGTTCCTCGGCCTCGACGCGCGCGCCCGCAAGCGCCTGCGCGACCTCAAGCTCGACGACGGCACGATCCTGCGCGGGCCGTTCCTGTGGTTCCGCTTCATCACCGAGAGCCTCGCCGTCGAGGCCGCCAAACGCATCGCCGGCTACAACCGCTACTGCATCCCGCTCGCCGAGCTCGCCGTGGCCTCGCCCGCGGCCAAGGCGGCGATGGCGGACTGGCTGGCGCGCCGCCGCGATCCGCGCGGCGGGCGCACCCTGAAGGAGCGCCTGCCGCGCGCCGACGTCGCCTATCCGGCCGCCGAGTTCACCGCGCTCGACTTCGTCGGCGGCGACCCGGAGCGCGACGGCCACCTCGCGGCGGTGTTCGGCGACGAGGTGCTGACGGTGCTGCGCGCCGACCGCCGCAAGATGGTGCGCGAGGTCTTCGGCACGCGGCCCGTGCACCTGCTGCCCAAGCACGACCGCAGCTTCAATCCGCTGCGGTTCTTCCGTCGGCGGCTGTCGCGCGGCCGCGTGCTGCTGCTGCCGCTGCTGCTGGCGTGGCGCACGCTGCGGTCGCTCGGCTGGATCATCGGCCGCGTGCGGCTGGTCGTGCGCGAGGTGCTCGATCCGGAGCTGGCGATGCAGCGGCGCGAGGGCGGCGAGGCGCCGTTCGCGGTGGCGCTGCGCAAGATCCACCGCATGAAGGCGCCGGGGCTGCTGGAGGCGATCCGCATGCGGCTCCTGCTCGACCCCGAGTACGCCGGCGCGCCGGCGGGCTGGTCGGCCGGCGCGGCGTTCGCGGCCGAGCCGCCGTGCGAGCGCGACCTGCGCTTCCTGCACGTGCGCGAACGCGACGCCGCGCAGCTGCGCGAACTGGCGGCGGCGGCGCGGGCTCAGGTCACGGCGCTGCACGCGCGGCAGGCGGCGCGGCCGCTGGCGCTCGGCGACGCCGCCGGCGAACAGGCGGCGACGATGGCGTGGTTGTGCGACGTCGACCGCTGCCGCACGCTCGCCGGCGCCGAGCGCTGGCTCGCCGAGTCCGCGCCGCAACTGGCCGCGCAGGGTCTCGGCGCGGGCGCGGTGCGGCGGCTCTGGTTCGCGGTGCGCGGTCTGCTGGTGCGCCATCCGGTCGACGCCTGGGCGCAGCGCCACCCGCGCGGCTTGGCGGCGGCCGAACTGCGCGCGCTGCGCGCCGCCTACGCCTTCGACCGCGGCGGCGTCCGGGCGTTGGTCGACGCGTGGCGGGCGCTGCCGCCGGGCGCGGCGCCGGACGCGGCGTGCGATGCAGCACTGGCGCGCGCCGCCACCGCCGGCGTCGCCGTGCGCCGCGACCTGATGGCCCTGCGCGCCATCCAGTCGCTCGCCGTGCTCGACATCCGCAACTACCGGACGATCGTGTTCCGGCTCGGCGAGTACGCGGCGGACGGGGAGTCTTCGGCGGTCTGCGGCGTGTTGCCGTGATGCGCGGCCGATGGGCCGCGCCGTTCTCGTGCGCGCACGGCCGCCGTGCCACATCGCGCGCGTTTTCGTCCGACCGTCGCCATACTCCGAACCATGAAGACCCTGATCGCCGTCCCGTTCGCCCTCGCCCTCCTGTCCCTGCCTGCGACCCCGACCGCGGCCGCCGCCGGCCCCAACGACTGGACCGTCGATGGCGGCCACAGCAGCGTGACCTTCCGCATCAAGCACATGAGCGCGTCGTGGTTCACCGGCTCGTTCGACAGCGTCGCCGGCACGGTGACGCTCGACCCGAGCAAGCCCGAGGCCGCCAGCGTCAAGATCGCGATACCGGTCGAGAGCGTCGACACCAACAGCGAGGGACGCGACGGCCACCTGAAGAACGCCGACTTCTTCAACGCCAAGGAGAACCCGGAGATCACCTTCACCAGCACGGCGGTCAAGGCCAAGGGCGACGACCTCGAGATCGCCGGCGAGCTGGCGATGGCCGGCAAGAGCAAGGCCATCACGCTCGTCGCGCAGAAGGTCGGCGCGTCGGAGAAGAAGGGCAAGCGCGTCGGCTACAGCAGCGAGTTCACCGTCAAGCGCAGCGACTTCGGCATGACGTACGGCGTCGACGGCGGCGCGCTCGGCGACGAGGTGATGCTGCGCTTCGACCTCGCGCTCGTCCCGGCGAAGTGAGCCGGTGGAACTTCCCGACCCGATCGTCGTGCTGAAGGGCGCGCTGCCGCCGATCGCGGCGGCGCTGCTGCTTGTCGGCACGCTGGGCGCCCGTCTGCACGGCCTCGCGCTGGCCATCGGCGTGTTCGTCGCCTACTGGCTGCTCAAGGCGCTGCCGGCGTGGCCGCACGAACTGTGGGCGCAGCCCGACGGCCGGCAGTGGCTGGTCTGGGCGCTCGTCGCCGCCGGCCTGCTCGCGACGCTGGAAGGCTGCCGCGTGGTGCGCGGCAGGGCCGCCACGGTGGTCGCAGCACTGCTGGCGGCGGGCGCGGTGTTCTTCGTGCTGCAGAAGCTGGCGCTGCGTTGGAGCAACGCCGACGTCTTCCTGCACGTCGGCGGCGGCGGCCTGCTGGCCGTGCTGGCGACGCTGGCCGGCCGCAGGTCGATGGCGAACGCGCCGACGACGATGCTGCCGGCGGTGGTGTGGTCGACCCTGCTGAGCGCTGACGCCGTGCTGCTGACGGTCGCGCACAGCGGGTTGCTGGCGCAACTGTGCGGCGCGTGTGCCGCCGCCGTGGGCGCCGCCGCCGGCACCGCGCTGTGGCGAAGGCCGTTCGCGCTCGGTGTGGCGGACGGCGGCTGCCTCGCGCTGGCGCACGTGCTGTTCGTCGGCGTCGGCACGCACCTCGCCGACCTGCCCAAGCTCGCCGCGCTCGCCGCCGCCGTGGCGCCGTTCGGCCTGCTGTTGCTGCAGCCGACCGCAGCCAAGCGGCCCGTGTGGTGGGCGCTCGGCGCAGTGCTGTGGCTGGGCCTGCCGATGGCGGTGGCGTTCGCGCTGGCGCTGGGCTGACGGAGGGCGGAGCGGCGGGGACGGGTGCGGGGGAGGCGGCGATGGGCGGGCCGAGTTGGAGCGGTTTGGACACGCGGCCAGAGACGTTGCGGGCGCAGCGGCGACGCCAACCGCAGCGGGGGCGGCTCCGAAGGCCTGGGAGGGATGAGGAGCTGGGGACGCGGCGGGGGCGGGCCAAGTTGGAGCGGTTTGGGTACGCAGGCACCCGGCGTGCAGCCCTCGTCCCAGGCCTTCGCAGCGGCGGCGCTGGGGTTGGCCTCTTTAGTTCGCCCGCAATGTTTCTGGCCGGCTTGGCCGGCTCAGCTGCGCACCACGCGCGTCACCCGACCTTCGGCTGCTCCGCCAGTCCGATCTTCCCCAGCCTGCGCCATCCATCGTTCGCCAGCCACGTCCGCGCGCGTGCCACCGGCAGCGGGATGCCGTCGATGCCGCGCACCTCGATCGCTGCCACCAAGCCGTCGAACCACGGCGCCGACGTGAACATGTCCGGCCCGTCGAACGCCGCGATCATGCGGCCCTGCGCCGCGTGCTTCCTGCCGTTGCCCAGCACGTAGACCAGCGCGTTGCGCACCTCGCGCGGGCTCTTCAGCGCGCGGTCGTGGTAGCGGTCGGCGAAGACCTTGCCCTTGCGGCCCCAGAGCTTGTTGAGCCCGCGCGCCAGCCTGATGAGCAGCCCCTGCAGGCCGCGGCTCAGTGCGGTGCGGTCCTTGGCCTCGACGACGAAGTGCAGATGGTCGTTGAGGATGGCGAAGTGCAGCAGCCGGAAGCCGAACCGGTCCTTGCCGCGCGCGAAGTGGATGAGCAACGCCGCGCGTTCCTTGCGGTTGCGCAGCCGCGGCAGGTGCTGCCGCAGCTTCACGGTCACCAGCGCTGGGTGGTAGG
>JADCJE010000087.1 GCA_020247305.1 Phycisphaerales bacterium | reverse complement strand
CCGCGGTCGTCGACGACGCGGCCGGCGATCGCCTGCCCGGTGCGCAGCGTGACGACGACGCCGTCGCGCTGTTCCTCGGCCTGGAGTTCGAGTTCGGCGGCGTGCGGCAGATGGCCGGCGAGCGCGACGCGCAGCGTGCACGCGCCCGGCCGCAGCTTGCCCAGCGCGAACGCGCCATCCGCGGTCGTCACGCTGCTGCTCTGCTCGTCGAACCCCAGCAGCCCGCGCTCGGTGACGACCTTGGCGCCGGCGAGCGGCGCGCCGGCCTCGTTCTGCACGCGGCCGCGCACCACGGCAGCGCGCACGACAACGACGTCGCCCAGGTCCTGGTCGCCCTTGCCGCTGCGCACGTTCGGCGGCGCGGCGGCGAACACGAACTCGCCGTCGAGGAGTTCGATGAAGCCGCCGCGATCGGCGGTCAGCGCGAAGGCGAAACGCCCGTCGTCGCCGCTGCGGGCGCGCAGTTCGTCCGACTTGGGCTTGGTGTCGAAGACGACGTCCTCGTCGAAGTCGCCCGCGGGCCACGTGAAGAGCCGCAACTCGACGCCGGCCCGCGCCGCGCCGGCGGCGTCGACGGCGCGGCCGCGCACCACGACCGATGCGCCGGCCGCGGTCGGAGCCAACGCCGCCGCGATGCGCTTGCCGTCCTCGCCTGCGGCGGCGACGGCGACCGGATCGCCGACCGCGCCCTGCGCATTGACCAGCGGCGCGGCGACCGGGACCGGCGCGGCAGCGGGCGCCTGCGCGTCCGTCGCGGCGACCGGCGGCGGCGCCGCATCCGACCCGAGAGCCAGCCAGAGGGAACCGCCGACCAGCGCGGCGAGGAGGACGACGAGGACCTTGGCGTTCATCGGGGCGGGGCAGGAGCGGCGCCACGACGTTGCGCGGCGCGGCGAAACTCCGAAGCCCGCACGGTAACGGCGCGGCGGCGCGCGCGACCAGTGGCGACGTGCAAGGCCGCGGTCGCCGCACGCCCCGCCGCCGCGCCCCGGTCACTTCGTGCGCAGTTCGACCTGGGCCGCTTCGCCCGCCTTGACCTCGACTTCGACGACCGGGCCGGCATCGGCGGTGTCACCGTCGGGCCCGATCCGGCGCGCGCGCAGCTCGTGACGGCCGGCGGACAGGTTCGCGATGCGAAACTTGCCGCCGCTGGCAGGGACCCGACCGCCCCACTCGGCCTCGCCGACGCGACGATGTTCCACCAGCGCAATGCGCAGCTTGCCGCCGTCGGCGGCGGCGACCGTGCCGCGGACGATGCCCGCGCCGGCCAGCGCGACGTCGCCGACATCCGCCGTCTGCCGTTCGGCGACGACGACCGGGCCGGCGTCCTTGCCGACGTGCCCCTTGTGCGCGACGGCGAACTGCCACGACCCGACCGGCACGTCCTCGAACACCGCGACGCCCTGTTCGTCGGTGCGCGCCTTCTGCTCGCCGAACGTCATCGTCGTCATGCCGCCGTCGTCGTCGCCGCCGGTGGCCGTCATCGCAACGCCGAACGAGATGCCGCCGGCCATGCCCCGGTTGCCGCCGCCATCCGCGCCCGCGGCGCGGCGGATCTCGACGTCGGCGCCGGCGATCGGCTGGCCGGTCGCCGCGTCGAGCACGCGCAGGCGCGCGGTGCCGGTGCGCAGCGCGAGGTCCTGGCGGACCTCGGCGACGCCCGAAGGCACCGCCAACGAGGCTTCCGCCTGCGCCATCGCCTTGGCGCGGCCATACGACAGCGTGTACTCGCCGGCGTCGACGCCTTCGAACACGTAGCTGCCGTCCGCTCCGGTCGTCGCCTTGGGGCTGCTGGCGCCGAAGCCGCCAAAGCTCATCTCGCCGCCGCGCACCAGCTCGACGACGCAGCCGGCGACCGGGCCATCGGCGCCGGTGACGACGCCAAGGACGCGGGCGAGCACCGGCTGGCGCAACGTCGCCTCGACCGTCCGGCCGGCCGGCACGGCGACCGCGATGCGCGAGCCTTCGAGCACATCGGCGCCGCCGCCCATCACGACGAAGCCGAGGCCCGCGGCCGGGCGGCCCGAGTTCGACTTGGCGGCGCGCGCCAGCACGGCGGTGTACTCGCCCGGCAGGAGCGCGGGCGACATTGCCTTGCCCTCGGCGTCGGTCCGCAACCGCTTGCGGTCGCCGCTGTCATCACCCGCGCGCGCGACGAAGACCTCCGCCTCGGCGACCGGCGTGCCGTCGCTGCCCAGCACGGTGACGGCGACGAAGCCCGGTTGGCGCAACGCCAGCTGCACGTCGACGCCGCCCGTCGCCGGCAGCACGGTGGCCGCCGGCAGCGCCGCGGCGTGGTCCGGGTGCGTCGCCTGCACCTCGACGTCACCCGCCGGCAGGCCCGGGATCTCGCAGCGGCCGTCGGCGTCGGTCGTGGCGCGGCCGAGCGCGGTCGGCCCCATGAACTGCGTCTCGTCGCCGTCGGTGACCACGGTCGTCGACTGGATCGAGACCTGCATCGAGCCGTCGGCGCCGACCGTCATGCCCTGGCCGCGCGGCGACGGCTTGTCGATGCGCACCTTCGCGCCGGCGACCGGGACGCCGGCGGCGTCGACGACGCGCACGCGCGCGATCGCGCCGCGGTCGGCGACGAGGCGCACGCCCTTGCTCGTCTGCGCGGCAGCGACCTGCACACCGTCGAGCCGCGCCGGCCGATGGCCCTTGCCGGTGGCGCGGATCGTCACCGCGCCGGGCTTCACGCCCTCGATGCGGAACGCGCCGTCGGCACCGCTGCGCGCCGCGCCGTTGCGCGTCCTCGCGACGCCGCCGCCTTGGTCGACGTCGCCGAGGAACTCGAAGCCGTCACCCGGACCGCCAAGCCGGACTTCGCTGCCGGCGATCGGCGCACCGTCGGCGCCGACCAGCACGCCCTCGATCGCCCCGAAGCGCTCGACGCGCAGCAGCACGTCCATCGTGCCGACGGCGACCTCGGCCATCGTCGCCGGCGCGTGCTCCTTGCCCACGGCGCGCAGCGTGACCGCGTCGTCGCCCAGCCCGGCGAGCGCGAACCAACCGTTGGCGTCCGTCGTCGCGGCTTCTTCGGTGACGAAGCGCTCGAAGCCGATGCCGCCGCGCATCTCCGTGCGGTTGAAGCCGACGCGGATCCCGGCGACGCCGACGCCGCGGTCGTCGACGACGCGGCCGGCGATCGCCTTGCCGGTGCGCAGCGTGACGACGAGGCCGTCGCGCTGCTCCTCGGCCTGCAGTTCGAGTTCCTGGCTGCTCGGCAGGTATCCGGCGAGCCCGGCGCGCAGCGTCAGCGCGCCCGGGGCCAACGCCGCGACGGTGAACGAGCCGTCGGCCGCCGAGCGGACGCCGCCGCGCCCCATCGGTCCGAAGAGCCCGCGGTCGGCGTCGACGCGGACGTCGGCGAGCGGCGCGCCCGCTTCGTCCTGCACGCGGCCGCGCACGACCGAGGCCCGCACGACCGCGACGTCGCCGAGGTCCTGGTCGCCCTTGCCGCCGCGCACGCGCGGCGCACTGCCGGCGAGGAAGACGAGGTCGGCGTCGGCCACGCCGAGCGCGCCGTTGCGATCGCGGGGCAAGGCGACGGCGAAGCGCCCGTCGTCGCCGCTGCGGGCGCGCGGCGCTTCCGGCGTCGCGGCCGACGACCGGGCGAACGCTTCGAAGACGAAGTCGTCGTCGAAGTCGATCGCGGCCCTCGTCGTCAGCACGAGCTCGACGCCGGCGCGCGCAGCGCCGGCCGCGTCGACGACGCGGCCGCGCACGAGCACGTTGCCAGCTCCAACCACGGCCGCGACCGGCTCGGCGGCGGTGCGCCCCGCGTCGTCGCCGGAGCGCGCCGCAGCGCCCGCGCCCTGCGCGGTCACGACCGGCGCGGCCGGAGTGGCCGGAGTGGCCGGCGCCGACGTCGCGTCGACGATCGGATCTGCCGTCGCGGCGACGGGCGCTGGCGACGTAGTCGGCGCGAGCGCGAACCACAGGGAACCGGCGACCAGCGCGGCGAGAAGGACAGCGAGCAACTTGGCGTTCATCGGAGGTGGGGGCGCGTTGCGGCGCGCCTGCAGCGAAGGCGCCCCTGGTCGTCGACCGGGAGCACGGTGGGGATCGAAGCGGCAGCAAGAGGCACCCGCACGGTGCGGCGCTGCGCCGCGTGCACGCCGCGCGTCGGGCCGAGGCCGCCGCGTGCACGTGACGCGCGAGATTCGCGGCGCGCGGCAACGAAGATGCAAACGCCCTCGCAGCGGCGCGCAGCCGGTCGGGGCGCTGCGGTTTCCTGCCTGCATCCGGCCGCTGCCGCATCCACCGGCGCGCGCGCCGCGAAGGGCGCCGCCGCGACGTGGCGTATGCGGGGGACCCGGCGTTGGCCCGCCTGCGCACCTCCACCCATGCGCCCGCGGCTGCCGCCGCCTACGCTGCCCGGGGTCATGCCGACCCACGCCCACTGCAAGCGCCGCCGCGCCGAGTTCCTCGCCGTGATCGAGAACCCCGTCCTGCTGATGGCGGGCGGGTGGATCTCGCGCAACTACCCGGCGAACTGGAGCCCGTTCCGCGCCGACAGCACGTTCTTGTTCTTCTTCGCGCACGCCGAGCCCAACGCCGCCGCGCTGTTCGACCCGAAGGACGGCAGCGTGACGCTGTTCCTCGACGAACGCACGGCCACCGATGCGCTGTGGCACGGGACGGTGCCGGGCTTCGCCGAGGTCAAGAAGCTCGTCGGCGTGAACACGGTCGAGAAGCGGGCCGACCTCGCGGCAATCGTGCGCAAGAAGCTCGGCAAGCGCGCCGTGCGCACCATCGCGACGGCCGACCCGCGCGCGACCGCCGAGGCGCTGGCGATCACCGGCGAGCAGCTCGACTTCTTCGACAACACCAAGTGCGGCGACCCGGCGTTGATCGCGGCGGTCGCGCGCCTGCGCAACCACCGCAGCCCCGAGGAGCTCGCCGAGATGCGCCTCGCGGTCGCGGTCACGCGCGAGGCCCACGTCGGCGCGATGGCGAAGACGCGGCCCGGCGTGCGCGAGCAGGAACTCGTCGGCGTCGTCGAGGGCGCGTTCGCGCGCCACGGCTGCGTGCCGGCGTACAACAACATCCTGTCGGTCCGCGGCGAGGTGCTGCACAACCATTCGCACGCCAACGTCCTGCACGACACCGACCTCGTGCTGCTCGACGCCGGCGCCGAGCGCCCGAGCGGCTGGTGCGCCGACGTCACGCGCACGTGGCCGGCGAGCGGCGTGTTCGGCGTCGAGGCGCGCGAGGTCTACGACGTCGTGCTGGCGGCCGAGAAGGCGGCGATCGCCGCCGTGCAGCCCGGCGTGCGCTACCGCGACCTGCACATGATCGCGTGCCGCACGCTCGCCGACGGCCTCGTGCAGATGGGCCTGCTGCGCGGCAAGGTCGACGACCTCGTCGAGAAGGGCGCGCACGCCGTGTTCTACCCGCACGGCACCGGCCACCTGCTCGGGCTGGACGTGCACGACATGGAGGCGTTCGGCGACCAGGTCGGCTACGGCCCGGGCCGCGTGCGCAGCCAGCAGTTCGGCCTCGGCTACCTGCGCATGGACCTCGACCTCGATCCGGGCATGTGCTTCACGATCGAGCCCGGCATCTACTTCGTGCCGGCGATCCTGCGCGACGCCGCCTTCCGCAAGCAGTTCAAGGGCATGGTCGACTTCGCGCGCGCCGAGAAGTTCCTCGGCATGCACGGCGGCCGCGGCTTCGGCGGCATCCGCATCGAAGACGACGTGCTGTGCACCGAGACCGGCCACGAGGTGCTGAGCGCGTCCGTGCCGAAGGAACGCGCCGCGATCGAGGCGCTGGTCGGCAGCGCGGCGGGCTGACGCCGGC
Source organism: Phycisphaerales bacterium (assembly GCA_020247305.1). Lineage (GTDB taxonomy): Bacteria > Planctomycetota > UBA1135 > UBA1135 > UBA2386 > UBA2386. Next base: position 12,275 of record JADCJE010000087.1, on the reverse strand, counting down.
GGCGGCGTCCTTCACCTCCATGGACCGCCGGGCTGCCACGTCGTCGGCGGGGCCGCGCCGACGACGAGCGCGCCAACGATCGGCCACAGGAATTCGCGGAGGCGGCCGACGACGTCGACGAGCGGCACGGCCCCGTCGAGCAGGCGGCTACGCCGCACGAACGCGCGCCATTGGGCGTCCTTGCCCGGCAGTGCGGCGAACTCCCGACGCATGGCGATCGGTTGCTCGATCGGCAGATCCGTGGCGCGTCGATCGAATGTCGCACGGATGGACGCGCCGAGCCGCGCGCCGTCGAAACGGAAGCCGCCGGCGAGCACGCTGAGGTCGTAGAAGTCCTTCATCCGGCTGTTCAGCTCGCCGAGCGCGACCATGGCATGGAACTTCTCGGCGACGACCGCCTCCCGCGGGTAGGCGCGAAGGCGTGGCGTCGGGAGGCCCAGGAGGGATGGCTATTGCAGCTTGACGGGCGCTGGATGCACGGCGTCGCCGAAGCCGACGTCGACCTGTACGCCGATGCGCGCCGTCGCCATGACTGCGGTGAGCGTCACCCGGATGCCCTGATACGGCTGGTCGTCGCGGATGCGGCTCGCGCGCACGGTCGCGGCGAGGAAGGTCACGCCATCGGGCTCGACGGCCGTCGCGGCGACGGCGCGGAAGACCTCGACCAGCCGCTCACGACTCGGCGATCCCGTCCCGTGCAGATCGAGATCGCGCGTGGCGCGGTGCGGGGTGCTGGTCCACGCCGCGAAGAACATCGCGCCCTTGAGCACGAAGTCCCCTGCGTGCGCGGACGCAGCCAGCCGATGCAGCAATCGCTCCAGCACGAACTGCATGAGCAGGCCCTGAACATCCTCGCCGCGCTGGCGCGCGAGGTTGCGCAGTCGAGCCTGCATGGACGCGCCGAGGTCCTTCGGCGCCTTCGTCAAAGCAGCGCCTCGAGGTAGGGCTGGATCGACTTGCGCACGCGCCCGATCTGGGCGTAGCGCAGCAAGCGCTCCAGCCGGCGCTGCGGCTGCCGCACGTATTCGCGCAGCGCCTCCAGCGCGACGTCGAGCCCGATGCGGGAGCGGAAGCGGAAGCAGTCGACCACCGTCTTCTCCAGGTCGAAGACGGGCACAGCGACGCCGTCGATCTTCACGGCGACGACGCCAGCGGCGAGGACGTCCGGCGCCATGCGGACGACGCGCACGGGCACGTCGTCGAGCTTCGGCGTGCGCGCACGGCGCGGAATCGCGATCCAGACCTCGAACGGCGACTGGGTCGTCAGGTCGTGGATCCGCAGAGCCGACAGCAGGCAGACCACTGCATCGGGCACGCGCCGCGCGATCACCGCCAGCGTGTCCTGCGGCGATCGGGGCCCGTCAGCCGTCGCATAGAGACCGCGGCCGACGCGGCGCAAGCGGCCCTGCTCGCAGAGTCGTCGCAAGTACGTGCGCGCGATGCCATGAGGAGCCAGGTCCTTCGACCGCAGGATGCCGAGGCGGCGGGCCAGGTTCAGGGTGTGCTGTGCGGCCGGCATGAGTTACATAACGTTGATGGGAATTTTCATCGTACAACATTTCGGAACATCCATGCCGGCCCCGCAAGGAGGGGGGGTCCCGCGCGCGGCTGGCAGGCGGCGATCGCCGTCTGCGTTCGGGGCGGCCGGCGTGGCCACCTGCAAGTGGTCGACCGGGGGCAAGGAGTCTGCGAAACCGGCGACGTCCGCGGCCGTCCAGGCTTCTCCCACCGAGCGCTGCGGCAACGCTGCAGACCCCGGCCTCACGCGGCTCCTGCCGTGCGACCCACAGCGGACGGCGGGCATACTGCCGCAGCCGCGCCTCGACCGCCCGCCCGGTGAACGTCGCCCGGCCACAGTCGACGCAACCGGCGACGCCGGCCAAGCAACCTGCGCCTGCGCACGCCCCTGATCGCCCTCCCACCACCGCGCCCCCCCACCATGCTGCGCTCCCTCTACCGCGCCCTCGGCGACCTGTTCGCGCCGCGCATCGCCGGCGTGCTGGCGATCAGCGCTTCGCTGTCCGCCGCCTGCTTCTTCGCGCTGTGGTGGGGCCTCGACGCCGTGGTCGTCGGTTGGCTCGGCTACGACGCCGCCAACGCGCCGTGGTGGCTCGCGTGGCTCGGCGGTTCGGCGGTGCTGCTGCTGGCGTGGTTCACCTTCCCGCTGGTCGCGTGCGCGTTCGTCGCGCTGTTCCTGGAGCGCGTCGCGCGCCTCGTCGAAGCGCGCCACTACCCCGGCCTGCACCCGGCGCGCGGGCTGCCGCTGTTCGCCGCGCTCGCGGCCAGCGCGCGCTTCCTCGTGCTCGTCGTCGCCGTGAACGTCGCGCTGCTCGTGTTCGGCCTGCTGCCGGCGCTCTACCCATTCGCGTGGGTGCTCGGCAACGGCTGGCTGCTCGGCCGCGAACACTTCGAGCTGGTCGCGCTGCGGCGGCTCGACGTCGCCGCCGCGCGCGACCTGCGGCAGCGGCACCGTCTGGCGCTGCTGGTCAGCGGCTGCGCGCTCGCCGGCCTGTCGCTCGTGCCGCTGCTCAACTTCGTCGCGCCGGTGCTCGGCGTCGCGTACTTCGTGCACCGCGCGCAGGCGTGGGCGCCGGCGGGCAGGAGCTGACGGCGCGACGCGCGACCGCCAGGAATCTGCGCCATGGCGCGCGCGCCGATCCGGCGCGTGGCTACGCGGCGTGGCCGTTCGCGGCGCAGACTCCGCGCCGCGCGCTTCAGCCCGCGCTCGGCGGGTAGAGCAGCACCGGCACCGTCGCGTGCCGCACGACGGCCTCGGCGACCGAGCCGAGCAGCAGGCGGCGCAGGCCGGAGCGGCCGTGCGTCGCCATCGCGATGTACGACATGCCGTTGGCCGCCGCCGCCGTGCAGATCGCGCGCGCGACGTCGGCCCCTTCGCCGACCAGCGTCTGCTTGCAGACGTCGCGGCCGAGGTCGCCGGCGGCGCGGTCGAGGCCGCGCTGCCAGTCGGCGCGCACCCGTTCGCGGTCGGGAAACTGCGCGAACACGCCGCCGGGCGCGGCGCCGAGCAGCGGCTCCTCCATCACGGCGAGCAGCGTCACGTCGAGCTGCAGCCGCTTGGCGAGTTCGCGCACGGGCGCGAAGGCGCGCTTCGATTCGTCGGACAGGTCGGTCGTGAGCAGGATGCCGGGCATGGGTTCCTCCGCGCGGCCGGTTGGCCGCGGCGAGTCGACACCATCGCCCAGTCCGCCCGCCGCCGCCACGGGCCATCCGGCCACCTGCGATCTTGGCAGCGGGCCATCCACGAGGAACGGCGTAGATTGCGGCGATGCCCCACGCTGCCGATCCGCCGCTGCCGCCGCCGCCGCGGGGCCTGCCGCCATCGCTGCAGGCCGTGCTGATGCTGCGCCATCCGCTGGGTTTCTTCGGCTGGATCATCGGCAGCATCGGCCTCGTGGTGGCGATGGTGTTCGCGGCGTTCAGCGAGCCGCTGGTCGATCCGTTCGGCGATGACGCCCAGCGCGGGCTCGGCCGCGTGACGACGGTCGAGGCGACCGGCGGCAGGGTCAACGGCCGGCGCGTGCGCCGCGTGGTCTTCGAGTGGCCGGCGAGCGAACCGCGCCACGTCGCGACCGCGTACACCGACGCAACGCCGCCTGCACCCGGCGCCGAGATCGCGATCGAGTGGTTGCCCGGCGACCCGCCGCGCGCGCGCGCCGTCGGCATGCGCAGCGCCCCGATGCCCGCCTCGGTGCGCTTCGTGTTCGCCTTCCCGGTCCTGGGCGCTGGCCTCGTCGTCGCCGGCGCATGGGCCGGCTGGCGCCGCGCCCGTGTCCTGCGCGACGGCGAATTCGTGCACGGCACGCTGGTCGCCGCCGAACGCACGAACACGCAGATCAACAACAAGCGCGTGCACCGGCTGACCTACCGCTACACCGACGCCATCGGCGCCGGACAGGAACTGCGCGTGCGCAGCACGCGGTTCGGCCCGCTCGGCGCGACGACGGTGCTGGCGCACGTCCCCGGCGCCAAGGCCGTCGTGAAGCTCGACGACCTGCCGATCACGCCGCGCGTCGGCCAGGACGGCGCGTTCGAGCCGCCGAGCTTCGGCCCGCTCGCCGTGGCGCTGCTGCCGCCGACCGCCGCCGCCGTGGCCTGGAGCCTCGCGCAGGCGCTGGTCGCGGCGATCCGTTGAGGCACGGGGCCGTCAGCGCGCCAACCACGCGAAGTCGGTGTTGCCGCCAGTCAGCACCACGCCGATGCGCTTGCCGCGCACGGCGTCGCCGAGTTTGCGCAGCGCGGCCAGCACGGTGGCCGAGCCCGGCTCGACGACGAGCTTCATGCGCTCCAGGAACCAGCGCGCGCCGTCGACCATCGCGTCCTCGCTGACGGTGACGATGCAGACGCGGTGCTGCTGCAGCAGCGCGAAGTTGGGCGCGCCGAGGCCGGCCATCAGGCAGTCGGCCCAGGTCTTGGGGTCGAGCACGCGCGGCTGGCGCACGCCGGTCGCGAGCGAACGCGCGGCGTCGTCGACGACCGCGGGCTCGGCCCCCAGCATCCACGCTTCGGGCCGCAGCGCGCGCACGGCCACCGCGGTGCCCGCGCACAACCCGCCGCCGCCCACCGGCACGACGACGACGTCGAGGTCGGGCACGTCGGCCATCAGTTCGAGCGCGGCGGTGCCCTGGCCGGCGATGACGAACGGATCCTCGAACGGATGCACCATCGTCATGCCGCGCTCCTGCACCAGCCGCGCGCTCACCACGTCGCGGTCGGCGGCCCTGCACAGCACCACCTCCGCGCCGTAGCCGCGCACGGCGACGATCTTCACCTTCGGCGCGGTCTCGGGCATCACCACGACGCAGGCGACGCCGCGCGCGGCCGCCGCCCACGCCAGCGCCGCGCCGTGGTTGCCGCTGCTGTGCGTCAGCACGCCGCGCCGCGCGCTCGCCGCGTCCATCGCCATCACCGCGTTGCAGGCGCCGCGCGCCTTGAAGGCGCCGACCTTCTGCAGGTTCTCCGCCTTGCAGAACACATGCGCGCCGAGCTCGTGGTCGAGCGTGCGGTTGGTGAAGATCGGCGTGCGGTGCACGTGGCCTGCGATGCGCTCGGCGGCGGCTTGGACGTCGGCGAAGGTCGTCACGCCGGCGACGATAGCGCGCGCCGCGGTCAGTGGAACGTGATCGCGTGCGGACCGTGGTCGGCGACGCCGGCCGGGGCCTGCGTGAACGGCCGGCCGTCGAACCGCACGTCGACGCCGCGCGCGCGCCACAGTTCGACCGCGAGCAGCAGCGCCGCGAGCCCGGCCGCGGTCCACGGCAGCCAGCGTGCGCGGCCGGTGCGCACGGCGAGCGCGTGCGCGGCGGCGGCGACGCCGAGCGCCACCACCGGCAGCGCCAGCGCGCCGTGGCGGGCGTGGCCGAAGAACGCCGCGACCAGCAGCAGGCGGATCGCGGCGAACATGTAGAGCGGCCACAGTCCGCGCACCGCGCGCAGCCGCCACAGGCCGGTGAGCGCGAGGGCGAGCACGAGCGCGCGCCACGCCGTCGCCCACCAGCCGGTCGCGAGCACCAGGTCGACCGCCGGCCGTTCGCCCGACAGACCGATCGGCAGGGCCGCGCCGCCGAGCCCGCCGGTCAGGCCGGCGGCGGCGTAGCAGGCCTTCTGCCACAGCCGCCGCAGCGCGCCGGCCGGATCGGCAGCGAGCTCGGCGACACCGCGCGCGTAGCCGTGCACGAACACGTCGAGGTGCGGCGGGTAGTCGAGGCGGAAGGCGCCGCCGCGCGGCCGGTCGTCGCGCGCGCCCGGCGGGTACCGCGCGTCGCCGCCGAGCAGCGGCGGCGGCCGATCGAGGCAGAGGCGCGAGTGGCCGCCCTGCGACTCGGGCGAGCACGCGAGCCAGAACGAGAACGCGCCCTGCAGCGCGACGAACGAAGGTCGCAGCGGCTCCGGGGTGCAGCCGTAGGCCTCGCGCACAATGCCGAGGTCGGCCGCGGCGACGCGGTCGCGGCCGCGGACCTGCAGCGTGGCGCTGACGAAGCGGTGCACGCGCAGCTGCGCGAAGCCGGGCAGCGCACGCAGCGCGGCGAGCGCGTCGTCCTCCCAGACGACGGCGGTCGGCGGCAGCGGCGGCGCGCCGCCGTTGGCGAGCGCCACCTGCTGGTTGACATGCAACTGCCACGGCGCGATCGGCGCCGCCATCGCCAGCGCCGCGAGCAGCAGCGCGCGCCAGCGCGCGCCGGACGCCAGCGCCGCGGCAGCGAGCGCCGCGGCGACGACGAGGTGCTCGGCGCGCAGCAGGCACAGCAGACCGTGCAGCAGGCCGCAGCCGATCGCCGCCCGCGCCGGCCGTTCGCCCGCCAGCCCGCGCTGCGCGAGCAGCGCCAGCAGCGTGCCCGCGAGGTACGGCGTCTCGACGTGCAGGCCGCTCGACAGCAGCAGCAGGTTGGTCGACGCCGCGCACAGAATGGCCGCGAGCCACGCGACCGATGCTGGCACGAGCGGACGCAGCAGCAGCCACAGCAGCGGCGCGGTCGCGGCGCCGAGCACGACGAACAGCAGCCGCACCGGGCCGACGGTCGCGCCTTCGCCGTTCCACAGCCACGCGAGGCCCTGGATCATCCCAGGCGGCCGCAGCGGCAGCGTCAGTTCGACGTCGGGCACGCCCTGCGCGAGGCGCGCCGCGAGGTCCTGCCACGCCGGCGCATCGCCCTGGAAGCCGACGTGCCAGCCGACCCCGCCATCCGGCGTCGCCGCCTGGAACAGCAGGCGCAGCAACAGGCCGAAGGCGAACAGGGCGAGCGGGCCGAGCAGGCGCACGCGGCGATCCTATCCGCGGCGGCGGCGCGCGGTGGCAGCGTGCGTCGATGGCGCGGCAGAGCGACTTCTGGGCGCGGCTTGCTGCCGTGCTCTTGGTGTCTGGCCTCCGTGTCCTCTGTGCTCCCTGTGGTTCCTTTCTGCGGCTGCTGAAGCAGAACCACCACAGAGAACACAGAGAGCACAGAGCAGAGAAGAGCAGGGCAGCAGGGCCCGGCAGACGGAGGTGCAGCAGCAGAGCGACCGGCGGCTGTGGTGCGCGTGCCGGGCGGCGTGGCCTGCCGTGACGCAGGCCGCTAGTGCGGCTGCACGCGCAGGCGGCCGTTCTTGCGGTCGACGTCGAACAGCTTGTTGCCGAGCGGCATGCCCGTCAGCTTGAAGTCGATCGCCTCGCCGATCGGGTCGTCCTGCACCTCGCCGTAGCGGATCGCGAAGCCGCAGGCGATGCGGAAGATGTTGTCGAGCACGAACGCGTTGAGGTGCAGGTTGACGCCGCGGTAGCGCGAGCCGATGCCCGTCTCCGGGCTGTAGTGCTCGAAGCTGCTCGCCGTCTCGACGCCTTCGCACGCGCCGCTGAGCATCGACACGGTCTTCTTCAGCAGCTCGTTGGCGAGCTTCTGCGCGCGCTTGTTGCCGCGCTCGGCCCAGTACGTCAGGCCTTCGAGGATGTGCGTGTTGATGACCGGCCAGACGCGGCCGTTCCACGGGCAGTTCTTGCGCGTGCCCTTCCAGCGGCCCGCGCCGTCGAAGGTCGAGTCGCTGACCGAGATGCTCGGGACCGGGTACTTGGTCCAGAAGTCCTCGCGGCTCGACAGCGTGTCGAGCATGCGGTCGACCTGCTTCTGGTTCGGGATGTCGGTCGCCAGCGGGTAGAAGCCGACGGCCGCCTTGACGTTGGTTTTGCGGCGGTTGTCGGGGTCGAGGTCCATGAAGAGCCCCGCCTTCTCGTCCCACATCTTCTTGCGGATGGTGTCCAGGATGACCTCGGCCTCCGCCTGGAAGCGGTTGGCCATCGCCTTCTCCTGGATCTCCTCGGCGACCTTGTACAGCCACTTCACCATCCGGTAGCGGAACACCGACGCGTCGATGCCCTTGAGCCGGAACTGCTCGGTGAACTCGATGGCGCGGTCGGCCTTGTCGTCGATCACCGTGTAGCGGCGCGAGAACTCCTGGCCGGCCTCGAAGTGGTTGACGATGTCGGTGAGGCCGCTGCCCTCCGGGTCGCGGTTGTTGGCGAGCCACTTCACGTAGCGCTGCATCGCCATCAGCACCGCCTTCTTCGTCGCCTTGTCCGGGTGGATGGCGTCGAGGGACTCGAAGCCGCCGCCCCAGTCGGCGTGGAAGAAGTCGTTGGCGTCGAGGCCGGTCATGTAGACGCGGCCCGGCACCTGCCCGTTGTGGTGGATGTTCTCGAAGAACGTCTTGAGGCAGCCGCGGGCGAGCGCTGGATCCTGCAGCCAGCGCGCCTCGCGCATGATCGCCGGCGCGCTGAACGCCGACGGCTGGTGGAACGGGCCGTTGCCCTCGCACACCGCCGGCGCGCTGAACAGGCCAGCACCGTGCGGTTGGCGCAGGTAGTACAGCAGCTCGAAGCGGTGCTTGACGACGCGCTCCAGCTCCTTGTTGTCGCAGTGGAACTTCGGCACCTTGTCCCAGAACGACGCCCAGCCGATCTCGTCCTTCTGCTCGGGGCGGCGCGAACGGAAGTTGAGGCCCTTGCCCTTGAAGATGACGTGCGCCTCGAAGCGGTGCGAGGCCTTGCCGCCAGCCTTGAGGACCACCGGCCGGAACAGGCCGGCGTACACGCGCGAGCCGGCGACGATCGGGCTCGGCTTCTCCATCGGCCGCTTGGCGCGCGGCGTCGGCATCAGCTCGTACTCGAACCACGGCGTCTCCTCGTAGTCCGGCCGATCGCTGCCGCCCTCGGCGAAGAACGCCTGCAGGCAGCGCGCGCCCTTGCTGTCGGGGCTGTTGTAGTGGATGTCCGCCGGCACCTCGCTCTTGTTGCCGTCCTTGAGCAGGCGGCGGATGCGGAAGCTGTCGCCTTCGAGCGACACCGGCTCGCCCTCGGGATCCGTCGTCGTCCACTGCACGACGGTGATCTCGCGGTCGGCCTTGCCGGCGTTGGTCAGTTCGAGCTCGCTGACGAAGCGGTCGTCCTGCGCGAGGAAGCGCTTCTCGACGACCTTGAGGCCGCCCGGCTCTTCGAACGTCGCGGTCACGCGGCCGTCCTCGGCGACCTGGCCGCGGAACTGCATTGCCAGCGGCTTGCCCTTCTCGACGAACGCCAGGAAGAAGACGGACGGCAGGTTGGCGTTGCTGATGCACGCCTCGTCCGGGAACCCGGGGCTCTCCGCGAAGCGGGGGAAGCGGGGGGCGTAGAGGCAATAGCCGCCGGCCAGCGCGTACTTTTTCTTCTGATTCATTACGGAGTCCCTGGTCGAGGGAGGACATCCCTCTGGGGCTGGGTGCACCTGTTGCGCTCGACAGCAACCGGGGACGCCGCGGCGGGCATGATCCAAGTTGTTATTCCTCAGATACTTGCGTTTGCACGCGCGACGCGCCTCAGCAGCACTTGTACGGCCTTACCGTACAAATACCGAGCGCTGCGAGCCATAATCACGACCGCCGGGGTCCAGTCAAGGCCTTTCCCTCCCGCCTGGACCCACCCGGGGCGCACCGGCCGACGCGCCGTCCGCCTAGCCAGCCGCCGAACCCGGGTCGTCCGCCACCGGACGCGGGGCCTGCCGCAGCCGGTCGAGCACCGCGGCGAGCGCGGCGGGCAGCGGGTCGACGAGTTCGAGCGGTTCGCCGGTGCGCGGGTGGCGCAGCACGACGCGCTGCAGGTGCAGGAACAGGCGGTCGAGGCCGAAGCGCTCGCGGAAGAACGCATTGATGCGGCCCTTGCCGTGCGTCGTGTCGCCGAGCACGTGGCGGCCGCAGTGGTTGGCGTGGCGCCGGATCTGGTGGTAGCGGCCGCTGTGCAGCAGGCACTGCACCAGCGCGCAGCGGTCGTACTCCTCCACCACCGCGAAGTCGGTGCGGCACGCGCGCGCCACGTCCTTGTCGTCGTGCAGCGGCCGGTCGCACGTCCACTGCGCGCCGAGCGCAGCGTCGCTGCCCGGATAGCGCAGCAGCGCGGCGTACTCCTTGCGCGCATCCGGCGCGGCGAGCGACTCCTGCAGCGCGGCGGCGGCGCGGCGCGAGAAGCCGAACAGCAGGATGCCGGACGTCGCGCGGTCGAGGCGATGGAACGGGTAGAGGTGCTTCTGCAACTGGTCGCGCACCGTCTGCAGCGCCGCCGGCGCGTGCGGGTGGTGCTCGTCGCGATGCACGAGCAAGCCGCTCGGCTTGCTGACCGCGACGAAGTCCTCGTCGAGGAAGAGGACGGGCAGCGGCGGATGCGTCTCGCCGGTCGGTGCGGTGGCGGGCGGGGACGCGTGCGTGTCCGTCGGCTCGTCCGGAGGCGGCGCTGTCGGCAGTTCGGACATCGGGCGGCGGATTGGAGCCGCGCGCGCTCTGGCGCACAACCGCGGCGGCGACAACGACGCCGACGCGCGCTACACCGTCGCCGTGAACGTCTTCGACTTCCTCGCCGATGCCGCGCGACGCCACGGCGCGGTCGCCGGCATGCGCCAGGAAGCGCGCGTCGTCGACTACGCCACCGCCGAGCGCCTCGCGCGCCAGCTCGGCGGCGCGCTGCACGCGCGCGGCGTGCGCCCCGGCGACCGCGTCGGCGTGCTGATGCACAACGAGCTCGACCACCTGCTCGCGTACTTCGGCGTCGCCGCCGCCGGCGCGATCCTGGTCTCGCTCAACACCCGCCTGTCCGTCGGCGAGCAGGCGAACATCCTGCGCCACGCCGGCGCGGTGTCGCTGCTGCACGACGCGGCCCACGACGGGCGCGCCGGCGAACTCGCCGAAGCGCTCGGCGGCGGGCTGCCGCACGGCGCGATGCGCACCGCCGACGCGCTCGCCGCCGGCACGCCGCTGTCCGACCCGCTGCCGCTCGCCGCCGACGACGACCCCGCGCACCTCTACTACACCAGCGGCACGACCGGCGCGCCGAAGGGCGTCGTGCTCACCCACCGCAACGTCTGCACGCACGCGCGCGCGGCCGTGCAGGAACTCGGCCTGTCGGCGACCGACACCTGGGCGCACATCGCGCCGATGTTCCACCTCGCCGACGCGTGGGCGACGTTCGCGATCACCGCCGTCGGCGGCCAGCACGTGTTCCTGCCGCACTTCACGCCCGAGGCGGCGCTCGACCTGCTCGCCCGCGAGCGCGTCACCATCACCAACCTCGTGCCGACGATGCTCAACCTCATGGTCAAGGCGCCGGGCGCTGGCGAGCGCCGCTACGCGCTGCGCGCGATGCTGAGCGGCGGTGCGCCGATCGCGCCCGACGTCGTGCGCCGGATCCTGGCGACGTTCCGCTGCGACTACGTGCAGACGTACGGCATGACCGAGACGAGCCCGTACCTGACGCTCAGCTTGCTCACGCCGGCGGCGCAGCAGCTGCCGCCCGACGAGCAGCTGCGCATGAAGTGCAAGACCGGCCGGCCGTTCCTCGGCGTCACGCTGCAGGTCGTCGACGACGCCGGTGCACCGGTGAAGGCCGACGGCGTCGCCGTCGGCGAGATCCGCGTCAAGGGCGCTACCGTGACGCCCGGCTACTGGCGCAACCCCGAGGCCACCGCCGCGGCGTTCGACGCCGACGGCTTCCTGCGCACCGGCGACCTCGCGACGATCGACGCGCACGGCTACGTCGACATCGTCGACCGCAAGAAGGACGTCATCAAGACGGGCGGCGAGGCCGTCTACTCGGTCGAGGTCGAGAACGTGCTGTACGCGCACCCCGCGATCCTGGAGTGCGCCGTGTTCGGCCTGCCCGATCCGCACTGGGGCGAACGCGTCGTCGCCGCCGTCGTGCTGCGCCCCGGCACGGCCGCGACGGCCGACGAGCTGATCGCCTTCTGCAAGGCGCGCATCGCGCACTACAAGGCGCCGAAGGACGTGCGCTTCATCGACGCGCTGCCGCGCACGGGGTCGGGCAAGATCACCAAGAAGGCGCTGCGCGACGCGGCGCAGTGAGCGGCCCGCCGCCGGCGCGGCCTGTTCGCCTCACCGGTGGTCGCGCTCCAGGTGAGCGCGCAGCGGGTCCTGGCCGAAGTCGCGCTCCTGGTCGCGCCACACGACGTGCACGTGGTTGGCGTCGTTCTGTGTGTTGTCGTACTCGATCGCGAACGTGACGCCCTGCACGCGCCAGTAGTGGCCCTCGCCGCGGCGCTCGCCGCCCAGCCACGCGAAGTGCAGCGTCGGCCGCTGCCACGCGTAGCGCCGTAGCTCGGCCTCGGCGAATTCGGGGCGCAGGTTGCGCACCACGGCCTCGACGAGCCGCCACAGCAGCGCCTGCTGGCGGTCGTCCATGAGGGTGGCGTTGAGCCCCTTCTGCAGGCCGAGCGCGTCGGCCTTCGCCGCCGGGCCGAGCAGCACGTCGG